>NZ_JBXWPN010000009.1:0-176769 GCF_059611885.1 Ruegeria sp. CDSA193 | reverse complement strand
GTCTTGCCGTGGTCAACGTGCCCAATCGTGCCAATGTTGACGTGCGGCTTATTACGCTCAAACTTTTCCTTTGCCATTCCTCAGGCGCCCTTTTGTGCTTTGGGGGACCCTTGGTCCCGTGGTTACATCTGCGCGCGCGAGATATTGGGTTCAAAGGAGAAAATCAAGCACATCCTGCGGGAAATGCCGTTCTTTAAGCCGGATTTTGCGTTGCTTCACCTGAATCGAGTGGCTGGATCAGTTCGGGACGCCGGTCGAACCAACCGTTTTCCAAATGTTCCTCGGCCAACCATTCTTCGACTCGGTCCGCAACTTTCAGAGCCAGCCCGCTCATTTGCTCTTGTTTCGTCCGTTCATGACCCGACCCTTTCAGGGCACTGCCACCGGTTGTGTCTTCCAGCACCTGGAATTGCTTACCTTTGGCAAGAAATTCTTTCTTGTTCACGTCATAAACGTTGACCAGAACAATCGCAGTGCTCTTGGGGTTGTAGATCACCGGAATTCCGGGAGGGGCCAGCATGTAGCCCTCGAGGCTGATGCCGATGTCGTATTCCTGAGCGCCCGTATAGCGCCCAAGGCGGATGTCCACCGCGTTTTGAATGGCCGCAGTCCATTCGTCGGGCGTCGCATCCCGGCTTACCGGCCCCTGCACCGCCTTATCGGCAAAGGCATAGTTTACCCGCAACTTGAATTCGCCCAGCGACTCAGGCTCTTCGTAAACCTGCGTTTGGGTGCAGGCGCCCATCAGGGCCAATCCGGTGATCAGTGTCAAAATGCGCAACATGTCTCGTCTCGATAGGCCTGTTTTTCTTTGATCTAACGCACCGATACGGCTTGTGCCAAGCCGTATCGGCATAAATCCTCTGTGACCGGGCCTGATCAGGAGAATTTAAAATCACGCGGGAAGCCGTATGGCGGCTTTTTCCCGACGCTGGCACGCTTGGCCAGCCATTGCGAAAGATCTGCCTCGTGCCGGGTCTTGTCGCCACCCATGGACCATTTCAGGCCCTCTTCCCAGTTGAAGGTGGTGATATCTGACAGCCCGCCGTCCAATTCCAGCGTCCCCTGCCGCCCGCGCGCCATATTGTATTTCTGCAGGCGAACGCCCTTGCCGCGGGTCATTTCAGGCAGTTCCTCGGTCGGGAAGACCAGAAACTTGCCGTTCTGAGAAACCACTGCAACGTGGTCACCTTCGATCGCCTTACAGATAATCGCTGTTTCGTCGCCTTTGACGTTCAGCACCTGTTTGCCGTTTCGGGTCTGTGCCAGCACGTCATCCTCGGGCACGGTGAAGCCGTTACCCGCATCCGAGGCCACCAGCAGCTTGCGCCCCGGTTTGTGGATCAGGATGTCGATTATCTGCGCCTCATTCGGCAGGTCGACCATCAGGCGCAGCGGCTCGCCCATACCCCGACCGCCGGGCAGATTCGCGGCGCTGATCGTATAGAATCGACCGTTCGAGGCAAAGACCAGCAGCCGATCGGTGGTTTCCGCATGGAAGATAAACCGTGGCCCATCGCCATCCTTGAACTTCAACTCGCGGTTCAGGTCGATATGGCCGGTCATGGCGCGAATCCAGCCCATCTGAGAGCAGACAACCGTGATCGGTTCGCGGTCGATCATCGCCTCAAGCGGGACCTCTTCGACCTGACCGGCTTCGGCAAACTGGGTGCGACGCGCGCCGCCCTCATAATCCTTGCCGAACGTTTTCTTGGTCTCTTTCAACTGCTCGGCGATGCTGGCCCATTGCAGGCTTTCGTCGGCTAGAAGATCTTCGAGATTGGCACGTTCCAACATCAGCTCATCGCGTTCGCGAACCAGCTCCATCTCTTCCAGACGACGCAAGCTGCGCAGACGCATGTTAAGAATTGCGTCGACCTGGACCTCGGACAGCTCGCCCTCGCCCCGTGTGGGCGAGACATAGTCGGCCTCATTGGTGGCGCGGACATGGTCGATGCCCCAGTCTTCGCGCATCAGCGCAGCCTTGGGGTCATCGTCATAGCGGATAATGTCGATCACGCGGTCAAGATTCAGGAAGGCAACGATAAAGCCCTCCAACACCTCCAGCCGATGGTCGATCTTGGCCATCCGGTGGCGCGACCGGCGCAGCAGAACCTCTTGCCGGTGATCAAGGAAGGCGCGAAGCACTTCTTTCATCGAGCAGACTTTGGGTGTCACCCCGTCGATCAGCACGTTCATGTTCAGGCTGAACCGCACCTCAAGGTCTGAGTTACGATAAAGCATGCCCATCAGCACCTCGGGGTCCACATTCTTGGAACGCGGCTCAAGGATCAGGCGGATGTCATCGGCGGATTCGTCACGAACGTCGCCAAGGATCGGGATTTTCTTGGTCTGAATCAGCTCGGCGATCTTTTCGATCAGCTTCGATTTCTGAACCTGATAGGGAATCTCGGTGACGACGATCTGCCACTGACCGCGGCCCAGATCCTCGACCTCGAACTTACAGCGCAGGCGGAATGACCCGCGCCCGGTGCGATAGGCCTGCGCGATATTCGCAGGCGGTTCAACGATTACGCCGCCGGTTGGGAAATCCGGTCCGGGCACGTAGTTCAGAAGCGTATCGTCGCGCGCATCCGGCGTCTTGATCAGATGCAAACAGGCGTCACACAGTTCCGAGATGTTATGTGGCGGGATATTCGTCGCCATGCCCACCGCAATACCGCTGGAGCCATTGGCCAGCAGATTCGGAAATTGCGCGGGCAGAACCACCGGTTCGGTCAGCGTGCCGTCATAGTTGTCACGGAAATCGACAGCATCCTCGTTCAGACCCTCAAGCAGAGCCTCGGCCACGATGGTCATCCGAGCCTCGGTATAACGAGAGGCCGCCGGGTTATCGCCGTCGATATTGCCGAAATTCCCCTGCCCGTCGACCAGCGGATAGCGCACATTGAAATCCTGCGCCAAACGCGCCATCGCGTCATAAATCGCGGCATCGCCGTGCGGGTGATAGTTACCCATCACATCGCCCGAGATTTTCGCCGACTTACGGAATCCGCCCGTTGCACTGAGTCGCAACTCGCGCATCGCATAGAGGATTCGCCGATGCACCGGCTTCAAACCATCCCGTGCATCGGGCAAGGCCCGGTGCATGATGGTGGACAGCGCATAGGTCAGATAACGTTCACCAATCGCGCGGCGCAGCGGTTCGGCTACTTCGCCCCCGTTTTCGGGGGCCACCATATTGGGGTCGTCGATCGTATCATTCATAGATGATGTGATACGACGCAAGGGCGCGCGGGTAAAGCAAGCAAGACATATTTTACTGGGGACAAGTGGCGCTTTTTGCAACAGGGGGAGGCAACCCCCCGATTTCCCCCGTTTTTCGACTTGGGTCGCGAATTATGCTAGGATGTCTGACATTAGTCTGCTGCCTTTTTTTGTTTTGATTGATCGACCGGGGGATGCGCCATGACGCGCCTGATTGTAATGAGTTTCGCTGCACTTGGCTGGTGCTTTTACGTCATGAGTGGCGGGCCTAATTTCGAGCCGCGCGGTGTGCGGTCGGAACAGCCTGTGCGAGTCGCCTCGAAAGCGGCCCCCAAAACCGTAGCACCGTCTCCGGCAAAAGAGCTTGTGACAAATGTCGCTATGCGCTCGCCGGTCGTGCGCGAGCGCCCGATTGATCCCCAGCCAGCAGTCGCAGCGATTGTCGCAGAACCCGCCAGTCTGGACACTTTCAACGCGCTTTCGGTGTTTGACGATCAGACTGCCAGCATCACGCTTGCGTCTCTGGAAGACGGTGTAACTGGCCTGAAGCAAATCACCAAGGACGTGCAGCCTGAACCCGCCGCCCAGCCTGAACCCAGGAAAGATATCCGGGAAATCTCCGGGACCCGCGTGAACATGCGTGACGGCCCTGGAACGATCTACCCGATTGTTGGCAAAGCGCGCATCGGCCAGAAGGTCGAGGTGCTAAGTGACTCGGGCACCGGATGGTTGCGACTGCGCGTGTTGCCGCAGCAACAGGTGGGGTGGATTTCGACCTCTTTGGTCAGAAAAACACCAGACTGACGTGGAGCAATGATTGTCCCCATACTCTGTGCACCCTAGCTTGGGGCTGGTTCAGAATCGGGAAAATCATGCAGAAAACCATTCTAATTACTGGCTGCTCATCGGGCATCGGACTGGATGCGGCGCATGGGATGCGCGCGCGGGGTTGGCGCGTGTTTGCCTCGTGCAAACAACAGCGCGATTGCGACCGGTTGCGGGCGCAGGGGTTTGAAAGCCCGTGCATTGATTATACCGACACGGCCAGCATATCCTCGGGTTTGAACGAAGTGTTGGAGGCCACCGGAGGCACCCTGGACGCGCTGTTCAACAATGGCGCACATGGCCTGCCCGGCGCGGTCGAGGACCTGCCGACCGAAGGCCTGCGTCAGATTTTCGAGGCGAACTTCTTTGGCTGGCACGAACTGACCAGGCAGGTCATCCCGATTATGCGCAGTCAAGGACACGGGCGAATCGTTCAGAACTCTTCGGTGCTGGGTCTGGTGGCCTATCCGTGGCGCGGCGCCTATGTGGCCACGAAATATGCAATCGAAGGGCTGACGGATACACTGCGCCTGGAACTGGCTGATACGGGGATCAAGGTCATTTTGATCGAACCCGGCCCGATCACATCTAAAATCCGCGAAAACTCAATCCCGTTCTTCGAGCGGTTCATCAACTGGCAAAACTCGGCCCTGCGCGAGCGTTATGAGTCCTCTTTGTTGAAAAGACTGTATGAATCGTCGGGGCCGGATCGGTTTGAACTGCCCGCATCTGCAGTTACGACCAAGCTGGCCCACGCCGTAGAATCCAAGCGCCCGCGCCCCCGATACTATGTGACAACACCTACATTTATCGCCGGTTGTTTGCGCCGCATCCTGTCGACACGTGCGATTGACCGCATCCTTGCAGGGGTCTGAGGCGAAATAACCCGTTCGCTTTTGGCACGCACGGGGCTAGATGATAGCCCTAGGCAAACAGAAACGCGGACGGTGTACTCATGGACCTAATGATGGTCATTTTGCTTTTGGCCATGGCGGCGGTTGTCGTCGTATTGGCGCTTGGCATCTCGAATTTCGGCAAAAGCGGCAGGGACGCGGCACTGAAAAGCAACAAGTATATGCGCCTGCGTATCCTGTTTCAGTTCATCGCCGTGATTCTGATCGTGCTTTACGTCTGGCTGCGCGGTCAGGGAGGTCAGTAAATGGTCGTATTGAACAAGATTTACACCCGCACCGGTGATGATGGCAAAACCGCACTCGGCAATGGCGAACGCGTCGCCAAATACTCGGGCCGCGTGACCGCTTATGGCACCGTGGACGAGTTGAACGCCTTTGTCGGCGTCGCCCGGACCGAGGCAGATGGGGATGTCGAAGCTGCACTCGCCCGCATTCAGAATGACCTGTTTGATCTGGGCGCAGATTTCTGTCGTCCCGACATGGAAAAGGATGCCGAAGCAGACTATCCGCCTCTGCGCATCGTGCCCTCGCAGATTGACCGGCTCGAGGTTGAAATCGACGCGATGAACGAAGCCTTGGAACCGCTGCGCAGTTTCATCCTGCCCGGTGGCTCGCGTCTTGCGGCGCATCTGCATGTATGTCGGACCGTATCGCGCCGGGCCGAACGGCTTGCGGTTGAGCTGACCAACATGGAGCCGGTTAACGAAACCGCAGTCAAGTACCTGAACCGTCTGAGCGACTGGTTCTTCGTCGCAGCCCGTTGTGCCAATGAAAACGGAACCCAAGATGTTCTGTGGGTTCCGGGCGCGAACCGCTGAAAGCGGCGTTGCGTCCAGTGGACGCGGCGGCGACCGGAAGGGCGAAGCCCCGGCCCGACGGGCGGGCGCAAACCGATAGCTTCCTGCCTTTTTGGGTGGGTGTGTGGTGCTTGGTCACGTCAAAAATAGCAAAACGCGACGTCCGTTGCAGATGACGTGACGATTTTGCCCTGTTGCCGCCTGAATTGAATCGCTATTCAAGCCCTCATGAACATTGGTGGAGTCGCGACGCGGCTTGCCGTTTTTTGTGAGGAGCTAGCGCAAAATGAAGGTACTCGTGCCTGTCAAACGCGTGATTGACTATAACGTTAAAGTTCGCGTCAAAGCGGATGGCAGCGGTGTCGATCTCGCCAATGTCAAAATGTCGATGAACCCGTTCGACGAAATTTCTGTCGAAGAGGCAATCCGTCTGAAAGAAGCCGGCAAGGCAGACGAAGTCGTCGTTGTTTCTATCGGCGTAAAACAAGCCCAGGAAACACTGCGCACTGCGCTGGCCATGGGCGCGGACCGTGCCATCCTGGTCATTGCTGCAGATGATGTCCATCAGGACATTGAACCCCTGGCCGTTGCCAAGATCCTGGCCAAAGTGGTCGAGGAAGAGCAGCCCGGTATCGTTCTGTGCGGCAAGCAGTCTATCGACAACGACATGAATGCAACTGGTCAGATGTTGTCAGCTCTTTTGGGCTGGTCACAAGGCACCTTTGCGTCCGACATCGACATCGACGGCGACAGCGCAAAGATCACCCGCGAAGTCGATGGCGGCATGCAAACCATCAGCGTCAAAATGCCGACAATCGTGACCGTGGACCTGCGCCTGAACGAGCCCCGTTACGCGTCGCTACCCAACATCATGAAGGCGAAGAAAAAGCCGCTGGACGAGAAAACCGCCGCCGATTACGGCGTCGACGTTTCGCCGCGCCTGGAAGTCGTCAAAACCGAAGAACCACAGGCACGTGCCGCTGGCATCATCGTCGGCTCGGTAGACGAGCTTGTCGCGAAACTCAAAGAAGCGGGGGCTGTGTAATGGCTGTTCTTCTTCTCGCCGAAGTCAACAATGGTGAACTGGCGCTGGACGCAACCGCCAAAGCTGTGAACGCAGCAAAGGCACTGGGTGATGTAACCGTTCTGGCCGCAGGCGGTTCCGCTGCTGCTGCCGGTGAAGCTGCCGCCAAGATCACCGGCGTCTCAAAGGTTCTGGTCGCCGAGGACGAATCGCTGGGCCATCGCCTGGCAGAATCCACTGCTGCGCTGATCGTAGGTCTGGCTGATGTTTATGAGCACATCGTTGCCCCCGCCACCACCGATGCCAAGAACGTTATGCCGCGCGTTGCCGCGCTGCTGGACGTCATGGTCATCTCGGACGCGTCCGGTGTCGTCGACGGCTCGACCTTTGAACGCCCAATCTATGCGGGCAACGCGATCCAAACCGTCAAATCTGTGGACGCCAAAAAAGTCGTCACTTTCCGAACCGCAAGTTTTGATGCTGCGGGCGAAGATGGCTCGGCAGCCGTTGAGACCATCTCGGTCGGCGAGAACCCCGGTCTATCGTCCTGGGTCGAAGACAAGGTAGCCACAAGCGACCGCCCCGAGCTGACTTCGGCTGGCGTTGTTGTGTCGGGTGGCCGTGGTGTCGGTTCTGAAGAGGACTTCAAGCTGATCGAAGGTCTCGCTGACAAGCTGGGGGCCGCAGTAGGCGCATCGCGCGCCGCAGTCGACTCGGGCTATGCTCCGAACGATTGGCAGGTGGGTCAGACCGGCAAGGTTGTTGCCCCGGATCTGTATGTCGCTGTCGGCATCTCGGGTGCGATTCAGCATCTGGCAGGTATGAAAGACTCGAAAATCATCGTGGCGATCAACAAAGACGAAGAAGCGCCGATCTTCCAGGTTGCCGATTACGGTCTGGTCGCCGACCTGTTCCAGGCCGTTCCGGAACTGACCGAGAAACTCGGCTGATCAACGGGCTAGACTTTTCCACGAAGAATCTTGCATTGGGCCCGCCATCGGCGGGCCCTTTTCATTGCAGGTTTCTGATCGGACCGACCAAGGCGTCAGCAATCGACCTGTGTGCCGCAGGACCTATCATATATTCCGCCATGGGCTGTTGCAGTGTTCCAAACAGCATATCTTCAAGCTCATCGGACTGCCCCGACACGCTGACCGTCACCTCAACGATCTCGGCGCTGAGAGGGCGCAGGGCCTCGATCATCTGTGGCGTGATCCGAATATCAGCACCGTGCTTGGGCTGATCACTTTCTGCCTCACGCAGGACCTGCAAATTCAACAAGACAACAGGCGCTTCAAGCGCCTCAACAAGCCCCCCAATGCGGTCGATCCAATTCCGTCGCAGCTCTTCTGTGATTACCTCGAACCGCGCATCATTGCGGCCCTGCAACAAAATCATCAGGTGATGTACGAAATGGACATCGGCAAAGTCGATCTCGGGATAGAGAGATTTCAGATCCTCTGTCGGAGCCAAAAAACGGTCGTTGCGTCGGGGATGAACCCGGTAGAATCGATTGGACTGCCCCAATATGTCGCTAAGCTGAACCAAGCAGAGCTCTGCTTGGTTCAGTAAACCCCTCAACTCCGTGTCATCGCACAGCGCATCTACACCGCAAAAAAGACTTCCGAAATTCAGGCATCGTCTGTCCAACCTCTCTTCGAGAACTGCCGCGAATGGCTGCTCGACGAATCGCCCGAATGTTTCGGTCCCACCTGCGCAGGCCACAAATGACGTCTCCAGCGAACGCATTGGCCCACGAAACCACAATCGTGACTCACCGTATTGGCACACGTCATGCTCGAGTCGCCCCGAGCCAGCTTGATGATAGCTCATATCACTCACCCAATTTTCACCCGGATGCCATCTTGCAGCCGCAAGTCTTGAGAATCTCCTAATGTGCGCATTTGAAGCAAAGTCGAACGGTCTGATCCCCTTGCCGCCCGCCCCGATCTGCCGATAGTGTCATCCTACCCCGTGGCACAGAGGCATCAAAAAATGGATGTAAAATCAGTCGGAGTGATTGGCGCAGGCCAAATGGGCAATGGTATCGCCCACGTACTGGCTTTGGCGGAATATGACGTTCTGCTGAACGACGTTAGCCAGGACGCGCTGAACAGCGCCATGGCGACGATTGAAGGAAATATGGCGCGCCAGGCATCGCGCGGAAAAATTTCGGATGAGGAGATGCAATCCGCGCTGAAACGCATCACGACTACAATGGAGCTGCCAAAGCTGGGCCAGACTGACCTGGTGATCGAGGCCGCAACCGAGCGTGAGACCGTCAAACAAGCCATTTTCGAAAGTTTGCTGCCACATCTGCAACCGCATACAATCCTGACGTCAAATACGTCATCTATTTCGATCACACGTCTGGCGAGCCGAACAGACCGGCCCGAACGCTTTATGGGTTTTCACTTCATGAACCCAGTTCCGGTGATGCAACTGGTTGAACTGATCCGGGGCATTGCTACGGATCAACCAACATTTGCTGCCTGTAAGGCCGTTGTAGACCGCCTGGGCAAAACCGCCGCCAGCGCCGAAGATTTCCCGGCTTTCATTGTCAACCGCATCCTGATGCCGATGATCAACGAGGCCGTATACACCCTGTATGAAGGCGTGGGGAATGTTCAGTCGATTGACCAATCGATGAAATTGGGCGCAAACCACCCGATGGGACCACTAGAACTGGCTGACTTTATCGGCCTAGACACCTGTTTGGCCATTATGAACGTGCTGCATGATGGATTGGCCGATACCAAATATCGCCCTTGTCCGCTGTTGACGAAATATGTCGAAGCGGGCTGGCTGGGACGTAAAACGCAGCGTGGTTTTTATGACTATCGAGGCGAGGCCCCAGTGCCGACCCGGTAAAGGCCACCGCCCGGAATTCATCCGGGCGCAGCCACCGAGATTGTCCTGATCAGGTGAAATTGCAGGTCAGAGCTTGGTTGCCTGCCCCAGACCCAGCGTGTGCTTTCTGAGCCAAGCCATAAAGCCGCGCGGATCTCGTTCCAGCAGCTGCATATCCTCATCCGAGATCGGTTCTCCGATCACCGGGGATTGCGGTTTGTTGCAGGATCGAACGATCTCGTGCAGCAACAAACCCTGGCGCAGAATCGCAGAAAGCTTGTTGGCGATCTGGTAGGCACGCGAATTCCTGCCAGGGAAAAAGATCGGCAGGACCTGCGCGCCGGATCGACGGATCATTTTGGCCGTGAACACGTTCCACTCACGCTCGATCACCGGCCCGAACCAGTCATCCGAAGACATCACGACGCCCGAAGGGAACAAGGCCACAACGCCCCCGTTTTTCAGATGCTCCATCGCATTGCCGCGCATCTCAAGCATCTTGGCCTGTGCCTCGGGATCGTGCGGGAAGGGCACCGGAATCATGAACGACGTCGCCGCCTCGTCCAAACCTGTCAGAACCGAACGGGTCAAGATCCGATAGTCGCTGCGGACCCTGCCGATCAGCTCTGCCAAAATCATGCCGTCGACCATGCCATGGGGATGGTTGGCTACGACGACCACGGGCCCCGTTTTCGGAATACGCGCGATCTGTTCCTCTGGCGTGGTCAGGTCGATGCCCATTATATTAAGCGCACCTGCCCAGAACCGTTGGCCGCGGAATTGTTCATTCTGCTTCTCGAACTTGTTAACCATACCCAAAATGGTCAACTTACCCGTACACCATTCAATGGTGCGGATCGCTGTTGCAGTCCAAGGGTCGTCGAACGAGTTTGCGTAGGTCAGGGTCTTACGATCATAGATCTCGCCCTGGTCCTTGGTCCCATCCACCACCGGGCCTGTCTTGGTCTCGTGCGTTGTTTCCGCCAATTCCTGGTTATCCCGTTCTTCGTATCACGGCGGGTGCGGTCAGAAACCTTCTCCGAACTTGTCGTTCACCAGAGTCTCCAACGCATCAGCCAACGCCTCAGCATCCGGTCCGGACGTCTCGACGTCAATAGTCGTTCCGCGAGACGCTGCCAACATCAAAAGACCCATAATGCTGTCGCCGGATGCGGAAAGCCCGTCTTTCGACACCTCGGCCTGAGCGTCGAACCCTTCTACCAACTCGACCAGCTTGGCCGAGGCGCGGGCATGCAGGCCCTTTTCATTGATAATTTTCAAGCTTCGGGTGGTCATTCTTTATCTGTCCGGTTCTCATCAAACGTCACATTTTGCGCATTGATATACTTACGTCCAGCTTCCATTGCCTGCCGCACGGCTTCGCCAATCGGCAGGTGGCGGGATTTGGCCAGTTTTATCAACATGGGAAGATTTGCGCCGTAAAGGATACGGCGATCCTGCGGCGCGCAGGCACGCAGGCTGAGATTCGACGGGCTTCCGCCAAACAGATCGGTCACGACGACAACACCGTCACCAACATCAACACTGTCGGCGGCCGCACAGATTTCCGATTGCTTCGCTTCGCGATCATGATCGGCCTCGATCGAGATCGCGGCCAGGCCGGGCTGATTGCCGACCACATGCTGCATCGCGGCCAAATATTCTTTGGCCAGCCCACCATGTGCTACGAGTACGATCCCGATCAATCCGGCCTCACATTCAACGATCGTCTTTCCATTTCGCGATGCCTAATTGCCACTTGCTGCCCCCCTTCTGCAAGGGCCTTTGCAACCGCTTCGGCCATTGCAACCGATCTGTGTTGCCCTCCGGTACAGCCAAAGGCCACGGACAGGTAGGCTTTGCCCTCGGCCCGGTAGGCGGGCAACAACAAAGTCAGCAGGTCAACCACCCTTTCGAAGAAAGGCGCATAGTTCGCGTCGGTTTGAATATAGCTCGCCACATCCGAATTGCGACCATCTTCGGCCCGAAGCTCGGGACGCCAGTACGGGTTGGTGAGAAAACGGCAGTCAAAGACCATATCCAATCCGCGAGGCAAACCACGCTTATAGGAAAATGATTCGATGGTTACCGCCAGATGCCGCCCACCCTGAGGTGCAAACCAACGCTCTACCTCTTCGCGCAGTTGGTGAACATTCAGTGGCGTAGTGTCGATCAACGTATCTGCGAGTTCACGAATTGGGGCCAGCGACTCTTTTTCCTGGCGCACTCCGGTTTCAGGGCTGGCATCCGCAGACACCGGGTGACGTCTGCGGGTTTCCGAATACCGGCGCAGCAGGACTTCATCGCTGCAATCGAGATAAAGCGTGGTCAGGTCAACCTGTTCCATCCACCGAAGCTTAGCCAGCAATTCGATGACGCCAATCGTGGAAAAATCGCGGTTGCGCGCATCAATACCAAGCGCCATGGGACGGTCGGTTTTTGGCCCGTCTAATAGACGCAGCAAAAGACCCATGGGAAGGTTGTCGATGGCCTCGAACCCCAGATCCTCTAACACACGGATTGCGGTGGACCGGCCTGCGCCGGATGGGCCGGTGACAAGTACGATGCGTCTTTGGGTCGTCATTGATTGGGCCATTCCGGGTCTGCGCACCCGTTTTTCATCAGTAGCAAGAGCGCTGCTGGTAAATTGGAGACGCCAGCGCCCCGAAGCAAGGGAACAGTTTGCCTCAGGATAAGAATTGAACGGGGTTCTGGCAGGCGCTCGGGTTCTTCTTGCGCCATGTCCACCACAAAGCCAACCGGCACCGGCCCGACAGAGACTGCCCGCAACAGGCCAAGACCTCTTGCCTCGATCAGTCCACCGATATTTGGAGCCGCCTCTGCCAGGGCGAGATTGCCATCCATATACAACCGAACCCGATCGTCCGCGACCAGATCGGCCCCCAACGCCATCATCTGCAAAGACAGCGCTGATTTCCCGGTGCCCGAAGGCCCCACAATCAAAACAGCACGGTCTGCTACCGCGACACAAGAGGCGTGAACGATGGCAGTATCATGGTGTTCAACAGAGGAGAGTGCGGACGTGCTCACCGCATCAAACCGGCAGGCCCACGACAAATCGCGCGCCTTGAGGGTCTGATGTTATGTCCGCTTCGGTCGGGCGGATATTTTCGGCCCAAATCACCCCGCCATGCGCCTCGACGATCTGCTTGGAAATTGCCAGACCCAACCCCGAATTATTGCCGAAATGCTCGGCTGGTCGCTGGGAATAGAATCTTTTGAACACTTTGGTCAGGGCTTGCTCGGGGATGCCTGGGCCGGTGTCTTCAACAACAACCAGAACCCGATCCTCGCGCCGGCGTACCCACACACGTATGGCATCGCTTTCTTCGCAGAAGGAAATCGCATTGGTGATCAGGTTTACGAACACCTGCGCCAATCGCGCCTCAAGCCCGGTCACGGTGATTGGTTCGGGCGGCAGATCAGTGATGTAATCGATTCCCTTGGCGCGCGCATCCTCGCCCAGATACTGACCGAGGTTTCCGATCAGGTTCAACAAATCAAATGGCTGCTCTTCCTCCTTGACCAGTTCGGCGTCCAGGCGCGAGGCGTTCGAAATGTCGCTGACCAGACGATCCAGCCGACGGACATCATGTTCGATCACACCCATCAGCTTATCGCGCTGGTCGTCTCTTTTAACCATGCGCAACGTGCCCACAGCAGATTGAAGGCTGGCTAGGGGGTTTTTGATCTCATGCGCAACATCTGCCGCGAATTGTTCGTTTGCATCAATCCGGTTATACAGCGCTGTAACCATGCCGCGCAAAGCTCGGCTGAGTCGTCCAATTTCGTCCGGTCGCGCGCTCAGATCGGGGATGCGGATGCGGCCCGGGTTGACCCCCGCACCGCGGTCTTTGCCCATCTCGGCGGCGGATGCCAGGTCGGCCAATGGGTTGGCGATGGTCGATGCTAGGACAAGGCTCAATCCGACTGACACCAAAAGCGCCACGACGAACATGCGCAGGATCCGCTCTTGATCACGGCGGGCCAATGCGTCGATTTCTCCGGCGGGACCGGCCATGGCAACCGCGCCAACGGGCTTTCCATCCAGTTGGATCGGGGCCGCAGCAACGATAACCGTTTCGCCTGCGTCATCCTGAACCGCCTGAACCTGAATATGTCCGGTCAGCGCCTGTGGAATGATGGCCTGAACGCGTTGGGCCAAGGTTGGCGCTTCGCTGGTTTCATCTTGTTTGAACACTTTGGACAGCCCGGTCCAGACCGCGTTCAAGGCATCACTGATCAGTGTGCTTCCAGTCTGCGCATCAGCTTCTGAGCGCAGCATGACCGGCATCTCTGAGACCGCAGGCGCGCCGCGCGTCCAACCAATCAGCGTCCCTCGGGCATCGTAAACAAAGACTTCACCGCCGACCGGCAGGCTGAGACCAGCCAACGTATCTTTGACATCCAGGATGGCCGCGTCGCGGGTAATGCCAGTCACATTCTGTCGCAGCTGGGTTTCAAATACGTTGCTGACCAACTGCGCATCACCAACCAAGTTCCGGGCGGTCTGCTGCACCTGTTCTTCTCGCGAATTATCCAGATATAGCAATCCGGTGACCAGAATCACCAATGCAATCATGTTGAATGTGATGATCTTGCGCGCCAGAGGCGAGCCCCGCAGGGAAAACAGATTGCGGCGGCCGCGTGTGGCCCTGAGTTCGGCGGAATCGTCGCTCTGGGGGATGACCCAGTCATCTCCAAGAACGACGTCACCGTCGCGTAACTCGTTTTCTTGCTCAGTATCGCGCACGAGACCCAGTAACCCCTTAACTTAGGCCACGCTTATTCTTCGTTGTACCGATACCCAATACCATACAACGTTTCGATGGCCGAAAACTCCGGATCAGCAGCGCGCATCTTTTTGCGCAGACGCTTGATGTGGCTGTCGATCGTGCGGTCATCTACATAGACCTGATCGTCATAGGCAACATCCATCAGCTGATCGCGGCTTTTGACAAATCCCGGACGCTGCGCCAAGGCCTGCAGCAGCAGGAACTCGGTCACTGTCAAAGAGACATCCGATCCCTTCCAGCTCACCGCGTGGCGCAAGGGGTCCATCCGCAATTCGCCCCGTTCCATCACCTTGGCGTCGCCTGTGTTGGCAGCCACGGGATCACCCGAGGTCGCTTCCTGACGGCGCAGCAAGGCCCGTATCCGTTCTACCAGCAACCGTTGCGAAAAGGGCTTTTTGACATAATCATCAGCACCCATACGCAAACCCAGAACTTCGTCGATCTCGTCATCTTTCGAAGTCAGAAAGATCACCGGCATCTGAGTCTTCTGCCGCAGTCGCTGCAGCAAATCCATGCCATCCATACGCGGCATCTTGATATCCAGCACTGCCATATCGGGCAGCTTCTTGTTAAACGCATCCAGAGCAGCCTGCCCGTCGTTATACGTTTCTACCTCGAAACCCTCGGCTTCGAGCGTCATGGATACGGACGTCAGAATGTTCCTGTCGTCATCCACCAGTGCAATCTTTGACATCGGGTTAACCCCTATTCCTGCTCTCATACGAAACAATTCGCTTATTTGTAGGGCATTTTTGTCGTTTTTATGGCCGCGAATCAATCGCCATCTACGAATCGTGCGATTGTTGTCACACACATGCGGCAAAAAAGCCGTTAATGGTCTTCGAAAAGTGTCTGTATTTCCGGCAGAAAAAACATGGTGGCGCTAAACCTGAACTTGGTTGCGCTAACTGCGCCAAACCGTCCTGTTCACGCCCTAAACGACCATGATAAGACCCGCCCAATCGCCGGTTTTCCCGGTACACTGCCCCAAGAGCGCACCTTGGCCAATCTGCCGCCGCGCCGCCACAGGAGAAGACACACATGACATCTGGACGGGTGAACCCGCAATTCCGCCTCGAAGATCAGGGCATCGAGGGTCTGGGCAATGTCTATTACAACTTCATGGAACCGGCACTGATTGAAGAAGCCCTCAAGCGGGGTGAAGGTACACTTGGCAATGGCGGAGCTTTTCTTGTCAGTACCGGCAAGTTCACTGGCCGTTCTCCCAAGGACAAACATGTTGTCCGCACCGACAGTGTCGCCGATTCGATCTGGTGGGAAAACAACGCCGAGATGAGTCCCGAGGGTTTCGAAACGCTTTATGCCGATATGATCGAGCACATGAAGGGTCGTGACTATTTTGTGCAGGATCTGGTCGGTGGCGCCGACCCCGCTTATTCGATCAACGTGCGCATGGTCACCGAACTGGCATGGCATAATCTGTTCATCCGTCACTTGCTGCGCCGCCCGGATCGTGAAGACCTGGATGAGTTCATCGCGGATTTCACAATCATCAACTGTCCCAGCTTCCAGGCTGATCCGGCCAAGCACAACTGCCGTAGCGAGACAGTGATCGCACTGAACTTCGACCGCAAATTGATTCTGATCGGCGGCACAGAATATGCCGGCGAAAACAAGAAGTCCGTCTTCACCCTGCTGAATTACATGCTGCCCGAAAAAGGCGTGATGCCGATGCATTGCTCGGCGAACCACGCGGTCGGCAATCCCGTTGATACCGCAGTCTTCTTTGGCCTCTCGGGAACTGGCAAGACCACCCTGTCCGCTGATCCGGCCCGCACCTTGATTGGCGATGACGAACATGGATGGTCAGACCGTGGCACTTTCAACTTCGAGGGCGGGTGCTATGCCAAGACGATCAACCTGAACGCCGAGGCCGAACCCGAGATCTATGCAACCACCAGCAAATTCGGCACCGTGATCGAGAATATGGTTTTCGATCCCGAGACCAAGGAGCTGGATTTCGAAGATGACTCGCTGACCGCAAACATGCGTTGCGCCTATCCGCTCGAGTATATCTCCAATGCCTCGAAAAGCGCGTTGGGCGGGCATCCGAAGAACATCATCATGCTGACTTGTGACGCGTTTGGTGTTCTGCCCCCGATTGCGCGGCTGACCCCGGCTCAGGCGATGTACCACTTCCTGTCGGGCTTCACCTCGAAGGTTGCTGGCACAGAGCGCGGCGTGACCGAGCCACAACCCACATTCTCGACATGCTTTGGCGCGCCGTTCATGCCGCGTCGCCCAGAAGTCTATGGCAACCTGCTGCGCGACAAGATCGCCCAGCACGGCGCGACCTGCTGGCTGGTGAATACCGGCTGGACTGGCGGCGCCTATGGCGTTGGCAGCCGGATGCCGATCCGTGCGACCCGCGGTTTGCTGACTGCCGCTCTGGATGGATCGCTTCGGGATGCGGAATTCCGCAAGGATGCGAATTTTGGCTTTGATGTGCCGGTTTCCGTCCCCGGTGTCGCCGAAGTTCTGCTGGATCCGCGACGCACCTGGGACGACCAGGCCGCTTTCGATAAACAGGCTGAGAAGCTGGTTCAGATGTTTGCTGAAAACTTTGAGCAGTATCTACCTTTCATCGACGAAGACATCAAAGCCGTAGCAATCGGCTAATGTTGCAAAAGGGGGGGCAAACCTCTCCCCTTTTTTCGGACAGCACATCTGTTGGCAATCGTCCTTATACGTCTAACGTAAGGTGTCCTTACAAATTCGTTGCCCGATTTGCCGGTTTAAGCTATCCAATGATGTCATTAAGACAAATTCGCCCGACGCAATCGCGCCGGGCGTTGTTTAAAAATACCTTGGGTAACTCAGCCGCGCACTCACATTCGCGAATTGAGAAACCTAATCAGATAGCAAGTGTATGCCAATGGGGATGAGTGTCAATATGAGACTTTCTGAACATTCAGATTTCAGTTCGTCTCATACCGCTGCTTTGTCGCAGCGCGTGACATGGGAAACGACAGGTAACGAAATGACTGAAATCTTGAAACTGACCGAACTGCGCAAACTGATGCAAAGCATGGAGCGCACGTTGGGGCTGGAACAACTCTCACCGGTAGAGCGCGATATCTATTACGCCGCCGAAGAACTGTCCAAAGCTGACCAGGAAGTTCGGACATTTGGGTTGATTGAACACACGCTTGTGCAAAGCGTCTCGCGCCCGACCTTTTTTCGTGCGCTGAAGTCGCTGGTGCAGAAGGGGTATTTGTCACAAAGCGGTAGCGCGAACCGTGGACGGTATGTTGTGCATGCGCCTAAGTAATAAAGCGTTTGATCTGCGCATTGCTGGCTGACCGCCGTGCGCAGATGGGCCTCTGAAACGTTCTTTGCCTCACTGACCTACGTGATTGCCTCGTTCCTTACGTTCGAGGTTCTGATGCCACTGCAGAACGTATTCTTCCCCGAATATCCCAGCAAGGCCAGCTTGCTGTTTCTCCCGCATGGTGTGCGTGTGCTCTCTGCTTGGTTGTTGGGGTGGCGGGCGATTTTTGCGCTCTTGCCCGGTGTCTTTCTTGTCTTTGCCTTTCTCGGCGGAAGCGACGTCTTCCTGCCCAACCGTCTGGCCGCCATAGCAATCGCCGTCACAACCGTTCCTGCTGTATTTTACCTATGCAAATGGGTCGGCTTCGATCTGTTTCCCCACCCGGACCGCAAACCATGCTGGTCCTGCGTCATGGGGGTCGGGATCGTCACGTCAATATTGGTGTCCGTACTGACCAATCTGGCTTTTGGCAGCGGTGGGCTGGAATATATCGCCTTCCTGATCGGCGATATCTCGGGCCTGTTCTTTCTGATGCTGGGGCTTTATTTCACGCTGCGCACGATAGATCGGCGTGCCTAGCCCATCAGCCCGCGTCGCAACAGGTTCAGCCCTGCGATAAGCAGCACGAACAGGGTGATCTTGCGAAACAGCGCCTGATCTATGCGCGACTGCAGTTGCAACCCTACCCACATGCCAGCCAGCCCCGGTAGCACCAGAGCAGCCGAGAACGGAGCGGTTTCGGCGCGGAAAATCCCGGAGCCCATATGCGCGAACAGCAAGCCCAACGCCCCCAAACCATAGATGACCCCCTGCACCCGCATCTGCACCGCTTTCGGGGTGTTTAAGGCGGTCAGATAGGCCACGGTTGGTGGTCCCCAAATTCCAGACATCCCCCCGACAAAGCCTGCAACCGCGGCGATCATGGCCTCTATTCGGGCAGATGGGCTGGCCAATTTCAGACGCAGCCCCAATACTTGGATCAATGCAAAGACTGTCACCGGGATGCCAATCATCAACAAAAAAGTTGATGCTGGCACTGCGCTGACCAACTGAGCACCAATCAGCAGAAACACCAACCCGACAACCAGAAATACACGGAACTGACGGATCGAGGACACGGCGGCCGGAACACCCCCGCGCAATGCCTGCACCCCATTTGTCACAAGGGTTGGCAGGATAAGCCCCGCGATCGCCATATCCGGCGAAAGGAACATGCTCAGCCCCGAGATCAGAACCATTGGCATGGCAAACCCGACCATGCCTTTGACCCAACCGGCAATGAAGGCAACCCCACAGGCCAGCAGCAGTTCTTGGGCAGAGAGCATCGAAAACAACGTCATGTCCCCCTGATATCACTCCTGACGGGTGCTGCACTGCAAAAATGATCAAGCAACTTTAGAACTTTTTAGTCGCATAATTCGTATTTTTGTTGCGCTGCACGTGCAGCATGATATGACCAGACGACTTTAGGAGAAAGCTGATTCATGGCCCATGACGGACAGGATATGACCCAGATGATTACATCCGCGATTTTGCCCGAGCTTCTAACGCTGACACGTGCGGCTCTGCCAGCCGTGGACACCGTATTCGAACGCGCCCGCGAGTCGGTCCGCGTGATGGTGACAGAAGATGGTCGCGTGTCCGGCGCTCTGATCGAGGCCAATCAGACCGCCGCTCATGGGTTGGCATGGCTGGCGACATACAACCAGTCGCTGCAGCAGATGCAACGCTGGGCCGATGCTTTGGAGGCAGAAGGCAAATTCGGCGAGATCGAACAGCTGCTGCACCAAATCGCCTTTGGTGAATACTTGCATCAGGTCGCGGGCGGCATCCCAATGAACCAGGGTGAGATTTTGCGTCTTCAGGACATGGGTCTGGGCTGGGACGCGCTGTCCGGTTTCCAATGCGCCGAAGTTCAGACACTGATGGCACAGGCCAATTCACAGGCCGCACGCGGTCGCTTGGTTGAACTGATGGAAGAACAGGCCGGTGCCACGATGTTCGGAACGTCGGGCTTGGACGAAGAACTGGAAATGATCCGCGACCAGTTCCGCCGCTATGCCCAGGAAAAAGTCGAACCAAACGCCCATGATTGGCACCTCAAGGATGAGCTGATCCCGATGGAGATCATCGAGGAACTTGCCGAGATGGGTGTATTTGGCCTGACCATCCCCGAAGAGTTCGGAGGGTTTGGCCTTTCCAAAGCCTCGATGTGCGTGGTGTCCGAAGAATTGTCGCGCGGCTATATCGGCGTCGGTTCGCTGGGCACCCGGTCCGAGATTGCGGCCGAGTTGATCATTGCCGGCGGAACGGATGAGCAGAAAGCCCAGTGGTTGCCCAAGATCGCCAGCGCCGAGATTCTGCCGACGGCTGTTTTCACCGAACCCAACACGGGCTCGGACCTGGGCAGCCTGCGCACCCGTGCGGTCAAGAATGCGGATGGTGATTACGAGATCACAGGCAACAAGACCTGGATCACCCATGCGGCGCGAACCCATGTGATGACTTTGCTGGCACGCACCAACTCTGACACCTCCGATCATCGCGGCCTGTCGATGTTCCTGGCGGAAAAGACGCCCGGCACGGACGACAACCCCTTCCCCACCCCCGGCATGACTGGCGGTGAGATTGAAGTGCTGGGTTACCGCGGCATGAAGGAATACGAGCTGGGCTTTGATGGCTTCAAGGTCAAGGGTGAGAACCTTTTGGGTGGCGAAGAAGGCAAGGGTTTTAAACAGCTCATGGAAACCTTCGAATCCGCCCGCATCCAGACCGCAGCCCGCGCCATCGGTGTGGCCCAAAGCGCGCTGGACATCGCCATGCAATATGCGCAGGACCGCAAACAGTTCGGCAAGTCGCTGATCAACTTCCCCCGCGTGTCCGGCAAGCTGGCGATGATGGCGGTCGAGATCATGATCGCACGACAGCTGACCTATTTCTCAGCTTGGGAAAAAGACAACGGTCATCGCTGCGATCTTGAGGCCGGGATGGCCAAGCTGCTGGGCGCCCGCGTGGCCTGGGCTGCTGCCGATAACGGCCTGCAGATCCACGGAGGCAACGGCTTTGCACTGGAATACAAGATCAGTCGCGTGCTGTGTGACGCACGAATTCTCAATATTTTTGAAGGGGCTGCCGAAATTCAGGCACAGGTGATCGCGCGGCGTCTGCTGGGCTGACCTGTTACGGCAATCCTGTTTCCCCAACTCGACCCGGCGCACGCGCCGGGTTTTTTTGCCCGCAATACTACAATCTTCTGTTCCCAGTATTATTATTGTTACCTGCCCTCATGTCCACGCTCGACCATGACCAGCCGCAGCACAAACTTCCCCCTATCACTGCGTCGATTATCCCGGTAGATCAGCGATTGATCACGAACCAGCGGCGAACACATGACCCGATCCATTCTTGTCCTTCTGGCCACGCTTGCGGCACTGGCCCTTGTCGGCTGTGCCACCCCTCAACCGACCGCAACGCAGAACGACATAGACGAGCTGGCGCTCGCCATCCTTTCTATGGGCCCTGAGGTTGATCCAGCCGAGGCACAGAAGGCGGCCACCATTGCCTATACCTATTCGCAGCGTCTGGCCCGAGAATGGCAGGTTACCGACCCGGCCATCATCCACAACGCCAAGGTCATTAACGGATTTCGTGAGCGCGGCCTGTGCAACGACTGGGCCGAAGCGATGACCAGCCGTTTAAGGGCAGAAAACTTCCGCACCCTGGAAATGCACTGGGCTACATCACCGCCAACGCCGCTGAGGATCATCCACCATTCCGCAGTGATCAGCGCAAAGGGCGACACGATGTTCGAAGGCATCATCCTTGACCCATGGCGCAACAGTGGCGCGCTGACATGGGCGCCAACGCGCGAAGATACGCGATACAACTGGCGTACCCGGATGGAGGTGCGCACCGCTTTGCTAAACGGAGAGCAACCCTACTGAGGTCAGGACGGGGTCTTACACTGGCTGATCCGTTCCGCCACCACGGGCAGCATCCGCGCAGCCACCAGCTTTGACCCTTCGGGCGTCAGATGCGTGTAATCGACATACAGCACCTTGTCTTTGTGGAGGGGACCGCCGATCTCGGCAATATCGGTGAAAGGCACATTGGCCTCTTCAAACAAAGCAGGGAAATCGACCCGCGCGCGATGCATCAGATCTTCGCGTCCCGGCTTGTACCAATCCCGCGTGAGCTGGGCGATTTCGCGGTCGGTCTCGCTTAGGACATTGGTGTCCTCATAGACGACCTCAGGCTGCAAAAAGACGTGATAGCAAAACCCGTGGTAGTCGCCGAATGTTTCGATCAGCTTGTAATTGCGCAAAAATCCGACCTTTGCAGTCTGCGCAAGCTCTGCTGAAAAGTCTCTTTGCAAGGCGGTAACATCCCCATACGTGATATTTTTGGGGATTTCATAGCGGTCGAACAAGCCTTGCGTAAATTTCGAAGCCAGTTTGAAGGTATAGGAATACTGCGCCGGGTACCGCAGGAACGCATAGGCTGAAAAGAAGGGTTTGCGATCATTCAAGGCGTCAATCATGCGTGCGGACGAGTAAGCATAACTTTGGACCGGATTATCGACCCCAACATTGTAAAAATCATTGTGGCCATCCAGAAACACAATCATGTCCGGGCTGTACTCATATAGCGTCTCGTACAGGTACAACACATGTTGAAAACTGTGATACGCAACAACTCCGGCGTTGATCACTTCAATCGTCACACCGGGCATCTGATCGCCCAACCGCTCGCGCAGGTCCTGCTGCAGGAAATACGCAACCGTTTCCTGATTGGCGAGCGTTGGGTGGTCAGGATAAATACTGCCCTGCGATCCGATGGCATAAGCAGTTGAGCCACCCATCAGAAAAATGCGGAACGTGTCGTCGGGTTTTGGCTGTTCAATCAGCGTATCGTGGCGGAACCCTTGATCGGAATGGATACGCTGTCCGCCAGTATCAAATCCTCGCTGATAGTCTGGGTTCAGTTTGTGACCACGGATCGAAGAGTATAGATGTCGCTCTGCCGTATTGCCCAGCGTGTTGTCATACACATAAACCACGGTGAAATACGAAAGCAGTTCAACCAGCAGGAAGAGAAAGAGGGCATAGATCAAAATCATAAAAAACTTGGTTACAGGTCGCATCCGCCCCATGCCAACATCATCATTTCCGCTCACTACGAAGCTCCAATTCTATCAGGTCAAAATCAAATAAACCTGGCGTATATACCGGTGTAAAAATTCCACCTAACTGCCCAAATCTTAGGAAAGGCCCGTTATTCGCTTTCAATATGTCCAAGATGTTTTGCAAGTCAACGGTCACCATTGTATCCGATCCTTTACCTAGTCGGTTCAAAACAATGCGTCCAAGCCCAGGAAACTGTTCTTCGCTGATTTCAGGAATTCTGCCATGTTGCGTTACATAATGCTGCTTTCCCTTTCCGGATTACTCCAATGTCAGAAGGATGAAACCGTTGCAGCCTATGGTGCTGCCGACCGGGAATGGGCCCTGCAAGAGATCAACGGTCAGCCCTACAATGCCAGTGCCCTATTGCGATTTCCGGAAGAAGGCAAAGTAGCGGGCAACGCCCCCTGCAACAGCTACACGGGCAGGCTTAACGCGCCCTATCCATGGTTTGAGCTGACCGGCCTGACAGCAACCCGTGCCGCCTGTGCCGGGCTTGAGGCAGAAGGGATCTATTTCGCCGCCCTGCTTGCCATGACCCAATCAGAAGTATCAGGGAACCTGCTGATATTGCGCAATGAGGACGGGCAGGAAATGGTGTTCAAAGCTGCCGATTGATCTGATCAATAAACCGCGCCCGTGCGCCGGGCAGAGGGTTGTTCCCCAACGACGGAGCAACACGGTTCTCTAGAAAATGTCCGGTGGTCAGCAATCCTTGCACCACTTCGGTATCCGGCGCGTCGCCCACGCCACGCAGGCAAGGTGGCAAGGGAAGCAACCTATCCACCCAGTCCCCTGCCCCATCAGCGCTTACCGCACGACCTGTTTTCGGAGAAACATAATCCAAACCTTCTGTTACACCCGTCACGGCACAGCGTGTCAGGTCAAGGCCAAACCCCAGCTCTTCCAGCAGCGACAATTCCCACCGCAGATAGGCAAGCACCCAAATTTCGTCCTGACCCAGCAGATCCATCAACTGTTCGGTTTGTTTATAGATGCGCGGATGCGCTTCGCGCTCAGGCAAACAGAACGAGAGCAGGGCCACCACCGCATTCAATCCGGCCAGCGCAAGCCTACCCGAAAACGCCGCCGCCGCCCGCGACCGCAGGGGCTCGACCTGAAAAGTGCCGATATGCTCCTCGAGCCGTGCGCGCCAAAGCACATCTAATTGCGCCCCGGGCTGCAGGATCGGCGCGATCTTGCGGCTGGTTCCACCACGTACGACGCCGGCATGACGACCGTGGCCTTCGGTAAAGACCTCGATAATTGCCGCCGTTTCGCCATGGCGGCGTGAGGTCAGAAGTATGCCGTGGTCGCGCCAGTCCAAAGCGTGTCCAATCTTGTGGGGTCAGTCCTGCCCGAGCAAAAGAACGCAAAGCCGGGACCACTGCAAGAGAGACCGGGAAATCGTCGACCTATTGTCAGAACGTGACCCCCGCGTGGATCAGGATACCCAGGACCATAAGAAGGTTCAGCACCATAGAAATGCCGTTGCCAACATAGATGGGCAACTTCTTGACGATCAGACCGTAGATGAACCAAAGCAAAGACAACGCCGCATAGAGCGACCATGTTAACAGCGATTGGCCCGACGCATGTTGAGAGTGGGTAAAGAAGAGCTTCACAAGCTGTGGAAGGGTGGCAAACGGGCCTAAAATGCCGACAAATACCATGAAACCCTCGAAGTGCTTCATCACAAGACCAAGGTTTGACTTTATGAACTTCTGACCAAATGTTTCAGCCAACGTAAGACCTCTATCCTTGCCATAGGCCGCAACAACCCGTTTCAGCACCATCCGATAAATACGCATACGAATAGCGAAAATGGGCCATCTTACCTAGACCTATGACATAACTTTGGCAGAGGCCTGCACCGCGTCTGTGCTACTACCGCTAATCCAGACCGTCCTCACCCAGCAAATGGCGCCCCTGCCGGTCTTCGACCTCAATCACCCAGAGGTCAGGGTCAAAGCTGCGCTGGCGTTGGATAGCCTCGTCCACATCGACCTCGGGACCAGAGGAGAGTTCAACCCACTTGCGCTCACCGCTCATCAGATCAAAGCTGCGCTGGAAGGCTGTGGCCTGACCGTCCAACGTATTGAGCTTGATCAAAACCGCGCCGGCTGTGTCGTCACCATGGGCCACAACAAAGGCCGGTATTTCCTGAAATCGTAACCGTGCCAGATAGGCGTGAACCCAGAAGTCTGCCGTCAGTCGCGTCATGCGTTTCCATCTTTGAATTCCAGACCCATTTCCGAATAGCGCTCGGATTCCTCCAGCCAGTTTGGCCGGACTTTGACCTGCAGGAACAGGTGGATCTTGCGATCGAGGAATTCTTCCAGCTCGGCCCGGGCCGCTTGGCTGACGGCCTTGATGGTCTCGCCCTTTTTGCCCAGAACGATACCTTTATGTCCGTCGCGCATGACATAGATTATCTGGTCGATCTTTGCCGACCCGTCCTTGCGCTCTTCCCAGTTCTCGGTCTCGACGGTCAGCTGATAGGGCAGTTCCTGATGCAGCCGCAGGGTCAGCTTTTCGCGTGTCATTTCTGCCGCGATCATACGCAACGGCAGATCAGCGATCTGGTCTTCCGGATATAGCCACGGGCTCTCGGGCAATTCGCCCGCCAACCATTTTCGCAGATCGTCAACGCCATGGCCCTTCTCGGCCGAGATCATGAATGTCTCGGCGAAAGAATAGCGGGAGTTGAGATCGCTGGTCAGGGCCAGCAGAACTTCGGACTGCACCCTGTCGATCTTGTTGATGGCCAGCGCGACGGTGCGGCCCTGCCCGATCTCGTTCAGACCTTCAAGGATGCGCTCTACGCCCTCGGTGATGCCACGATGCGCTTCGACCATCAGGACAACCACATCGGCATCCGCGGCCCCGCCCCATGCGGCGGCCACCATTGCCCGATCCAGACGGCGACGCGGTTTGAAAAGGCCCGGCGTGTCCACAAAGACCAGCTGTGCATCACCTTCCATCGCCACGCCCCGGATGCGGGCGCGGGTCGTCTGAACCTTATGTGTCACGATCGAGACCTTGGCCCCGACCATGCGATTCAGAAGGGTGGATTTGCCTGCGTTGGGCTCTCCGATCAGTGCGATAAATCCGGCGCGTGTCGTCATCTGGGGTTTGATCCTGTTTGCAGATGGGCCTCCCTATCGCAGAAAGAGGCAGCGGACCAGAGCGATTTGCAGCTTTGGCACATGCGTTCAGGATGGCATTGGGTGGGGTATGGTGGGCGACCCATCACCGGATAGGATCCGTGTTCGACCGATAGGCATTTCCGGCCAGCCCTCAGGAGACAGACTGTTTTTACCCGGTAGACTAATTCTGCAAACGGTCCAGCAACGACTTGGCGGCCGCCTGTTCGGCCTGACGCTTTGACCCTGCTGTTGCCTGCTCTTCTGCCCCGTCCTGAAGACGCGCAGCGATGGTGAAGACCGGCGCATGGTCCGGGCCAGAGCGTCTGACTTCGACATAGCTGGGCGGTTTCTGGCCCCGTGCCTGCGCCCATTCCTGAAGCGCCGTTTTGGCGTCACGGGCGTCGGCCTCGACATCGTGGATGCGATCACCCCAGAGCTTTAGGATAACGGCGCTGGCGACCTCGAACCCGGCGTCGCGATAAACCGCAGCAATGACTGCCTCCATCGCGTCGCCAAGCAAAGCTTGTTTGCGCCGCCCTCCGGACAGCATTTCAGATCGGCCCAGTTTCAGTACAGCACCCAAATCAATCTGCAGCGCCACATCTGCACAGGCCTCTTTGCGCACAAGCGCATTGAACCGGGGTGCAAGCTGACCTTCGCTCGCTTTTTTGTCCGCCTCCAGCAAGGCCGTCGCCATCACCAGACCCAGCACCCGATCACCCAGAAATTCGAGCCGCTGGTTGTCCGGGCGCGTGGCGGACGAAACCGATCCATGGGTCAGCGAACGCACCAGCAGCTCGGGGTTGGCAAATTCATGCCCCAGACGTTTTTGAAACGCCTTTATTTCGGCGGAAAGCTTCAATTCACAGCCTTAAAGAAGCGGTCTCCGCGCCAGGTCCAGAAGAACAGCATCGACCGGCCAGCGGATGAGAACATGATACGATCTGCACGACCAATCAGGTTTTCATAGGGTACATATCCGACACCCCCGGCCGATTGCGGCAGGCGGCTGTCGCTGGAATTGTCGCGGTTATCGCCCATAAAGAAGTATTCGCCTTCGGGCACTGTATAGACGCCGGTATTGTCCGACCCCTGATTACCGATATTCAGCACATCATAGGACACCCCGTTGGGCAGGGTTTCGATCTTGCGGGATTTCTCACACACGCCACCACGGCCAACCGGGCCATTTTCACAGCGCGGGCGCAACCCTTGCGGACCTTGCGGCGCCGCGACCTCGGTGAAGACGCCATCGGGTTGCTGCGGAACCGGAGTACCGTTCAGGATGATCTGGCCCTCAATGATCTGGATACGATCGCCGGGCAGGCCAATCAGGCGTTTGATATAATCGCGGCCCGTTACCGGATGACGGAATACGATCACATCACCGCGCTCGGGATCGCCGGCCCAGATACGGGTGTTGTCATCACTTTGCATCCAGCCACAAACATCCTCGGCGTCGATATTGATGCCGACGCTTGGAATAATCAGACTGGGGCAAGAGGCATAGGAATATCCATAGGCCATTTTGTTGACGAACAGGAAATCCCCGATCAACAAGGTCTGTTTCATCGACCCTGACGGAATCCAGAACGGCTGAAAGAACAGGGTACGGAAAACGCCCGCGATCAACAGCGCATAGACGATGGTTTTGATCGTCTCCCACACGGGATTTCCGGTTTTGACGTCCTCGGCCATACTGCTCTCCGGTCCTTGGTTTGTTGGGGTGCTACATGCGCGGCGCGGCGGGGTTAGTCAAGACAGAGCGCTGCGTTCGCGAATTGGGCGCGCCTCGATCACCACGAAGGCCTGCGCCCAGGGGTGGTCATCGGTTAGGGTGACGTGGATGATCGCCGCATGACCCTCGGGGGTCATATCGTTGAGCCGTTCCGCCGCCCAACCGGTCACATGCATCACTGGCTGGCCGGTTTTAAGGTTGGTCACAGCCATGTCCTTCCAGGAAATCCCCATACGAAGCCCGGTGCCCAGCGCCTTGGAGCACGCCTCTTTCGCGGCCCAGCGCTTGGCATAGGTGCCTGCTGTGTCGGCG
The DNA here is from genome assembly GCF_059611885.1 of Ruegeria sp. CDSA193. NCBI lineage: Bacteria > Pseudomonadati > Pseudomonadota > Alphaproteobacteria > Rhodobacterales > Roseobacteraceae > Ruegeria > Ruegeria sp. CDSA193. The sequence goes on along the minus strand of NZ_JBXWPN010000009.1, from coordinate 148,640 downwards.
CGGCGTTCGGCCTTGCGCTGTTCGATGTCGGTAAAAACACGGTTGCGAAACCGGTCACCAAACCGGTCGAGCGTGCCTTGAATGCGGTCTATGTTTGCGAGGTCTGTGCCGATGCCTAGGATCATGACAACCGCACCGTCAAAATCTTGTAACTTGCCACCCCAAAGAACCCGGCAAAGGCAAAATCGAACCAGCGGCGGGCGCGGCGGTAGGCGCGGACTGTGCGTTCGGAAGAGAAAAGGAATGCATAGCTGATGAAAATCAGCAACGAGCCCGCGTAGAGCAGGCCGAAATAGCCAAGCAGCATCGACAAGCTGGCGTCATTCGGGGCAACGATAGCGTAGATCGAGCCCCAGCTGAGGATCGCCTTGGGGTTGGTCAGGTGAATCGCCGCGCCTTTGGCAAAGATGGTGCGTAGCGAGCCGGTGACCGGGTTGCCCAACGCCATCTCATCCGACGACAGCGCCCGTTTCAGGGCCTTGAGCGCCAGCCAGCCCAGATAGGCTACACCGACATAGCGGATCACTTCGAACACCCAGACATTGGCCAGCATGATCGCCGACAGGCCCAGCGCGGCGGCGATGCCCCAGGCAGCGGACCCAGCACAGATGCCCAGTGCAAAGACCAGACCGGCGCGGCGGCCTTCGTTCATTGCAGTTCCGGCGATGCCCATGGTTGCCGGACCGGGTGAGCCTCCGGCCATCAGCCAGGCGATCCAGATTGCTATGAAACCCGAGGTTATCATCCCCGCGCCTCATCCATCAGGCGGCGCATTTCCTGAATGGCGGGGGTCATGCCCAAAAAGATCGATTCGCCAATCAGAAAGTGACCAATGTTCAACTCGCGCACCTCGGGGAAAGCGGCGACAGGTTTGACCGTGTCGTATGTCAGACCATGTCCGGCATGCACTTCGAGGCCAAGCGAATGGGCAAAGGCGGACATATCGCGTAGGCCTTCCAGCTCTTGCGCTGCCTCATCCAGCTTGCCTTCGGCATGGGCGTCACAATAGGCGCCTGTGTGCAGTTCGATCACTTCGGCCCCGATGCGATGCGCGGCCTCGATCTGGCGACGGTCGGCGGCGATAAAGATCGACACGCGACAGCCCGCATCACGCAAAGGTGCAATGAAATGGGCCAGTTTGTTTTCTTCGCGCGCGACTTCCAGCCCGCCTTCGGTGGTCCGTTCCTCGCGCTTTTCGGGGACGATGCAGACCGCGTGCGGCTTATGGCGCAAAGCGATTTGTTGCATCTCGGGCGTGGCTGCCATTTCAAAATTCAGAGGCACCGAAAGAACCTCCATCAACCCGTCAATATCTGCGTCCGAAATATGCCTGCGGTCTTCGCGCAGATGGGCAGTAATGCCATCTGCACCAGCCTGCTCGGCCAGCGTGGCCGCGCGCAAAGGGTCGGGATAGACCCCACCACGTGCATTCCGCACTGTGGCCACATGGTCGATATTCACACCGAGACGCAAACGGTTCTCAGACATCCTTTGATTCCTTTCCCAAATCCTGGCTCGAGCCTAGTTGGTTTGACTCTGGAACGGCAGCCTCGGATTCAGCCAGACGTTTGATTTCTTCAAACTTCTTTTTGATCCTGTCGCGACGCCGTTGCTGATAGGTGTGGACCAGCGGCAGGCTGAGATAGTAGCAAACCACCCCAGCCAGCAATCCGGGAAGAATGCCGCCAATCAGGTACGGAAAGAAAACCTCGTCGTAGAAAATTCCCAGCCCGTGCCAGTCAGCCACCCGGTCGGTGAATACTGCAATCAGGTTGTCTTTGAGATCACCGATAGCATTGGCGAACTTCCCCATAAGCCCATGGGTGTCGCCCTCTTCAAACTCGGTGCCCAACAGGAAATGCCCGGTCTGAAGGCAAACCACCCCGATGGGCACATAGGTCAATGGGTTTCCGAAAAACGTACCGCTGAGTGCAGCCAGCATATTGCCGTTGAACAATCGCGCAGCCAGGGCGGCAATGCCAAAATGCAGCCCGTAAAAAGGTGTAAAGGCCGCAAACACTCCAAACCCTACCCCGCGGGCGATGCGTTCAGGTGAATCCGGCAATCGCCGGACGCGGTGTTTCACATAGTGAAAGGCCCGGGTCCAGCCACCACGAGGATAGACGAATTCCGATGCGATCTGGACAGGCGAGCGTCGATCTCGGCGCTTGAATACCACTCCTGATCACCCCTTCTCAGCCAGCCGCAACTGCGGATTTAGCTCTGTCTCTGAAACGTTCAACCGCTGCAACATCGCTTTCGGCCTCAAGCATCAACATCAACGAATGCAACTGCTCTAGGTCGCGCAGTTCTACGTTGACCAGCAGGCGGTAAAAATCCGGTTTGCGATCCACAAATTCTAGGTTCGAGATATTGGCCTTTTTCTCGCCGATCAATGTACAAATGCGACCCAGCACACCTGCGTCATTGCCAATCGTAACATCAATCGTCGCCCCGTAGACAGCAGGGTGAGTACCCGAGTGCCAGTGCAGATCGACCCAGCGCTTGGGCTCGCTCTCGTATTCGCTCAGGCGATCACAGTCGATTGCATGCACGACAACACCTTTGCCGCGATAAGTGATCCCGACGATCCGTTCACCCGGCAATGGCTGGCAGCAAGGGGCGCGGTCAAACTTCTGCCCCGGCTCAAGACCGATCACGGCCCGGCGCATCGGAATGGCATCACCATCATCCTGCGTCAGTTCCGGGTAGACGGCGCTGACCACATCATGGGCAGTTAGTTCTGCACTGCCCAGGCGCGCCAGCAGCTCATGCCGGTCTTTCAGGCGTAGATGCTTGGCAGCAGTGTCCAGCGCCTTGTCGGTCGCTTTGCGCCCGACATGTTCAAATCCCGATCGCGCCAGTTCTTTGCCCAGCTTGATGAACCGCTCTCGGTCAACCTCGCGCAGGGCGCGACGAATGGCTGTACGGGCTTTACCGGTGACGGCAATTTCCAACCACGTGACTTGGGGAGTCTGACCGTCAGCTGTTATGATATCCACCGACTGCCCGTTCTTGATCCGGGTCCAAAGCGGCACGCGAATACCATCAACCTTGGCCCCTACACAGGCGTGCCCGATGCGCGTGTGGATGGCATAGGCAAAGTCTATCGGCGTCGCACCACGCGGCAGTTTCACCACGTCCCCCTTAGGCGTGAAACAAAAGACCTGATCCGAATACATCTCGAGCTTGACCGCCTCGAGGAAATCCTCGTGATCCTCTTCGCTGTCGAATTGTTCGGTCAGGTTGGCGATCCACTTAGCCGGGTCGACTGCAAAGGGGTTTTCCGAACGCACCCCATCCCGATAGGACCAATGCGCGGCCACGCCAGTTTCGGCGACATCATGCATCTGACGAGTGCGAATCTGAACCTCGACCCGCTTGCCGTCACGGCCTGAAACGGTGGTGTGGATCGACCGGTAACCGTTCGATTTCGGCTGGCTGATATAATCCTTGAACCGCCCCGGCACGGCGCGCCAACGCTGGTGGATCGCGCCAAGGGTTCGATAGCAGTCTTCTTCGCTTTGCGTAATGATGCGGAACCCGTAAATGTCGGACAGACGCGAGAACCCCTGGTCCTTTTCCTGCATCTTACGCCAAATCGAATAGGGTTTCTTGGCACGGCCAAAAACCTCGGCTTCAATCCCGGCCTTTTCAAGTTCGTGCCGCATGTCGCCGGTGATCCGGTGGATCACGTCACCCGTTTCGCGCTGCAGCGTGATGAAGCGGCGGATGATGGACTGGCGGCCTTCAGAGTTGAGAACGCGGAAGGCGAGGTCTTCCAGCTCTTCCCGCATCCATTGCATACCCATACGGCCTGCAAGCGGCGCGTAGATATCCATCGTCTCGCGCGCTTTGACGATCTGCTTTTCGGGCCGCATCGCCTTGATTGTGCGCATATTGTGCAGACGGTCTGCCAGCTTGACCAGAATGACCCGCAAATCCTTGGACATCGCCATAAACAGCTTGCGGAAGTTCTCGGCCTGTTTGGTTTCGCGGCTGGACAGCTGAAGGTTTGTCAGTTTGGTGACCCCATCAACCAGCTTGGCGACTTCTTCGCCAAACAGCTCAGACACTTTGCCGTAATTGGCCTTGGTGTCTTCGATCGTATCGTGCAGCAGCGCCGTGATAATAGTCGCATCATCCAGACGCTGTTCGGTCAGGATGGCGGCAACGGCAACAGGGTGGGTGAAATAGGGCTCGCCAGAATGGCGGAATTGCCCATCATGCATCTGCTTGCCGAACTCATACGCCTTGGCAATGCGGTCTGCATTCGTTTTTGGATTGTAGTTGCGGACCAGCGCAATCAGGTCTTCAGCAGAAATCATCCGGTCCGCACCTTCATTTGTGGGGATTACCCCTGGCCTTGAGCCTCCATCAGAGCGCGCAGCAGCTTTTCTTCGGACATGTCGTCATCCGCAGGCTTGTCTGTTTCCGCACCCATCAGCAGCGCCATCTGGTCTTCTTCGGGCTCGTCGACCTCGATTTGGGTCTGGTTGGCCTCAATCAGCCGCTCGCGCAGCTCATCAGCGCTCTGGGTCTCGTCAGCGATCTCACGCAGAGATACAACCGGGTTTTTGTCGTTGTCACGGTCAACGGTGATCGGACCACCGGCGGAAATCTCGCGCGCACGATGGGCGGCAAGCATCACCAGTTCAAACCGGTTCGGAACCTTGTCTACGCAATCTTCAACCGTCACGCGGGCCATGGGGCGCTCTCCGTTACTGAATCCATGTCAGGAAGAGGTTTATCTAAGGGCGAATCCCTGCCTTGACAAGCAGGAAATGCTGCAAATGCACCAATCATATCGGGGTAACTGCCGCAATATCGCCTGAAGGAAGCCCCGCAAGCATTTCCCTGACGGTCTGATCCAGTATTGGATGCCTCCAGTTCGGGGCAACATCCGCCATGGGAACAAGCACAAACGCACGATCCTGTACCCTTGGGTGCGGCAGGATCAACTGATCCGGCGCCTGCTGTTTCTGATCTTCGGGCGGCAGCGATAACCAGCTTTGAAAAACCTCGCGGTCGGGCAGAACCAGATCATCGTAACAGACCAGGTCCAGATCCAACGTCCGCATTCCCCAGCGCTGAATCCTCTCGCGCCCGTAATCATGTTCAATTCCATGCAATATCTGCAGCAACTCAAAGGGTGACCTTTCAGTCTCGATCAACACGGCCGCATTCACATAGTCCGGCCCCGCGCCTGCAGGAAAACAAGGGGTCGCATAAAAGCGGCTTTCTGCCCGAATCAACAGCCCCTGGCGCAAAATCGCGTCAATGGCATGCCGTAGCGTCAGATGGGGCTCAAAACCTCTCACTTTGAGATTTGCACCGAGGGCAAGCACTGCTTTTGAGGTGGTTTTGCGCATCCTACTCCCTATATTCGGCGAATTGCATACTTGCGATACACCATAAAACCCCTAATTATGGAGATATCAATGCGCTGTATTTTCCCAAGACTCACTCACGTAACACGCAGCGCGCTGATTTGTACCGGAAGGACCTATTTATGTTTTATAAAGACGAACGGCTAGCGCTGTTCATCGACGGCTCGAATCTTTATGCAGCCGCAAAAGCACTGGGGTTTGACATTGACTATAAACTGCTGCGCCAGGAATTCATGCGCCGCGGTAAGATGCTCAGAGCTTTCTATTACACAGCGCTACTTGAAAATGACGAGTATTCGCCCATCCGTCCACTGGTTGATTGGCTGCATTACAATGGCTTCACCATGGTTACGAAACCGGCAAAAGAATACACCGACAGCATGGGGCGTCGGAAAGTCAAAGGTAACATGGATATCGAACTGACCGTCGATGCCATGGAGCTTGCACCACGTGTAGACCATATCGTGCTGTTTTCCGGCGACGGAGATTTCCGCCCGCTGATCGCAAGCCTGCAACGTCAGGGGGTACGCGTTTCTGTAGTGTCGACCATCCGCAGCCAGCCACCCATGATCTCGGACGAATTGCGCCGCCAGGCCGACAACTTCATCGAGCTGGAAGATCTCCGCGACGTGATCGGTCGCCCGCCGCGCGAAATGCCGATGGAACCGCGCACCGTTGCCGCAGGCGGGTAGTAACTGGCCCCAAAGCAAACTCGGTTGAAAATTAGCGCGGTCAGGGGAAACCCTGGCCGCGCTTTTTAAACAAAGATCAGGTGCTGAAAACACCCATTGGCTAGCATTGAACCATGTCGGATCAATGACATTGTCCTGACTGGACCATGGCCGTGAAAAGACTTACCTGTGTCGGTAAGGAGAACGCGACATGACCAAGCCCCCCCTGACCCTCTATCTCGCCGCCCCGCGCGGGTTCTGTGCTGGTGTCGACAGGGCCATAAAGATTGTCGAGATGGCGCTGCAGAAATGGGGTGCCCCGGTCTATGTTCGGCACGAGATTGTCCATAACAAATTCGTGGTCGATGGACTGCGTGCCAAAGGTGCGATCTTTGTCGATGAACTGGAAGACTGCCCCGACGATCGCCCAGTGATATTCTCGGCGCACGGGGTTCCCAAATCGGTACCCGCGACGGCGGCGCAGCGCCAGATGGTCTATGTCGACGCCACCTGCCCGCTGGTCTCCAAAGTCCATGTCGAAGCACAGCGCCACGCCGAAGCCGGGCTGCAGATGATCATGATCGGACATAAGGGCCATCCCGAAACTATCGGAACGATGGGACAGCTACCGGAAGGAGAGGTTTTGCTGGTCGAAACGGTTGCAGACGTTGCAGACGTCCAGGTCCGCGACCCTGACAAACTGGCCTTTGTCACTCAGACGACCCTGTCGGTTGACGATACAAAGGATATCATTGCAGCGCTTCAGACCCGATTTCCATCTATCGTCGGCCCTCACAAAGAAGATATCTGTTACGCCACAACCAACCGGCAAGAAGCAGTCAAGGTTGTGGCCCGGAAGTCAGATGCCCTGCTGGTTGTGGGGGCGCCGAATTCATCTAACTCGCGCCGTTTGGTCGAGGTCGCGGCACGCGCAGGATGCAGCTATGCCCAACTGGTGCAGCGCGCGACCGATATCGATTGGCGCGCCCTCGAAGGTATCTCTTCGATCGCTCTGACAGCAGGCGCTTCTGCCCCCGAGGTTCTGATCAACGAAGTTATCGATGCGTTCCGCCAGCATTATGATGTGACGGTCGAGATGGTCGAAACAGCGACCGAGAATGTCGAATTCAAAGTCCCGCGCGTCCTGCGCCAACCCGCATGAGCGGCATACCAAGGGCGCCGCTGTTTCTGGGGTTGGCCGGGCTGATCCCCTTCATCTGGGGCGCTCTGACCTATCTGAACGACGATCTGAACGACTGGGGCCGACAGGCACTGGGCGCACGTTTTGTCGGTCCGTATATCCAGTTGTATTATGGGGCGATCATCCTCAGCTTTATGTCCGGCGTGCTGTGGGGGTTTTCCAGTAAAACCTCTGGCAGCAAGGCCGCGACCTGTTATGCGCTGTCCACATTACCCGCCCTGTGGGCCTTTCTGAAAACCGGCAGCGGGCCTGTCAGCACTGGCACAAATCTGATGTGGGGGTTTGGCGGGCTACTGGTGTTGGATGCCATCTTTTCGTATTGGCGGCTAACACCAGTCTGGTGGATGCGGTTGCGCATTTTGCTGACCGCAGTCGTATTGGCCTGCCTTGCCGTCGGAGTCTATCTGTGAGCGATCCCAAAACCATCAACGCCTATACCAACAACGTGGCCGAATACCTCAAGGTTCCTCTACCACCGGAGCAGCTGACATCGCGTCAGGAATTTGTCGATGCCGTCGGTAAGGGGCATGTGTTGGATCTGGGCTCGGGCCCCGGGTCAGACAGCGCGTTCTTTCTACGCCAGGGCCTGAGCGTGCATGCGCTGGATGCGACGCCCGCTTTTGTTGACTATGCGCGCGCCAATGGCCTGGACGCGCATCTGGGTACTTTCGACGACGTGACCGAAGTGGCCGCATATGACGGCATCTACGCCAGCTTCTCGCTGCTGCACGCGCCCCGCAAGGATTTCCCACGCCATTTGGTGGCCATCCACCGGGCGCTGAAACCGCAGGGCGTTTTTTTCCTGGGCCTCAAACTGGGCACGGGCGAACATCGCGATCATCTGGATCGCTATTATAGCTACTTCTCGCAGACCGAGATTGAGGAGGCCCTGGCAGATGCCGGCTTTACCATCGACGGGATTAGGACCGGGATCGGCAAAGGTCTGGCGGGTTCTTACGATGGCTTCATTCTGGTGCTGGCCCATGCCTGAACTGTTTGCCTATACTGACGGTGCTTGTTCCGGTAATCCAGGCCCGGGTGGCTGGGGTGTGGTGCTGCGTGCAATGGACGGCGACACCGTCCTGAAACAGCGTGAACTGAGCGGCGGCGAAGCTGAAACCACCAACAACCGAATGGAACTGCTGGCCGCAATCAGCGCGCTTGAAACGCTCGAACGTGCCTCGAAAATCACCGTAATCACTGACAGCGCCTATGTGAAAAACGGCGTCACCGGCTGGATATTCGGTTGGAAAAAGAACGGCTGGAAAACCTCGAACAAAAAACCGGTCAAGAATGTCGACCTGTGGCAACGGCTGGATGAGGCGCAGGTGCGTCATGATGTGACTTGGGAATGGGTCAAGGGCCACGCGGGTCACCCGGAAAACGAAAAAGCCGACGAACTGGCCCGTGCAGGCATGGCCCCGTTCAAGCCCAAGAAGACGCAGCCATGAACGGTTTGGACCTGCTCGATTATGCCTCGGTTCTGGTTTTTGCGCTGACCGGCGCATTGGTCGCCAGTCGCGCGCAGCTTGATCTTGTAGGGTTTGCCTTTATCGCCTGCCTGACTGCCGTTGGCGGCGGCACGGTGCGTGACCTGCTGTTGGATCGGAATCCGGTGTTCTGGGTTGGCCAGCCCAGCTATGTCCTGATGGCCTGCAGTGCGGCGGTGCTTGTGTTCTTTACAGCCCATCTGGTCGAAAGCCGATATAACTGGCTGGTTTGGTTGGACAGTTTCGCCCTGTCCATCGCGGTCGCTGCCGGCACGGGCGTCGCATTATCCTTGGACCAATCCGGCACGATCGTGGTGTTGATGGGTGTCACCACCGGATGCTTTGGCGGCCTGATGCGGGACGTGGTCTGCAACGAGGTTCCGCTGGTGCTGAAACAGGGTGAGCTTTATGTGTCCTGCGCCCTTGCAGGCTCGGTAGCGGCCGTTATTGCCAACCGGATGGGGTTCGAGGAGCTGACCGTGCTTGCCGCATGCGCCCTGATCTGCTGGGCATTGCGGGCAGGATCGCTGCTGTTCGGCTGGAGACTGCCGGTCTACAAAAGCCGCCCGCCACGCAGTCGCCCTTGATCAAGGCTTAGCGGCGTTTATAGGTCTGCCAGAACCAGATCACCAGAAGCGCCCCCAGCACAGCGCCGACAAACCCGGACAGCCAGCCCATCATCGTGACCAATGCCCGCAGAAGAAACCCACCAACCAAGGCACCAATGATACCGATCAGCATGGTGGTGGGAATATCCGCCTCGATCCGCATCAGGCGGGTGGCCAGAAATCCCGCAGCGGCGCCGATGACGATCAGGGCGATGACGGGCATGTCACTTCCTCCAATGGGTCGGAACGATGATCAGCGCCCCGATCGAGGACAGCACTGCATCCAGACCGGGCGGGCCAAAGCTGATCCCAAACATGATGCGCACGAAATAGAACAGGAATGCACCGCCTACGCAGATGATGATCGACTGCAGAATGCCATTATGGGTAAAGCCGGATTTCTCGGACAGATAGCCGACAATCCCAGCAATAACGACAGTCCCCATCAGGATCATGAACATGGTGGCCTACTCCGATGACAGGCGGGTACCAACGGCAATCGGCCACCCCCGCAGAAAAGTTTCCCTATCCTGCGCCCCTTTACCCGCCCGTTGCAAGCGCAGCAGCTTAATCGCGTCATCGTCACAGGCAACCTTCAGTTGGTCGTCAAGAACCTCTCCTGCAACACCCTGCCCCTCGGCCAATTTGGAACCAAGCAGCTTGATCCGCTCGCCATTAATCTCGGTCCAGGCGCCGGGAAAAGGGGACAGGCCACGGATCTGACGGTCAATTTCGACCGCGGGTCTGGCCCAGTCAACACGCGCCTCAGCCTTGTCGATCTTGGCGGCATAGGTCACGCCGTCGTCGGGTTGAGGCTCGGGCGTCAGGTTCGGCAGTTTGGACAGTGCCTCGACGATCAGAGAAGCGCCCATTTCAGACAGCCGGTCATGCAACTGCCCTGTGGTCTCCTGCGCACCAATGTCGGTGGCCCGCCGCAACAGGACTGGCCCGGTATCCAGACCAGCCTCCATCTGCATGATGCAAATACCGGTTTGCGCATCACCCGCCATGATCGCCCGATGGATCGGCGCAGCCCCCCGCCAGCGCGGCAACAGGCTTGCATGAATGTTCAGACATCCCTGCGTAGGCGCATCCAGAATCGGTTGTGGCAACAACAGGCCATAGGCCACGACGACAGCCACATCCGCATTCAACGCGGCAAAGGCGTCCTGTTCTTCCGCTGATTTCAATGAGACCGGATGCCGAACAGTCAGTCCCAATGCCTCGGCCCGAGCATGAACGGGGGTTGGACGATCCTTTTTGCCTCTGCCCGCTGGGCGCGGAGGCTGGCAGTAGACGGCGGCAACCTCATGCCCCGCATCAATCAGCGCGTCCAGCACCGGAACCGAGAAATCGGGTGTCCCCATAAAGATCAGCCGCATGCCTACCCCAGCTTTTTAGCTTTGCGCAGCAGAATGTCGCGTTTGACCTTGCTGAGCCTGTCGAAATACATCCGCCCGTTAAGATGGTCGATCTGGTGCTGCACGCTGGTGGCTTCGATCCCGACAAAGTCACGGCGGTCGATGATGCCTTTTTCGTTGAGAAACTTTACCGTCACAGCCCGGGGACGTTTCACCTTGGCCGACACGCCAAGCAAGTTTGGGCTGGCTTCTTCATGCTCGCGCAACTCGACCGATCTGTGCAGGATCTCAGGGTTTGCCAGCCGCACGGCCCGCCCCCGCTCGGTCGAGCCATCGACCACCGCCAGCCGCAGCATCACGCCGATCTGCGGTGCGGCAAGGCCGACGCCGGGCATCGCCTCCATCGTGTCGATCATGTCATCCCAGATGGCACGAACCTCGTCAGTAATTTCGGTGATATCTTCGGCTTTGGTCCGCAGACGCTTATCAGGCCATGGCAGGCAGGTACGAATAGTCATTCGCGCGCCTGCTCGCGTTTCAGCTTTTGCATTTTTCGGGTGATCATCTGGCGTTTCATTGGCTTGAGATAGTCGATGAACAGCTTCCCGTTCAGGTGGTCAATCTCATGCTGGACACAGGTTGCCCAAAGGCCATCGAATGTTTCCCGCTGCGCGTTACCATCACGATCGATCCAAGCCACGTCCACGACCTTTGGGCGTGTGACTTCGGCGAATTGTTCAGGGATCGAAAGACAACCTTCTTCATAGACATTCGTCTCGTCCGACGACGCGACCACTTCGGGGTTGAACATAATCAGCGGGCGTTGAGCCTCGCCCTCTTCCTTGACACAGTCCATAACGATCAGCCGGTCCAGCATCCCAATCTGAGGCGCTGCCAGCCCGATACCAGGCGCATCATACATCGTCTCAAGCATGTCATCAGCCAGCTGGCGCAATTCGTCCGTCAGATCCACTACGGGAGAGCAGATCTTTTTCAGGCGGGGGTCGGGATGGATCAGTATATTGCGTTTCATGAGGTTGATTTAGGCCATCACGCCCTAAGCCGCAACGCCCCCCTTGCACCTGCCGAATTTGCGGCTAGCTTTCATCCGGACAGATGGAGCAGATATGACATTCAACGACCTGATCGACCGCCGCGGCACTAACAGTTCGAAATGGGACAAGCTTGAAAAGCTGTATGGCCTTTCGCCGGATGACAGTCTGGCAATGTGGACAGCCGATTCCGACTATTCTACGGCGCCTTGTGTGATTGACGCTGTGCGTAACGCGGCGGATCACGGTGTTTTCGGATATTCCTGGATGCACCCGGACTACCTGAATTCCGTCCAATGGTGGATGAAGAACCGCCACGGGTGGGAGATCGATTCTGATTGGATTCTGACGTCGCAGGGTCTGGGAAATGCGATTGCGCTCTGCCTCGATGTCTGGACCAGTCCGGGCGACGGAGTGGTCATCTTTACACCCGTCTACCATGAGTTTGCACATAAGGTGAACAAGTCGGGCCGGCGCGTGGTGGAATGCCCCCTGATGCGCGACGGCGACGGCTATGGCCTTGATCTGGAAGACGCGCAGTCGCGGCTGGACGGAACCGAGAAGATGCTTTTGTGGTGCTCGCCTCAGAACCCCTCGGGTCGGGTCTGGACGCCAGAGGAATTGCGCGCAGTCGCGGCATTTGCGGAACGGAACAGCCTTATTCTGGTTTCGGACGAGATTCACCACGATCTGGTCTATCCCGGCACGACCTTTGTTCCGATGGATGTCGCCGCGCCGGATGCGCGGCCCTGGACCGTGACACTGACGGCAGCGTCCAAGACTTTCAACATCGCCGGTCAACGGACGGGGAATATGATCATCCCCGACCCGGACCTGCGCGCTGCGATGCGTCACCGAATCCAGACACTGGACTATGACCCCAGCGCATTGGGAGTCGCAATGATCACCGCTGCTTATTCGCCTGAAGGGGCCGCTTGGGTGGATGAACAGATCGCCCATCTTGATAGCAACCGAAAAATCTTTGACGCTGCAATCGCAGAAATCCCTGGCCTGTGGTCAATGCCCTTACAGGCAACCTATCTGGCTTGGATTGATTTCTCGGGCACCGGAATGGACCACGCAGAATTTACCCGGCGTCTGCGCGAGGATGCAAAAATCGCCACCTCGCCCGGCCCCGGCTTTGGTGCGGGCGGAGAGACATTCGAGCGGTTCAATCTTGCGACGCAACGCGGGCGTGTCGAAGAGGCCAGCAAACGGCTGAAACACGCGTTTTCCGATCTGCAATAGCGGGATGCCCATCGGCAGACCCGATGGGCAAATGCCTAGTCCTTGTTTCCAAGCAGCGCGATGGGCGCGTCCGGAGATCGATAGAAATCCAATGGGGCTTTGTCAGAGGCGGCCGTGCTGCGCTTGAATTCATAGCGCATTTCGCCTGCCTCACATTCATCGGCAATGATCAGGCATTGATATAAGTGACGCGCGCCATCGTAGATATCGACCAAACCGCGCAATCGAGGCGTGGTCGCGGCCTCTACGGTGAAGCCATCCTTCCACAATCGGAGAATTTTGTAGGTATTGTCACCCAATTCGACACGAAGTCGGCTGGTCTTCTTCAGACTCGCGATTCGCGCAGCATCCAATTCGGCGCTGATTTCTTTGGAAACATAGGTACTCATATCAAAACTCCCCCGCAGCGGACTCTATTTTGGAACGTAGACTGTAAAAATCCAGTGAAGCCGATCACTCAACGCGCTCGAATCCAAACCTGTTGCACGGAAATCCCATTCCAACCTGTGCGAAAACGCAGGCACAATGCGCGGCGGCTCGCATAGGATCGGTCCCCTTCAAAGCGTATGTTCCGGGAAACCGCATTACGGAGGATCCAAGCATGGGCCTATTGGTCGACGGCAAATGGCACGACACATGGTATGATACCAAATCCACAGGCGGCGCCTTCAAGCGTAGCGCGGCGCAATTTCGCAACTGGTTGACCGCTGATGGTAGCGCCGGACCCTCCGGCACGGGCGGCTTCAAAGCCGAACCTGACCGGTACCATCTTTATGTCAGCCATGCCTGCCCCTGGGCCCACAGGACACTGATATTCCGCGAACTGAAAGAGCTGTCCGATCTGATCCCGGTTTCGGTCGTACACCCCGACATGCTGAACAAGGGATGGACATTTGCAACCGACGAACACGGGGCGGCGGGCGACGTACTGTACGGAATGGACTATGCCCACCAAATCTATACCAAGGCTGACCCGACCTATTCGGGGCGCGTAACCGTTCCGATCCTGTGGGACAAGGAACAGGAAACCATCGTCTCGAACGAAAGCTCGGAAATCATCCGGATGTTCAACTCGGCCTTTGACGGGATCACCGGGAACACCGATGATTACTGGCCCGAGGCGATGCGCGACGAAATCGAACAGGTCAATGCCCGCATCTATTCCGACATCAATAACGGGGTCTACAAATCCGGCTTTGCCACCAGCCAGGCGGCATATGACGCAGCCGTTGGCCCGCTCTTTGACACTCTGGACTGGCTCGAAGACCGGCTGTCCACCAGCCGCTATCTGATGGGCGACCGCATCACCGAGGCCGACTGGCGGTTGTTCACCACGCTGATCCGGTTTGATCCGGTCTATCATCTGCATTTCAAATGCAACCGGCGGCGTCTGATCGACTATCCCAACCTGTGGGCCTATACCCGCGAGCTGTACCAGTGGCCGGGTGTCGCGCGGACCGTGAACTTAAACCATATCGTGCGCCACTATCACTACAGCCATGAGAGCATTAACCCGCACCGGATCATCCCGACGAACCCGATCCTGAACTATCTGGAGCCCCACGGGCGCGATCAGCGTCCCGCCGCGTAGTGCTCAACCATCGCCGCCAGATCCTCTGGCGGCGTGCCGCTTTGCACATAGGCGCAGGCATTCGGGCTATGGGCAAAGATCGAGCCATCCGAAAAGAAAGTGGTGTTGGTCACGAAGATCACCCGGGCCTCGGGCCTGCGATAGCTGGCAAAGTCAGCCACGGCCAAGGCGCTACCGGTTTCCAGCACCAGATCCATCACGATGATCTCAAATTCGGCACCATAAAGGGCAAGGATCGCATCCTCTTGCCCGGTCACAAGCGTGACCTCGGCACCCTGGCGTTCAAGATGCCTTTTCCAAACCCGACCTAAATCGGGGTTACTCTCAACAATCAATACATTCATTCTCAACAACCTCGGCACATATATGGTGAGTGGTGCCGACCCCTAAGGTTTGTGTTCACGCCAATTCATTAACAAAGTGTTAACCGAGCCGGAGCACGCCCCTGATCACGCGGATTTGCTTGTAAAACTGGCAGAAATCCGCTTGAAACAGGCAAAATTTGGTGATTCCGGCGAGGGGCCCGATGGCGCGCGAAAATAGAGATTTGAATCCGCGGGCCGCTCGGGACCATGGCGGTGGGTTGGATGGGGCCATGTCAGTTTATGGCGGTAAGCGAGCCGATTGGATCGACCTGTCCACCGGAATCAATCCGGTTCCATACGAAGTTGCCGGGCTCACCCCATCGGATTGGATGGAATTGCCCGACCATGGCGCATTTGAACGGCTGGCCGATGCGGCCCGCAGTTTCTGGTCAGTTCCCAAGGGTGCAGAGATCCTGCCTGCACCCGGCGCATCTGCTCTGATCGCCCGCATTCCTGCGTTGGCTGCAACCGGCCGGGTTCAGATTACCACTCCGACCTATAACGAACATGCCGCCGCCTTTGCCGCGCAGGGCTGGACGCTACAGAACTCGGGCCCAGTTGAGGCGCGCGTGATCGTGCACCCTAACAACCCAGATGGGCGCATCTGGAGCGTGGGCGATGTGGATGCCCCCCTGACGATTATCGACGAGAGCTTTTGCGACGTCGCGCCCGATGCCTCGCTGATCCATCTTGCCGACCGGCCCGGTGTTATCGTGCTAAAAAGCTTTGGCAAGTTCTGGGGGCTGGCGGGGGTACGGCTGGGATTTGCCATCGCACGCCCCGATCTGATCGCACGTTTGAACGATCTAACCGGGCCTTGGGCGGTCTCAGGTCCCGCCTTGCGGATCGGAGAGCAAGCGTTGCGCGACACGGCCTGGGCTGACGAGACCCGCCTGCTTTTGGCGGCCGATGCCGCCCGGATGGATCGGATGGTAACGCAGAAAGGCGCGCAGCTGATCGGCGGCACCAGCCTGTTCCGGCTCTATCAGGTCGACGACGCCAGTGCCTGGCAAGACCGTCTGGCCCGCGCACATATCTGGAGTCGTGTATTCCCCTATTCGCAAACCTATCTGCGCCTTGGCCTGCCACCGGCAGATGGCTGGGCGCGGCTTGAGGCGGCCCTGTGAGCACCGCGTTTATCTTGGTCTGCGCCATGTGTCTGGATGCGGCACTGGGCGAGCCGGATTGGCTGTGGTCGCGCATCCGGCACCCCGCCGTTATGATTGGTAAACTCATCGGGTGGCTTGACGACCGCCTGAACCATGGCTCGTACCGTCGCCTTAAGGGCATAGCTGTTGCCGCGCTGCTGGTCGCAGGTGCCGCTGGGCTTGGGGGGCTTCTGTCTTTGCTTGGCCCGATCATCGGCACCATCATCTGCGCTGTGCTGTTGGCACAAAAATCGCTGGTGGAACATGTTCGCGCTGTTGGCGAGGGTTTGCAGACCTCGCTGGTCGATGGGCGCGCGAAGGTCGCCATGATCGTGTCACGCGACACCAAGGACATGACCGAAGCACAGGTCGCCCGATCCGCGATCGAGAGCGCGGCTGAAAACCTCAGCGACGGAGTCATCGCGCCGGCCTTCTGGTTTCTGGTGGGTGGCCTGCCAGGGCTTCTGGTTTACAAGGCGATCAATACCGCCGACAGCATGGTCGGCTATCGCACGGATAAATACCGTGATTTCGGATGGGCAGCTGCGCGGTTGGACGATGTCCTGAACCTGGTTCCGGCACGACTGACCTTTCTGTTGATCGTCATCTTGTCAAACCAATGGGCGAAATGGGAGCAGATGGTGGGCGATGCGCGCCGCCATATCTCTCCCAACGCTGGCTGGCCCGAGGCGGCAATGGCACGCGCGCTGAGCGTGGCCCTTGCCGGGCCGCGCAGTTATGACGGAAAGCTCCGTGATCTGGCCTGGGTCAACGGCGAGGCCCCACGCGACATCGGCGCGCCAGAGGTTTTCCGCGCATGTGACATGCTTTGGAGGATATGGGGGCTTGCGCTTGGCCTCGTGTCAGTGTGGGTTGGGGTCAGCTTCATAATCTGACGGACCTGTCCATGCGTTTTCTTTCCGGCCTTGTTGCCGCCGCCTTGTTTGCTTCACCTGCGCTTGCCCAATGTGGCGGGGGTTTCAATTCCTTCGTGAAGGGGTTGAAGGCCGAGGCCGTTCAGCAAGGCTTTGACAAATCCACCGTCAATGCCTTCTTCAAAGGTGTGCAACAAGACAACGCGGTATTGAAAGCCGACCGGGCACAGGGCGTGTTCCAGAAAACGTTCATTGATTTTTCGCGACACCTGATTTCTCAAAACCGGATCGACCGGGGTCAGGCCATGTCGCGCAAATACGACGCGGTGTTTGACCGGATCGAGCAACAATATGGTGTCTCGCGCGGGGTGCTGTTGGCATTTTGGGCGTTCGAAACGGATTACGGGGCGTTTCAGGGGGATTTCAACACCCGCAACGCGCTGGTGACGCTGGCGCATGATTGCCGTCGTCCAGAATTGTTCCGGCCTCAGGTGTTCGCTGCGATTGAGCTGTACAGCCGGGGAAATTTCGACCCGGCCCGCACGTCAGGTGCTTGGGCTGGCGAGATTGGAATGGTGCAGATGCTGCCCCGAGACATTCTGGAAAACGGGGTCGATGGCGATGGTGACGGCAAGGTTTCGCTAAAGACCTCTGCGCCCGATGCGCTTATGTCGGGCGCCAAGATGCTGTCGCATCTGGGCTGGCAACCGGGGCAGCCTTGGCTGCAAGAGGTCACCGTACCCGCACGGATGGATTGGTCGCTATCGGGCCCGGGCAAACCGCGTTCGGTTTCTGACTGGCAGGCGATGGGCGTTCAGGCACGCAACGGGTCCCTCACCAACCTGCCCGCCTCGCTGATCCTACCGCAAGGGCATAACGGGCCTGCCTTTCTGGCCTATCCAAATTTTGATGTGTATTTCGAATGGAACCAGAGCTTTGTCTATGTGCTGACCGCAGCCTATTTCGGCACCCGGCTTGAAGGGGCACAGGTCTATGACGCGGGCAACGCGGCCCAAGGCTTATCGGGTGCACAGATGAAGCAGCTGCAAAGCAAGCTGCAGGCGCGCGGCCATAATGTGGGCAAGATCGACGGGATTCTGGGCGCAGGGACCCGCGCGGCTGTACAGTCAGAGCAAGCACGACTAGGCCTGCCTGCGGATGCCTGGCCAACGGCTGAGTTGTTGAACCGGCTCTAGTCGCTCTTCGATACGGCGATCTAGGCGACTTCGGCGTCCAAAGATCGCCCGTTCGGCTCAAACACATGCATCTGCAGCCTATCGCCGCGTGTTTCGATGGCGGTATTTGCCGGGATCTCGGCCCAATCGCCATTCTTCGCATCCAGCGGCTCAGACGCGATAATGATCCCATCATCGCAGGGCCTGTAATGCAGGCTGGGTGCGAAACGGTCCGAGGCATAGCGCGCAGCAAACAGGCGATCTCCATCGGACCAGCAGGCGGCAAAGCGCATATGGGGTAGGCTTCCTTTGGCGCGGGCAAGCACCTCGACACGGTGCACCGCACGCTCCATCGCGGCGATGGGTTCGGCGTCCAACCCTTCGCCATGGGCAATCAGAAAAATCGCCTCGCTTTCAGTTGCGCCAAGGCGATGATCGTACAGGTGGCCAGGTATCATCCCGTCAAGCTGTTGGCGGATACGGTCATGGCCACCGGCCTGCCCGTTATGCATAAAGCTCCACTTACCACAGCCAAAGGGATGGCAGTTGTTCCGCGACGTGGCAGTCCCTGTTGAGGCACGTACATGCGCCAGGAACAGGTGCGATTTCGTGTGATGGGTCAACTGTTTCAGGTTGGCATCCGACCAAGCCGGGTTGGTGTCTTTGTAAAAACACGGCGTTTCGCGCCCGGAATACCAGGCCAACCCAAAACCATCCGCGTTGATCGGCGTTTTGCCAATCAGGGCGTTTCTGCTTTGATGCACCAGCGACTGTTCCTGGTCCATAACAAGTTCGTCCAGAAACCGTTTCGCACCCGCCCAAGCCAGAAATCTGCACATCGACCCGCCTCTTTTGATCCGTTGTTGATACGGGAACTTACAACAACGCGGGGTGAGAATTCGCCCCTGATCCCCATCTAATTTTGAAATATTACGATTAAATGACCACCAAAAACCCACATATTCAGATCAATTTTAATAGTTGCCGCGGTTTCTTGAATGTCACTCGGGCCGTACCGGGAAACGCTCTCCCTTTTCCGTGATCAGGATCAGGCGTCCAGCACTCAGGACATAAAGATCACATCGACCGAACCCGTTTCTGTATTGCACGCAGATACTGCCATCCTCCGCGATGGAATAGGTTCCGAACGCGGATTCTCCGCTGGCATAGGTATAGGAATAGGCCCCGCCAGCCGAGTATCGCGACTGCCCGTCATCATAAAAGGTCAGCGTCCGACCCGCCAGCGCCGTCAACTCTTGTTGGGTCAGAGGGACGTCATCGGGCTTGGTCGTCCATTCCGCGGCCCCTAAAGGGGTAGCAGTCAGTAGGGCGATGATCAGGAAACGGGTCATGGCAGCAGCCTAACCCAATTCTTACGAAACCGCTCATAACGTTGCAGTGAGAGGTCAGGCGACCATCTGTTCGGCTTTCTTCAGATCAACCGAGACCAGCTGGCTGACACCCTGTTCTTGCATGGTGACGCCGAACAGGCGATCCATCCGCGCCATGGTCACCGCGTGGTGGGTAATGATCAGGAACCGTGTGTCGGTCTGGCGGCACATCTCGTCCAGAAGGTCGCAGAACCGGGTCACGTTGGCATCATCCAGCGGAGCATCGACCTCGTCCAGAACACAGATCGGAGCCGGGTTCGCCAGAAAGACGCCAAAGATCAGGGCCGTCGCGGTCAGGGTCTGTTCACCACCCGAAAGCAGGCTGAGCGTCGACAATTTCTTGCCCGGCGGCTGGCACATGATTTCAAGGCCGGCATCCAGCGGGTCGTCGCTTTCGACCATGACCAGATTGGCCTCGCCACCGCCAAAGAGATGCTTGAACAACATGGCGAAGTTCGAATTCACCTGTTCAAACGCGGTCAGTAGCCGTTCGCGTCCTTCGCGGTTGAGGCTGGAGATGCCGCTGCGCAGCGCTTTGATCGCCTCTTCGAGATCGGCCTTTTCGCCGTTCAGCGTGTCGAATTCTTCCTGAACCTCTTTGCTGTCCTCTTCGGCACGCAGGTTTACCGCGCCCATCGCATCTCGCTGGCGTTTGTGGCGGTTGACCTCGGCCTCAAGAGCATCGGCAGCCGGCATCTGGTCGGGATTCACATCCAGCTGATTCAGCAACTGGTTCGGGGTTAGCTGTTGATCCTCAGCGATACGCTCGGCCGCTGCCGATACGGCCTCTTTGGCGGCATCACAGCGCGCCTCAGCAGCGGCGCGGCTTTCGCGCGCTTCCGAAGCCAAACGTTCCGCTTCGCGCTCAGCCAGCACAATCTCTCGCTGGCGGGACTCGGCGGCAGCCAGCTTGTCGGCGGCTTCGGCCCGGCGGGCTTCGGCAGTTTCGATCAATTCGTTCAACTCTTCACGCGCCTCGGCGATTTCGCCCGGAGCAGCCATCGCTTCGGATAGCTCTTCCTCGGAACTTTCCTTGCGCTCGGCCAGTTCCGAGATCCGCTTTTCGGCGCTGTCCAGGCGGTGCCGCCAACCGCTGAGGTCCTTGGTGACCTCTTGTGTACGGCGGGTACGGGCCTCGCCCTCGCGGCGCAGCTCGTCATGGGACGAGCGGTGAGTCAGCATCGTGATCCGCGCCGCCTCGACCGTCTGTTTGATGTCTTCGACCTGCGCGCGGGCATTGTCGAGATTGCCCAGACCGGTTAAGGCGCCCTCGGCCTCGCGCAGTTGGGCACGGGCGGACATCGCATCCTCTTTGTGGCGATCAACGGCAAGCGCCAGCGTTTCCAGCCTGCCCTGCGCCAGATTGCGATCGGCCTCGGCCCTGCTGAGCAGACGCGCGGTTTCAGCCATGCGCTGATCGGCGGCGCGGCGTGCCTCGCGGGCGCGGCGGTCAGCCTCGGTCACGTCGGCCAGTTGTTGCGACAGCGTCTCGTGCGCTGCGCGGGCCCCGTCGGCTTGCGCCTCAGTCCGGGCCAGTTCCTGTTTCAGTGCCTCAAGTTTGTTGAGCTGTTCAAGCCGCAGGGCGGCCGCACTTGGCGCATCCTCGGCCCAGGCACGGAATCCGTCCCACCGCCACAGATCGCCCGAACGCGACACCAACCTTTGGCCCGGCTTCAACGATGCCTGCAACCGCGCGCCCTGATCCGCGTCGACCAAACCAATCTGCGCGATCCGGCGGCTGAGGCGATCAGGGCCGGATACATGCAAGGCCAGCGGCTCGGCCCCATTGGGCAGCGATTGATCGGCATCATAGCCCGCAACCGGAACCCAGCCTGATGGCCCGTCGCCCTCGACCAACGGCGCCCTCAGATCATCAGCAAGCGCGGCACCTAACGCCTTTTCATAGCCCGGTTCCACGCGCAGCATGTCGAGCACCTGCCCGCCCTCAGCGGTATCGCGTTCAACCAGCTTGGCCAGCGCTGTGGTCTCGGCGCGGATTGCGCCCAGTTCACCTTCGGCCTCGGATCTTTTCGCGCGGGCCTCGGCCTCGCGGCCCTGGGTTTCATTGCGTAACTCGTCAGCGGCGGCCAGTGCCTCTTCGGCGGCTTCAGAGGCCTCGCGAGCCTCTTCTTCACCCTCTTGCGCGGCCTCAAATGCCTCAGCGGCGCGGGTCAGGGCTGTTTTCGCCTCATCCACCGCTGCGCGGGCCTTTTCCTCTTCACCTTCCGACCTGGCCAGCGTTTTGCGGCTGTCGTCGACCAATCGCTGGCCGGACTGGTGGCGCGCAACCAGACGCGCCATATCCTCAGTCTCTTGTGACAAGTGGTCTTCGCGGTCTTGCAGGACAGAGGCCGCTTCGCGCGCGACCTCGGCGGCCTCGGCGACTTTTTCGTCGTGGCCATCGGCAGCCTTGGCCAATTCACGAGCTTCCCATTCCAGCCGTTCGATCATCTGCCCCGCATCGCGGTTCAGCCCGGCCTCGCGCTCGATATCGTTGCCAAGCTGCTGAATGCGATTGGTCAATGTCTCAATCGTCTGACGGGCGCGGGTTTCCTGATCCGACAACTGATCCCGCTGCACCTGTTGGCGCTGCAGGACGGCGGCGGCAATTGCCTCTTCTTCGCGCAGGGGTGGCAGGGTTTCTTCGATTTCCGCCCGACTTGCGACGGCAGAGCGTGCATCAGCTTCGGCGCGCGACGCCTCGGTCAGGCGTTCGCGCAGCTTTTCCTCGGCCTGCTGGCGGGCCATGTCGGCCTCTTTCCAGCGACGATAGAGCAACATGCCTTCGGCTTGGCGCAGCTGCTCTCCGATTTCGCGATAGCGGGCGGCCTGACGCGCCTGACGGGCCAGCTGCGCCAGCTGTCCGCCCAGTTGTTCCAGCACGTCATCCACACGGGTCAGGTTGGCCTCGGTACCCTTCAGCTTCAACTCGGCCTCGTGTCGGCGCTGATAGAGGCCCGAAATTCCGGCCGCCTCTTCCAGAATGCGGCGGCGAGAGCGGGGTTTGGCGTTAATCAGTTCGGCAATGCGGTTCTGTCCGACCAGCGCCGGAGAATGTGCACCCGTTGACGCGTCGGCGAACAACATCTGCACATCACGCGCCCGCACATCCTTGCCATTGGTCTTATAGGCGCTGCCGACATCTCGGGTGATGCGGCGGACAATCTCAAGCTGGTCGCTGTCATTGAAACCCGAGGGCGCGAGCCGCTCGGAGTTGTCCATGGTCAGCACAACTTCGGCAAAATTGCGGGCCGGCCGCGTGGCGGCCCCGGCGAAAATCACATCTTCCATCGCGCCACCGCGCATGGATTTGGGTCGGTTTTCCCCCATCACCCAACGCAGAGCTTCCAGCAGATTGGATTTGCCACAACCATTAGGGCCCACAACACCGGTCAACCCATCCGCGATAATCAGATCGGTCGGATCAACAAAGCTTTTGAAGCCGGTGAGTTTGAGTTTGCTAAAGCGCAAAGGCAATGGGTCCCGTGATTCCTATACCTTCGAAGTCTGCGCAACGGATTGGGGTTGAGTCAACGGAGTCGCGCAGGATATGGGATATATGGCCCACTTATCCACAACATCTTGCCTAAATCCGCAAGAAAAAGCGCGATTCAGTAGGCTGTACACTCAAAGACCTGATAGCCGTCGCCGTCACCAAGGTCTTGAAACAGCCCGGTATCAATGCATTCGTAATTCGGGACTGAAACCGCCGTCAGCAGCAACCGCTTGCCCATGGCGCGGTCACAACCCAAAACGCCAACGGTCACGGCCGCGTCGCCCAGGACATCCAGTATCGGGCATCCCGAGACCTGAGCCATCGCCATGGCCGCTCGTTCGCGGATCGGGCCAAGACGCGGAGCGTATTGCGAATTGACCCGAACGGCTTCAGCCAGGTCTCCGCGCAAGCGAACATCAAATACGCTGCCATTCACAGCGATACGCGTCGCATGAACATCGCGAAAGTGGGGGGGCCCGGCCGAACATGCAGCCAGCATCAGAAGAGACAAAATCCGGATCATATCCGCATCATTGCCAAAACTGGTTAACAGAACCTTTCCTTCGCTCAGGCCCTAAGTACTATTCCCAAGCGGCGAATACCTTCGCGGATCGTATCCTCATCCGAGTTCGAGAAACTCAACCGGATCGTATTGGCGCCCGAGCCATCTGCGAAAAAGGCCCGACCCGGTACAAAGGCCAGTTTCACTGTGTCGAGCGCACGGGCCAGCAGGTCTGCCCCGTTCATACCAGTAGGCAGAGTCACCCAGATGAACATGCCGCCCTGCGGATGCGTCCACTGAACACCATCGGGCATGTTCTGTTGCAGCGCCTCCAGCATAGCATCGCGCCTGGCACCATAGGTCTGGCGCAAAAGCGGGATGTGCGTGTCAAAATGCGCGCGAGCTACCTGCTCAACCGCCATCTGGTTCAACGTGGGCGAATGCAAATCCGCCGCCTGCTTGACCAATACCAGTTGCGAGATAATGGGCTTGGCGGCCACCACCCAGCCAACGCGCAAACCGGGAGACAGCGTTTTCGAGAAGCTACCGCAATAGATCGTACGGCAGGCCTCGATCGACCCTTTTCGCGCCTGTTCTAACGCCAAAACCGGAGGGATGGCATCTCCTTCATAGCGCAGAGCCTGATAGGCGCCGTCCTCGATCACCGCTATATTCAGATCATCGGCAAGATCCAGCAGGTATTCTCGACCACGCAGGTCAACGGTCTCACCGGTTGGATTTGCGAAATCAGGCGACAGATAAGCGAATTTGACCGCGCCCTCGCCTGCGGCTTCGGAATATTCGGAGGCACCTCTATTGCCATTAAGCATAAGACGGTCGAACCGGGGCTCGTAGGCATCAAAGGCGTTGATCGCCCCCAGATAGGTCGGCCAGCCGATCAACGCAGTATCCCCCGGCGACAAATAGAGCTTGCCCAGATAATCCAAGGCCTGTTGCGATCCCGAGGTGATCAGGATGTTATCGGCACTACAATCGACGCCGATCTCGCGCATATGCTGCACAAGCCATTCGCGCAATGGAACATAGCCCTCGCTGACTGAATATTGCAGCGCCTGCGGCCCAGCACTCAAAGCGGCCTGACACGCTTGGGCAAAGGCCTCGGTGGGAAACAAGTTTGGGTCTGGGATGCCGCCCGCGAAGGAGATGATGCCCGGCTTATCAAGAAGTTTCAACAACTCGCGGATTTCCGATGCTTTCATCCGGGACGCCCGCGTTGCAAACAGATTCTGGGTCATCCTTGGCCTCCTCCTGCCCTGTTGCGACCCACCCTAGGTGCAAATTTTATAATGTCAATATTGCTGACCTAAATTCAACTCCACCCCCTGCTTGAACCAGGCCCGGATACGTGGTCATATGAATTGACCAATTTCGAAAACGCGCCGCCATGCCCTTCCAAAAGATCCAAACTGAAAAGCTGTCCATTGCGGTGGTCAAACAAATCGAGTTGCTGATTCTGCGCGGGATCCTGCGCCCCGGAGAACGTTTGCCTGCAGAACGGGAACTGGCCGACCGTCTGGGCGTTTCACGCCCCTCACTGCGCGAAGCGATTTCTGATCTTCAGCATCAGGGTTTGCTGACAGCCAAGGCGGGGTCAGGAATCTATGTTGCCGAAGTCTTAGGCTCGGCTTTTTCACCGGCTCTGATCCGGTTGTTCAGCAGCCATGACGAGGCGGTTTTCGACTATCTGTCCTTCCGCCGGGACATGGAAGGGCTTGCAGCAGAACGCGCGGCAAGACTGGGGTCGGAAAGCGACCTGAAAGTCGTACAGGCGATCTTTGACAAGATGGAAGCCGCCCATGCCCGCAATGCGGCCGAGGAAGAGGCCCATCTGGATGCGCAGTTCCACATGGCCATCATTGAGGCCAGTCACAACGTGGTCATGCTGCATATGATGCGGTCGATGTTCGACCTGCTACGACAGGGTGTCTTCTACAATCGGCAGATGATGTTCCGGCAGCGTACGACGCGAGACGCCATTCTGGATCAACACCGGGAAATCAATTCAGCGCTGCAGGCACGCGACCCTGAGGCTGCGCGCGTTGCAGTCCAGGAGCATCTGGGCTTTGTTCGCATCTGCATGGAAGACCACCAGAAAGCCCTGCGGAACGAAGCCATTGCGCAGCAGCGCCTGGACCATGAGACAGGGCAGCACTGATGTTCATTGGGCACCTACCTGGTGCGTATCTGGTCTTTCGCACTGCGACGCCCGGATTGGATAAAGCTGCGTTTGCCGCTGCGATGATTGGTTCCATCGCCCCGGATATCGATTTGCTGTGGTTCTATTTCGTAGACAATCGCAGCCACCACCATCACGAATACCTCACACACCGCCCTCTGCTCTGGCTCGGCATCCTGACGCTCGGCCTGCTGCTGCGGCTAAGATTCCCGCGCGCAGGTCTCATTACAGCAGCCTTCGGCGCCGGGGGTCTGGTGCATATGACCTTGGATTCGATCATTGGCGAAGTGGCATGGGCTTGGCCAATTTTTGAATTCACCCACCCGCTGGTGGTTGTTCAGGCCACGCATTCTCATTGGATTTTATCTTTTCTAAGCCATTGGACCTTCAAGATCGAAATCGCAATCACTCTCCTGGCGGCCTATGTGTGGTGGACCAGCAGGCGCAAGAAACAGCAGGGCCTTGAGGGTTAAATTCCGTTCAGCCGCCGCTTAAGACTGTGAACCCACAAATTTGGCCGTTTCATTGCCTTCGGGTCCTGACTGGACAGCGACGGAAACAACCCTTCAGCTTCGGTCCGAGAGCGCAATTCCAACGGCGTGTCCAATATCGCCCCGATCAGGTCATCCGACCGGCTCTGCGCCTGACGCTCGACTTCAATCGCCTGAAGCATTTCCGAATGGTAAGCCTCAGCCGCTTCGGACCGCTGGCCCTTGCGGAACCGGAAAGCCCCGACCTGAGCATGCACGGGCACCAAATCGGTATGTCGCGAAAACCGCAGCCATAGCTCTCCGTCGACGGCAAGCTTGAGGTTCTCGTTTAGTTGGCCCCCGACCTGATCCCAAAGGTCACGCCGCCAATAGGTCGATTCCTGCTGAACCCACTGATAGTCCCCGGCAAGCAGTCTTACCCGTGAAACGGGCTTTGGGCGCCGTACAGTCAGGACATTGTCTTCTTCGTCAATGCACGTGACCCGCCCGGTCATCCAATTCATGTTTTTGTTCAACGCAAACAGCGATCCTACCGTGGCAAGGCCGCCGGGAATAAGAACATCGTCCGAATTGATCCAACCCATTACGTCGCCCGTGGCCACTGCAAAGCCTTTGTTTACAGCGTTGGCCTGCCCGGTATCCGGGCCCGAGATGATATGTGAAAACGCATCGCGGTACTTTTCGACCACCTCCATCGAACCATCAGTGCTGCCCCCGTCCGACAGGATCAGGTCCAGCTTGGGATATTCCTGCTCAAGCACAGAGAGGATTGTCCGTTCGATGAAATCGACGCAGTTCAGGTTGGGAATAACGACACTGATCGTCGGCAATTCGGTCATAAAGGGCTCTTATCCAGTCCGGTTTCGGCAAATGCCGTCGCACGGGCGCAAAATTGGTTGGAGTGTTTCCGAATATGTAACGCAGACAATCGGTCCCCGGTCAATTCGGGAAGCGGGGTGCGATATTCGCAGCCCAATGTCCGGACCCGGCAGATGTGCTGCCGGGCCGGAATTGTCTTAGTGAAGCTTTTCGTTCACATCCACAATGGATGCGTCGATCAGCTTGTTGGCCTGCGCGGCGGTCATCTGCTTGGCCAGCACAGCATTGGCTGCAGAAATAGCAACGGTGATGGCCTGATCGCGGACTTCCTTGACAGCCGACGCTTCAGCCGAAGCGATCTGATCCTGCGCGGTCGCCAGACGGCGCGCGATGGATTTCTCCAGATCGACCTTGGCTTGCTCAGCTGCCAGAACCGCATCTTCCTTTGCGGCGGCCACGATGGCATCCGCCTGACCCTGAACCTCGCGTTGCTTGCGCTCGTACGAGGCAAGCAGGCTGCGCGCTTCTTCATGCAGGGCGCGAGCTTCGTCCAGTTCGGACTTGATGCCTTCGGCACGCTTATCCAGCGCTCCACCGATCATGCCCGGGACCTTGAAGTAGAACAGGACTGCGATGAAAACGATGAAGCCCAGCAGAACCACAAAGTCGGTGTTGCCAAGCGAGAAAAACGGGCCACTTGCGGCCAGCGCGGGGCTGGCGGCAACAAATGTCAGGATAAGGGCAAGAGTGTTCCGCATGTCACTTATCCTTTTGTCTGCGCGTCAACCGCACCGTTGATGGTTTTGGCATCAGCCTCGCCACCCAGAGCGGTAACCAGTTCTACTGCCGTATCCTTGGCAACGATTTGAATGCTTTCCAGCGCACCTGCACGGATGTCGGCAATAGCCTTTTCCGATTCAGCCGCTTTTGCAGCGATTTCAGCATCTGCCTTGGCAATCGCGTCATCCAGACCAGACTGGATTTCGGCGCGTGCTTCGGCAGCGATACGCTGTGCCTCAGAACGGGCATCGGCCAGCGCCTTGTTATAGGCCTCTTCAGCCTCGACCGCTTTGGCCTTTAGATCTTCGGCCGCAGCCAGGTCATTTGTAATGGTCCCCTGACGTTCCGCCAGGATTGCCGCGATGCGGGGCAGAGCCACGCGGGACAGGACCAGAAAGATGACGACCAGCGTGATGACCAGCCAGAAAATCTGGTTGGGGAACCAATCGAAGCAAAGCTGAGGCATACCAATCGCCGACCCATGAGAGTCAACGCAGGTGCCAGCCACCTCTTCGTATACGGGTTCTGTCGCCATGATGTCCTCCGTCGGAACGTTGTCTTTACAACAGGCGGGCCGCTATGGCTTGGGCCCACCTGCGCGTAAGGATCAGGTTCCGCAGATTAGACGGCGAACATCAGCAGCAGCGAAACTAGGAATGCAAAGATCCCCAGGGCTTCTGCAAATGCGATACCGATGAACAGGGTTGCGGTCTGCGAAGCAGCCGCCGAAGGGTTGCGCAGAGCGCCAGCCAGGAAGTTGCCTGCTACGTTGCCCACCCCGATTGCGGCTGCGCCGGAACCGATTGCTGCCAGGCCTGCGCCGATGTGTGCGAGATCGCCTTCCATGATGTTTCTCCTTACGAATTGGAAGTTTCGATGTTTGGGTATCGGACCTTAGTGCGACGGATGCAGTGCATCCTTCAGATATACACAGGTCAGAATGGTGAATACGTAGGCCTGGATAAAGGCCACCAGGACCTCAAGACCGTACATTGCGGTGATCGCCAGAACGGACACAGGCGAGATCACGGCAATCGCGGCGAAGCCTGCGAAAACCTTGATAACCGCGTGGCCTGCCATGACGTTACCGGCAAGACGAATAGAGTGGCTGACCGGGCGCACGAAATACGAGATCAGCTCGATGATCGCCAGGATCGGGCGCAGCGCCAGCGGCGCGCTGGAGACCCAGAACAGGCCCAGGAACCCGGCGCCGTTCTTGACAAAACCCAGAATGGTCACAGTCAGGAACACGGCCAGCGCCAGTGGGATGGTCACGGCGAAATGCGATGTGGTTGTGAACGAGGTCGGGATCAGACCCAGGAAGTTCGCGGTCACGATGAACATGAACAGGGTCATGACATAAGGGAAGTATTTGACGCCATCCTTGCCGCAGATGTCTTCAAGCATCTTGTAGATAAAGCCATAGGCCAGTTCGGCCACCGACTGCATGCGCGTCGGGACAATGGCGCGCTTGGACGTGCTGAGCACCAGCAGGCCGATCACGGCGAGAATTGCAAAAAACAGCCACAGAGTGACGTTAGTGGGCGTGTACCAAGCAATCGCACCGTCGCCAAAAAGCGGTTTGACGATGAACTGATCCATCGGATGGAAAACCAGGCTGCTGCCTTCTGCTGCGGTGGTCTCGGTTGCCACGTTCAGTCCCTCTCGTCTTCGTCGGCCTTGTCGGCCATCTGTTTCTCTTGCGCCTGTTGTGCGCTGCGGAGCATAACCTTTACCCCGGCGACCAGACCCAGCAATGTGAACAGCACCAGGAAGATCGGGATTGTCCCGAACAGGCTGTCCAGCCCGTATCCGATGCCAAATCCGATCCCCAGACCGGATACCATTTCGATGACCATCCGCCAGGCAAGCTCGCCTCCCGAATAATCGGCGTCCGCACGGGCCTCAGGCTTTGACTTGGCCTTTTTCGCCGCCGTGATCTTAGCCTCAAGCTGCGCCATACGCTGCTTTTGGTCATCATCAGTCACGGGCGTTTCCCTCGTACAGTCTTGGGCACGGTGCTAAGGGGCGGAGAGCGCAGAGTCAACGGCGTTGGCAGCCCGAATTGCCGCACTTTACTCTATTGTTTTTAAAGATATTTTTTCTGAGTCAGCATAGGCGTGATCAGCCCGAACCACAGGAAGCGGGTACAAAGGCACGGAATCCGCATATTCAACCTTTTGGTTGATCTTTGCCCGACACCCCCTGCCAGATACGTCTGATCACGCGCCCGTCGATCAGCAGCAGACCGGCGAAGATCGCTGCCATTCCCAGTAGATGCTCGGGCCGCAGGGTTTCCCCCAGCACCCATGTTCCAAGCACCAGCGCTGAAACAGGCGCAATCAATGTCACTGTCGAGATATTGGTCGGGCCAACTTTGGGCAGCAGCCAGTAGAACGCGATAAAGGCGGCGGATGTCAGCACAAACCCAATCATCGCCAGCGAGGCCCAAGTCTCGGCCCGGGTTATATGGGGTAGTCCTTCTTGCCAAAGCGCCAAGGGCGTGATGGCCAGCGTAGCACCCGTCAATGCAAGGGCGGTCAGAACCACAGGTTGCATATCCCGGAAGGCCCGCGCGATGTTGACTGAGAACGCATAGCAGATCGGTGCGCAAAGTGTCAGAAGGATCGCCCAAAATTCGGACGACGCGCCACCGCCCAGTACAGGCAGGGACAGCACAACGATACCGGTGAAGCCGCAAACCACGCCCAGAGACTTTAACAGGGTGGCACGTTCACTTCCGGGCCAGAAATGCGAAACAATGACGGCAAAGGCCGGTGTCGTTGCATTGACGATCCCTGCCACACCCGAAGCGATATGCTGTTGCCCAAGCGCATAGAAGGCAAAGGGCGCGGCATAGCTGAGCGCACCAAATCCCAACAACCCAAACGCACGTGCCAGTGTCAGATTGACTGGCAATCGCGCCCCGATCACATAGACCCAGCACCCCAGCGCCCCAAATGCAACCCGTCCCATCGACACCGAAAGCGGCCCAAGTTCCCGCAGCAAAAT
The DNA here is from genome assembly GCF_059611885.1 of Ruegeria sp. CDSA193. Classification (NCBI taxonomy): domain Bacteria; kingdom Pseudomonadati; phylum Pseudomonadota; class Alphaproteobacteria; order Rhodobacterales; family Roseobacteraceae; genus Ruegeria; species Ruegeria sp. CDSA193. The sequence continues at coordinate 117,777 of NZ_JBXWPN010000009.1, read as the reverse complement.
GGCATTAAACATGAAGGACATGCCCCAGCCGATGCCAAGAATACAAATCACCAGCCAGTATTTTAGTGACATCCCAACCCCCGATACACATGCCGGGGCACAGTGACCTCATACCGAAAATTGTCAAACCGGTTCTTGCGCTTTAGGAAAGGAGTATGTCCAACGATCTCGATACCGTTTTTGCAGCCCTTGCCGACCCCACACGCCGCGCCATCCTTGCGATGCTGCTGGAGGATGACATGGCGGTGACGGATGTCGCCGAACCGTTCGAGATGTCGCTTGCCGCGATTTCAAAACACCTGGTGATCCTGACCAGAGCCGGTCTGATCAGCCAAGAAAAGCGCGGACGGGTGAAGTGGTGCAAGCTGGAGCCTGACGCGCTGCGATCCGCATCCGTCTGGATGCAAGGGTTCGGGCAGTTCGAGCCGGTCAATCTGGACGCGTTCGAACGATTTCTTGAGGTTGAACTGCCCGCAGCCGAGGAATGATCCGCCTACCTGACTACAAAAACAGAGACACTGGCATGTTTCGCCAGATACCCCGCATGGCTCGAGAATATATAGTCGGTAATACGCGGCGCATGGGTGCCGACGACGATAAGGTCAGCTTCGATTTCTTCGGCAGTTCGTGTCAGGTCACCGTCAACTTCAGCGGCGACATCAACCGAATGGATATTGCGATACGCCACTTCGGTCCCGCTGCTTTCAGCCAACTGTTTGGCAAAATCACGTAGGTTCTTGTCAATCGCAGCATCTGACTGAACAGGGTCACCCGGTTGGGTGCCGGTGACACTGACCAAAGTAATCTTGGCCCCCTGCCATTCGGCTATAGCTGCTGCAACTTTGGCGGCCTTGCGCACCTCGGGTGGCAGATGAAGATCAACCGGGATCATGATATGACTGTACATGGGACGTTCCTCCTTGGCCTGAAGCATAGAGAAACCAGAGGGTGCCAGGCCTTGATCTGCCTCAACACCCTCGCCCGCTTGGTCAAACATTGAAACGGGCTAGCCTTCCTGACTGTATTCAACACCGGTCACGACCCCCGAAGGGTCCGCCCGACACAACCACGGGGCCTGGGCCCCGGTAACGGAAACCGTCGTGACCGACCCGCCCGGTTCGGTATCGGTGGACAATGCCCGAACATCCCCGGGCCGCGTTCCGGTTTCGGCTGCGACCAGCGCCTCGCAACTGGCTTGTAAATCCGTTTCAGATGACCCGGCACAGGCGCCGCAAACCACCAATATCATTATGGAAAGAACTGGTTTCATGTCGTCCCCTTGGACGTTTCATATTCTGATCTAGGGCCAAGCCTGACACAATTTGGTCGTTTCACAAGTTCAATCGGCTTGCGGCAAAGGACGCGCGGGTTTGTCCTCCTCGGATTTCAGCAGCAAAACCAGGGCCAGGATCGTCAGACCGGCACCAAAATAGACGACAGGGCCAACCGCCTGCTGCCCCAGAGAGATTTCCCACAGAATGACCCAACTGGGAACCAGATAAGTATAAGCCATCACCTTTGCCGATGGCAGGCGCAGCGTTGAATACTGAACCAGCACGAAACTGGCCGCGGTTGCAAAGACCGAAACATAAATCAAACCCACCCAGACTATCGCTGGCAGGTTCGCCCAGTCGGTAGCACGGATCTCGGACCACCCGTAGATCGTCAGCATTAGGCATCCCGCCAGAAGCGTACCAAAGGTAAACACCACTGCAGGCTCTCCACGGTTCAGCTTGCGTACAAGGGGGGTATACAAAGCATGCGCGACACAGCCCCAGAAATAGATGATTTCCCCCTGCCCGATATCGAACGCCCGCACGGCTTGCCAATCGGCGCGAAAGATCACCCACAGCGCCCCGACTGCCCCAAGGGTCAGTGCAAGCGCCATCCTTGGTGTGGTGATCTGGCGCAACAAGATCCAACCGGCGAATGCGGTCATAACCGGAGTCAGCGTAAAGACCGCTGCCGCGTTGACAGGCGGTGCAGTTTTCAACCCGTAGAACATCAACACGAAATAGGCCGCGAATACTCCGCCCAGAACCAAATAGCGCCACGGGGCTTGTGCCGCGCTGCGCGGCAGGCCGGTGGTCATAAGGGCGGCACCCCCAATCACCACGGATGCGATGCCGAACCGGGCCGCGGTAATGGCTTCGGGCGCGATCTGATTGGCGATCAGTGACCCCAGCGAGAAACTCCCTGCAACCAGGGCCGAAAAAATCAGCATGGCCAGATGGCCACGCGCCTGTTGACTCATTTTGCCCAGCTCTTGGATTGCTCTTTCAGATAGGTCAGAAAGGCCTGCACCTTGGTCGTGCGATGCAGATCCACATGGGTAACAAGCCACAGATCACCAAACCACTCCGGCATCGGGTCGATCACTTCGACCAGATTCGGGTCTCCTGCAGCTGACCAACGTGGCATGAAACCGATACCCGCGCCGGACAGGACCGCCTCGCGGATACAGAAGTTGTTGGTACAACGGAAGGTGATGCGCTCGGCTGGCACGGTCTGGCGCAACCAGCGGGAAAACGGCGCTCGGCTGTTTTCGTCATCGGTACTGATGAAAGAATGATCTGCAAAGTCATCCAGGCTGCCAGGCTTGCCGTGCAGCGCGACATAATCAGTGCTGGCGTATAACCCGACCTCTTGCTTCATAAAGGACTGAACCACGTTGTCGGGCTGATCAGGCGCTGACCCGGCACGTATCGCCACGTGCGCTTCGCCATATTCCAGACGAAACAGCCGATCACCGGTCAGATACCGAACGATCAGTTCAGGGTGCCGTCGCTGAAACTCGGCAAGAACTGGCACCACCAGAGATGCCAGAGAGGACAGCGACGTCACGACCAACTCGCCCGACACGTCATCACCCCGACCCTTCATCCGGCCGATCAGTTGATTGAACTGATCCTCAGTCGCTTGTGCCACACGCAACAGGTCCTCTCCGGCTTCGGTCGGGGTGTAGCCGCGCGCATGGCGCTGGAACAGCTTGACCGCCAGCCGGGCCTCAATTGCATCAATGTGGCGAATGACGGTGGCATGATGCACACCCAGGACCTCCGCCGCGCCACTGACTGTTCCCATACGCGCCACCTGATAGGCGGTTCTTACCTCGTCCCAGTTGTCCACTGCGGTTTTCCATTGTGCAAATTCTAACAGACCCTGTTGACTTACCAGAGTTTTGTTCGCTCGCGCAACGCTCATATCGGGCCAAGACACATCCTGTACACCAAAGGAAATTGAACCATGACCAAAACTATCCTGCATATCGACGCATCGGCCCGCCGCGAAGGCTCGACCACTCGTGACCTGTCGGCACGCATCGTCAATCACCTGGGCGCTGACCGCATAATTCGCCGTGACCTTGCCACTCCCCTGCCGCTGCTGACCGAAGCCTGGGTCAGCGCAAATTTCACCCCTGCCGATCAGCGCAGTGCCATGCAACAGGACCAGTTATCCCTGTCTGACGAGCTGGTAACCGAACTGCAGCAGGCCGATACGCTTGTCATAGGCCTGCCGATCTACAATTTCTCGGTGCCCGCGGCGTTCAAAGCCTGGATCGACCTGATTGCCCGCGTCGGAGTGACCTTTTCGTATTCCGAAAGCGGTCCAAAAGGCCTGTTGGATGGAAAGCGCGCGGTTTTAGCCGTGGCGTCGGGTGGCACAGCTGTCGGGTCTGATGTCGATTTTGCCACCACCTATGCCAAGCATGTACTTGGCTTTATCGGTATTCATGACGTGGAAATCGTCGCCGCCGACCAGTTGGCGCTGGATGCCGAAGGTTCTCTCAGCAATGCACGAAATGCGGTTTCGCAACTGGCAGCCTGATTGACCTTCATCTCAGAAAGCGTCCAGTCTGTCCTGGATACCAAATGGGCAGACTGGACGCACGCAATGAAAAAGATCGGCATTCTGGGCGGCGTGGGCTGGGCCTCGACCGTTGATTATTACCGGGCGATTGCCGAAGGCGCGGGGCAGTTTTTCGCCCAGCGCGGACATGGATCCCCTCTGCCCATCCCACCCATGACCATCGAGTCCGTGACCCAGGCTAAAACCCGTGCCCTGCGTGGCGTCGCTGGCGATGAGGCCAGTTGGGCCGGATTTGATGCTGTATTTCGGGAAGCTTTGTTAACTCTTGAAGCCGCTGGCTGTGACTTTGGGATTATCGCCTCGAACACACCCCACGCGCGGCTGCATGCAATCCGACAGGGCGTTACGATGCCCATTCTCAGCATCTTCGATGCAACCGCCGAGGTTACAGCCTCGACAGACGCCACGCGCGCGCTGGTTCTGGGCACCACGGTAACGATGCAGGCGACGCACTATGCCAACAAGCTGGGCGAGATTGGCATCAGCGCAAACGCCCGCCTGCCCGAAACCGAAATTGCAAAGATGCAAGCGATGATCGACGGTGATTTCTACGGCGGCGCGTCAGAAAGCGCCCGTGCGCGCTTGCTGGCCTATTGTAACCGGCATGCCGAACCCGGAACCGCAATCCTTCTGGCCTGCACGGAACTGCCGCTGGCATTTCCCGATCATCTGGACGACCCTGTGTTCGAGGCTGACGGGCATCTGTTCATCAACCCGTCCGCTGCACATGTGGCCGCGGCCCTGGAGGAGGCGTTAGTGCCCTGATCAGGGCAGCCAGTTCACCGCGCATGTAATCCGATCGAAGAAGGCCATCAAATCAGCGCGCGAGATGGCAACTGTGCGGTCGTTGACCAAGGGATGCATGTTGATCACATCGGCCTGTTGTGCGGCAGCATCCATGTAAAAGCGTACATCATTCTGCACCCCGTTGATCATCGCCAGCGGGCTGACAGCCCCAGGGCGGATGCCGAGGTTTTGCAACAGCCGATCCGCCGAGCCAAAGGACAGGCTGCCGACACCCAGCTCGGCGCCCAGCGCCTTGAGGTCGATGTCGCGGCTCTGTTCCAGCGTCACCAGATAGTTCCGCTTTTTCTTATCGCGCAGATAGAGGTTCTTGAGGCGCAGGGTACGCTCACCCGGCACAAGAAACTGATCTTCGACGCCTTTCGCATCCTCAACCGTGCGCAGCGGGATGTGGGTATGCAGCCTATAGGTCAGGCCCCACGCATCCAGCTGCGCCAACAGCCCATCGGAACTGAGCGGCAATGTGTCTTGAAAAGCGGATGATGCGTCCATGGGAACCTCCTGTCTACCTCGCTCATCGCCCAACACGGGCACGATTTCAAGCCGAGACAAACCGCAAAACGGGTGCTAGCGTGCCGCCATGAAAGTGACGCGCAACAATTCGAACCAGCTAATAGTGTCTTATGTGCCCTGGTTGACCGGCTTGTCTTTGATCGGCTTTCTTATGATCTTCGTTGCAAGCGCCGCAGGAGGGTATTTTCGTAGTGAAAATAGCCTGCTCGAAACCATTCTGATACTGTCGATAGTATTCTGCATCGTCGGGTTTATGGGACACCATTTAGTACAGCGCATTCAGGTCATTTTTGACAAACCAAGTGACACGGTCACTATTCAGCGCCGCAACGTTCTGATGACTTATCAAACCGAAACCCACAAGTTGTCCGATTTCCGCTGTGCAGAGATGCAACCGGAGAACAGCCAAGAAGGCCGCCACTCTTGTCGACCAGTGCTGCATTTTGCCCGCACTGATGGCGCGTCTTCGATACCTCTAATCAATGCATATACCCAATGGTCAGGTCAAACACACAGTGCAATGGCCCTAATGAACCACTGGGCCAAAGTGAACGTGGTTGACTCGGACAGTCAATCAGCCTAAATCCCACCGCAACATCCGGAAGCCTCAGATCTTCCGGTCCCTTGAGTCGTTCAGGGATCGCCCCCCACCAGCGTGTTACGCCCGTGGGGGCGTTTGTGCATTTAACCGGCGCATCCTATCTAGGGCACGCCAACCGACAACCGGCATAGGAGGCCGAAGGCATGTTTGAAAATCTATCCGAACGCCTCTCTGGCGTCTTTGACCGGCTGACCAAACAGGGCGCCCTGTCCGAGGAAGACGTCAAAACCGCACTCCGTGAGGTGCGGGTTGCCCTGCTTGAGGCAGACGTGTCGCTGCCGGTCGCGCGTGAGTTCGTCAAGAAGGTACAGGATCAAGCCACCGGTCAGGCTGTCACCAAGTCGATCACACCCGGTCAGCAGGTCGTCAAGATCGTGCATGACACACTTGTTGACGTGCTGCGCGGTGAGGAAGACCCCGGTGCGCTCAAGATCGACAACCCGCCTGCCCCGATCCTGATGGTCGGTTTGCAGGGTTCGGGTAAGACGACAACCACCGGTAAGCTGGCCAAACGGTTGAAAGAGAAAGAGGGCAAGAAGGTCCTGATGGCCTCGCTGGATGTTTATCGCCCGGCGGCGATGGATCAGCTGGCCGTTCTGGGCACGCAGGTCGGCGTCGATACGCTGCCGATTGTTCCCGGCCAGAAGCCCGTCGACATCGCAAAACGCGCCAAGCAGCAAGCGACGCTGGGTGGCTATGACGTCTATATGCTCGATACCGCGGGCCGTCTGCACATCGACGAAGTGCTGATGAACGAGGTCGAGCAGGTTCGCAACGCGGTCGACCCGCGCGAAACCCTGCTGGTCGTCGACGGTCTGACCGGTCAGGTCGCCGTTGAGGTCGCCGAGGAATTCGAAGCCAAGGTCGGTATCTCGGGCGTGGTTCTGACCCGGATGGATGGCGACGGGCGCGGCGGTGCGGCGCTGTCGATGCGCGCGGTCACCGGCAAACCGATCCGCTTTGTGGGCTTGGGCGAAAAGATGGACGCGCTTGAGACGTTCGAGCCGGACCGGATTGCAGGACGTATTCTGGGAATGGGCGACATCGTTGCCTTGGTCGAAAAGGCCCAGGAAACGATGGAGATCGAACAGACCGAGCGCATGATGAAGCGCATGGTCAAAGGTCAGTTCAACATGAACGACCTGAAGATGCAGCTGGAACAGATGATCCAGATGGGCGGCATGCAAGGCATGATGGGCATGATGCCCGGCATGGGCAAGATGGCCAAACAGGTCGAAGAATCGGGCATGGATGATAAGGTGCTCAAGCGCCAGATCGCCTTGATCCAATCCATGACCAAGCGTGAACGCGCCAACCCGCAACTGCTGCAAGCCAGCCGCAAGAAACGTATCGCGGCGGGTTCGGGTATGGAGGTCAGCGACCTCAACAAGCTGCTCAAGATGCACCGGCAGATGTCGGACATGATGAAGAAGATGGGCAAGATGGGCAAAGGCAAGATGCTGAAACAGGCCATGAAGGGCATGTTTGGTAAAGGCGGCCCCTCGCCAGAAGACATGGCGGCAGGCATGGACCCCAAGGCGCTGGAGCAGGCGGCCAAAGCGATGGGTGGCAAGATGCCCGGAATGGGCGGAGGCATGGCCCTGCCTCCGGGCCTCAGCGGATTTGGCAAAAAGAAGTAAATGACCGCCGCTACACCTCATATCCCCCGGCTTGAAACCGAACGCCTGATCCTGCGCGCCCCGTGCGAGGACGATTTCAGCGCGCTGGAAGCATTCTTTGCCAGCGACGCATCGAAATTCGTCGGCGGTCCCAAACGTGCGGATGAGACATGGCGGACACTTGCCCTACTGCTGGGTCACTGGACCCTTCGCGGCTATGGGTATTGGGCGGTAGAGGAAAAAGGCGCCGGCAAATACATCGGCCATGTAGGGCTGTGGTTTCCGCATAGCTGGCCTGAGCCGGAAATCGGCTGGACACTGATGAGCAGCGCAACAGGCAAAGGATACGCGACCGAGGCGGCGCTCGCCGCACGGACATATGCCTATGACGTACTGGGCTGGGATACTGCTATTTCTCTGATCGACCCCGACAATCTGGCGAGCAGAGCCGTGGCCGATAGATTGGGTGCGCGGTTTGACAGCATCTATAAACACCCGGCCTATGGCGAGATGCAGGTTTGGCGGCACCCGGCTCCATCAGACCTTGAGAACGGTGGAGTGGGGGCATACGCATGACGACGTTCTCCATCCCGATCATCGAAACTGAACGCCTTGTCCTGCGGGCCCCGCATGTGGATGACCTGCCTGAGTTGACTGCCTTCTATGCATCCGAGCGCAGCCATATGGTTGGCGGTCCGCGGGATCATGTGGGCAGCTGGAGCTCTCTGGCAACACGTCTGGGTCACTGGGCGCTGAAAGGCTACGGCCTTTGGCATCTGGCCGAGAAATCCAGCGGTCGCTTTGTTGGCGGGGTTGGCATCATTGATGTACCTGGCTGGGACGAACCCGAACTCGGCTGGACCCTGATGGAAGGGGCGGAAGGCAAAGGTCTGGCTTTCGAGGCAGCCCTTGCAGCTCGCGACTATGCTGCACGCCAACAGGGTTTGAATGGCGTCATCAGCTATATCGCGCATGAAAACACGCGCTCTCGTGCCTTGGCCGAGCGTATGGGGGCTAGCTTCGAGCGCGAAGGCGAAGTGATGGGCAAGCCCTGCCAGGTCTGGCGCCATCCCACGCTCGATTTATCCGAACCTGCTTTGACCACCGAAAGGACCGGCCAATGACCAATCCCGTGACTCAGGCTGCCGCGTTGCTCAAGGACCACCGCGAAAGCATCGATCGCTTGGACGCGATTCTGGTTTACACACTGGGCGAGCGGTTCAAGCACACACAAGCCGTTGGCAAACTGAAAGCGGCACACGACCTTCCCCCGTCCGATCCCACGCGCGAAGCTGCGCAGATAGCACGGTTAGAAGACCTGGCGAAAGAGGCCGATCTTGACCCCGATTTCGCCAAGGCTTTTCTGAATTTCATCATTCAGGAAGTCATCCGACACCATAAGAAACACCAGAATTGACCGGGCCGTTCCCGGCACACGCCATCTAAAGGAGATACCACCATGGCAATGAAAATTCGTCTCGCCCGCGGCGGCTCGAAAAAGCGTCCCTTCTACCGCATCGTGGCTGCCGACAGCCGCATGCCGCGCGACGGCCGTTTCATCGAAAAGCTGGGCACCTACAACCCGCTGCTGCCGAAAGACAACGAAGAGCGCGTTAAAATGGACATGGAGCGCATCCAGTACTGGCTGGACCAGGGCGCCCAGCCCACCGACCGGATCGCCCGCATGCTGGAAGCAGCCGGCGCCAAGGAAAAAGCTGAGCGTAGCAACCCCAACAAGGGTACCCCGGGCAAGAAAGCTCAGGAGCGCGCGGAAGAAAAAGCTGCAAAGGCCGCTGAAGCTGCCGAAGCTGCTGCTGCGCCTGCTGAAGAAGCAGCAGCAGAAGAGTAAGCAGGGCGGCGCGTGCGGGATCAGACCTTTACCGACGATTTTCGCGCGCAGTTCGATCTGTTGTTGCGGCTCCGGCGCGACGTGCGCCGGTTTCGCGACGAAGCTGTGAACGAGGCAGTGCTGACGCGCTGCCTCGACGCGTTTCGACTGGCGCCTTCTGTGGGGCTCAGCGAGCCTTGGCGTGTGGTCCGAGTCGAAAGTACCGCCGCGCGTGAGGCTGCGCTTAAGAACTTTCAGGCGGCGAATGCCCAGGCCCTAAAGGGATACTCGGGCGATAATGCGCGGCTGTATAGTCAGCTGAAACTGACGGGAATGCAGGAAGCACCGGTGCAGCTGGCCGTGTTCTGCGACGATTCCACCGACAAGGGGCGCGGTTTGGGTGCAGGTTCGATGCCCGAGATGCGGCGCTATTCCGTGGTCTCGGCAGTCACCCTGTTCTGGCTTGCCTTGCGGGCCGAAGGGTTGGGTTTGGGATGGGTGTCTATTCTGGACCCCGAACAAATGGCGCGTGATCTGAATGTGTCGGATAGCTGGCGGTTGATCGGTTACTTCTGTGTCGGATGGCCCGAAGAGCACTCGGAAACCCCCGAGTTGCAGCAATCTGGCTGGGAAATCCGCGACGACAACCTGCTTGTGGAGGTACGATAGACGTATGTTCGGACTATTACGGCTTCCTATCCTGTTGATGATCGCCTTTATTGTGGGCGTGTTCTTCGAACGCTCGAACCAGCGCGAAGCGTGTGAGGCACGCGGGTTATGGCAAGACGGGCTATGTGTGACGGTGGATGGACCAAATGAATGACCTGATCTGCGTAGGAAGTGTTGCGGGCTCATACGGGGTGCGCGGCGAAGTGCGCCTGAAAAGCTATTGCGCGATCCCTGAGGATATCGAAGCCTATTCGCCGCTGACGGATGAACAGGGCGCGGAACGCTATCCGCTGGTCCTGACTCGTCCAATCAAGAATGGCTTTGCCGCCAGATTGGGCGGAGTTGAAACCAAGGAACAGGCAGACGACCTGAAGGGGCTGCGCCTGTTTGCGCGGCGCGATCAGTTGCCTTCGCTACCTGATGACGAGTTCTACCACACAGATTTAATCGGGCTTGCGGTCTATGACACAGGGGGCGCGTTGCTGGGTCAGGTTAAATCTGTCCAGAACCACGGTGCGGCGGACCTGTTGGAATTGCACGGGCCGGGCCTGAATTCCACTGTTTTGCTACCGTTCACACTCGAGTCGGTTCCTACAGTTGATCTGGAACAGGGCCGCATCGTCGCCGACCCGCCCGAAGGGCTGATCTGATGCGTCGGTTCCTGCTGCATCTGGGCCTGCACAAAACTGGCACAACAGCAGCGCAATCCTTCCTCTATGAAAATCGCGAGCTGATTTGGCCGCATTTTGCGCTGGTCCTACCGTATCGCACCCGCAATTCCGGCCTGTCCCGCGCGGCCACCAACCATTCCGTCTATGGAACAGTGGGAACCCTCTCCGAGTTTGGCAGTCAGTTGCGCGAATTTCTGGACAGCCTGGATTTCGGCGACAAGCGGGGACTGATCCTGAGCGAAGAAAACTTCGCCGGCCTCAGGCCCAGCCGCAATATCGACCAAGGCTATGCTGCGGCCCCCGATCTGGCTGCCTGTCTGGTGGATTCAATTCGCCAGCGATTTTCAGGGCAAGAGGTTGAGATCACGATATACCTGTCTCTGCGCCAGCGCGGAGGCTGGTTGCGCAGCCTGTGGGCACATGATCTGGAACGGATGCGACAGGTTTTTGACTTTGAAACCTTTCGCGACAACCTGGACCACCTGCCCCCGCTGCAAGACACCGTCAGCCGCATCAAGGAAAAGCTGCCTTCCGTCTCTGTTACGACTGAATGGCTGGAAGATTTGCAACTGCGCCGGCTTGGACCTGGCGACCCCTTTGCCGAATTTATGGACCTGTCGCGTGAAAAGGCCAACCTTCTGGTGCCTCCGACTCAGGTCAATACCCGGCTCCCCGAAGACGTCCTGTCCGAGTTGCTGGAACTGAACCGTTCGCGCCTGGACGAAGCGGCTCTGGTTGCGCAAAAGACTGCCGTGATTGAACGCGCGCAGACAGACCTGATTGGTACATCATGACTGATACGTCCCCGAAATCTCATGGTCGCAAGGCGATCCGTCCTACGCTGAAACCGCGCGAACTGCTTACGCCCACGCCCGATTTGCATGGGGTGTGGAAGGCCAAGATCATCACCTTGTTTCCGTCGGCCTTTCCCGGAGTTCTTGGCGAAAGCCTGACTGGAAAAGCCCTGCAAGAAGGGTTGTGGCAGCTGGAAACCGTTGACCTGCGTCAGTTCGGTGTCGGCAAGCATCGCAATGTGGACGACACCCCGGCCGGCGGCGGAGCGGGGATGGTGTTGCGCTCAGATGTATTGGGCGAAGCAATCGAGCACACGATGACCGAGGCGCAAGGAAACTGGCCTCTGATCTACCTTAGCCCGCGCGGTCGCCGCATGGACCAGTGCATGATGCAGAACCTCGCGCGCTGTGATGGCATGACCCTGCTATGTGGGCGGTTTGAAGGTGTTGATGAACGGGTGCTGGAGCATTACGGCGTCCAAGAGGTCTCGCTAGGGGATTTCGTGATGACCGGAGGCGAGATTGCCGCGCAAGCGCTGATCGACGCCACGGTGCGTCTGATCCCCGGCGTTCTGGGCAATCAGGCCTCGGCCGAAGAAGAGAGTTTTTCGTCGGGCCTGCTGGAGCACCCCCAGTACACCCGCCCGGCCGAATGGAAAGGCCGCCCAATCCCCGAGATTTTGATGTCAGGCCATCATGGTCGCATCGCCGAATGGCGTCACGATATGTCCGAACAGATCACCCGCGAACGGCGACCCGATCTGTGGGAGGCCTATCTGGGTGAACAGGAAGAGACGTCTGACTGACATCCCCCGTGTGACATGAGCCCCGCAGCTGAGCGGTCCCGGTTGCAGAATTATTCGGGGGGGAAAAGCGCGAATGCAGGCTTGATCACTTCGTCGTGGGCGACACCATCGAAACCTATGGGGTGCCCAAAGTCTAAGGGCTACCAGATTTCCAGCGCGCCCAGATTTCCGGTGGCCCGTTGAAGACATTGATATCAACCCTCCCCTGAACACCGGGCACCAGCCCGGTGCCGGTGTATTGCCAGAGCCGCCACACCGCTTTGGGATACACATTTCGCGGATGACCGGCGACCGAACGCAACCAGAACTCGGTCTTGGGCAGCCGCCCGATATTCGTATCACCATAGAAATCCACCGTCGTATAGACGATCGGACGGCGCCCATAGTGGCGTTCGAGGATATCCAGGAACCGTTGAGCCTCGGCCCGGACCGTCGCACCATCGGGGCGCAGGGTGCAGGTCTTAGAATGCGGGGTCCACTCCATGTCCAGCACATGTGGCAGATCCGATCCCTTGGGTACGTTCTGGATGAACCAGCGGGCCTGTTCCCGCGCCGACCGGCAGAAATAGTAGTAATGATATGCCCCCCACGGCACACCTGCTGCCCGCGCACCTTGCCGATGGCTGGCAAACATGGGGTCGGCCACATCGCCCCCTTCGGTCGCTTTGATAAAGACGAAACTAACGCCTGACTGCTTGGCGGTGCGCCAGTCTATCGCTCCTTGCCAGCGCGATACGTCCAGCCCGTGCACCGGGTAATGCCCCGGATGTCTCCCTTCCCATTCGTGGGGGTCTGCATCTGCAAAGGCTGGGAAGATCACAGCGGGCGGCGTAGCATCTGGAAACGACTGGGCCTCGACCAGTTGCGGCGGCGGGCTGCTGCGACCGCAGGACAGGGTCGCAAAGGCTATGACGGCGAGCATCAATGCTGTGCGCATGATCTAATCCTGTATCAAATGACTGCTCTTATAATTACATCCAGTTTGCCTGATCAGCCCCGCAAGGCAATGGTTCTGTTTGCGTGCGGCGGAAACCCACCGTTTTCCCCGCCTTGCGTCGCGATTTAGGCTTGATCCCTGCCCCCGATGCCCGTAAATGACCGCAATCCGGTGCCGCAACTTCGCGACTCCGGTGTTTTGGTTTGCATCATGTCGTGACGCCCAGCTTTCTTCAGCCACGGCGCGGCGGGCAGGCCAGAGACCAAGTGAACATTCGATCTGACCTCTGGCGGGCTGTACGCAGGACCCGGTGAAGACCAAGAGCTCTCAGGCCGTGCCCAAACTTCGTGGACCAACCACGAGCAGATAGGAGAACCTGCGATGGACCTGATCGCACAGCTTGAGGCGGAACAGATTGCCGCCCTGGGGAAAGACATCCCCGATTTCAAAGCCGGTGACACCATTCGTGTCGGCTTTAAAGTGACCGAAGGGTCGCGCACCCGTGTTCAGAACTACGAAGGCGTCTGCATCGCCCGTAAAGGTGGCAACACCATCGCCGGTGCGTTCACCGTGCGCAAGATTTCCTTTGGTGAAGGCGTGGAGCGTGTGTTCCCGCTGTATTCAACCAATATCGACAGCATCACCGTTGTCCGCCGTGGCCGCGTTCGTCGCGCCAAACTGTACTATCTGCGCACTCGTCGCGGTAAATCCGCACGTATCGCAGAGGTCACCAACTACAAGCCCAAAGCTGGCGCCGAAGCGTAAGGAACGGAAAGATGAAAAAAGACATCCATCCCGATTATCACGTCATCGACGTCAAAATGACCGATGGCACCATAGTTCAGATGAAATCCACCTGGGGCTCCGAAGGCGATCAGCTGGCTCTGGAAATCGACCCCTCCGTGCACCCCGCATGGACCGGTGGCGGCGCGCGTCTGATGGACGCCGGTGGCCGTGTGTCGAAGTTCAAAAAGAAATACGAAGGTCTGGGCTTCTAAGCCTGACCCGTTTCGAATGCGAAAGGCCGCCCCTCTGGGCGGCCTTTTTCGTTTTACCCGAAACCTCTGACACCGCCCTGGCAAGAAACGCGTCAGGATCAATCCCTCAGGGTTTCGTCGCGCGTGTCAGATCCGCCGCGCTGTGCACCGGGGGCACAGGGCCGCGCAGCAACATCAACCCCAGCGTCACGCCGATCAGCGCCGCAATCGCCGTCACCATCATGGCGCTGTCAAATGCGTTGTCCTGCAGGTCGCGCAAGGCCTTTGCCAGAGCACTTCCCGATGTTGGATCCATGCCTGCGATCAACTGCTGGATCTGACTGGGCGTTCCGTGGGTCAGCGCATGGGCCAGATCTTCGCGCGGGGTCGAGCCAGCCGGAAGCGCGTCAATCACTTCGGTCAGACCCCGGCGCGAAGTGATGGCCTCGGCCAGGCCGCAGACCACAGCCCCCAGCGTGGCCCCGAAGTATAGACAGGCATTGATCACACCTGACCCCTGCCCTACATGCTCGTCCGGCAAAAGCCGCAACCCAAGACGCGGCAGCAGCGAAAAACAGATGCCAAGGCCAATGCCGACGATCATCAATTTCCACCATATCTGCGCATATTGAGTGGGCACTGTGATCGTGGTCAGCAACAAAAACCCAACCGCCATAGCACTCAGCCCAATCACTACGGGCCACTGAAAGCTGTAGGGCGCCAGAAACCGGGGCGCGATGACCGAGACCGCGAACATGCTCAGGCTCAGCGGCATAATCGCCAGCCCTGCCCCGATGGACGTGTAGCCGAAGGTATCCGGCGATTGGACGAAGGTGTTGAAATAGACGAAAAAGCCAAACAGCATAAAGCCGGTTAGGAACATCCCCGCCGCCGCCATGAAATAGCGTGGATGGAGGAAATAGCGCAGTTCGACCAACGGATCTTTACTGCGGCGCGAAGCCAGCACAAGGCCGACCATGGCCAGCATGGCCACACCCAACGGCACCAGCGTCAACGGTGCCCACCATCCACCACTTTCCCCATTGCTCAGCGCAAATGATAGCGGCCCCAGAAACAGCACAAGAGCCACAGCGCCGAGATAATCGAACCGGGCACCGGCCAGTCGCGTGTTCGGTACATAGTTCCGTTTTCTCACGGTCAAGCCAATGATAAACGCGGTGGTCAGCAGGATCAGATCGGTGGCGAATACGGCTCTCCAACTGATGTAATGGGCGAATGCGCCGCCAAGGATAGGGCCGATCCCGATCGACAGTCCGACGATGGCGCCCCATGCTCCGGTAACGCTGGCGCGTTTTTCCTCCGGGGTCGCTGCAGTCAACAAGGGCAACGACGTGCCAAACAGCGCTGCGGCCCCTGCCCCCTGCGCCCCACGGCCAAACAGCATCATCGCCCCGTCCTGCGCGAACAAGGCCGAGGCAGAGCCTATGGCAAAAACGATCATGCCAACCAGAAACACGCCCAGCTTGCCCGTGATATCACCCAGCCGACTGATAATCGTCACCAGCGTGGCACTGACCACGGTATAAATGGCCATAACCCATTGCAGGTCCGAAGGCGACAGATCGAACTCATTCTTAAGATCAGGCAGGATGGTCGCAACCGCCGTGGAGTTAAAGCCTACAACAACCATGCAAATCGCCGTCATGACCAATACAACGCGTGCGCCGACATCAGATGAATTCGTTTGTAACATCAAATACGTCCTAAAATACGGGCGGCGACTATGGAGCGCCACACCGACAGCTTAGCAGGAATGTGCAAACCGCCTAGCCTTAGATCCAGTAGGACAGCGCCAGCGGCAAAGCGATGATCGTTGTCAGGGTCGAAACCAGTATGAACCCGGCAACATCGGGGCCGTATTCCGGCACATGCTGGTCTATGAACAAATAGGTCGCCACCGAAGACGGCATCAAACAGCACAGGATCACCGCGCCGCGCTCTGCGCCGGTAAAGCCGAAGGCCCAGACCAACCCGCTGGCGATTGCAACTGCCATCACCAGGTGCAAAGCGGTCAGCATCACCGCACGCCCAAGGCGGTTGACCCGAAGGCTGGCCAATGTGTGGCCCAAAGTCAGCAGCATCAGCGGGATGGAAAGCCCACCCAGGATATCGAATGACTTCGCAACAGGCTGAGGCAGGCTATAGCCGCTGGCCATCAGCACCAGCGATAGGACCACCGCATATATGATCGGCGAGGTGGCGAGCTTTCTGGGCGAAAACTCTTTGGCTGGTATCCACATCCCTGCAGTGAAAATGCTGACAAGAACGACCACTACAAATGCCATCGTATAGGCCATCCCCGCATCGCCTAACGCAAGCAAGGTGATTGGCAATCCGATATTGCCCACATTCCCATGCATCAGAGGCGTCAGAAAGGCCCGCACCGGCAGGCGCATAACCTTCAGCGCCGCAAATCCCAGAACACCAAACCCGGCAATCGCCAAAACCGCAGCGGACATCACGTCCAGAAACGTTCCAACAGCGATCTTTGTGGCCGACAGATGCGAGATGATCAGTGTGGGATATCCAACCCGCGAAACGATCGCGCCAATGACCTTGTTGTCAAAGGGCGTTTTGGTCAACGCCAGTGCATACCCAGCCCCGGCACAGATCAGCACCGGCAACACCACATTCAGTACGTTCAGAAACAGATGCTCCAAGCCATGTCTTTCTCACAGTCCTTAAGCCTGGAGATTGAAACATAGTCCCGGCTTTCGCAAGTCAGCGGCCTGTGGGCAGGCTGAGATTTCCGCAACACCGCCTTTTTATGCCGCCATACATTGTTTCGGGTTCTTCCCTTCCCGCTTTCCACAACATATAGTGGCCTGCAACAACGTGTACGCAAACACGGTGAGACTTGGGAATACAGGCATGGCACATATTATCGTAGTGGGGAACGAGAAGGGCGGCGCGGGCAAATCGACTGTGTCGATGCATGTGGCCACCGCACTCGCCCGCCTGGGTCACAAGGTCAGCACCCTGGATCTGGACCTGCGGCAACGCAGCTTGGGACGGTATTTCGAGAACCGGAATAGCTTTCTGAAAAGCGCGGACCTGACCCTTCCCAGCCCCCGCCACCATGACCTGCCCGAAATTGACGCAAGCACGCTGAAACCCGGCGAGAACATCTATGACCACCGCCTGTCAGCAGCCGTGTCCGAGCTGGAAAGCGATAGCGATTTCATCCTGATCGACTGCCCCGGCTCTCATACCCGTCTCAGCCAGGTGGCGCATTCGCTGGCTGATACGCTGATCACTCCGCTGA
Source organism: Ruegeria sp. CDSA193 (assembly GCF_059611885.1). Taxonomy (NCBI): domain Bacteria; kingdom Pseudomonadati; phylum Pseudomonadota; class Alphaproteobacteria; order Rhodobacterales; family Roseobacteraceae; genus Ruegeria; species Ruegeria sp. CDSA193. Next base: position 100,402 of record NZ_JBXWPN010000009.1, on the reverse strand, counting down.
ACGACAGTTTTATCGATTTTGACCTGCTAGCACGCATCGATTCAAAGGGTGAGAAAATCCTGGGCCCGTCGGTCTATTCCGAGATGGTCTGGAACGCCCGACAGCTGCGCGCGCAAGCCGGCCTGAAGCCCATCGACTGGGTCGTAGTGCGCAACCGCGTCGGCACCCAACGCATGGTCAACAAGGAAAAGATGCAGCGCGCGATCGAGATGCTGTCGCAGCGGATCGGCTTCCGGGTTGCTTCGGGCTTTTCCGAACGCGTTATTTTCCGAGAGCTGTTCCCGCGCGGGCTGACCCTATTGGACCTCAAGGATATCGGGATCAAACAGCTGAACATTTCGAACATCGCAGCACGTCAGGAATTGCGCGACATGATGAAAGAGCTGAACCTGCCGGGTGTTGAGATCGATTTTTAGAGGCTTTTTACGACGGGTAGACGGACTATACTGCCGCTCACCTGGAAAAACGAAAGTCCGTTTCTGGCAATCGTTTTAGCTTCAGAGCCCTTGTTGGGCCTAAGCTATCACTGCTTTCCAAAACTCAGGGTAAACTCGAACGAAACCAAATTCATCGACAGTCAAATTTGCTTCGTATCCACTATTGATCGAAGTGTACCTATAGGTATTCTCGTTCAGCCGCTCATATCGTTGCTTCAGCGGTTTGAATGTCCAGGTTTCATCATCCAACCAAACAGCAGTGAACTCTGCCTGATCTCCAATCCCAAGCTGGAGTCGCTTGATCGCATTCGTGTTCGTGGCCGGTGTAAACCCAAGATCGATGTCGAGCAATTCATCAACAGCATCCACAACTTTGTCATTCGAGGTCCATGTACCATCGTCTTGCTTCACTAAAACAAGATCAACCCTATCTGCCCCAATCCAACGCTGTACGGTGGCGGCGCTACACTCCCATTCGTCATTACAGGTCACGGAATAAGCTATTCTGACGGGAGAATTTTCAACTACGTAGACAGCCATGCCCGAGATTACGCGAGACGTTCCGTTACGGTTAACCGAACAGGCTTCTGTGCCCACGACATCAATCCGTCGCCACATTGTACTTCGCATCATCGCCTCAACCATCGCTATTGCTTTGCTTGCCCCATAGCGGACATTCATGCGTGTTTCAGCATAGGTCAATCAGGGCTCTCTCCAGCCGTTCTCTGCGGCGTGCGTGAACGGCAGGGTCGGTGTTGTCAGATGTCAAACGAACTAACCGCTGTTCCTTGCGATGATGAAAGCAGTCGAACCCGTTTCGGGACGCCACTTTTGTTCAATTTCGAACCCATGAGCTTGCATACGCTCAACAAGGATTTCTTGCGTCAGGACGCGGATCTTGGGCAATAGGCCGATGGTCCCGAGAGCTGGTATGACGTACTTCTCGAGACCTTCCAGGCAGACCGTCGAGCTGAAGAACAGGCCACCTTCCTTCAAGGAACTACGAACACGGTCCAGTGTCGCGTCAAGATCCAGTACCAAGTGCAGGATCGACATAGCCAGTACGGCATCATACTGTTGACCCTTCGCTGGAATAGGCCAGCACTCGAACGCGCTAACTTCAAAGTTGATGTTCTTGCTGCCCTGCGCGTCGGCTTTTTCCCGGGCGATTGAGATCATTTCGGATGAATAGTCGATGGCGTCGATATGGGCGACTTTTGGGGCGTGAATGAGCGCTGTCGTACCTGTGCCACAACCAAATTCCAGGACACGATCTTGGGGGGACAGGTGTCTTGCAGTGATGTCCAGTTTGTATTCATACGCGGCTTGGTTTTGGACCGGACGGCGGGCATAGGATCTCGCCATCAGATTCCAGAACCGGGTGGGTTTGATGAACATATCTAATCCTTTGGTAGGGTGCAGCAGACGCGATGATTTAGCTGGCGTCTTGGATGTCGAAGACTTTTTCGAGGGGCTTGTCGAATACACGAGAAATCAAGATCGCCAGTTCGAGCGTTGGCGAATACTTGGCGTTTTCAATGGCAACGATGGTTTGTCGGGTGACTCCAACCTTTTCGGCGAGTTCTTTTTGCGTCATTTCATCTGCGTCAAAGCGTAGACGTCTAATGTTGTTGGAGATCCTGAGCTTGCCCATGGATCAATACCCCCGCCGATAGCTAGCAAATTTGACAATATCTGCTGACAGGGATCCGAAAGCCATTCCGAAATAGATGATGTTGAAGCCGGTGAGCGCTGATGCGTTGAGAGCCATAGCGACGACAGCTGAGACAAAACCCGCACCCGCGAAGATAATGATGGCGTAGCTGCCACGGCGCTCGAACATCTTGTCACGTTCATCAACGACGAAGCTGGGTTTGGGTTCGTGAGTAACAATCGCAAACCCAATGTTGAACAGTATGGTGCCGATGATGGTGGCCACGACGCCCAAGGGGATCAGCCAGATCACCATGCGGGCCCAGTTGTTTACAGCGTCTGGGCCATCAAACAATCCAGAGGCATTCATATCCAGAAGCCGTGAAACAACAAATGCACTAACGGCGAGGTTCACGAAGATCGAGACGACCGTATTGCGATCTTGGTAGGTCATTTCTGAAATCCCTATTGGACAGAACACTTCTAGTGAGTCGATTATTACTTACATCTTGTATGAAATATTATACCCAATGTCAAAAATAATATACTTCAATATCGAAGCGTAGTTGCAGCTTATGCTCGATGATGGGCATCTACCCTTCAACTGGAGTGCTGCGCGTTTGCGACTGGCCCAAAGGTTGTGTCGCCAACTTTTCGAAGACTAGAACCAGCGTTATGCTAGACCCAATTATCCTGCGATCTCAGCAAACATCCGAAAGCCAGAGGTTGTATTACTAGAGAATTGTTTCTTCCGGATCATGTTGACTACCTCAATGCCATCCAGTGTGGCTGAAGCTGATCTAAATGGCTTGAACCCACACATGTGCCGTACGCGTCATCTAAAGTTTGCGACACAACCCCTTCGCTTCAGCAGCGGCTACTTTGGATGACATCGAAGTCCCTCACATAATCCGCAAGGGGCAATTCACACCCGGATTCTGTCCGTTTCGGCAGATCGCCGAGCTCGCGCCTAACTCACGAGCGATTGCTGAAACCGCTCGGCAGGTTCAGAACTTTGTAACAGAACCGTTCGAGTGCTCGAAATAGTTAAGAATCACCTGGGTCAAAGGCTGCGAATGCGTGGCAAGAAAGGTATGAGGTTCGTTCTGGGAAATCTCAGGGAAAACCTGAGCCCCTAAAATCGCGACTCAATTCGACGTTGAATCGCGTCAGCTTCGGATACAAGCTAAGAAAGAGCGCCAACTGTGGTCAGAATCTGCCTCAAACGTGTCCATAAGTGGGGGGAAGCAAGGCAATTTTATGTATCCCCGCTGCAGCCTTGACTAAACTTCCCGGGTACCGCTACGTCATTAAGAAATTATGAAGGTTGTATCAGTTTTTGCGAAACAACCTTGAGTAAAACGAGAATCAATAATCAGAAGTTTGAGGTTAGGAAAATGTTAAATCGGGTCCTGAAAACTACCTCTGGTGCGTTGATGTTGTCCGTCGCGACCATGGCAAACGCTGAAACTGTTCAATTGAACAGTTTAGACGGCGGAATGACTCTGACCGGAGAGCTAATAGATTTTGATGGCGCCAATTACGAACTCCGAACGGTGGTTGGTACAATCACGGTTGACGCTTTCAAAGTTGAATGCATTGGCGAAGCCTGCCCCAGTCGGAACGATGGTCCGGTCGAATATGGCATTTCTGGTTCTTCTCGCCTGGTCGATGTCTTATTCGCTGATCTTACGACGCAATTCGGTGAAGAGATTGGCGGCACTGCTTTGCGCTCTGAGGAAGAAGGTGTCGATAAGCTACTGCTCCGTAACGAACTAGGCGAGTTTTTGGCCGAAGTCTCCTTGATGGGTGGTGACTCCGCAGACGGGATCAAACAACTGGTCGATGGAAACTCAGCACTGGCTGTGACCACACGCCCTGTTCAACCCGACGAGCTGGCGAGCGCATCGCAGGCTGGACTCGGGGACATCACCACGAGTGAAAACGAGAAAATTTTTGCGCTGGACGGTCTAGTTGTTATTACATCGCAAAGTAACCAACTGCGGGCAGTCGCCGAACAGGATCTAGCGCGAATATTTTCCGGAGCCATTTCCAACTGGAGCCAGATTGGTGGGCCCGATGCCCCGATCCAGCTTTACATGCGAGTGCCAGAAAGCGGAACTGCGTTGGTTTTCAATGACCTGATCATGAACCCCGTGGGCGCAACATACGCGAGCGATACAAGCTTTTTCGAAACAGATACGGAATTGGCTGCAGCAGTTGCTTCTGATCCGCTTGGCATCGGAATTACCAGCCTCGCAAGTGCTGATGAGGCCAAGGTTCTTGCAATTCGCGGTGTTTGTGGAATTCAGGTTCCAGCGACACCTTTCACCATCAAGACAGAAGAATACCCGCTTAGCCGACGCTTGTATGCATATACCGGCAAAACTGCGCCAGCACAGTTGAACCGCTTCATGCAATTCCTCGAAAGCGAAAAGGCGCAAGAGACAATTGATGCTTCGGGCTTTGTGTCACTTGGGGAATCCCTGCAAGGCCCCAATGAGCAGGGACTACGCTATCTTGGTGCAGTTATGCCAACCGATGCAGAGGTTACTCTGAAACAGTTGCAGGAAATGTCGGCTGAGCTGTCCGGTGCCGACCGTAGTTCTATAACCTTTCGGTTTGCATTCGGATCCTCTCGCCTGGATACGCGGGCACAGGACGACATAAGGCGCCTTGCTTCATTGCTTGCCAAGGAAGAAACCACAAACAAAGAACTTCTTTTGATCGGATACACAGACTCTGTCGGTGCTGGCGGATCCAACCGGTCACTCAGTCAGCAGCGTGCCAAACAAGTTAGCAATGCGTTGCTACAAGCAGCGCCTACCAACAGCCTGGACGGGTTAACCATCCGAACTCTGGGTTATGGTGAGATCTCGCCGCTAAGTTGCAACGACACTGAGAATGGTCGCCGTATCAACCGCCGAGTGGAAGTCTGGTTGCGAGACGTTGTCACCACATCCCAGTAGCGAAGCGCCAACTCAGCTTCGGAACGGGAATACAACGGTCAGTGACCAAGACGATAATTCAATGGAGTAACGTCGTATGAGAATGCTCGCAGTATTGGCCAATGTTTTCCTACTGCAATTGTCAGGGGCGGCTGTCGCGCAGGAAGACCCATACAAAACCGCAGTAGACACCTGGCTCAATGGTAGCGAGGCCGTAGGCCTGCAAGGTTTGTCGGAAGCTGCCAGTCAGGGGAACACGTCGGCGCAAATGATCCTTGGTCAGATCGATCGCGATACTGTACCTGGAGGATTTTCCGATTACTTGATCAATCATCAGGCACGAGACCAGCTTCTTCGTGCACCGGATCCCGATAAGGGAACCGTAAACTGGTTGCTTGCTCTGAGCAATCCTGCCCTACAAAAACACGGCGAGGCCATCTTTGGATATCGGGTTGGTCGTCAGCCAATCAGCAATGCGATAGCACTGCAAACTCATGGTGAGATTGAAGGCGCCGAGTATGTACTGTGGAATACACTGAATAACGGCCGTTTTGATCTGATCAATTCCATGCCTTCAGAAAACTACGGCCTGTCCGAAGCCGGTTTTCTCAAGTGGATCGAAGCTTATATGGCGCGGGAAAACAAGGCGATCACGATGCGGGCCTTTGTGGAAGAATCCAATCCCAAACGTGTTTCGGGGTTGTTGGGTCTCAAACGACTGGCACGGCTGTTGAACCTCAATCAGCATTTTTCCGACGAAGCCAACCAGTTCACGACAGTGATGCTGGGCCGGGGCTCGGACTTGCCTGAAAGTGTCGATTTGGTTCGCTTGAACGAAAGCATTTCCCGCATCAGTGAAACCGATAAATACTTGAACATCGTAAAACGCTACTGCGACTCATGCGAAGGTGAAACAGTAGACTACGATTGCGTGGTTCAGGCTCTGGAAATCATAGGTGGCTACAAGACGCTGATGTCCATCCGCACCCCAGTTGAGGGGTCAATTGACCAGGCTACATTCATGAATTCTAATCGTGCGGTCGAAATCTTCGCGCAGTTGGTAAACAACATGCGCCGCCACTACTCTCGTGGCATTCGATCGTCTTGCATTGCCGCTAATCTGAAAGCCAAGATCTAACATATAGCTAAAACAAGGTTTGATTGAGATTATCACATGTTTGAAGGCGTCGTGAACCTTTGCAAAATAGCTTAACCGTTCAATGGTTCCGGTTCCGGTAAAGCAAAAGTAAAACGTTTGTATGTACTGACTTCCTACGCTGACCAACTTGGATCGAACAGTGTGCATACTGGAAATCACGAAACAAACGGACTCGCGTAAAGAGTGTGTATAACTGAGAAACGTTTTGTGATTGGAAATTGAATAATTCCTGATGTGCAAGGGACGATAACGGACGGGACGAGGCATGGGCAACGTAATGAAACTAGTAACGACTGGTGATGAAGATACGGGTCAGATGATCGGAGCCTCTTCCGCAGACGACCTCCCTGCAGGCGCCCGGTTGTTGCATGGTCAGTACAAAATTGACCACTACCTGAACAGCGGCGGCTTCGGCATTACCTATCTGGCCAATGACAGTCTCAACCGCAAGGTGGTCATCAAAGAGTGTTTTCCAGCCATGTTCGCGCGCCGACAGAATCTGCTGGTGAAGGCTCGTGTGCAAAAACACAAAGAAGATCTTCGCCAGATTGTGCGGCACTTCATCAACGAAGCCCAGCGCCTGGCAACTATGGATCACCCCAATATCGTTGGTGTGCACCAAGTCTTTGAGGACAATGACACCGCCTATATGGCACTGGACTTCGTTGAAGGCCCTGACCTTTTGGACGCAATCGACGACGCTGAAACCCAGCTGGACGAAGCCGATGTCATGTCGATCCTGCGGCAGATTCTGGATGCGGTCGCATTTATGCACAAGCAAGGGATGTTGCATCGGGACATATCGCCTGACAACATTCTGGTCGGACCCAACAAGATACCTGTATTGATTGATTTTGGTGCTGCGCGTGAGCAAAATAGGAAAACAAACCGTGTTTTGTCTGCCTTACGCGCAGTCAAGGATGGCTATTCCCCACAGGAATTTTATGTCACTGACGGCGTGCAAGGGCCGTTTAGCGACCTCTATTCCTTGGCGGCAACATTCTATCATGTGATCACCGGAGAGCGCGCGCCAGACAGCCAGACTCGGGTCTCTGCGATTGCCGAGCAAAAGCCTGATCCATGCAAACCTTTGCAGGGGCGCTTTGATAAGTATGATGACGTCTTTCTCGAAGCGCTCGACAAGGCTATGTCGGCGATGCCAAAGGATCGCTTTCAAACCGCTGATGAGTGGCTCGAGGCGATAGATCACTTGACCGAACCGACCGCCGTTGAACAGGATGTTAGAGTTGCGGTCTCTTCATCCGGCGGAATCAACCGTGCCGCAATAACCGGCGGGCTGCTGGCATTTGGAGTTGTAGGTGCCGTAGTCGGCGTGCTGGCCATCGGAGCATTTTCACCATCCTCCGAGCCACAAGCAACGCAAGAGGACGTTTTGGCTGCCGAAGCTGAAGCCCGCGCCCAAGCTGAGATCGAAGCAGCGGCGACAGCAGAAGCAATCGCAGATGCCACCGCACGGGTCGCAGAAGCCGAGGCACGATTGGCCCAAGCCGAAGCCCGCGCGCAGGCAGAGACCATAGCGCGTGCTGAGGCCGAAGCCGCAGCTCAGGCAGCGGCTCAGGCCGAAGCCGAAGCCCGCGCCAAAGCGGCAACCGAATCGGAAGCTCGTGCACAGGCTGAGGCCGAAGCGGCTGCCCAGGCAGCTGCCCAAGCCGAAGCCGAAGCACGTGCCAAAGCCGCTGTCGAGGCAGAAGCACGCGCGCAAGCCGAGGTTGAAGCGGCCGCCAAAGCCGCTGCAGAGGCAGAAGCGCGCGCGCAGGCCGAAGTCGAAGCGGCAGCCAAAGCCGCAGCAGAAGCGCAAGCCCGAGCACAGGCTGAGATCGAAGCAGTCGCAATGGCGATGGCAGAGGCAGAATCGCGCGCGCAGGCTAACGATGAAGTTGCTGCTAAAGTGAGCACTGGCGACACAGATCAGGCGAATGTCGAAGCTGATACTACCACTCAAATCGTTCAGGATTTAGGGCCGACTTCAGTGAAGTCTGAATGGAAGATTCTTTTGCCTTTTGTAGCGTCGGCGGATAGTCCCGATACTGTGGAATACGTCGCTAGCGAGGCCCCGGTTTGGGTTCACGCGGGGCTGCGTATTGACTCTGTCAATGGGATTGAAATCAATGATCTGAACTCCATCGCTGCCGTTCTACTTCAATCTGGGGCTACTCCTTCACAAGAGGGAACCATGGATGTGACCATCGGGCTTTCTAACACAAGAGACGGTGTCGAAGTGCGGGACGTTACACTTGGTGTCGTACAAGACACGACCTTGTCGAATGGCGTCGTTTTTCAAACTCAATATGCAGAGAATGGAAAATGGGTTACGAGCGTGGCTCATGTCCCAGAAGATGTAGGCCCAGGCACAACTCTGAAACCGAACGACCAGCTGACAGCATATTTTCCGACAGATGAAAATATCGATGGGCAAGATACGATTGCTGATCTTCTGCGAGCAGGTTTGAATGACGGCCAGACTGACTTCAAGTTCACGGTCAGGAGAGGCACTTCTTTGTGGCTGGCGGACTTGCACTACGTGGGCAAGTAAAAGAGAGATCATGGCTGAACGCAGTGTGCGAGTTGACCACGCCACATTGAATAGGTGGGTTGTGAAAAAGCATAAACTGGTTCTAGTCTTTCGAAATGTTTGCGACACATCTGTCTGGGCGTTCGTCACAGACGAAGAAAACGAAACCGGTATGTTTCATTTCACCGTATATGGAGAAAGTGAGCCAAAGCTCTCTGAACAAGTCGGTGTTCTGAGCAGCGGAATGCTTACCAGCCTTGCAATGAGCAAGCTATGCGGTTCCATTCGCGATTGGCGCGAAGTCCTAGCCTGTTGTCGGCACATTCATTCACTGAGATTGTGACTTTGCTAACGCAGCATGAAGGCTGCGCCACGGACGCGGCTTCGAGCCGAGACTACTGTCATTCGATTTGTGACCAAGTATTTACGCCGAGTGTGAATGCTTGGAATTTTGCGGATTATGGTCGTCGAATTGTGGTTTCTCTTTTGAATTTCGAAGTGCGCGGTACTCGATAGGCGTTTGTCCGTAGACCCGTTGGAATGCACGATAGAAGTTGGAGCGTGCCAAAAACCCTGATTGAGAAGCGATGTTGGCAACGCTTTCATTAGTTTCTGCAAGCAACCGGGCCGCATGAGCCAAACGGAACTCGTTCACGTATTGCGACATGTTGGTTCCTTGAGTTCTGTTGACAGCAGACGACACAGTGCGGGCCGGAAGGCTTAAGCGCTTGGCAAGTCGTTGGACGGTTATGTTGGGGTCCAAAAAAAGCTGTTGTTCATCCATCAATGCCTGCAGTCGTTCTAGGACTTTCGCATCTTCAGTATTGGATACTGGCGCTGCGTATGACACCGCGTTGGCTTTGGAAAACATCACTGGGAGCGCGATTGACGTCGCAAGAAGAAGAAAGATCAACGGAACAGTTCCGTAAGAAATCAGCATTGAGGCATTGGCGCCCTTGTTGAATGCAAAGTCGATTGCGATCGCGCTATCCAAAACCAGTACAAAGACGAGAAATCCAATGCCGCGTAAAAGCCAGTTGGAAAGCGCCTGGGTGACATCGACCCGTGCTTGACTCAGTGCGTCAGGCCCCTTCCGCCAAAGTAAGAAGAGAGCGACGCAATAATACGAATAGCTGGCACTGATTACCCAATCCATGCTTCTCAAGTCACTGGCCAAGAGCAGATACAACCCGATCAAAATGAAAGGCGCACTTAGGTGCATCATGACGATCTTGGCGACGTCGTGTCTTTCGACAACCAACGATGCAAAGCTCAGATACAAGAGCGGCCCGAGGACCAAGGGCAACGTGCGTTGCAGCGGGATCAACTCCTCGACTCCGTAGCCAAATCGCAGACCGACCAACAGGGATGAGAAGGCGCCCAACCCAAAGAAGGCCGAGAACAACATGTTGGCCAGACGAAAGCCCAGATCCAACCGCCAGGCCAGCATGGTAAGCACAACGCAAAGCAATGCTGTCGCCAGCGGCAAGGGGAAACTGATCAACCCGGGGCTGTCCATTTGTCCTCTTTCTATCGAGACCTGTCCTCAATCAGGATCAAGGACAGGTATAGGCAGTGCAAAGCATTGTTTCAAATAAACCTACGGCTCAGCTTTGACGTATCTTGAACGATGATCGGAGCTTTCGATGAGACAATCTTCTTACCTTCTTGCAGGATTCTTAGCTATGTGCGCAGCCACGGCATTTGCCCAGCCCTATCGGGCTGCAATGACAGAACTCAATGTCGCCGACGTTGAGGGAGAACGCGATCTGTCCGGATTTATTTGGTATCCAACAGATGCAACTGGGCCAGAAACTTACGACTTCGAAAGTGAAGTGTGGGCTGGGACGAAGGTTGTGAAAGATGCTGCGCCAGTGACCAGCCGGTTCCCACTTGTCGTCTTATCTCATGGTATGTTTGGCAACGCCTACAATCAGGCATGGCTTGCCGGTGCGCTGGCACGGCGCGGATACATCGTGGCCGCCATCAGCCATCCTGGTACGTCAACCTGGTCTCGCGATCCCGATCTAACGCGGCAACTGTGGGAGCGGCCAAAGGACATTTCCCGTGTCATTGACCATGCAACCGGTTCGTCTGATTTTGCGAGGTATGTCGATACAGACAGAATCTATATGGCGGGACACTCACTGGGTGGCTTTACGGCTGTTGCCCTTGCCGGCGCGCGGTACGACGCGGCTGGGTTAAATCGGTTTTGCGACACTCAGCCAGACGAACTGGCTTGTGGCATCCTTTCGGGTTGGAAAATCGCGCAAACACCTGAAGATCGCGCTCAGATGGAAGCTGACCTGTCTGATCCTCGGATCAAGGCATTTGCAGTTTTTGATCTTGGCGGAACACAGAGCTTTTCCGAAGCGAGCCTTCGGAAAATTGACCGACCGATATTGGTCTTTGGGGCGCCGATCATGAATTCTGGTCTGACCCTCGACATTGAATCCCGTGCCCTGATTGCCGCGTTACCCACGCAGAATGCACGCTATATCGAGCCCGAGACGCTATCGCATTTTGACTTCCTGGGTCGCTGCAAGCCCGGAGGCTACGAACTGCTCGCAAGAGAAGAACCGGGAGACGAAATCATCTGCTCAAATGGCGGCACAGCGCGTGCTGCCAAGCATGAGATGATCATCGACGCTGTTACGGATTTCTTTTCGAATTCATAACCATGCGGAGGCGGAATGGTATGGTGAATCCGGCCTTCCGCCTTCGCCTCCTGTCATGATCGCATAAACCAGTTTAGGCGATACCACCGTCGACAACTTGCTCGGGATATAGCTCCGCCCAATCTGACAAAAACTCGGATACGGCATCTTGGCTTGCCAGTTCTATGGCACGGCGCGGAAGAGCGACGCCTTCCCGCAATGCCAGACACAGGCACCGAGTATAGTCGCGGTCTAATCTCTGCGGGCAGTTCTCTGACCCATGAATAACTGTGGACAGAAGTGTTCCTCCATAGCCGTTCACATGTGTCAGGTCTGGCTTTAACGACAGAAGGTACTCCATGACGTCTGGCAAGCCCTCCCATCCGGCAACCTGCACCGGTGTCAATCCTTCGGTATCTGGAAGGTCATATTCAACTCCTACGGCGACCAGTCGTCGAACGTGATCCAGTTTTCCCGGGATGTGCAATATCATTCGAATGATATTGCGGTAAGCGTCAGGTATCTTGTCTGGGTCAAGGTTGCATGGCGGCTGAACGCCATCGGCAACGGCACTCAATGTAGTTTCGATTTCACTCAAGGTCGTATCTGCGCCGCGCTCTTCGAGCATCCTCGCCAAACTGACATTTCCAAATACCCGCGCATAAGCATAGGGCGTAGTGTTTTCAAAGGGCCGATTCAGATCGGCTCCATTTTCAAGAAGAAGCTCGACCATATCTGGCGTGGCCATCCTTCGCGCCGCCTGGTGTAGCGCAGGGACGACCCACGGTGCCTCGCCGCCAACATGCGTCCCGTCAAATTCATCTACTTTAGCCCCGTGGTCGAGAAGCATCTGAACCGCCGTTGTGTCATGGAAGTCCATCGCGCGCAGCAATGCGTTTGTCCCCTTCGGGTCGGCGCCATGATCCAGAAGCAGTTGCAATCCCTTATGATGACCCAGCTCGGTTGAGTGATAAAGGCTCTCGCCGTCGTTCGGATTTGCGCCGTTCTCCAGCAGCCATTGCCCAAGAACCATATTGTCCGAATGGCCTATGGCGAAGTAGAGCGGTGATAGCTTGTAGTCGTTGCCATGGTAGACCGGCGCACCAAGATCAACATCAGCACCGGATTCCAAAAGGGCCTTTGCGATATCAAGCATGTCATTGGCCAGCCCGGATGCGCGATGAATCCACTTGGACCGGGCGAGGATCGTCAAAGGCGGCGCCAGATCGCCAATAAACTGGGTCGCCAGTTTCGGCGTTTGGTTGAGAAATTCCAACACATCCGACTTGCGATAAAGGGCCAGACACAGCCCGAAATCTCCGTCAGCCAGATCGGGCGCGTCAGCCAGAAGTTGATCAACAGCCGTAAAATGACCCTGAGCGAGAGCCAGTTTCAGGCGCTGCCGTTTGGCGGCTTTGTCCATGCCTAGTAGTTCGGCTGCGAACTTTAAGGCAGGCCAGGTCGGAAAACTGTTCTCGCACGCAATTACGTGCAAATAGTCCGAGTGCCTGAGTGCTGTTGCCTCCGGTCGAGGTGGATAGTTTGCGATGCGTTGACGGGCGCGTAATTCGCCTGCTTCATAGGCTTTGCGAAGTGCTTTGGCATCGCGGCGCAATTGGTCCAGGGATTTTGCCATCGGTGTCCTCACTTTTGGCTCGATGGTCCGCTGAATCCGAGCATGAGACATACCGAAATAAGGCTGTCGTATTGTTGATAGAGATGCCGATGACAGCTTTCCGCGGACCTGGAGGCTTTCCCTAGAAGCATTCCTATCATAACCATCCGAAGCAGCACCCGCAAGATCGGCTTGAGTGGATGACACTGATGCGAATGACCGCAAAACGAAGGCCGCGGCCTGCAACGAGACCCAAGAAACAGATGCTGCACTCTGCACGAAGGTCGGTAATGTGCACACAGTTGCCAATTAGGAACTGTTGTTCATCTCGTTCTGAACCACGTCGGCGTCTGAATGCTCGCAGGGCCAGTTAACGAGTCATTTGCGCCTTAGACTTCACTTCACACCAACGAAAAACAAATCCTTACAAATTTTTAAGATGTCTGAAAGGTCAGTTAAAACTCCCGGTATTCTACGGACAGCTTAGTTGATTAGTAACGAGGCGAGGGTCTTGTGCTGAGTTCTGTTTTACCCGTTTTGGCTGGCGTTCTTTTTGAAATTGGGCATCTGTGGCCGGCATTCTTTCTGGGCCCCGAAAGTGTTTTGGCTTTTTCAACCAACACTGCCCAATACTTAGTCTTTGCCTGCATTGCAGCACTGGTTTTTTTGCACAGAGGCCACAATCTCTCTCGCAACCTAAGTACATCAGTTCTGAAAGTGACATCTGATCCCAAGTGTCACACCCATCGGAGGACCAACGCCCTCCCTGGTTTGGATGACAGATTAATTGATCAGCTGTTTCTTCATGCCCAAGCAGTTCGAAGTGACAGACATACAGGTCGACATTGTACCTCCACAATCACAGCGAGAATTAGATAGAAAATGTCGAAATCCAAAGGTGACGCCACCTCTGTGCTGGCCAGATTTAACGAAAGATTTGGCCTGATTCAAAAACACGTCATCACCATTCCGCCCGCAAACAACAAAGCCCGCCCGGACAATCGTGCATTTGGTGCAGGTCAGACCAACTATTCCAAGGCCAAAAAGGAGCCAAACATGTCATTGGACATTTCTAAACTAAGTGAAATCAAAGGTCTTCTGGGGGCGTGCCTCGTCGACAGCGATACCGGTCTTGTTTTAGGCACAGAGGGCGGTTCCAAGTTTGATCTTGATACCGCAGGCGCCGCGAATGTTGAAGTTGTCCGCGCTAAGCTGCAGGCAATCGAAGCTTTGAAACTCAACGATACCATCGAAGACATTCTGATTACACTTGGCAAACAGTTTCATCTGGTTCGCCCACTGGACAAAAACCCAAACATTTTTGTGTATGTCGCGTTGGACAAGAAGGCCGCCAATCTGGGTCTCATCTCGACAAACTGACGGCTTTGATGTCAACGACCCGATCAGCCGCTGCAGCAATTGCGCATGATCTGAAAAGCCCGCTCACTCATGCTTATATAGCACTTCAGAAAGCGAAGGATTCTCTACAATCGGAAGGTCGATCCTTAGAACCGATTGACCAAATTCAATCTGAACTTGATCGTCTCAAATGGACCTTCCAAACAGCTTTGAGGATCGACCGTATTGAAGAAGGAGGCGGCCCCAAAGCGTTCAGCTATCTGGATTTAAATAGATTGGGTAGAGAAACAGTTGAAAACATGATTCCACTTGCGGAAGTTAAGGACCAAAGTCTTATTTTTGTGGATAACCAATCAGGGCGTACACTAATCGAAGGTGATGAAGGTATGTTGAAACAGCTCTGTGCAAACCTTCTGCAGAACTCAATTGATCATTGTCCGGATCATTCCAGGATTCTCCTGACTGTTGAACAAGAAGAAAGCACCATTACGCTCTCGGTTATTGACGATGGCCCTGGTGTTCCCGAAAACACACTGGGCAAGCTATTTGTTCCTTTCTATAAGTTAGAAAGTGAACGAACCAGTGTTGGGAATGGATTGGGTTTGGCGCTGGTGAAGGCTCTAGCAGATCATCATTCGGCGCTCTTAGCGGCGACAAACAACTCACCTGGGTTGACTGTTTCAATTAAATTCGAAATTGCATAGCGGCTTTAATTGAGACCTTGGCTCACACAGATGTAAAGCGTCTTGTTGGCATTGGTCGGCATGCTGAATTCTCTTACACAAAGTGGGCAAGAAAGTTTCTTGAGTGTTTTCTTCTCAAATCCTGAGATCGCTCAAGAGCCGGAGCAAAGCTATTCAACCTTGCGCAATATCTAGGCCTCTTTAATGAAGGTACATCTTCGACTGATCCACAAACGAAGTATTCAGCTCATGCGGTATCCGACGTTTCTGAGGGTCACGATCCTCTGACCATCTGCACCGATCTTGCGTCTGAGGCGCCCGACATAGACATCTACAACATTGGTCAATGGATCTTCATTCATTCCCCAAACTGAATTCAGAATCCGCTCTCTTGATAATACGCGCCCAACATTGGTCAAAAACAAAAGGAGAAGGTCGCGCTCTTTCTTCGACAGCTGGATTTCTTGACCTTCGACAGCGACCTGAAGGGATTGCTTGTCAAATGTAAGTGCTCCGCATGTAATCACCGTGTTGCTGAGATTATTTGCATAGCTGTTGGCGCGGCGGTGCAACGCTTCTATCCGAGCGATGAGTTCGTCGAAATCAAAGGGTTTAGGAAGATAGTCGTCTGCACCAATCTTCAATCCTTCTACCCGTTCCTCAGGGCTATCCAAGGCGGTCAACATCAGGATAGGGATCTTTGACTTTCGGGCACGTAGCTTGCGACAAACATCTTGTCCCTGAATTCCCGGCAACATCAGATCCAACAAGATAATATCATAATTGCCGGATGCTACGTGCTCCAAAGCATCTTCCCCGCTTGGTGCATGATCTATGGACCAACCTTCAGCAGACAATCCGCGGCGTATGAAGTCAGCTACGCGTGTTTCGTCCTCGACAAGTAGAATATTCATAGTGTGCCTCAGTTTTCTCTCTGTCTGAAACCATGTATGGCAAAGCTGCGTGAGGTTTTATGGTTTTGCAATTTGCTTCTGAAACAGACAGGCATTAGCCCGTTTCTCGTCGAACATCGGTTTGTACAATTTTCATTAGGGGTTCTTTGGGCAGCGTTATAATGATTTTCAACCCGCCCTCCTGGCGATCTTGAAGGTCAACGGTCCCACCATGGGCTTCGACAATCGATTTAACGACTGGAAGCCCCAGACCGCTTCCCTCGATCCCCTGCCCCGAGGCGTTTGAGCCCCGAAAGAACCGGTCGAATGCCTGGGATTTTTCCGCTGCGCTCAGGCCGGGACCGTCGTCTTCGATTGTGATCGAGCAAGACGCGAGCCCTTCTTCCAGTATTGCGCTGATTGTTGGGCCTCCATATCGTCGTGCATTTTGCAACAACGCGAGTACTGACTGGCGAAGCCGAACCTCATCGACCGAAGCCTTTACCATACATTCTGGGCTTTCGACCTGCACCGGATCAGGGAACATCGCCACGGCATCTCGCACCACTTTTCGTAGATCCGTTTTCTTGCGATCCAGCCTAAGCTGACCCGCCTCGAACCGAGCGACGGTTAGCATGTCATCAACGATTTGATTGGTGTGCTTTGCGGAATCCCGAATACGGGCGAGTGAGTCGGAAGTATCCTCTGACAATGTGTCTGATGTCCTTAAAGTAACGTCGGCCTCTCCAAGGATAATTGCCAGTGGCGTTCGCAACTCGTGACTAATATCGGCCATCAATCGTTTGCGGTTCTCTTCCCCCATTTCAAGTTTGTCGATAAGTTGTTGAAGCTCGAACGTTCTGGCAGCAACCGTTTCTTCAAGTTGCCTCTTTTGCTCGGCGCGACTTGCTTCTCGGGCAGCCAAGCCTTCCGCCATGCTATTCAGAACAATGCCTAATTCCCTGAATTCACGGCTACCACCAAGATCTACGGGCTTCGAATAATCGGCTCTTCGCAGGCGCCCAACGCCGTCTGCAAGCAACGTAAGTGGTTTTCTGATTTGGCGGTTGAACGATACAAGGGCCACCAGCAACACACCTATGGCCGCAAGAACGATCACGTAAACCAATCGTTCATTCCATTCACGAAAGGCTGCTGCTTCGGCCAAAACTTCTTCAACCTCTTCCACTTCCTCATCAAGCGCGGCCTGAATTTTTTGATCCAGTTCGTCATCAATGTCCCCGTCCAGCAGGGCGGCCAGACGCTCGATCCGCACAAATGTCTCAATCGGGCTACCAGCCTCTGAAAGGTTCGCGATGGCTGCATTGACAGCTTCTATATCGTCTTCAATCTCATCGAGAAGCTCCAGTTCTTCGAACTCCTCTTCGCCGACCATCTGAATTTCCCGGGCAATGGTCTTTCGGATTGCATCCAAAGTCTGGGCGATTTTCTCCTGCAGCTCTGTCTCGCTGATCCCATCATCCCGATCGCCAATAAGAAGTGCGTCACCGTGTTGCTTGAACAGACGGTATAGGTCCGCCTCAAGCCTCAGATGCAGGCCATATGACTCATGGGCCAAGGAAATTCGGGCATCCCACCATCGGGTTTTTTCGAGACTGTATAGGGTCAGGCCCGCTAACCCACCCAAAAAACCGATCAGTACAGCGGCATAAATCCCAAATAGAGTAGATGAACGCATATCAAATAACCCTTGAATTCTGTTCTAAACTAAGCGGGATGGCGTGTTCGGCCAAAATGATGGTGGCCGAAGAAAACTCCTGCAGAGTTTCGAGCAATTCGACCGTGTGATGCCAGCATGACATCCACCTGACTGACGCGATGATGACGACATCAGCTTTGCCGAGAACAGCGCGCACGAGATCCAATTGCAGAGTCTGGAGTGGCAAAAGACCTTTACCGTTCTCCGCCAACCGTTGATCTAGGCCGCGGGGCGCCGCGAGGAGATCGGACAGCCCAAAAACTCGCATAACTGTTGCTATCCTCAGATCGCTCGGTCGTCTCCGACAGCTCAGCGTTGCGGATCGTCGCAAACTTCCCTGAAGTCCAACATGGTTGTCTCCGATAAAGGCGATCTTCGGGGTACTAACTCCCCCACCATAACAGACATCAATGCCATCGTTTGCGTCTAGCCCGGCGATGATACGCGCGAGGCTGTTTGCATGTATATCTGTTAATTTGGAAACTGATCCCGGCGGAGCCACAAATGAGATAGGCTCCTGATCAAGCTCTCCGGCCACCTTGATGGTAATCGGATCGTTTTGGTTTATTGCAGATCTGGTCACTTCTGGTTCCGAAAGCAGCATCTCGGCTTTTTCACGGGCGACCCTCCACGCGCAATATTGGTCCCACGCCTCAGCCAGATTTTGTAACGGAAGGGCAATCAACGCCAATACCGACAGGCAAGCTGCAACTGTCGACGGAGCAATGGCGTACCGACTGGCCTGCCAAAGCATCAGCAGAGCGGTTAACGCCACACCCAGCTGCAAGACCGCCTGCAGGCTGGTTGTTCTACCGCGACGTGCCAGCGCATCACTGCGCAAACATGCGCCCTGTTTGTCAAGCTTGCGCAGTTCACGGTCGGTTCGACCCATCAGGTCTAATTCAGGTGCGATAGAAATGCGTTCAATCATGGAAATAGCAATGTTGGCTCGATTTCGACGAAGTTTTTGATGGCGCCGAACGAGATGCCAGGCCAGCAACCCCATTGCGACCAGTGCAACACTCAGCGAGGCGATACCATTGATCGCAAGCATAGGGTCGAGAAAATAGAGAATGGATACCGCGCCAGGGATCACAATCATTGCAGACCATGCATCCGGCAATCCGCGACCAAACCAAAGTCGCGCTGCAGATAAGTCACCGACAAACCTTAGGGACAACGCTCCAACTCGGCGTTTTTCATGTCGGGACTTTGGAAGTCGCGCAATCTGTCGATAAAGCGTCCGGCGCAGTGAAATTGTGTAACTCTGGCCAAGCGCTTCTGCCCGATATCGTGAAAAGAAGAGGCATGCTGCTGCGACGGTACCGGAGACCCCCAGTTGCAAGACAGTATTTGTTGCAAGTACATCCCCAGCGTGAAGTGCCGTAAAAGCATCTCGTGTAGCAAACGCTGCGAAAGCAAGCGCAATAGCCTGCACGATTCCACAGGATACCACGAGGACCGCATCAATGATGCGGTCCCTTGTGGCCAGTCTTGGGAGGGGGTTCATGCGGCCACATCTTCGCGGTCGTGTCGCATCAACGGTGCAACATGTTGGGCGATAATCGCTGGCGACCAAAGATCTTCGCGTGTTAAAATTGGGCGGCTGGTTACTTCTGCAGCTTCAGCAGCAGCCAACGGGGAACAACTGACCTTTCCGGATACCGCAAATGGGCTGAGACCCACATTATTTAGAACGGTTACACCGCCCAACGCACTCAGCGCGTCCGGCGCAGCGAATAAAATGCCGTCCAATCGATCCCGAATGCGTGAGGATTGTAAGATTGCCCGTGTTTCCTGCTGGAAGACGCCATCAGCGATCTCGACAACCACGACTTCGGCACCGCGCGACGCTGCAGTTGCAACCAGTGTATCAAATCCGGATTCGATCGCTTCAAATGGCATTCGATACGTGGTCGCCATTCCTACGTCAGTGAAATCAAGAGCTGGCGCGCCCCCATCTTCGAAACTGTTGAAGTCACCAAAGGCCCCGGTTCCGGTGGCTTTGACACCGGCGACGGCATATCCAGAACGCATCAACCCATGGCCAAGGCTTGATGCGGCTGTAGTTTTTCCTGAATTCATTGAGGCTCCAAAAACACCAATGACCGTTACGCGCTCGTTGGTCGGCATCGATGGTAACGCATAATCTGCCACGTTGATCACCTGACCCTTGGCATTGGTCAAAAGGCCGATTGGCTTTAACCGTGTTGGATCATCCATGCAATCATGCGCGGCGTCTACGCGACCTGCGACGCCGCCACCGGCAACGAGATCGATAAGATCATCATCAATCACCGCGCTGGCAAGAAATTGGTCTGGTGCGTATCGGTCACCCAAGCATAGAACAACGTAATCGCCTGGGTAACTGACAGAGGCGCGACGTTCCGCTAATTGGATTTTCTTGTGATGACCAATCTCGGCAATCTCACAGAGGATAAGATCCCCTGCCTTTGCAGTATCCAACTGCGCGGAAAGTCCATGTACATCGGACCGGTCAACTCTGCGGGTTGTAAACGCCCATTTTGCGATTTCGCAGGCAATAGGCGAGGTTTGGGAAAACTGTGTCATGCATTGCTCCGTAACTGGCTGTTCAGTGAAATCGTTTTGCCAAAGTGATGTGAGAACATTTGCAAAGTGGAATGAAGGATTGGCATGCAAACGAATGAACGGCAAA
The DNA here is from genome assembly GCF_059611885.1 of Ruegeria sp. CDSA193. Classification (NCBI taxonomy): domain Bacteria; kingdom Pseudomonadati; phylum Pseudomonadota; class Alphaproteobacteria; order Rhodobacterales; family Roseobacteraceae; genus Ruegeria; species Ruegeria sp. CDSA193. The sequence continues at coordinate 80,068 of NZ_JBXWPN010000009.1, read as the reverse complement.
TGAACACTTTTCAGGGTCCTCGTTTCTGTCTCAAAGCAATCTGATGCTAGTTCGATCTCCGGTTTGTCCTTGCGGACAGTCACTTAGAGTGCGCAAACGAACGGTTTTCGGTCAGTCATCATCGTTCCGATCGTCGCCACGGTCATCGTCTCCATCCCGTTCACTAGCCCCTTCGTAATTAGATCCGCGATCATCTTGACCTTTAGTTCGATCTCCACGACCGCCGCGGTCACCAGTGCTACCTATCTTGTTTTTTGTTCCCCACCGTAACTCAAGGATCGTGATGCGATTGTCTCGGTTGCGATCAATGTCTTCAAGAAGCCGCCGCGCACCAACTTTTCCAAAGGCGGCGGACAGCTCATTCAAGCTCAAAACACCGTCAGAATTCGTATCAACAGACCTGAAACTAGCAGTTTGCGCCGCTGCTTTATTGAATTGGCTGCCGCCAATCAGAAAAGTGAAAGCCAATAAAACGGCGCAGGTTAGGTAGCGAAAAATTCTCAACTTGCGTTGCGCTGACCTACTTCCAGTCTTTGTCACAGACGATCCCCTGCTCGTCGGTTGTTTCTGTGAACCAACGGTGTTTAATTTCAGTAGGACAATATGGCTCGCAGAGATGAAAAGCGCATATATAGAATGTGAACGTTGGATGAACGGTATTTCCATACGAAAAGATGGCTTGGCTTTATTGTTTGGAAGCCTCTCGGTATCAGGTCCGGATACTAGAGACTCAGGAACTGAAAATGCGGTGTTTTCAGTTTCCTACCAGAGAAATTCGGAATGCAGGTGCTGGGCAATTGCCGCCTTTGGTCCTCACGGAAAAACCTTCTTGGCCTCTTAACCTTGGTTTGGTCCATCAATCAGTAATCGAAGCCAACAACGTGGGTTCGTTTCAAACAGATCAAAAGGACTTCGATAATCTTGCAATTTACATAACTCAATCAGAGGCTTTCTCCACAGAAAGAAGTCTACTGTTTCTGTCAGATTGAAGGTTTGATCTTATCCAGCAACCGTTCAGTTTTACATCACCACCGAAGGCCTACTTTCCGCCAGAGATGTTTTTCGCCGCGATCACAAAGCGGTCATTCGGGCGGAGAATACCAGGGGCATATTTGTCCGCACAGCAGACATCGACCACCACTTCTGATCGTTTGAACCTTACAAAACTGTCAGATGACGGCTTTGAGCCCAACCCGGTCATTGTTATTTTTCGCTGCGCGCGCTCGCAACGGAAGAAATGCTACATGCGCTCGAAATCTGGCGCTGTGACGCGGCGATGAAACCGGCCATTGGTGCAACGCGCAGCGAGGCTGGAACGGTCAATTCACACAGTCGGGCAAAGCAGTCTTTCGCAGCGCGCGGGCCAAGGATTGCTTTACGGAATTTACGACTTCTAGATCCTTTCTTCCTGGACTGATGGAGGTACTACCATTGCCTTATCAAAGCACCGATGTATGCGACCTAGCTTGAGGCGATTGCAACTTCTGAAGATTAGGTGCGAGCTCGACATGCGCTTGCACCATTGCCTATCATCTGCTCTGCCATCAAGACTCCCTGACTTTCGCATTTAACAATCAGAGCCTGCGCTAAACGTCAGCGCCTTCTGGGAACGACGACTTGGGCTTGGAGGCGAAAACGAACGCCCTCCGCACCGACCTCGGGTGCCTCCAGCCAATGGCCGACCCCGGCTTGTAAATTGACCGGCACCGCCCCCCATTGCACCAATCTTGAAACCGAAGCGTTTATAGGCACGGCCCAGGCTTCAGCCTCCCAGTCATAGGTGCTTTCGCTTTGAAGCGAATAGGTCCAGGCACCTTCAGTGGAGTAAGCAAGAAAAGGCTGGAGAAAACTCACATTCGTGGGGGTTTCGGGATTGCTCTCCAGATCCCACAGATGATTGGCCAGCGCACCATAGGTCCACGGCCCGGTCTGACGCAGGGCAATGCCGGTGATCCCGGCGGCCCAGGTGTCGCTTGACACGTCGCTAAAGGTCGGTAACCGCACAACCGGACCAATGCCCCATGTCAGATCCCCTGTTCCTGTCGGAGAAAACCATGCGGAGAACAGAATATCGCCGACCCCTTCCTGGCGCGTCCCCGGGACAATGTCTTCCTGCCAGATGTAAGGAATGATAGTACGGGTGATCAGGTTAAGGTCATTGTTAAGTTCAAAGGGCACGACTGGCTGAAAGTTCAACGTGGTGCGCGACCCCTGATCAGAGACACCCAGGTTATCATCATAGTTCAACTGAAACGGAACCGAGATGATGGCAGCAAGCGGGTTGGCCAGTTCCTGGGCCAAATCGGCGGCCTCGTCTGCAACGGTTGAGGTTGCTACGCTGGCTGCAAAAAACAGCCCCACAAGTGCATGGGATCGACGCATGGCCGTGTACTCCTTTTTGAAAGGCGGGATGGGCGAGTGGCCTAGTTGATCGGTTCCACCGTCGGGAACGACCAACTACCGCTCAGGATTGCATCCTCTGGCTCGTAAAGGCGGACAGCATAGTTCCAGCCCGGAGTGATCGGAAGGCAGTTCACGCGGCCGTCGTCGCACCCACCAAAATGGAGTGTGACTGATCCGTCTTCCGCGGCTTGGGCCGTATAGCCGTTGTAGCTGTTAACACCCAGATCATTAGCAGCCAGGAAACCCTCGCCATTATAGACGGTCACCGACCAGAACGCCCGAACCGGGACATCCTTAACTATAACCGCGTGTGGCGTTTCTCCATCGTTCGCATCGACCGCGCCCAACAGGTAAATCGCTGCCTCTGGGGGCAAGCCGCCCCAACCCGAGAGCGCCCCAACCAGAAACTGAACCGGGTCAACGTCCTCTTTGGCTCTACCAAAGGCACGCGACGTATCGATGCCCAGCAGGGACAAATCGCTGATTGCCTGACGCGCTACGGCAAGTTGTTCGGTATTCCAGTTGGGCGCATCAAACGGACCAGTTCCACCGCCACTGACAACAATCTGATCCTGCGCCGCCCGCGCCGCAGCGATGTCTTGTGGGTCAGTTACATCTACAAAAGTGCGGAAGGCAATGAATCCGAAAGGCGTACCAAGGTCTTCTTTGGTGATCAGGTACGTGCCGGGCGTTGCCTCGGCGTACATGAAATGATCCTGGTTGATGACATGCATCGAGATGTAACGGCCATCCGCCTCGGGGAGCGCAACTTCGACGGGTTCGGTCAAATCGAGCAGAACCGCAGAGTAAAGCGTATCCTGGTTCATTCGGATCACCGGCTGATTGTCAGGTGTTGTGGCTTCGCGCATATGCCCTAACTCGCCAACGACCAAGCCGAGATTACTCATGTTGGTGCGGAACATATGGTCGGTTTCCGCGCGCACGAGATTGTCCACGGTCACATCAACCACGTCCTCGGCCCAGACCCCTGTCGGGAGTGTCAGGGCGATTGCCAGAAAAAGCTTCTTCATTTTTGCATCCTGTCATTCAGTTCACGGGTTGCACGGTCGGGAATACCCAACTTCCGTCGATGACCTCGGAACCGGGCTGATACAAGCGCACGGCGTAGTTCCAGCCGTCCATGATTGGAAGGCAGTTCACGCGGCCATCGTCGCAACCGCCGAAATGCACGGTCACACTGCCATCGTCGTTCTGGGTGCCCGAAACCGAGTTGACCACGTAGGCGTCGAGGGAATTGAGTTCAAAGAATCCGTCTGCATTGTACAGGCTCACGGACCAGAATGCGTTTACGGGAACATCCGCCGGCACCTGGATATAGTATTCGCCGAGCGGCAGGCCGGGCTCGATATTGAGATAAAAGGCTTCTTCTTCTGGTAGACCTCCAAAGCCGGCTGCGGTGCCCAAGAAATGGCGCAACGGGTCGACGTGTTCTGCCGTGCCAAAGGTCCGAACGCTGTCTGTTGCAAACCTGCCCAACTCAATCGCGGCCTGACGCACGGCCGCGAAGCTTTCGGTGTCATAATTGGGCATCTCGAAGGGCGTTGCCGAGGCAGCTTCGATAGTGAACCCGTCCTGAATTGTGTTGACTGCCGCGATGTCCTCCGGACTCTCGGCATCCACCAGTATTCTCATGAAAACAAGCACGTAGGGGGTGTCAAATGTGTCCATGTCGAGCTGAAACACACCACCACCATCAAATACTTCATTGATGAAATGGTTCTGATTGACCACCATCGTTGTCATGTACCGGTCGCCCACATCGGGCAGTGTCAAGGTTGCGCCTTTGCTGATGTCGATAACCGCAACGCTATAGAGTGTGTCCCGGTTCATCCGGATAGTGGGCTGATTGTCGATGGGCGTGGGTTCATTGAAGTGGAAGAACTGGTTTACGCCTCCGGCCAGCCTGTCATACGTTTTCAATTCGTTGTCAGTCGCAGCCCGAACAAAGTTACTTATTGTGACCGGCACCTCGTATGTCTCGGCAAGTGCATCAACTGTGGTATCAAAGCTCTGAGCCGTCGCGGAGCTCCCCAACGCTGCAGCCAAGGCCGCCAGCTTCCAGCATTTGCGCGTGTGATTGATCATTTGCCGCTCCACTAACCAATTATTGCAATACATTGCTTGATGGTCCCGACACCTGCTCAGGCGGGCATTCTCACGCCCCTCAATTGGTGGTTTGCAGAAACTCTACAATTGGAACCATGGTCGTTGTTTTTCAACAAAACACAAAACTCGAATGTATACCCTGACCGATTGGAACAACCGTGTCGGAAAACTGGTTCAAAATGACAGGTTGCAAACGCGCATTGACCAACCTGTCTGATATTCTTCTTGTTTTACGCCCATGCGGCTGACCAATCATTCTTGTTGGGATGTCAAATTTTAGACTGAGATCAGCGGATGGTAAGGCTCTGTACTCTCAAACCTTGCCAGCTGGAGCCTGACTTTATCAATTCAAATAGTGGCTTTAGCTTTGACACATGTCAGGGACACCACAAACCGTGCCGGACTATATTTGATGTGCTCAATCTATCCATTGCAGCACGTGTAAGGTGTATGATGACGGGCCAGGACGGAAATACTCAGCACAGGACACCGCCACTTGCGCGCGGGCGGGTTCTCTTACCGCTGTTGGTGGCTTATCGGGAATCCGGTCGATCCGTAGAAGACCTCCTTGCAGGTTTCGATCTTTCGTTTTCAGAGTTGAGCGCCCCAAATTGCTTCATTCCACACGATACGATCTACGCCGTGTTCGAAGCCGTCGCGCAAAACACATCACCAGATTTTCCAGCACTGGTTGGCCAGACTTCAGATCCGACCGTTTCATCCCCATTTGGGCAGGCCTTTCGGACCGCCAATTCCCTGGCTGATTTCATCGGCAGGTTCTGCGTTCATGCAGGCAACAATACAAATGCGGTCACGATGACACTAGATGTCTCTGGAGATTACGCGGTGCTTTCTGCTAAGCGCAGGTTCACGCCGCACTGCTCTCCAGCCTATATGGATGCGTTTCAGATCAGCCGGTGGGCCACGTTACTGCATGAAACCGCTGGTCAGAATTGGGAAGCGAACAAGGTTCTTGTTCGGGTGAACCGTCCTGATCTGCTCCCGTCATACTTCTATGGTATCAGGGCAGTAGGTGCGGGCCCAGACGGGTATTCCTTCCGCTTCCCAAGCCCCTGGCTTCTGCATGATTTGGTTAACCGAACCGCCGCTGATGGCATTCCGGCAGGCCAGGACGACAAAAACCCGGTACCAACAGACTTACTGAGTTCGCTCCAGAGCGTTGCCAACTCAATGGTTGGGCGAAATGACTTTTCAGTTACGGCGCTTGCCAGGGCATGCGGTGCTCGTGGTGCTGTTCTCAATCGCCGACTTGCGGCTTATGGGACATCACTGTCGCGCATAGTCACCGAAGCCAAATGCGACCGTGCTAAACACCTGCTTTCCAGGTCTGAGACGTCAGTGGGCGATATCGCCGATCAGCTAGGGTATTCTGACGCAACCGCTATGACACGAGCATTCAAGAAATGGACCGGACAAACACCTTCCGATTTTCGCATCCGCGAACTGAATCGCCACGAGGCATCTGTTCCGATACTCGACCCGGTCGAATGCGATTGTGAAGCGTAACAGGAATAAGGCGCAACATACTTTTGCCGCGCTTCAAACTCGGGATAGGTAGAAAAGGGGAGCAGGCCATGGAGTGGATACAAAGACGAAGCATCGTCGGCAGTTTTCTAGTTGCGGCGACGACGCTCCTCGGCGGATCAGAAGTTGTGGCACAGCAATCCGATTGGGGCTTTTACGGCAGCTTCTACATTTACGGCGCAGACACCAAGACAACCATTGGCTCGCTGGAGTCGGAGCTGAGCTTCAGTGATGCGGTTAAAAACCTTGATCTAGCATTCATGGGTACACTTGAGGCGCGAAATGGCCGATGGTCGCTGATCGCGGATTACATGCGCACAGACCTGTCCTTTGACGGTGATACCCCCGGCCCGGTGTTCAGCGGCGCTGAAACCAGTCTGCAGACTCAGTTCTTCAGTGGGTATGCCGCTTACACAGCCTATCAGGCCCAAAACCTGGCAGTGGATTTAGGGGGCGGGTTTCGTTGGTTTGCGACAAGCAGTACAATCACTCTGGTCGGTGGGCTCACCCCGCCGCCAAGTGCAAAGACCAGCGATGATTGGTTAGACCCTCTGATCGCGGCCCGTATCCTGTATCAGATCAATGACCGGTGGTCGGCCGTAGCCTTGGCCGACTATGGTGGGTTTCGCTCAGACCGCGAAACGGCGCAGTTCATAGCGACGGTAGGTTATGCCATCACCCCAAAGTGGAATCTGCGTGCAGGCTATCGCTACATCATGGTCGACAAAGGTGAAGGTCAAGACAGGTTCAAGCTTTCACAATCGGGGCCCGTGTTGGGTGTGACTTACAGCTTCTGAGTACCGGCATGATGCGAAAGATGGCGACACCAAACACAAACAGATCGGGGATCCTTGAGTTGCTCCGGGACGTAAGCGGTGATGCCCACAGGCGTGTGACCGACAATAAGGGCCGAGGTCGAACAATCTGGCGCAAACATTTGACGAAAGGAACAAGCAGGCGACTGATTGCTCAGGCTCTGCATTTGGTAATCGCGTGTTCTTGCTGTGCACTCGCCGCTTGCGGAGCAAATATTTATGACGAAGTTGAGTTGATGCCCTCGCCAACGGTCTACGCCGAGGCCGCCTTTGACCCTTTCGTTGATATCACTGCCGAAAATTTCAATCAGCGCTCGCAGCTGTTCTATGCGACAGATCGATTGCCTGCAGTTCCTGACGACCCACAAGCCTTCTATAATAATGAACGCGGTCACCTTTTGCGCACCGGTGTTGCCGATGTGCAGATCGACCCGCCATTGGAGTCATGGGAAGATCTTCGTCGCATCACCATGACAAGCCAGCGAGCAAAGGACTATTTTCTCAGCGTCTCTCAGGTCCAAGAGATTGGCGTCATGCCATTTAGTGTCACGCGTTATCTTGAAGACCCTCCGTCACAACAAGATATGGAGGCGGTCGGTCGTCGTTTTGCCAAGAAGATTGAGGATCAACTTGCATCCTCTCGCAACAAAGACATCTTCATCTACATCCATGGCTACAACGTCGATTTTGATTACTCGACGCTTGTTTCCAAAGAGTTACAGCATTTTCTGGGCTATCAGGGCGCATTCATCAGCTACAACTGGCCTGCAACACCCCATCGGCTCGCGTATTTTCGTGATCAAGAATCCGCGTTGTCGACGCGCCGCAACCTTCGATCCCTTATCGAATACCTGTCAAAGCACACAAGCGCGCGCCGCATTCATCTCATAGGATACAGCGCAGGTTCGAGACTCGCATTTGAAACAGCTTACCAGATTGCACTTCGGTCGAGCCCTAAACCGCGGCTGGGGCATTTGATTCTGATCAGTAGCGACCTTGATCGCAGCTACTTTCTACAGGCGATTGAAGACGGCCTGCTGGATGCGGTTTCAGATGTGACACTTTATCAGTCGCAAACCGATTCAGCGCTGGCCATGTCGCGGTTCGTTTTCGGAAGGGATCGCCTGGGTCAGGTTTCTGACGAAGCAATAAACGCATCGATCTTCCAGAGCCGACTGTCAGAGATCAAATCCCTGCACATCATCGACGTGACCAGGGCTGAAGAGGCCAGTGCAGGAAATGGTCATTGGTATTTCCGGTCTTCACCGTGGGCCAGCAGTGACTTGTTCCTTACTCTGCTTACAGGCCGAGACCCTCAGGCGCGTGGACTTGTTCGCGCCACAGGCGAAGCAGTCTGGAGTTTTCCGTCGAATTATCCGCTGGTACTAAAGCATTATCGTATGAGCAACTGAGTTTGACCAACGCAAGTTCAAAGTCGATCACGGATTCCTCACGTGGCACAAACGTTGGACGGAACCCCGACTACTTTGTTTCAATGCATGCCGCATCTATCGAAGCCAATATTCGCTACATCGCAGGAGGTTGGAGAAGAAGGGCTCACAACGGAGTTCGGATGTTTTGCAAGATCCGAGCTCATTATGACCCGTCGCCTGGCTGAACCAGCCCAATCCAGACCTTCGCCCGATATTGGCGATGCTGCAGCGTGGCCCGTCAGAGAAGACATTCGCTGCAGAAGCAATGCTGCACGGCGCACGGAGGTCTGGAGTGCGGGACAAAGCGGCCATTCGGTCAAACCATAGCGGGCAAATTGGGTCGAATTGAATCAAGGGCAATTATTTCATCGATTAATTAGATTTCCCAAAATCGATCCTTCCCGAACCATTGCCACTTAAGTCGAGAATTGCATTCAATCTACACCTGCACGCGGCAACAAAGCGGTCAAACCAAAGCCCGGCAACAAAGCGTCGCCGCCAATCTAAATTTACTCGGCTGGTGACCAATTTGGGCCGGGATCATAGGTCGATATCTCAGCTGTTCTTTCAAGCGTATCCGGCCCAAAGTCCGCCTCGAACACGGTGCCGTTTTCACCCACGAGAAAAGAATGGATACCCGTTTCTCCGTAGTCCGCAGGCACCGCAAGCAAGGCGTGACCTGCCACGAACCGATCGCCGACAAAATAGGAATAGGCACCACCCGGAGCATTTGGTCCCTGCCCCTGCAAAATTGCGAAGTAGTAACCGAGGAAAGGTTCGGGTTCGAAATCATCCGCACCGTCGCTCCACCCCGAGGCGGTGGCGCGGGCAAGGGCTTCACCGACAAAACTGTCTTCTTCTGGCCAGAAGAGGCCGTTTCGTGCGCCGGGATCCGATATGATCGTTTGGGCAAATTCCATGACGCCATCGCCATTGTGGTCCACAAGACGAAACGCCGCCTGAAGATCAACATAGGCCTCAAGCGTTTCGATTACTTCCAATTCATTCAGTCCGATTTCACGGGCGGAAAGCTCCTCTACCCCGGCTTCTAAATCAAACTTCCAACCATTCTCAGCTTGCAGAATTGGGATCGGAAAGGGCCAACTATCTTCGCCAAGCAGAAGAAAAACCCCATCATCCTCGGGCTGAAAGCGGTATCCCTCAGCATACATGCCAAGCACTTCCTGCCTTCTTTGCTGATCTTCCACCGGATCACCCGTTCCGATTAGATCTTCTGCCTCTGGTCCGAAAATCTCGAGCAGCTTGTTCTGGTCATCGGCCCTTAACGCTTCGACAAAAGCGTCCAGCGCGGTTTGCGGAGTTTCGAACAGGGCACCGTCGGAAAACGCCGGTCCAGTAGCCACTGCGATCACTAAAATAGAAAAAACCGATTTACGCATGTTACCGCCTCCCCTTGCCTTTGGCAGCATGTCCCCGTTTGGACGCCTTGTGAGCTTTGCCGCCTGAAGATTTTTTCTTCATAGCCTTACCTTTGGACGCAGCGGGTTTTTGCTGAGCCGTGGCCTTTTTTACCTGAGGTTTCTTAGCTGCTTGCGGTTTCTTTTTGACAGGCTTCTTCGCCGCATCTGGCCGTTTAGTCCGATCGATGGCCTGCTGCTTGGCAGCAGCCTTGTCCCGATCAACGTTACCGCGATTCACCTGCGGCAAGGACTTGCCCCCACTACCTCGATTGGCCAGAGCACCGCTCGCGATAGCCCCCGCCCCTGCACCGGCTGCAACTGCTGCCGCGCCTCCCCTGCTGATGTCTGCAGCACCGGATTCACGGCTCAGTTTTGCGCGGAGTTCGTCCGTGCGACCCTCGGGGCGGTCGACAGGCAGGTCGCCGCGACCACCTTCCGGCCTTTTGTGATCAGCGATCTTGTCCCGGGCTTCCTTTTTTCGGTCAGGATCGGGTTTCCATCCGATATCAGTTCGGTCACCAAGATCTATATCGTTACCGATATTGACGTTGCCGTCGACGTCTATGTCGATGTCCGGGTTTCTGTATATCGGGCCACCGCCCCATCCGCCGCAATTCCGGCACCCCCAATAGTCATACCAATCGTCGTCATCGTCGAAAATCTCGTCGATCAGCGCCACGGTGCCAAATGTCAGCAAGGCCGCGCCCACTACGTCCCCGGTCGACGGGCCGGTATAGACAGTCTCGGGATTATATTGCGGGACGTACACTGTTTCGGGTTGTGTCGGAGTAATTACAACCGTTTCTTCATCAGATACCTCGACAGTTTGCTCGGGCCCGGAAACAAGAGCTCCGCTGTCAATTGCCTGATCCCGCATTACCTGCACCGCATCCAGTACATCGTCGGACTGGGCCAGCATGGCGGTGCCGACTGTCTCGGTCCAATCGATGTGGGTGGCCATTTGACCGACGACTTCGGGGAACGCCGTGGCCAATACACTTACAGACGGATCCCAGCCCATAGCTTCGATTTCCGGCTCGAGCTCTACGGGGTCGCGGTCGGCGTTATCCAACAAATACCGTTCTGCTTTAACAATCTCCAGTGGCTGAGTGGCCGCAACGAATATCTGTATGAGTAGAGTGTCGGGAAAAAGAGCCACCGGGGCGACCAAAGTTTGCAACTCAGCATCAGATAAAAGGTCGGATGAAGTTTCAGACGTAACTTCCGTTGCAACAGTATCGGACGCCTCTTGTGCGAACAGGGCGTTAGATGTGCTTAAACTGAGAGCAAATATTATATATCTAAACATATTGCGATCCTTCAATTTATCGAAGGATCGCCTAAGACCGTGATTCTGGCAACTGGCCTGCCAAATGGAGGATCATTTAGTAAAACATGGTCATTGGTCAAGCTGGCTTGAGCCGTCAATTTGCTTACAAGGCCAGCTTCTATTGTGCAGGGCGATTAACTCCCGACAAAACTGTTTTGCGCGACAAGCTTCAGGGATTAATGGGGGCGAAAACATACAGAGCTTTTAGTGCTTCGCTCGGCTCCACCCCCGGCAAAGCGAGACGAAATATCTCTTCCATTGTGCCCTGAGCATACATTTCTGACAGAATACTATCGACAACGAGTCGAAAGTTATCGTCACCCCTCGCGATGGCCAATCCTTGCTTTTCTATCGTCAGTATTTCCTGGGATAGTTTGAATTTGCCCTTTAGTCCCGCAGCAATGTAGTTGACCAGCAAAATCGACTGATCTGCAAAATAGGCGTCAATTTCACCGTCTCGAAGTGCTTTGATACCGTCTGGGTGTGAAGCGAACCGCACCATTTCTGCGTCGACACCTGCAGCTTCAAATGAATTCAGAACGGACGCTTCTGTTGTTGTGCTGCTTCTCATTCCAACCTTCTTTCCCGCGAGTGCACCCATGGTGCCCTCAGCCTCGATTGGTAACAATATGGACGTGCCATCGACATAAGTTGGAATTGAGAAATCAACAATTTCGCGTCGGGAAAGTGTAATCGACGCTGCCCCGCAGAGCATATCCACCTCTCCGGAAGCTACTTTGTCGAAACGATCCTTAGAGTCGACCGGAATGAACTGAACATTCAAATCCTTCAATTCCAGTTTCTGCGCAACTACCTTCGCTACATGATCGCAAATCAACGGCGACAGACCAAATGGGCGACCTTGGTCGTTAATGTAAGACAACGGAGCAGCATCTGTTCGAAAACCAAATCGGATTTCGTTGTTTTTTGTTATCCTGTCGATTGTTTGGGCAACCGCGCCGGTTGTGAATAGAACCGTCACAATAAGTATAGAAAGCAAGCGCATGGTTTTTCCCTCTTTAGTGGCGTAACACCCTTGTGGAGGTGAAAAGCACCCTGTGTCGAGAGTAAAACACATTGTGTCGCCTAGGAGTCGGTCTGTTGATGAGAGGTGCTGGCATGGCGACGAATCGAAAGTATACCCTCGCAATATTGGCAGATGCCCGAATGCATCTGCTCCTGCTCAGGGCTTAACGCGAGAGAAAAGTCTTGTGGGCAGAGCTTATGCTCGAAGTTTCAAAGGACCCGCGTCAACTGCAAGTCGTTGCGACAACACAACACCGCACCAGTATATTTTCGTGGTGCAAACTGTTGACCTTCGCCGTGACGCTGTACGTTAGGGTTGATATTCAACGGTGAGGTTGAGCGAAGGGTAATGGGAATAGAACTACAATGGAGTTTGGCGGAACTTGGGGCGCGTAAAACCGTACCTTTTGCCTTTGTGTGTTTGCTGTTCTTCGCATCCTGCGCAACCACGAACCCAGAACTTTTGAAGTCCGAGTTGAACGCTCGACCCAGTGCACAGAATGCGTCGCCAAGCGACTACGCCGGGGAAGTTCAATTTAGCATCTCAAACAAGATTCCCGCTCGTGGGAAAAACCTACCTTACACATTTAACGCGGGCATCAGCAGTGTGACGTCAACGCGCCTAGGTTTCCGGGGGCTCTTAGATCTGCGAGAAATCCAAGTCCAAGCGCCCGCACTTCTGTCGGGTACTCTGGAACAAAGTTGCTCTTTGAATGTTGACTTTGAACTCGACGATGCCCGCGCCAGCGGTGATCTCATTGAACTCGTAGGCTCAGTGGACGTCGAGCTTTATCGTTGTCGAAACGAAGAATCCGAGGGAACCAACGGGCGTGGAGTTCGCTTTATCTCGACGACTGTTGGGATCGCCGCAGCGGCACGCGCCAATGTTCAAGATCAATGCGTTCACTTTGATCTTGCCGACGTCGTGCTTCAACCTACTGGGTTTGTCGGCGGGTTGGTTAACCTAATTGGCCTCACGGAGCGTGTCGAGGAGGTCGTTCTCACCACGGCAAAGGAGTTCACCGAAGAGAATGTGATTTGTCCGGAGATGCCTTCGGAGCTTTCTTCGTTGAATCCGGTTCTCGACGCCGGCGGTACACGAGAAATTGGTGACGGTGGCATCGGTGTTGCGTTGAGCGGCTCAATCGACACCAGTGCGATGACGATGATGGAACTCCTGGCGGTTATGCAATCTCGCGGTATTGTTGGGGGGGCAGGATGATGGATCGGATCTTTCTTCTGATACTAGCTACTGCCGGGCTTTTCGGATCCGCGCTGCTGGCTGAAGAGGTTACCTTCGAAGCAAACGGGGACGTCAAGCTAGGAGATCGTGAGTTTCCCGTTGATCTGGCATTGAGACTAAAAGATGTGAACGCGACAAGGATCTCAATCGAAAGTGTCATAGACCTACGCCGAGCAAACGAAATACTTGTAGAGGAACTCAAACGAGCCGCGTTTGTAGATGTCTGCAACGCACTGATCGGCGTGACCGAAGCAACGGCCCGTGCCGACGATACAGTGATTTCGCTAAGTGGGAGGATCGAAGCAGAGCTTTTCCGATGCGAAAGCCGCAGCGGCGGTGGATCTATACGCGGCGAGAACACTTTCGCTGGTGGTTTGACGGTGGGTGCTTCCGCTTCGGCCGAATTCAAAGATGACTGCCTTTTTTTCCGTTTGGATGACCTGAGACTTGCTCCGGATCAACTCACCGAGTCGTCCGATGCAAAGGGTAATGTCGAAAAGGTTCGGCAGGTATTCATCGAGACCGCGAACGCAATACTTCAAAGAAACCCAGTATGCCCAGAACTACCTCCCGAACTTGTCTCTCTCTCGCCAACTTACGACGCCGGTGGCACACGGGAGTTAGGGGAAGGTGGCATCGGACTGTTCTTCCGAGGTTCAATCGAAACGAGTACTGAAGCGATTATTGACATCCTTCAGGTGCTCCAGTCGAAGAAGGTGCTTCCACCTCCGCCCCGCTGAACCTAGCCAACGGCTTAGTGCGGCAGATAGAATTTAATTATTTCGAAGAACAGGAACGAGTCGTAGAAATATGCATTTAACGTAGCATCATTCGTGCAATAGATGAGGTCGAAAATGATCCGTTTTGCATCTGTTCTTACCAATTTGCTTGCTTTTTGCGCCCATGCCGAGGACATCCCGAGCACTCAACGCGGCGACAGGCAGTATTCACCTTATCCACGGCAGAGCTTTCCCAATCAGGTCTTTTTTGGCGACACTCATTTGCATACGTCCGACTCTGCAGATGCCGGTATGATCGACAACGTGCTAGGCCCTGAAGAAGCCTACCGCTTTCACCCCATAGTCTCCATGCTGCAGCGCGGCCCGTCGAACCTGCCGTTCGCTGCGAGCGCAAAATCAAAGGCTGACTGAACTTACGCTGGGCGGGACTTTCCGGACTTGTGCAGCTGCGGCTTTCGCTCACGCAGAAAGCATTTGCGTCCGCAGCGATTGCTGTTTGTCGGCGCAACGAATTTCCCGTTTTCAGACATTCGGACAGGCACAAACCTGTGAAATCCAAGCAGCGCAGGAAGCCAACATGGTCTCTCTGTTTGAAATGGGGTCGAAAGAACAAAGAATGTTCATGGACTTCGCACGGCGCTTCGGCGCGGCCTTGAGGAACGAACAGCTACATTGAAGGGCAATCGATGGACAGCGAACCCTCCATCGATCATCGACCTTTAACCCCGGCTGAGGATTTCTTCCCCCAACACCGCCAATATCTTCTGCCCGTCCTCGCTGGTCCAATTGACCGCGAGATCGGCGAGAAGTGCACTCGTCGTGGTCAATTCGACTCCGCCGCGCTCCATCTTCCGAAATGCCATCTCATCTGTCAGCGATGTGGGCGAGCCAGAGGCATCCACGACAGCCGTCACCTCAAAACCCTCGGCAGCAGCATCAATGGCGGGAGGTGCAAGGCACACATCGGTGGTGATCCCCGCCATGATGAAATGCTTGCGGCCAGTACCACGCACTGCATCTGCGAACGCACTGTCATCCCAGGCATTCACCACGCCGGGGCGTTTCACCCGGGCCGCATAAGCATCAGGTGCAAGCTCTTCCAGCGCAGGCATCAGCGGCCCTTGCATGTGTTCTTCCATGCTGGATGTCATCACAAGAGGCATTCCAAGATCAATAGCAACCCTTGCAAGCGCACGTGTGTGTGCTTCGATCAGATCCCGATCAACAGATTTGGCCCAATTCATTGTACCGATTTGATGGTCAATCAGCACCATGGCGGCATTTTGGGGGCTCGGTTTCTTAGCGGTCATCACTTTTTCCTTTCAGTTTCAGTTTGATAGCGTGAGAGGTGGTAAGTCGAAAATCAGCAGTTCCAGATCTGGCTGTGTCACAAGCGACAGCGTCTGTGTGTTCACAATCCCGACCCCGTCACCCTTGGTTAGGCGTTTTCCGGCAATTTCGCCGGAGCCGTTGATGACAAAGGCGTAGATGCTGCGGCCTTGATCTGCGGGTTGAAATGAGAGCGTCTGAGAGGTCGTGAACAGCCCGTAATTCATGCGAACATCTTGCTGTGCAACCAAAGACTCCTTGTTCCCCGTCGGCGACAGGACAAGTTGGAAGGCATCGGTGTAATCCCCCGGATCAAGTTGCTTGCGCGCATAGTCGGGGTTCAGACCAAGCGAGTGGGGCTCAAACCAGATCTGCAACGCGCGCATTGGGTCGCTTGAAGAAGCATTGACCTCATTGTGGACGATGCCTGTCCCTGCAGTGATCACTTGGATGCCTTTTGAAGACATCCGACCATTGTGGCTCGGAACATTTGGATCAATGTGTTCCACGGAGCCGTCGACCAGAAACGTCACCACTTCAACATCTTTGTGCGGGTGAAGGCCAAACCCCTGAGCACCAGGTGCAAGCGTGCCGTCGTCGATCGTGATCAATGGGCCAAACCTTTGCCGGTCGGTTTGCAGATGCGGCTTGAAAGACAGCTGGGCAGTCATGAATCCAAAGTCTTTGTGCTCGCGACTATCGGCTGGATGGAATATCAAATCTTGTCTCACGATACGGCTCCTGTACGTCCTTGTTGCGAAGAACCTAGCTAGGCCGTTAGTTCTGGAAAATAGCTCTTTTTTAAACTATCGTTCGAATTTATGAACGATAGGCATTTCTCCTGCACCAAGGCCTTTGTCGCCACGCTCCGAGCCGGATCAATGAGCGCTGCTGCAGCTGATCTGAAAACAACAAAGTCGGCTATCAGCCAGAAGATTGCCGTGCTCGAAGCCGATCTTGGACTCACTCTGCTGGATCGATCTGGCCGATCGGTCATGGCAACGTCTTCGGGCAAGCGGGTTTTCAACATTTGCGTCGCATCGGTTGACGCCGCAGCGCAGGCCGAAGCTGAGCTTGGCCTTAAGAGAGGCGACAGGGTTGAAGGGCGCGTTTCGCTCTCGGGACCGAACAGTCTCCTGGAGACAATTTTCCTGCCCATGATTGAGGGGCTGCAGCGCGAATATCCGGAAATTGAGTTGGAGTTACACGCAGACGATGCCAGATCGGATTTTTCAACCGACGATATAGACCTTTCATTTCGGACGGGCGAACGAGATAGAGGACGAGACGTGGCTGTGTCTCTCCCGGTTGCGCCGCGAGCGCCATTCGCAAGCCCGAAATTTCTACATCGTTTCGACGCCTTGAGAACACCATCAGACTTGCCAGGCCTGCCGGTCATCTTGCGTACTCAGGAAGCGCCAATTTGGTCGTTTCGAAACTCAGACGGAGTGCAACAAGACATTTGTCCAGAGCCCGCCATCCGAGTCAATACAATGGAATTGGCCCGTGCGGCGGCAATGTTCGGGACCGGAATCGCGATGTTACCTGAGCAACTGGCAAAGTCAGACGTCTCAGCCGGAACACTTTTTCGTTTGCTGCCGGATTGGTCGCTGAAACCGGTCAAGGTCACATTGCTTTGTCGTGCGCAGCGGCTTTCAATGCCCGCTGTCGCTGCTGTCCGCAAGCACATCATCGAGCAGTGCCGATCTCAATCAGGTTCGTAGTGCACGGAATGGTCCGCTTTTGTACCGCTCAGCGGCGCTAGCAATGATGCGGTCGCGGCGGTTTCCGCGCTGCGAGCGCACGCAGCGAGAAATAGACATGTCGGCTGTGGGCTCAGAGCGGACCTCGGAGGCAGCGCGGCATCATCCTCAGTTGAGCCGCAGATATAGGATAAGTCTGTCCGGGGAAGGGGGAACTGCGCTCAAACTCCGATTTGCGCAACAAAGCCCATCTACCTGATCAAAAAGGTGGCGAGCAGCGAAAGTCCAATCCGAATATTCAGTCTGCGGTGACGATACCCTGGCGAAAGTCGTCGAAGATGGCGTTCACCACGATATGGATTTTTGGGCGAGCTATCTTGTCTGGATGGAGACCGCCGTTGGTTACGAAGCAACCAACGGCAGATATCTAAAGCAGGCGGGTCGCCATACCACCGTCAACGGCGACCGGAGAACCCGTCACGAAGCTTGCCCGATCTGACAGCAGGAACAATGCAGATTGGGCAATCTCCTTTGGCTCCGCCATGCGTTTCAGGGGATGCAAGTTGGCAATAATGTCGTGCGTTGCAGGATCATCGCCAGCCATGTCAGTTTTAGTACCACCCGGCAAAATGGTGTTGATACGGACCCTCTTGGCCGCATGATCAGATGCCAAAGACTGTACGAGCCCAATCAGTCCAGCCTTTGATGCGGCATAAGCCCCCATGCCGGGCATTCCCCCATTGCTGACACCAACAAAAGTTCCGGTGAATACAATAGACCCGCCACCGCGTTCCTCCATTGCCGGAATCTGCGCTTTGGCCGCAAAAAATGCACTGTTGAGGTTTGTAGCAAGAACCGACTGCCAGTTGCCGGACTCCATTTCGGGAATTGGACCCATCTCGCCCATAATGCCCGCATTGTTAAATGCGCCATCAAGGCCGCCAAACTGCCGTTTCGCCAGATCAACAAGATCCCTGGAATATGTTTCGTCCGTCACGTCGCCCGCAAGGTAAACGGCGCGCCCGTTGCTTTGGGTAATCTGCCCGACGAGTGTGTTTAGCTGAGCTTCCCGACGGGCACCTAACACAACATTCGCCCCTTCCGCGGCAAACAGAAGCGCTGCTGCAGCACCAATTCCGCTGCTCGCGCCGGTAATGATGATGGTTTTGTCTTTAAGTTCCATGGTCATGCCTTTTTGAAATTACATGCCAATCACCTAAGGAATGATGCGAGTGAATCGCGACCCGGTTCTTGCGGGTGTTGAGCTACTTGAGGTGAAAGCGCAAGAAACGGATCAATTGGTTGACCTCAAACGGGAGCCGCCGTTCGTTCGCGGTAGCGAAATCACTTTATTGGGATCAGTACCAACGCTGTTGCAAGTGCAATATCTAACGATTGAGCCTACGAGAACGGCCCATAGCTGCCGTCCGATCGAGGTGACTGTCGCTGCGCTGCAGCTCGCCAAAGGAGACATTCGCTACAAGCGCAAAACCAAGAAGCCGCGAACTCACAATCTGCAGGACTTTCCCGACATTGAAGTTTGGGCATGTTGCTGACGCAGCATTCGTTCGCACTCGCGGCAGGTGATACTCGGCGTTGCAGCAACTGCCGTCAGACCGGTCATTCACAGGCCTGGTTTTGACGGGAACCGAGACCGTACGTTCGCTGCAGCCAGGTCGGACACAACTGACGCGGACGAAGCCGCCTTTTGCCCTTGCGGCTATTGCTGACGCAGAAACCTCTCGCTCCCGCAGCGCGAAATTTTCGGCAGCGCGGCGGTTTTCGCCTAACCGGCCGTTCGCAGGCGGCAAACTCGCCGAAATCCGAGCCACCCTTTCGCTGCACTCAGCCACAAGCATCCCCCCCAGACGCAAGACAACATTGGGTGATGGCACCAGATGCTAAAGAACCGCATCCTGCTGGAGATTTACTTCCTGCCCGGCGATCTCGAAGCACAGGTCAAGGCCTTGGTCGATCACTACAATCACCAACGTTACCACGAGAGCTTGAACAACGTCACACCCGCCGGCGTCTGCTTCGGGCGCGACAATACAATTATGGAGCAACGAGAAAGGATGAAGCGAAAGACGCTCGAAACGCGCCGCTTGCATCACAGTCAACGCGCCGCAGAATCAAACCAAACAGATGAGCCGAACTCTCTCTTTGTTCAGGCCGCCTTCGGTGCCAAAAACCCTGACGACGGACAGCCTGCGAGCACCACGAAGATCAGAAATGCGCTCATACGACGAGCCCGTATCGGATGAGTAATGCGAGGAGCTGATTACCGGAGCCGCCGCAGGCATCATGCGGAGGAACAGGCGCTTTCTAACAGGCTGCCGAAGAAATCTGATGTGCAGCATCCCGCTGGTACACCATGGAGAGCAATTGTTCATTGCACCTGTACAACTTGGCCTCCAGGTCAGAGTCCGGCGCCGTGTCGTCACGGATATGCTCCAGAAAGCTCAATGACGCGGCGCTGTCGAGAAGATAAACAAAAGCAACTGCATCCGCTGTTTCGGGAAAAAGACCGGCAGCTTGCAGTTTACGGACCAGCCGGGCGAACTGGCCGCGCTGACGCTTCAAGCATTTTTCGTATTCACGGGCAAAGTGCGACTTCGACTGGGTCATGAACGCTGCCACGGCGAATCGCCACATTTCCGAGGTCGGTCCTCCCATGCGGTAAGTGTACAGGCATTTCGTCAGCGTGTTGATTGCCGTCAAAGCATCCGTCTGCGGTTCATCAATGAACTGGCGGCCCAGGGTGAAGCCGTGTTCGAAATCCTCAGTGACCACTGCCAACAGAAGATCATTCTTGGTTTTGAAGTAGGTATAGAGCGTACCCGGCGACACTCCCGCCTCTTCCGCAACTTCTTCAAGTTTTACTGAACTGTAGCCCTGTGCGGCAAACAGGGACATGGCTGCCTTCAGCATCTCGCTGCGGCGCTGCTGCTTTTGCTTTTCTCTCAATCCCGTCATGCCGGTGATCATATTCATTCTGGTTTTCAGCGCAAGTTTATAGCTGACTTTAAAAATAAATCTGACTACGAAATAGTTGACGAAAGAAATTTGATCATATCTACCTTCCCACACCGGAGCGCACGAAAATGATGATGCTCCGCACAGGGAGGACGGCACGGATGGCGCGCGAACAATGATTGAGATAACCGGGTTGTCGAAGATTTTCGGTGCAGGCGTCTCAGCCTTTACTGCGCTGGAAAACATCAATGTCACGATAGAAGAAAACGAGTTCTTCACCCTGCTGGGGCCGTCAGGCTGCGGTAAAACAACCTTGCTGCGCTCGATTGCCGGGTTTGTGAATCCATCCTCTGGCAGCCTGACGGTGAATGGCGAGGATATGCTATCCAAACCGCCTTATGCCCGGCCAGTGAACACGGTCTTCCAGAATTACGCTCTGTTTCCGCACATGACAGTGGCTGAGAATATCGGTTTTGGCCTGGAGATGCTTGGCCGCCCAAAGTCTGAGATCAAGTCCGTGGTCGCAGATATGCTGGACCTGGTTCAGATGACACCGATGGCGGATCGGATGACCAGCCAGATCTCCGGAGGGCAGCAGCAGCGGGTAGCTTTGGCCCGTGCTCTGGCCCCTAAACCCAAAGTGCTGCTGCTGGACGAACCGCTTTCGGCGCTGGACTTCAAACTGCGCAAAGAAATGCAGATCGAACTGAAACGGTTGCAGTCGGAAACCGGTATCACTTTTGTTTTTGTCACCCATGACCAGGAGGAGGCGCTGACCATGTCTGACCGGATCGCGGTGATGAACTCCGGCCGCATCCTGCAGACCGGTGGCCCCAAGGACATTTATGACCACCCTGCCGAGCGCTTTGTCGCAAACTTTATTGGAGATACCAATTTCGTCAGCGCAGATCTTGTGACGGAGGCAAACGGCAAAGCGCAAGTGCGGCTGCTCTCGGGCAGGATGGTTGAAGCCCGCAGCCCTGCGAGCGGTGCTCATAGCGGCTCAGTGACAATCGCTGTGCGTCCGGAACATGCAGTGCTTTCAGAGCCCGGCGCGCTGATCAATGGCAGGCTGAAAAACATCGTCTATTTCGGCACTGACACCCACTACCATGTCGAAAGCGAAGGCCAGCCCACCTTTGTCATCCGGCGCCAGAACCAGCCCGATGCGGAGGAGCACCACAGAATTGGCGACAGCGTTGGCGTCTCCTTTAACCCTGGCATCGCCCAGGTTCTGAGGGACTGAGACCATGTCCTGGGACGCAAAGACCGAACGCAACCGCTGGCTGCTGCTAACACCGGCATTGACCATTCTGACACTAGCCGCTGCGGCCCCTCTGCTGATTGTGGTCGTTTACTCCTTTCTGACCGCCGGAGACTACGGCGGAGTGGTTTGGACGTTTTCAATGGAGGCCTGGTTCAACGTCATCGCCGAGCGCGACGTTTTCGATGAAACTCTGTCATTCTCCGATGCCCATCTGGCGATTTTCTGGCGCTCTGTGAAACTGTCGCTGATGACCACATTCGTGGCCTTTCTGGTCGGTTTTCCAACCGCCTACTTCATCGCGACACGCCCGGCTCACAAACGCGATTTTTGGATGCTGCTCATTATGATTCCGTTCTGGACCAATCTTTTGATCCGGACCTTCGCGGTGATGGAGATCATCCGCAACCAAGGCGTGTTGAACACGGTGCTGATGAAGCTTGGGCTGATCGAGACCCCGATCCAGATGATGTACACCGAATTCGCGGTCACGCTGGGCATGTTCTATGTTTTTCTGCCGCTGATGGTGCTGCCGATTTACGCGAGCATGGAACGGATGGATTTCTCCTTGGTCGAGGCTGCGTACGACCTTTACGCCTCACGCTGGAAAGTGCTCCGCCGGGTCATCCTGCCGCTGATCAAACCCGGAGCGGTGGCCGGTTCTATTCTGGTTTTTGTGCCATCGCTTGGGGCCTATGTGACGCCCCGCATCATGGGCGGCGGCAAGCAGCTGATGCTGGGTAACTTGATCGAGCTGCAGTTCGGACAAGGGCGCAACTGGCCTTTGGGTGCGGCGCTGTCGATCGCCCTCCTCGCCATCGTAATGGTGGCGCTGATCATCTATGTCCGCTCGTCCGAGAGCGGGGAGACTCACCATGGCTAAGCCCCGCTCCTTCGACATCCGCAAACAGACCGGCTTTACCTTTGTAGCGCTTAGCTGTTTTGTTCTTCTTTATCTGCCGATCATCCTGTTGGTAGTCTATTCTTTCAACGTCGGCACCAGTATCGCAATCTGGGAAGGCTTCTCGTGGCAGTGGTATCAGGCGGCCTGGGAAAACGATAAGGTGCAGGAGGCCACCGTGCTGTCGCTGACCATTGCCTCCAGCGCCTCCCTGGTAGCAACAAGCGTTGCGCTGATGGCAGCCTTGGCCACCTCCCGGACCGGCAAGTTCCGCGGCTCCGGCCTGGTCTTTGCAATGATCAACCAGCCCCTGATGATCCCGGAAATCGTGACCGCCGTGGCCCTGCTGCTGTTCTTTGCCATGATCAAGGTCGCCACCGACTATACCGGCCTGTGGTACCTGATCATCGCCCATTCCGCCTTTTGCATTCCTTTTGCCTACATGCCGATCCGTGCCCGGTTGCAGGGCATGGACCTCAACCTTGAGCAGGCTGCAGCCGATCTCTATGGCCGTCCTTGGCAGGTGTTCCGCAGGGTGACCCTGCCGCAATTGTGGCCGGGGGTGCTGGCGGGTGCGATGCTGTCTTTTGTGATCTCGCTGGATGATGTGGTGATCACCGAGTTTGTGAAATCCGCAGGCCAAGACACGCTGCCCACCTACATGCTGGGCCAGCTGCGCCGGGCTATCACGCCTGAAGTGAATGCGATCTCAACTGTCCTGCTGGCGATCTCCGTCGCGCTGGTGGTGGCGTTTTATCTGCTGTCGAAGAGTAAAGAAAAGTAACCCAAGGGAGGGAAACACATGAAAACTCTTATCACTGCACTGGGGGCCGCCGCAGCGCTGGCCGTGCCTGCCTGGGCCGAGGGTGAGCTGAACATCTACAATTGGGGCAATTACACCAACCCTGACCTGATCACCAAATTCGAAAATGAGACCGGCATCAAGGTCACGCTCACCGACTATGACAGTAACGACACGGCTCTGGCCAAGGTCAAGGCCGGCGGTCACGGGTTTGATATCGTAGTTCCTTCGGGCACGTATATTCCGATCTGGGCCAGCGAAGGCCTCTTGATGGAAACCAACCCCAATACGATGGAAAACTTCAAGCACGTTGACCCGCGCTGGGTGGATGTGGCTTTTGACCCGGGCCGCAAGTATTCCGTGCCGTGGCAATGGGGAACTGTCGGCCTTACCGTCAACAGTGCAATCTATGACGGAGATCCCAATACCGCAGCCATTTTCCTGGATCCCCCGGAAGAGCTGAAAGGCAAGATCAATGTCATCCCGGAAATGAACGACATCATGGGGCTGGCGATCGGCTACCACGGCGGCGAACAATGCACCGGTGACAAGGCCATTCTGAAGCAGGTCCGCGATACGCTTGTGGAGGCCAAGAAACACTGGCTGTCGATCGACTATGGCACGGTCGAGCAATTCGCCAAGGGCGATGTCTCCGCCGGTGTGTTTTGGAACGGCCCCGCCTACCGGGCACGGCTGCAAAACGCAGATATTGTCTATGGCTATCCGCAGGAAGGCTTCCCCATCTGGATGGACAATGCAGTTGTTCTGGCCGACGCCAAGAACCCCGAAAATGCAAAAATCTTCCAGAACTTCGTGATGGACCCGGAAAACGCTGCGCTGATCTCGACCTTTGCGCGCTATGCCAACGGCATCATGGGATCCGAGGAATTCATGCCGGAAGACATGGCCACGGCCCCTGAGGTGATCATACCCGAGCATTTGCAGGATGCGGGCTATATCTCTGAGACCTGCCCGCCCGGCGTGCAGCGAATTTATACAAAAATCTGGACTGACTTGCAAAAGTAACTCTGCCTGACGGCAGGCGGTATGCCCGGGGGCGGGCATGCCGAATATTGGAGACATTCATGCCCGATATCGTCATTTTGAATGGGCGGGTTATCACTTTTGATGGTCCGGATGCCGAAGCTCTGGCCATCGAAGATGGCAAAATTACCGCCGTTGGCACCACTGCTGAAATCCGTGACATCGCAGGAATGGCGCGGGTGATCGACGCACAGGGTGGCACAGTCCTGCCCGGCTTCATCGATAGCCATGTGCATATTTTCGGCGGTTCAGCCGAGCTTGAATTCCTGAACCTGCACGGCGTCATCGGAGTGCAAGCCCTGCGCGCAGCCGTGCAGCCCTATGCGGCGGGGCGTCCGGATGATCAGCTTCTGTTTGCTTGTTCGCTCGACTACGCCCTGATGGGGGACCGTCCGATCACCCGCCACGATCTGGACGCCGCGATCACGGACCGCCCCTTTGCTGCCTCTACCGCAGACCACCACACCGTCTATGCCAATACCAAGGCGCTGGAGCTTGCCGGACTACTGCATGGCAAAGACTGCGGCGTCGGTTCGGAGGTAGTCATGGGTCCGGACGGTCTGGCCACTGGCGAACTGCTGGAGCCTGCGGCCTATGAAAATATCCTGGCGCTGACTGCCCTTGGCGGCCGCGAAATGCTGGGGATGACCACCGGCGCTGATCCGGTTCCCCCGCCACCAGCGGCGATCCGGGCCTCGGATAAGGACGTTCTCGCCAAGGGGATGAAACACTGCGCCGAGCAAGGCATTACCGGTCTGCACAATATGGACGGCAATTTCTACCAGCTCGGGCTGCTGGCAGAACTGGAGACCGAAGAACGCCTGCTGTGCCGCACCGAAATCCCGCTGCATCTGAAACACACCGACCCGGTGGACCGCATCGCGGAAGCCGTGGAAATGCGCAACTTCTACAACGGCGATATGCTTTGGTCCAACCGGGTCAAGATGTTCGTGGACGGGGTGCTGGACAGCAAGACCGCCTATATGCTGGAGCCATATCCCGGCACTGACAGCCGCAGCGAGCCGCTGTTTTCGCCCGAGCATTTCAACGAGGTCTGCATCCGGGCCGATGCGCAGAACCTGCAGATTGCGGTGCATGCAATTGGCGATGCCGCTGTTCGCCTCACATTGGATGGCTATGAGGCCGCGCAAAAGGCAAACGGTGCGCGCGACAGCCGCCACCGGATCGAACATATCGAAACCATCCACCCCGATGACATTCCCCGCCTCAGCCAGCTGGGCGCGGTGGCCTCGCTGCAGCCGCTGCACTCACCGCTCGGCGGGTTCTTTCCCCCCTACGGTGGCGGCGACATCCTGCACATGCATCAATTCGAAACCGCCTTTGCCTGGAAAACCATCCGTGACAGCGGTGCCAAGGTGGTGCTGTCCACTGATTGGCCGGTTGTGCCGGTGGATCCGATGCTGTCGATCCAGGGTGCTGTTGCCGGCGTAGAACTGCCGGCCCATTGGCCGGAGCAGCGTCTGGGCCTGCGCGCCTCGCTCGCTTGTTACACCCGCGACAACGCCTGGGTGGAATTCAACGAGCACCGCAAGGGCCGCCTGAGCGCAGGCATGATGGCCGACATTGTAGTGATGGACAAGGACCTGGAGGCGCTGGAGCCCAGCCAGCTCAGCACCGCGCGTGCTGCCGTCACCATCTGCGGTGGCCGGATCACCCATCAGGCCTAAGACCGGCGCGACAGACCCGGGATAAGCCAGCGATATCATTCCCCCCAGCCGCCGGCTCGGCGAAGGTACTCCTCCTCCCGGTGCCTTCGCCCATTTACGCCCGCAGGATCCTTGCTTGCGCTGCTCTTGGCCACCTCAAACGCATTCTCGGGTTGGGGCGGCTCCGATTGCGAGGTCCATGCGGCGTTCAAGACGAGTTCACCCTCGCAGCCACCGCCCAAAACCTCCGAAAACTAGCCAAACTCAAGCCACTGGTGCCCGCCACCGGTTAAAACGGTGAACGAGCCTTCAACGCTCAAAAGAAATCAAAGCGATAGCACGCCATTGCGCCAGAAAAAGGACGACTTTTTCAACGAAATCAGCCCGTGGCGGTCATTACTATTTTTTGCTGCGTGCGCTCGCAGCGTGACAATTGCCGCCTGCGCGTAATTTTCTATGCCGCATCGCAGCCGAAGCAGCGGTCATTCATGCACAGCGCAGCAAATAAATCGGTGGCAAGGATCAAGTTGCGGACGAAGGGTGAATTCGCTGCAATCGCAAAAGGTGGCGGGTTATCTACACTAAACGGACCTCGGCGAAATCAAGATACATGTAGATCGATAACTTTGCGTGCCTCAGCGATTACGTCTTCCCGAAATGCGGCTGGCTCCTGGACTTCGGCCTCAGAACCCAGAGATAAGACATCACGAACGGCCTTCACGCCAACCTCCATTTGTACGTTGACAGAGAACCATCCTTTTCGGTTCGGGATCTCAATAGGCGACTGCGGCGCAAAGCCCCTTTCCGTCAAGATGCGCAAACCTGTTGAGCTGACCCGAAGCGCAATGGCTTGAGACTTCAGCCGACGCTCGAAATCTGCGCCCCAGCTGTGCCAAAAGGCGCTGACTTCAAAATTCTTCGGGCGTGAAAACGTTTCATCGAGAACCTTGATGCTCCGGATGTTTGCAATCTTATAGACACGTGGGGTTTCGACGAGCGCGATGAGATACCAGTTACCGGCTTTCAGCACAATCGCCAGGGGCGACACAACACGGTCCACGACACCGTTCCAGCTTTCGTATTCTATCGACAGTCGCCTTTCATTCCACACCGCCGAGGCAACTTCAGACACAAATGGAGCCGTGGTCTTCTTTTGATACCAACCCAGCGGATCCAACAAGAACCTTTCGGATACAACATTGGCCTGATCGCGCGTGGCCCCAGAGAGCGACGCCATGACTTTCAGCTCTGTCTGGCTCGCGGCCTCCAGCAAACCGATATCATCCAATGCGGTGCCAAGCCCCGCCAGCAGCAGGCTGCGCGCTTCATCTGCATCAAGGCCCGTCAATCGGGTCTGGTATCCATCCATCAACCGATAGCCGCCATTGCGTCCGCGTTCGGCGAAAACCGGGACACCTGCATAGCTTAGCTGGTCGATGTCCCGTTGAATCGTACGCAAGCTGACCTCAAATTCGTCGGCCAGCTGCTGCGCCGTCATCAGGCCGCGGGTTTGAAGACGCAATAAAATTGAAAGTAAGCGCGAAGATTTCATCTGCTCTCCGTAAAACATGACACAACTTGTCAGTTTATGTCGTTCATAAGCACGCATGTCACGGAGAAAGGACAATCCATGCAAACCGATCGCGGCCGCGAGGCTACAAACACCGTTCAGAATGCTTTTGACTTCATGTTCGGTTCTTGGACCGTGCAGCACAGACGCCTGAAAGAGCGGCTAACCGACTGCGATGATTGGGAGGTATTCGCAGGCCTTTCGCACACGCAGCCAATTCTTGCAGGCCATGGAAATGTTGAAGACAACTTTGTCGAGCTTCCCGGGCACCCCTATCGCGCCATTGCC
Organism: Ruegeria sp. CDSA193; assembly: GCF_059611885.1. Classification (NCBI taxonomy): domain Bacteria; kingdom Pseudomonadati; phylum Pseudomonadota; class Alphaproteobacteria; order Rhodobacterales; family Roseobacteraceae; genus Ruegeria; species Ruegeria sp. CDSA193. The sequence goes on along the minus strand of NZ_JBXWPN010000009.1, from coordinate 52,441 downwards.
TTGCGCAGCTTCGATCCAGATTCAGGGGACTGGGCAATTTGGTGGCTCGACGGTAGATCGCCCCACAGGCTTGATACGCCGGTAAAGGGTAGATTCACAGGAGATACCGGTGAATTTCGCGCGCATGATGTGTTGAACGGGCAGCCCCTCATCGTCAGATTTCTTTGGAAAAAGGGGGCGGTCCCACGTTGGGAACAAGCTTTCTCGACTGATGATGGAGCCACCTGGGAAACCAACTGGACGATGGACTTCACGCCGGTTGCCTGACGAAGGGCCGAGTTCTGCGGGAAAACCGACTTTGGAACCGAGAGCAGCATCGGGTATTTTGGGCTCGCTGCTGACCTCGGTGCCGTTGCAGCAAAGCCCCCTGCCCCGCCAATTGCTGATCACGAGGACGGCCCATACCAGACATTTATCGTGTCAGACTACGCCGCAGTGCAGCTTCACCGAACCGGCCATTCGCTGCGCCCACGAGATTGTAGCGTGACCCGACTTCGGGAGTGCGGGACAAACCGGACTTGTGCAGTCGCAGCTATTGCTGACGCAGAAATACCTCGCATCTGCGGCATGGCTATCGCTGTTTTGCAACTCATATCGCCGAAGTCGCCGTTTATCGCGTTATGAGATGGCGAACGGCAGAACCGCTCGCCAAGGTAGGTCATATGTCGATGCGCTCGGCTATGCTCAGAGCATCTTCCAATTCGACACCAAGTTAACGCATCGTGCTGTCGACTTTGGTGTGGCCAAGGAGCAGTTGCGCCGCGCGAAGGTTGCCCGTCTTACGATAGATCTCGGCCGCCTTTGTGCGGCGGAGCGAGTGTAAATCGTATCCACTCGGCTCCAGCCCGATCGCCTTCACCCAGTCGCGAATAAGCCGTGCGTACTGACGCGTCGAGATGTGTGGTCGGTCGTGAAACCGGCTTGGAAACATGAACAGGCAAGCAAGCATCTCTGGAATTCTGACCTAGGCCAGAACGGTTTTTCGCGTGTTTTCCGACAGTTCAAATTGAACGGGTCGCTTGGTTTTGCTCTGGATCACCGAAACACGTTCCCGGACGCGATGGTTTTTGATAAGATCAGGCACGGTTAGCTTGACCAGATCACAGCCTCGAAGCTTGCTGTCGATGGCGACGTTGAACAAAGTCAGGTCGCGCAGATTGCCTGCAAGCTCGAATCGAGCACGGATCGCCCAAACCTGTTTTGGCAGCAGTGGACGTTTCTGTCCGATGATGCGCCCTTTGTTCCAGGCTTTGCACATGGGGGTACTGCGGGAAGTTGGACTCTTGGCATGATTTGCCCTCCGATCCTCCCTCCACGCCCGTCATCAGCACCGTGCTGACTGGGCGATTGTGCAAGCAGGGCTGAACGCCCGTTTAGGGCAGCCACTCAAATGGGCATCTTCTGCGAGCGCTTTCGGCGGCTTGGAGGTCCAAGGGCGAACTGCGCCGATGGCCTCGAAACGTATAAGCCGACATTGTGGATGTTGAAGACGGGCCTTGGCCGCCATGGCGATGATAGGCAATGCAGCAGCGTGTGTCGCGGATACGGTCGCGGCAGAATGTCATGTCTGCAGGACACCCAATGGTTTGAGGATGTGCAGCGTCAAGACGAAACGAAACCTCTGCCGTTTAGAACGACTGAAATGAGCGGACGTCGAGACGGGGTGAAGGCTTCAAAACATACTGCCTATCCGTCAATTGACCTGGGTCATTCGGTAGAGATAGGATCGTGGAAAGTCTTCCGGCCCACGCAGAAAATATCCTCGGATTCTCCGTTGATTACGGGGCAAATGGAACAAAAAATTCGGGGCATCTGGAACATGGCCAGGAAGAACTCAGTAACTTCGGTCGACGTCGCCAAACGGGCGGGCGTGTCGCAATCCGCCGTGAGCCGCGCCTTCTCTCGTGTACCCACTCAGTCCGGCGTATCGGCGGAAGCGAAGAAGAGAATCTTCGATGCGGCCAAGGAGTTGGGCTATAGGCCAAACGCTCTTGCCCGGTCGATGATCACTGGGCGCTCGAAGATCATCGCCTTGCTGTTCAGCTATCTGGACAATCAATTCTATGCGCTGGCACTGGAAAAGCTCTGTATCGAATTGCAGAAGAACGGCTATCACGCGATGGTTTTCATGATGCCGGAAACCGCAGTCGGGGTCGAAGAGACGGTATCCGAATTGCTGGAATACAAGGTTGACGGGATTATCACCGCATCGGTCGAACTGTCTTCGTCGCTTTGCAAGCATTGCCAGGATCAAGGTATCTCAGTCGTTATGTTCAACCGGATAAAGGCTGAGGAAGGTGTGTCTTGCGTGTCGTCAGACAATGTCCTGGGCGGACGCTTGGCAGCGCGCTATCTCATTGAAACTGGACACCAAAAGATTGCGTTGCTGTCCGGTTGGGCGGAATCTTCGACCGGGCGCGACCGCCAATTGGGATTTGAGCAAGAGCTGTCGGATCAGGGACACAGCCTGTTTGATCATGCTGCCGGGCATTTTGATCTGGCTGAGACGCGCTCTGCTGCCCTCAAACTTTTGGACAGACCAGCGTCAAAGCGGCCAGATGCGATCTTCATCGCCAACGACTACATGGCGATCGAAGCACTCGGCGTAATTCGCAGCGAGTTGAAACTCACGGTGCCGCAAGACGTGTCGATTGTCGGCTTTGACGACATTCCAATGGCGGCATTGCCTGAGTATGATCTGACGACATTGCGCCAGCCGATCAACCGGATGATCGACCAATCCGTCTCGCTGATGCTAGCTGCGATAGCCGGAAACGACACAGCAGGTAACGTGAGCATCGTGCCAGAACTGGTCGAGCGCGGCACCGTGGCGAACAGAACCTGATCAGCTTTCGCGCCCAAGCTCTGCCAGAATGTCCACTCCTTGCATGGCCATGAAATGTGGGATGTCGATGAAGATCCAGTTCTCGGCCAGTTTTTCGCCATCGCGGCGGTAGAGATCCACGATCCGCATGTCGGCTTCGACTTCGCCAGGCGGTAGGCCAAGAAACCCACCCTTCGACCGTAGGGATAGGCTGGGATAGCCGAAGAACCCGCCGTAGTTGCCCTCGCCCAAACGCGCGACATGTTCGGTGTGGCGAACGTATTCCAGACCCTCCTCGAACGGTCCTGAGTGGCCGCGCCGATAACCATCGAAGAATGCGCTGGCGCCGATGCCGCCGGGGCCGAACCAGCACATATTGGGCGTCCAGAAACGGGTCATGTGCTCTTCGGGCGAGCCAACTTTGTTCGCGCGCAAATCGGTGACCATGTCAGAGATCAGACCGACACTCGCCCGGCCTTCGGTTTCCGAATGCGCATCGTACAAAAGGCCATCATGCGTCGCAGGTCCAGGCGTCAACAGGACCGATCCGGTTGTGCCCGCGCTTGGATGACGTCCCGATTGCGCCAAAAGGTTCAGGATATCGACGTAGCAGGCGGTTTCGACGATCTTTTCCTTCTCAATGCGGTGAAACTCGCAATAGCGCAGAAACGAAAGCTTGCGGGAGGGTGCGAGCCCGATCCAGGACTGATCCCATGTGCCCATCAGATGCCCCATTTCGACAACCCAGACCGAGGAAAACCCGTCAAGTTCGTTCCGTCCGGCAAAGAAAATGTCCGGCCGCCGTTGCAATGGCCCCATGGCCTGTTTCAACGGCCGCCAGAAGACGTCAGCAACGCGTTCCGGACTGATCTGCTCATGAAACGGGTACATGCCGCGCCACGCAAGATTGGCGGCGAAATGAGGTGTCATCGCCTCGGAAACACTTTCCGTGCCTGCCGCATCAATAGCCGCATTGGCGGAGCGGACAAGCACCTTGGCGTCCTGATAATCAGCCATCGCGGCGGGCCATGGCGATCTGGATCATCAGGTCCAACTCGTTGAAAAGCTGCCATTCCTGCTGAACCACGCCATTCTTGACGCGCTGTTGCGTGATGCCCCAGATCTGGCATTTCTGCCCCGTGGGGTCTCGGTAGAGAGTGCCACCGGTATGGGTGGCAGCGGCGCTCCAACGGGTCGAGATCAGATAACCGTCGTCATCGTTGCCCATCCAGTAGACCTCGTCGACATGGTGTTTCATGTCAGGGAAGGCTTCACGCAGTTCGGCGATGTAGGCGCGATAAGCGTCCCGCCCGAAATACTTGCGATCGGTTGTCCCTTCGAATGACACATCGGCGGCATAGCATTCATCCAGTGCCGCCCCATCGGCATTCCAAAGGCTGTCATGGATGGCTCTGGCAAAAGCATCGGGGTCGAACCCCTCAACAGGTTCGCCAACGCTCAACGGGCGCTCAGGACGCACACCGGACCGCAGATCGGCCCAAGTTTCGGCGCTACGCGGCCAGCCGGGGAAAGGATCGACGGCCAGCCTGTCCGCCTCTTCCCAAAGATCAAGGCCCAACTGCTTGAGCATGGCGGATGTGTTGTAAAGCACGTGCTCAAGAAAAATGTCGTTGCCAAGTGCCACACAGTTGGCAATGACCATGACGTCGACCTCAGCTCCGGTCGGGTCGCCGTATTTGCTCGGCCCGGTGTTCTTGCCCTTGATGCGCGTCAGGTGTGAAGTGTGAAATCCGATAGTGTCATCTCCAGCCCAGATCACCTCTTCCGCGTTAAGGATAATGTCGGGGATTGCGCCAGTCGTGTGGTGCGTGTCGCCGACGATCTTGGCGTTGCCGTGCTGCAGACCATAGTCGTCATAGACAAGGCAATCGTCGGAGTAACACGCTTCGATATATTCGACTTCACGGGCCTCGGTTTCCCAGATGCGATAGGTGATGCGGACGATATAGTCGACGATGTTGCGGTACTCGGGATCGAACCCGCCAAGCGATTGCGACGGCCCGAGATAGGGCGGGATGCGGTGCGCCCCGCCCTTGGTGTAGTTCTTGAGAGATATGTCGAACGACGTGGGCATGTGACCCCGCGACAAGGCGGTGGCTGGATGATGCGATTTCGAGCGATCGGGCATGAATTGAGTCATTCGGTCTCTCCAGTATTGGCCAAAAGATCAACGCCCTGTTCGGCAAGGAAATGCAGGATGTCGATGAATATCCAGTTCTCGGCGAGCTTGTCGCCGTCGCGGCGGTAAAGGTCCACGACGCGCATTTCGGCAGCCACTTCATTGGCAGGCGCGCCGAGGTAATCGCCGGTGTTGCGAAGGGTCAGGCAAGGCCACCACATGAAGGCGGCAATGTTGCCTTCGGCCAGTGCAAGTTCCCAATCGTGGATCTTCACCACGTCTTGCTTTGCTTCGAAAGGCAGGGTGTGTCCGCGTTGGTAGCCGGGAATGGAGAGGCTGGCTCCGATGCCGGCCGGGCCGAACCAGTTCATGTCCGCGTTCCAGAACCGGACCAGATGATCGCCTGGCGACGTATAGCTCAGCGCCAGATCGGTCAGCATGGCGTGGGTCAGATCATAGGTGTTCTGGGTCAGGTCCCCGGGCTGGGGGTCATGCAGAAGCCCGTCGTGGGTCATTGGTCCCGGCGACATCATCATGCCCCCGGTCTGGTGTTTCGCCAGTGGGTTCCGGCCTGCCTGGCTCAAGACGGCGAGAATATCCAGAAACTCTACCGTTTCGACAATGGCTCCGTCCTGGACCCGAGACATCGTCGCGTAGGGCAGATAGGTGGTTTTTCCGGTGGCGGACATGCCCAGCCAGTCGTCCGTGAAATCGCACAGGAAATTGCCCATTTCAACAACCCAGGTGCCGGCACCCGGGTCAAGATCGGCATGACTGGCGAAAAAGATATCGGGACGCCGCTGGATGGCGGACATGGCATTCTTCAGCGGTGTCCAGACGGTGTCGGCCAATGCTTCGGGCCCTTCGACATCGTAAAACGGGCGCATACCGCGGTAGGTGTGCTCAGGGGACAGGTACTCTGCGCAAGCAGCAGCGGTTTCGGCCCCGGGGGCGCCTTTGTCACGGGCGGTGAAGTACGCTTGAACAAGCGACTTGGCGGATTGCAGGTCTACTGACATGGATCTTCCTTGATCTAGAGGTGACGGTTGGGTTGCGGCGTTGCGTTAACGGCGCGACACACCCTAGGTTTGAAGACGATCTCCCAGATACCATGTGAAAATCAGCGGAGCGGAGGCGAGTGTCAGACGGTCCATCGCCTCACCCTTTCACCGCGCCGGCGGTCAACCCGCTAACGATCTGGCGTTGGAAGAACAAAACCAGGAAGAACAGAGGCACCATAGCGCTCACCACCGCCGAAACGGCAAACATCACGTTGCCCTGTTCGCGGATCTGCGTCAGGAAGCTTGCGATTTTGGGCACCATCGTCTGGTTTTCCGAACTCAGAAGCATCGAGGTAATTGCAAAGTCATTATAGGCCAGAAGGAAAGAAAATAGCCCGGTGGTAATGACGCCCGGCCACATGACCGGAATTATCACATGCCAGAACGCCTGGAACCGGGTGCAGCCATCGACCATAGCGCTTTCGTCCATATCTTTCGGGATGTTCAGGAAGAACGAGTGCAACATCCAAAGCGTAAACGGCTGATTAATTGCGACCAGTACGACGATTGTGGTCGAGAGTCGTCCCCACAGGTTCCATTCGAAGAATGGCAGTAGGTAGCCTGAGACCAGCGTGATATGCGGCATGGCCCGAAACACGAGTGCTGCGATCAAAAGCCAGAATGCGTAACGATATCCGGAACGCGCCAAGGCATATCCGCCCAAAGTTCCTAGGGTCAGTGAAATAATGACGGTGCAAACAACGACAACAGTCGTGTTCAATACATTTCGCCAGAATTCTTCTTGGATCCAGGCACCGTGATAGCCATTGCCAGTGAAGTTGCTGCCGGTTTCTGCAAGTGTGTAAACGCCGTAGATCGCGTTCCGCCAATCGGCCTTGGAAAAGAAATCGCCCTGTACCTTGAAAGATCCCCAGACCGTCCAGACAAACGGCCCGATCGCGATCATCAGCCAGAAGATGATCATCGAGGTCGCGAACCACGTCAGCAGACGCGGTGATTTGTTAGCCGCTGACGCCATCACACCGCCCTCCGGTTAAAGTCCTGCCAGGTCTTGATCAGCACTGGTGTCAGCAGGATGGCAACGCCGAGGATTGTTAGCATCGAAGTCGCTGCGGCCGAGCCGAAGAGTTTATCCTGCCCCGAAAGGTCGTTGTAGATGATCCAACTGAGCGATCTGGCCTTGGCTTCGGCCGAGAAGGACACGATGGGTTCAAGGACGCGGAAATTGTCCATCAGTTGCATCAAGGTGATGAAGACCAGAAGCGGCATCATGTAGGGAACGATGACATAGCGGACCTGTTGAAACCTGCTTGCCCCGTCGATCTTCGCAGCTTCGAGAGTATCCGTGGGAACCGTCTGTAACCCCGCGTAGAACACAACGAAGGCAAAGGGCGTCGAATGCCAGACGCCGTAGACCATCAGCATGATCCAGGTGAGCGGTGCCGAAGCTTTCAGGCTAAGATCAGGATCGTCAAAGATGATCTGCAGCGTAGCCCCGATGATGCCGTCTGCGTCTACCATCCAAAAAAGGATCAAGCCCCCGATCAGAGGCGTCACGATCATCGGCAAGAGCGAGGCAAAGATTGTCGGCCCCTTGGTGACTTTTGGAAGGCGGTTCACACCCAGAGCTATCAATAGACCAAAGACGATCACCAACGGTGTGACGACGAAGGTATAGGCAAGCGTGAAGAAAAGCGCCTTGTAGAACGGCAGGTTGTAAACCCCCGAGATGAATCCCCCGAAAGATTCAGATGCTGACCAGATCTCGCTCACTTCGTCAAAGGCCAGATGCCCACGGTTTGTGTAGGTTCCCAAGCCGTTATAACGCCCGAGAGGTGCGTCGACCTTCAACGCGTCGGTTGCTTCCAGATCGACCTGTAGAATCGTGGTACATGTGAAGGGCCCGCAATTCTCGACCTCACGCATGACCTGTTCATGTTCAACAAAGAACGACTGCATCGCTACCGACACGATCGGCAGGGCAATGAACAGGATCATTGCCAGGAATGATGGCCAGATAAATCGTGCAAAAGTTCCGTGCGGCATAGCGAAAACCCGACAAAGTTGTGCGCGGCGCAGAAAGAGCGCCGCGCACCATTTGAGTGTTTACTTGAGGAACCCTTGTTCCTTTGCAGCAGCGGTATAAGCCGCCTCGATGTCAGCTAGGGTTTGTTCAGCGCTTTCGTTGCCCTGCAGAAAGTCTGGCACCTCTTGGAAAAATGCCGAATGCAGAAGCCCCATGTAGGGCAGCATCGGATAAGGCTCGGCACCGGCACCTGCGACGGCCGCGACGCCCTCAGCAGCGACGCCTGGTTTGTAGCTTTCCATCAACCAAACGGCCTTGTCGTTATTAGCCATGACCATGTCATCAGAGATGCCATTGACCATCGCAATGAAAGTAGCTTCGGCATCTTCATCGCTGATATTCGCGGCGATGGTGAAACCGTCCCACCAGAGCGATGACGCTGGCGTCGAACCGCCCGCAACAGTCATCGCACCGGCAGGCATCGTCGCCGCAACGATTTCAGGTGTAGAACCCTCGTCGTCGAGCAGACCACCCACCGACGATCCCCAGATGACAGCCATTGCTAACTCACCCGATTCCCAAAGCGGCACGACTGCGCCAGTATTGTAGGTCAGGAAGTCAGGGTTGGAATATTCCATCAGCGATTTCAGCATGTTCAGCGTCGCGACGCCTGCTTCGTTGTTGATGGACACCTCAGCCGTGCCGGGCTTGAAAAATTCGCCGCCGTGACCGAGATACATGTTCACGACCTCTTCGCCGAGGTTCCAATCCGATTTGGTCAGCATTGCGAAAGGGTATTCCATGATGCCAGCCGCGCGGATGGCTTCGGCAACATCAAGCACCTCTTCGTAGGATGTCGGCACCCCTTTGCCGACCTGGTCAAGAATGTCCTGGCGCAGGATCAGATGCTGTGCATTGGCCATGAAGGCAATCGCCATGATCTTACCATCGACACGAATTAGCTGGTTTGGTTGCAAATTCTGACCGTGCTTGGCGACGAGATCATCCAGCGGGCGTATCAGCCCATCATTCAACAAAGGAACGATGGACGAGTTCGCTACGATTTTAGTCGTATACTCAGCCGGATTGGCCGTGAGCGCTGCAACCTGTATTTCATTGTGCTTGGTTGAGTGGTTTTTCGAGAATTCCGCACCCTCTCCGACGCACGCTTCGGCGTTATCGACAACCGCATGCAGCGCTGGAAAGTCGTTGGCAAGGATTCTGACGCTTCCGCTGGTAACCGGACAATCAGCGAACGCAGCCCCGACCGTCATTCCAAGCGCAGTTGAAGTAACTGCCAGACGAGTGATGATAGACATGTTTTTCTCCCTGGGTTCGACCTCGTTGGGTCAGCTTAGAAGCAGATACGAGCAGTTTGGTCGCTCGACATCGCATACGTATGCGATGTCGACTATACTCGATTCTCTTAAAATATCAAAACCTCAATCCAATCCGGTCAGCAGGCGTTGTCGCGCAATAAGATCGACACCTAATTGTTCAAGAAAGTGCAGATGATCAATGAAGTTCCAATTTTCAGCGATTTTGTCACCCTCCCGCCGATAGAGGTCGACAACGCGCATCGTCGCCTTCTTCTCGGACTTCGGGGCAAGCCCGATATATCCCCCAAGCGAGGTCACATCAAATGTGGGCCAACCGAAGAATCCACCATAGTGGCCTTCTGCGAACTCCGTTCGGTGACCGAAAAAGTCGCCCCACTTCAAGCCTTCTTCGAAGGGAACGCAATGCTGCTCAAGATAGCGTTCCTGGGTGTAGGGTGCACCGATGCCGCCTGGCCCCCACCAGATCATGTCTTCCTTCCAATCCAACGACAGATCCGTGTTTGTTGTGTGAACATCTTCCGCCAGCAAACGGTCGATCATCCTGAGAAACAGCTTCAAAGTCTTTTCGCCTTCGCTCGAAGGTTGGCTGTTGAAAAGCAGGCCGTCATGCGTGCGCGGCCCGGGCGTCACCATCGTCGCGGCGGTCGACGGCGGAAGTGCTTCGGCCCGCACCTGCGCCATCAGATTCAGCACATCCAGGAACATCGTTGTTTCGGTTATCTTGCCGTCCACGACCAGGCTGAATTCTGCGTATCTGAGCATTGTTGACTGTCGGGTCGGACGCATTCCGAGAAACGGCTGATCGAACAGACCAAGAAGGTGCCCCATAGAAGCAACCCAAACGCCAGGTTCATCGCTCAGGTGATTGTAGCCTGCAAAAAATATGTCCGGTCTGCGTTGAAGGGGAGAAAACGAACTTCGCAATGGGCCCCAAAAATTCTTGTCGGCATCTTCGGCGCCGACGCATTCCCGGAACGGTGCAGTGAACTGAAAACTGCAATTCGCGCTGGTTTCGACCGAAAGCCCTTCAGCAAGCGCAAACTTCGGCGCAGTGTCTATGTGCCGCTGATGCGACAAGACTGTCTTCTTGGCTGCGTCTAATGCGCTCTCACGTCGATCCATTGGTGCCCTTTTCTCTACAAATTACCGCTTTCACTCTATCCCAAAAGAACACCCTGAAAATGGTATCAACACCAACCTTACCTGAAAGGGACTCCCTTCAGCTTTGGTGGACGATAGGGAAGAGCATGCGCCACGACTTCACGCATGATACTAGCTTCTAATTTCCACATTGAACTAGGCTGAGAGAATAACCGCATCAAATTTTCGGATCCCGTTGTGGCGCTTTCCCTGCTTTCGCGATGCTCACTAAGGTGGACCTCGGGTCGCGAATGCCGATCTTCTGCATTGTCCGCGACCTATGAATTGATGATTCCAGATTTGCTGCGATATGTTTAAACGGCCGGTTTTCTCGCCGCGTTGCGACCGTCTAAATTCAGCAACAGCAGAAAAATCCGCGCTGCGTGCGCTCGCAGCAAGAACAGTGAACTCACAGGAAGGGCTCAGACCGGTCATCCGACATTTTCAGTAGGACATTGAGCCGGTTCTGAGGGCTTCAAGGTCTGCTATGCGGACGAAGCAGTCATTGATCTTCGGCTAGCCTCTCCGCTGCAAACTCGGCAACACCCTCAGCGGTCCCATCTGTAAACGAGGCCACAGTGATTGGATCAGTAACGTCAGGAAAATGATAGACTGCGTTTACGCTAAACGGTCCACCACCGGAATGCCCTACCGCCTTACCCACACTATTCAAAGCACCAGACATCAGGCCAAGAGCATATCCACATTCTGTCCATGGACGGTTGGGAATAGCACCGCCAAGGATTTTTGCATCTAACATTTGGCGCATGGTAACTGGCTGCAACAGATGACCAGACATAAGCGCGTGCAGTAGCCGCGCGGCATCTGGCGCGTTTCCGATCAAACACCCATGGTAGACCCATTTTGGGTCGTAGTCAGTCGCGGCCTCCCAATGTACCCTCCGAAATTGTTCGCATGTTTCTGCAAGCACAATACTGTTCAGGCCCAACGGCTTGCACACCATATCGGCAATAACCTCACGAAGCGGCGTCTCCAGCGTCGCTTCGATTAGCTCGACTACAAACATGTAGCCTATGTTGGAATAAGACCAACCTTGTACCGGCTCAAACAACATTCCTTTTGCAAGCGCCACATCAAGTAGTTTGTTGCGTGTCCAAGGTGTTTCCTTGGCCGCAACGGCTGAGTGATATTCAGAAAACTGCCCGTAATCTGGGAGACCAGAGGTGTGCTTTAGAAGTTGGCGAAGGGTGTAACGTTCGCCCTTCAGCGTGGCGTCCAGGTCGAGTTTCCCGCGTTCAACTAGTTTCAAAGCACAGATTGAAATTACAGTTTTGGTGAAGCTCCAATAGGGAAAGCAGGCCTCAACCGAACCAGAGAATCCTTCTCGGCCAGAGGCTGTTATCCAATAAGAGTGAACTGTTTGAACGGTCATTTTGCATATGTCTGGCATTGCTTTGCCGGTGTCAATTTGGGCTCTCAGCGGACATTCGAGAGTTCACAAATAGGAGGCCTAGTGGAAGCCAAAAACCTTTGTTAAAGCCGCAACAGCGGTCGCCAAGAAAATAAGTAGCCAGAGCCTACTTGGCCGATAGTCTGTCGAGAAGTACCGAACTCTTCTTTGGCTTGCTGCAAATCGCTCTTGCTCCCAACCACCTGCTTTTGGACCGATAACAGGTTCGATATTCGCTCGGATGTATTCACTGATACTTTCTATGAAAACGCGATGCAGAAAGGTTCTACGCAGCGAGAATAGCGAGACAAAAGGTGGCGCAAACCATACCCATGTTTCGAACTCGTTGCTAATCAGGAAGCTATCGCTGAAAATCAATCCGTAGATGACCACTAGCGCTGCGAAGGCCCCTCGTTCGAGACGAAAGTTTCTTTCAGTGTCTGCCTCGATTGAAGCCCTTAGCGCTTTGTACTCTTCGAGAAGGTAGTTTGCTTCGCGGTCACTCAACGAAGCCTCTGCCTCAGACTTTTCAACATCCAATACATTCCCCCCCAATCGCAATCCAAAATTCCCAACGCGACTTCGTTATTGAAAATACCAACTGCTATGTCTAGCAAACTTGAAACAAATCCGAAAATCTTAGCACCAGTTGCCTGTGCAAAGCCCGTAGCACGCCTTCAACCACAAAAGGCTCACCAGATCGCGGCCAGTATGAGTGCCAGAAGAAGGAGACATAGTTCATCGTATTTGCGATCTCCAATAGTGATAGCGTAGTCTTAGATTGGATCGCGTGACACTTCGAGACCGGACATTCAATCCCTCCGCAGAATTTGTCAGAAAGGGCTCTCAGCAGACATTCGAGAGTCAACAATAAGGAGCGCCTGATGTCGGCTCTGCGGACTTTGCGGTCATTTGGAACAAACCCTCAAATGGCTGCAGTGTTTGACGAAACGAGACGGGCTATGCGACCTAGGACACTAGCAGATACGCAATAAGTACGACCAATCCAATTGAGCTAGCCCAACCTAAAAGCGAATAAAAGAACTTAAGTCCATCCAGCTGTAGCATCACATAGTCTCCCAATCGCATGTTTCGCTTATGCTTCCAACGATCAAAAATCAGAGGAAAAGCCGCCGCAAGACCGTGTGCCAGCCCGGTGGGGAGTAAGAGTGACATCACTCCGACACCAAATACACTTGCGGCTACTCCTGAGACGGTCCAAGTGTTGTCGAGAGCCTGAGAAACAGCACCCAAAGTGATTGCGGCGGCAAAAACAGACACCAACATCATCAAGAATGCACCTAATCGCTGCATAGGTGTTTCAGGTGATCCCCACGCCCAAAGACACAGAACCTTTTCGAACATTGAGTTTGGTAAACCTCATACTGCTTCCTAGCCAACTCGTCATAGCAGCCATTCGTTCCGTCCGCAGCATTTGTTGCGAAGGGCTCTCAGCCGCCATGCGGCGGTGCAGAGAAATTCCTGGCTTGCAGCAAATGTGTATGTCGGCTTTCAACGTTGCACCATGATCGGCTCGCTCATGCAGAGAAAGTCCGGAATCCGCCCTTATTACCAAAATATACAAGCCGCAGCATCGGTCAATACGGGCTAGAATCGAACAACCGCTGCGGCACGAATGTGAGTCCGATCCGGATTGGCGAACGGCAAGTGCGGCCCGCTAACGTGGTTCAAATGTCGATCTGCTCGGCGATGCTCAGCGCATCTTTAAGTTCGACACCAAGGTATCTGACAGTGCTGTCTACCTTTGTGTGTCCAAGCAGGAGTTGAACTGCTCTGAGATTTCCGGTTTTGCGGTATATCTCCGCTGCTTTGGTCCGGCGCAGCGAATGGGTACCGTATCCACTGGGCTCCAGCCCGATCGCCGCCACCCAATCTCGCACAAGTCGACCATATTGGCGTGTTGAGATATGCGAGCGGTCGTGAAACCGGCTGGGAAACATGAAACGGCAGCCGATCATTTCCGGTGACGTGATCCAAGAGGCAATCGTATCGCGCGTGTTTTCAGAGAGTTCGAACTGAACGGGCCGCTTGGTTTTGCTTTGGATAACAGACACGCGCACGGATAGCCCAAACCTGTTTCGGAAGCAGCGGCCGTTTCTGGCCGACAATCCGGCCCTTATTCCAGGCTTTTCGTTTCGGAGTGACAGCGGGAAGTTGGACTCTTGGCATGATTTGCCCTCCGATCCTCCCTCCATCCCCAGACATCAGCACCGCGCTGACGAAGTTATCGTACAAGCGGAGTGAATGCCTGCTCTCGGAAGTCAGCCGAGAACACCATTTCTGCCGGTGCATTCGGCAGCTAGGAGCCCAATCCTTCCTAGCTGTTGCAGTGCAGCGAATGACTGCTACTAAAAGTCGAGGTGTGTGTTTGAGTGAAAGGGTTTTCACTTAGGGACGCAGTGATGGAGCCGCGACTCATACGAACTGGGTCAAAATCAAATTCTGTAGCGCCGTGTAGTCTTGAATGGAAATAGCCCTTTGCCTATACCAGCGCCAACAGGTGGAGTTCACTCTTGATGACTCGATGGGACAATGTATGAAGAACGCTCTTTTGTTATCAGCTTCGCTGGTGGTTTTGGCATCTTGTGATGTCGCGCCCACGTCGGAAGTAGAGGGTTTTACACTGTCAGAAACTCCTGCATCTCAAAGCAATCCGGCACCTCAAGTGGCTGAAATAGATGGTCTTTCATTTATGGTCGCTACTTCGGATGACAGATCAGCGGCATTGGTTGGCATCCCAAGGCAACGCGGATCATATACTGGAAGTGATGTCGAATCCGCCGCGGAGCAGATTACGGGGTGCGACGCAACAATTGTACCGGGGGAGTGGTTTTTCCTCGGTGATTTGAAGAACTTTGAATTGAGCAATCTCCGACCCAATGTACGCCATCCATTTACGGGTTGGCAGGTCGAACTCAGCTGCTGATTTAGTCGGATACAAAATGCGATGCGAGTTAGCTGTTCACCGAGATTTTTCTGGCCGTTGCTGTAAAACGGACATCGGCGCAACCGCAGCGAATTTACCCTTCGTCCCGCAACCTGTAAATCTGGGAAGTAAATCTCGCAGCGGCATGCTTGAATGGCCGGTTTTCACACCGCGCAGCGGCGCTGAGAATGATGCGGCCGTGGAGATTTTCGTGCTGCGAGCGCACGCAGCGAGAAAACCGAATTCACAGAATGGGCTCAAACCGGACGCTCAAACGCCTGATTGCGTTCCGGCAACATTATAAACCGTAAACAGCTCTTTCGGCTCGGCCACACCGCGCAGCATATAGCGCCCGACCGAGATCAGATCCTGATCGCAGGGCTGCGCCGCGCGGGCTACGTCATCCGAGATCAGTATCCGTTGCCCCAAAGACCGATGCATGCCAGCGATACGCGCGGCCTGATTCACCGCTGGGCCGATCACCGTGAAATCCAAACGTGTCTCAGAACCGATATTGCCATACAGAATTTCGCCCGCATGCAAGGCCAGTGTGAAGTTGGCCACCGGCAGTCCAGCGGATTCGCGCTGCGCATTCAGTTCGGCGATCCGGTCCTGCAACATGGGAACCGCCTGCAGGGCCGCCTGCACGTCCTCTTCAATCTCGCCGACATTGAACATAGCCATCAGTCCATCGCCCATGAACTTCAGAATATTGCCGCCATTATCGTGCACGACGCCAACGGCAACCGCCAGATAGTCGTTCAACATATCGATGATCTCGATTCCGGGCAGATTCTCGGAGAGGCTGGTAAAGCCCTCAAGGTCGAAATTCCATATCACGGCGTCGATCTGCTGTAGGGATCCGCGACGAATTTCACCCGACAAAACACGCCGTCCAGCATCCCGACCTAAGTAGACGCGCATCAGATCTTTGGATATCCGCGCGTTCGAGGCTGACTTTAGTGCCAGGCCCAAATGGGGCAGAGCCGTATTGATAAGGTCAAGATCCTGTTCCCGAAACCCATCCGGCGCGTTCGAAGCCCACGACAACAGGACTCCATCTACGGCTTTTTTTGAGGTCTGCGACCGCGGATCGAAATTCACACCTTTAGCGTAATACTCCGTCGCACCAGCCTCGCGTAATTCATTGATCAATGGATAGCGGCTGGGCTCGTTCTGATCGACCATGCGTTCATGGACGCCGTCAAGATCGTGATGTAAAATCGCATATAGAGGACTGCTCATCCAGTCTTCTCTAGTCTCTTCTGAATACTCGAATTTCTGATAGTCACCGCCGGTGTCTTGATACCAGCTGTATCCGGTGCCGCCATATACCGGGTGCAGCGCCGATTGCGCCGCATGAAATCGCATCAGGGGCACACCAAGTTCAATCAGACGGGTACAATAGCCATCCAGCAATTCTTCTTTTTCGGCACCTTCAAGGCCCCGCGTCACCAGCCAGTTGATCAGATCATTTGATTTTGCCGCGTTTTGGTTCGGGGCTGTCATTTCACATTCCTGTGTCCGCTCTGGCTTCCATCTGGGAGCGAAAGGTTCGAATTACCAGAGGTCAATTCATAT
The DNA here is from genome assembly GCF_059611885.1 of Ruegeria sp. CDSA193. Lineage (NCBI taxonomy): Bacteria > Pseudomonadati > Pseudomonadota > Alphaproteobacteria > Rhodobacterales > Roseobacteraceae > Ruegeria > Ruegeria sp. CDSA193. The sequence goes on along the minus strand of NZ_JBXWPN010000009.1, from coordinate 36,010 downwards.
CAGCCAGCTTTCGCAACATTTTGCGCAACAAGGTAGCCTCGTTTTCTGTGAACATTGCGGCAAGCTGAGCATCATATTGCTGCGCAATACCGCGCAATTCGCGATAAACCGACCGTCCGGCCGTGGTCAATGCAAGATGTTCAACGCGGCGATCCGTCTGGCTGACGGTTCTGACAAGAAATCGGCGCTGCTCAAGCCTGCTGACCGCGCGGCTTATCTTTGTTTTGTGAATCCGGGCGCGTTGACCGATTTCTTTCGCGCTCAATTCTCCGTAATTGCCCAGATGAAACAACACTCTCCATTCCGTGCGCAGCATCCCATAGCGGTCTTTGTATACACGCTGAAATTCCAGTGCGCTTTCCTCGGCTGCCCGGTTCAGCAGATAGGGCAGGAAATCCAGCAGATCAAACCCGTCTCTTTCGGTACTTTCTGTCTTTGTCATGCTTGTTAGTTACAAAATCAACTATTATTTCACAAGCAGAAAACAGCAGGAGCCAAGGATGAACCATCCGACAGACCCGCATAAAATGATCCAGGCCAGTACGCCCGCTGGCACCCATCCGGGCTATATGCCCGGCTTTGGCAATGATTTCGAAACCGAGGCCCTACCCGGTGCGCTGCCGCAGGGCATGAACAGCCCGCAACGCTGCAACTATGGGCTATACGGCGAACAACTGAGCGGCACTGCCTTTACCGCCAACCCACCCGAGCGCACCTGGTGCTATCGTATCCGCCCTTCGGTGAAGCATTCGCATCGCTACGATAAGATCGACCTGCCCTATTGGAAATCGGCGCCTTGTGTTGACCCAGATGTTACCAGCCTGGGCCAGTATCGCTGGGACCCCGTCGCTCATACCCAAGATGGGCTGACATGGCTGACAGGCATGCGCACGATGACCACAGCAGGGGATGTGAATACGCAGGTCGGGATGGCCAGCCACATCTATCTGGTCACCGAATCGATGGTGAATGACTATTTCTTCTCGGCCGATTCCGAATTGCTGGTGGTGCCGCAAGAAGGCCGCCTGCGCTTTGCGACCGAGTTGGGGATCATCGACCTTGAGCCCAAGGAAATCGCCATTCTGCCGCGCGGGTTGGTCTATCGGGTTGAGGTTCTTGAGGGCCCTGCCCGCGGCTTTGTCTGCGAGAATTACGGGCAAAAATTCGAACTGCCCGGACGCGGCCCGATCGGCGCCAACTGTATGGCTAACCCACGAGATTTCAAGGCACCTATCGCGGCCTATGAAGACCGTGAGGTACCATCGAGCGTCACTGTCAAATGGTGCGGGCAGTTCCACACCACAAAGATTGGGCAAAGCCCGTTGGATGTAGTCGCCTGGCACGGCAATTATGCCCCGTACAAATACGACCTGCGCACATATTGCCCGGTGGGTGCGATCCTGTTTGACCACCCTGACCCGTCGATCTTCACCGTACTCACAGCGCCGTCTGGACAACCGGGCACGGCCAATATCGACTTTGTCCTGTTCCGCGAACGCTGGATGGTGGCCGAAGATACGTTCCGCCCCCCTTGGTATCACAAGAACATCATGTCTGAGTTGATGGGGAATATCTATGGCCAGTATGACGCCAAACCACAGGGCTTTGTTCCCGGCGGCATGAGTCTGCACAACATGATGTTGCCGCACGGACCTGACCAGAATGCCTTTGACAACGCGTCGAATTCGAACCTTGGACCGGATAAGTTGGATAACACGATGTCCTTCATGATCGAAACCCGGTTCCCGCAGCATCTGACATCATTTGCAGCGACCGAGGCCCCGCTCCAGGATGATTACATTGACTGCTGGACGTCGCTTGAGAAAAAGTTCGACGGTACACCGGGCAAGAAATAATACCGATTGAGGTCGCAGATTTTTCGACGAAAAATCTTGGCCCCTGACAGAGGTTTGGAGACAAAATGCCATTGAAGAAATCCTGGGTGAGCTCGGCCAATTCTGCCGATCACCCTTTTCCTTTGAACAACCTGCCTTATGGCGTGTTTTCGACAGGCGGCGAAGACCCGCATTGTGGTGTTGCAATCGGCGACATGATCCTTGATGTCACAGCTGCCGAGGCCGAGGGCCTGGTCGTTCTGGACGACGAACCGCTGTTCGACCTGCCTTTCTGGAACCCGCTGATGGAGCAAGGCCCCGCCGTTTGGGCCGCCCTGCGCAACCGTCTGATGGATCTGCTGGCCGAAGGCAGCGCGGCACAAGAGGACGTCGCGCCTTTGCTTGTGGCGCAGGCAGATGCCGAGCTGCACATGCCTTTTGCCGTCAGCGAATATACCGATTTCTACGCCGGTCGGCACCACGCCCAAAATGTCGGCACCATGTTCCGTGGACCAGAGAATGCATTGCCCCCTAACTGGCTGCATATTCCCATCGGGTATAATGGCCGGGCGTCTTCGGTCGTGGTGTCGGGAACAGATATCCGCCGCCCTTGGGGCCAGTTGAAATCCCCTGATCAGGACCTTCCGGCCTTCCTTCCCAGCCGTCGTTTCGACATAGAGCTTGAGATGGGTGCCATCGTGGGCACGCCCTCTGACGGACCAATTTCCGTACAAGAGGCAGACGACAATATCTTTGGCTATGTCCTTCTGAATGACTGGTCCGCCCGCGATATTCAGGCGTGGGAGTATCAGCCGCTTGGACCGTTTCAGGCCAAGGCCACCGCCACGTCGATCAGCCCATGGATCGTGACCAAGGCGGCGCTGGAACCTTTCCGCTGTGACACGCCCGAGCGGGATTTTGAGTTGCTGGCCCACCTCAAAGAACCCGGCCCGATGCTGTATGACATTGATCTGTCGATCACCATGGCCCCGGACGGCAAGGCCCCGACGACCATTGCGCGGACAAACTATAGTCAGATGTATTACTCCGCCGCGCAGCAACTGGCCCATCATACGACCTCGGGCTGCCCGATGAACACCGGCGATCTGCTGGGGTCCGGCACCATCTCTGGCCCGACAAAGCCCGAGCGCGGTTCGATGCTGGAGCTCAGCTGGGGCGGGAAAGAGCCGCTAACGCTGGAGACCGGCGAAAGCCGCAGCTTTATCGAGGATGGCGACACGCTGACCCTGACAGGGGCGGCCAAGGGGAAAGGGTACACGATCGGATTTGGCGAATGTGCCGGAACCGTGCTGCCCGCTCTCGAAAACCCATATTCGCGATAAGGAACCAGAAATGGCCAAGGCATTTGCGTCCCAAGGGGACATGTCGGAAAAGAAAATCTCGTTCACCGAGGTAGGAGACGGGCTTTATGCCTTTACCGCCGAAGGGGATCCGAATTCGGGCGTCATCATCGGTGATGACAGTGTCATGATTGTCGAGGCACAGGCGACGCCCCGTTTGGCCAACAAGGTAATCGAATGCGTGCGCTCGATCACCGACAAGCCGATCACGCATGTGGCGCTGACCCATTATCACGCCGTCCGTGTTCTGGGTGCCAGCGCCTTTGGGGCGCAGCAGATCATGATGTCAGACATGGCCCGCGCGATGGTGGTGGAACGGGGACAGGAAGATTGGGACAGTGAGTTCCAGCGTTTCCCGCGCCTGTTCGAAGGGCACGAAAGCATTCCCGGTCTGACCTGGCCCACGACCACGTTCAGCGACACCATGACGGTATATCTGGGCAAACGTCGGATTGACCTGATGCATCTGGGCCGCGCACATACAGCAGGCGATATCGTGATCCATGTACCCGATCAGAATGTGATGTTTACCGGTGACATCGTCGAGTATCACTCGGCCTGTTACTGCGGCGATGGGCATTTCGGCGACTGGGGCGATACACTGGATGAGATCAAGTGGTTTGATGTCGACGCCATTGCGCCAGGCCGTGGCGATGCCCTGGTCGGCAAGGACATGGTCAATGCAGCCATCGAAAACACCCGCGATTTTGTCGACAGCACCTATCGTCCGGCAGCCAAGGTTGCGGCGCGCGGAGGAAGTCTGAAGGAAGCATGGGACGCGGTGCGCGCCGAATGCGACCCGAAATTCGCCGATTACGCGATCTATGAACACTGCCTGCCCTTCAACGTCGCCCGTGCCTATGACGAGGCGCGCGGGATCGACACCCCGCGCATCTGGACCGCCCAACGAGATCTGGAGATGTGGGAAGCCTTGCAGAGTTAAGGACATACGGTCGCATTTGATCCAGATCGTTTTTCGCAGGACGGATTGGTGAGACCCTGGGATCGGGACCACTGAGCCTGAACGGCTGGTGGAAAGGACCCTCAGCGCAGCGCAATGGGAGAGCCCCATGAACAAGATCTTCGAAATACCGCTTTACGCCTACGCGCGAAATCCCGATCAGGACGCCGTAGCCGCAATACGCCACAAGGTGATCGTCATCGGCGCCGGGCCAATCGGCTTGGCCACAGCTATTGATCTGGCACAACAGGGCGTTGAGGTTGTCGTTCTGGACGAAAATGACAAGGTCAGCTTTGGCAGCCGGGCCATCTGTTTTTCACAGCGCACGCTGGACATAGCCGACAGGCTTGGATGCGCAGAGCCCTTGGTCCGGAAAGGTGTTCTTTGGGATACCGGCAAGGTCTTTTTCGACACAAGACAGATCTATGAATTCAATTTGCAGCCAGAACAAGGCTATGCCAATCCGGCATTTATCAATCTGCAGCAATATCACCTAGAACAGATCCTTGTGGACCGCTTGCGCGCACTCCAAGCTGAAGGCGCGCCAATCGATATTCGCGGCCGCAATAGGGTCGAGGCGATCGGCACCCATGAGGACCATGTCACGCTTGAGGTAGAGACCCCCGAAGGCCCCTACAACATCGAAGCCGACTGGTTGATCGCCTGTGACGGCGCGCACTCTCCGGCCCGCAGGATGCTCGGGTTGGATTTCGACGGGCGCGTGTTCGAAGATAACTTCCTGATAGCTGATGTCGTGATGGAGGCTGACTTTCCTTCCGAACGCTGGTTCTGGTTTGATCCACCGTTCAACAGGGGGCAATCCGCCCTGCTTCACAAACAGCCTGACAATGTTTGGCGCATTGACCTGCAACTGGGTTGGGATATCGACAAGGAACGGGAAAAACGGCCCGAGAATGTGATCCCGCGCCTCAAGGAGATGCTGGGCGAAGATGTCGAATTCGATTTAGAATGGGTCTCGATCTATACCTTCCAGTGTCGCCGGATGGAGCGATTCCGGTATGGCCGGGTCCTGTTTGCCGGCGACAGCGCCCATCAGGTTAGCCCGTTTGGTGCGCGTGGGGCCAATTCGGGTGTGCAGGATTCGGACAACCTGTGTTGGAAGCTGAAGCTGGTTATCGACGGAAAAGCGCCCGATTATTTGCTGGATAGCTACAGCCATGAACGGGTGCAGGCCGCTGATGAGAATATTGCCTATTCCAGTCGCTCGACCGACTTCATCACGCCGAAATCCCAGATGTCCCGCCTGTTGCGCGACGCCGTTCTTGACCTGGGCGAGCACTACGAATTCGCGCGCCCTCTGGTGAATTCCGGCCGTCTGAGCACACCTTGTACCTATGCGGGCTCGTCGTTGAATTCCGCAGATGCGCTGAACGGGCCAGATATTACCCGTCCCGGCGCTGCGTGCCCGGATGCCCCCCTCGGCGCCGCGTTCCTGCTGCCGAAACTCGCGGGCAAGTTTACCCTTTTGACGATTGACGCCGACGCACCAGACACTCTTGAGGAAGACGGGGTTCTGGCAACCCGCTTGGCGTTGTCCGTTAAGGACGATCCGACCCTGGCGCTCAAGCGCCGCTATCTGGGGGATGCCACCAGCGCGGTTTATCTGATCCGTCCCGATCAACACGTGGCCGCCCGCCGTGATACGTACGAAGAAAACGCATTCCGGCAGGCGATCCGCAGGGCCACCGGTAAGGAGTAAGCGAGATGACCCAACTGATCCTCACCCCTAATCTGGACAATGCAGATGATTTCTATTTTGAACTGATCGCCGCCCATGACGGGCTGGATAAAACCGACAGCGACGCGCTGAATGCGCGGCTGGTACTGGTGCTAGCCAACCATATCGGAAATGCCGAGGTGTTGTCTGAAGCCCTAAAAGCCGCCAAGCTGAACGAGAATTGACGTAAACAGGAGGCCAGCGATGAGTGGCGTAGTTCTGTATGATTATTGGCGCTCGTCGGCCAGCTACCGGGTGCGGATCGCGTTAAACTTGGCTGGCATCACCTATCGTGCGGTGTCTGTCGATCTTGTCGCCGGAGATCACAAATCTGACACTCATCTGAGGCGCAACCCGCAGGGGCTGGTTCCTGTGCTTGAGATTGACGGGCTGCGGCTGACGCAATCTTTGGCAATCATCGACTATCTGGACATGACACGGGGTCTGGGGTTGCTTCCTGCGGAACCCGGTATCCGCGCACAAGCACTGGCGCTGGCACAAACCATCGCCATTGATCTTCACCCAGTCTGCAATTTGTCAGTCGCACGCCATGCAACCGCGCTCAGTGGGAATGCAGAAGGCATGCCTGGCAACTGGATGAACCATTTCATACGACCAGGTCTGCTTGCGTTCGAAGCCCAGTTGGGCGGTTTCCAACAGACCCCATATTGCACTGGACCGCAGCTAGGGCTGGCTGATCTGTGCCTGATCCCACAGATGTACAATGCCCGCCGCTATCAGGTCGATCTGACCGACCTGCCCCGTATCCTGGGCGTCGAGGCCGCCTGCGCCAAACACCCAGCCTTTGCCGCAGCGCATCCCGATCAACACGCCCCCACCTGATCCTCTGCACAGGGTCTGTGTGACGATGCGAATGGGAATTGCCTGACCCCTGCCTTACGTTCTTCAAAACAAAATGCAGGAGGCCCCAATGCCCGAAATCATCGGCTATCACGCCCATGTCTATTTCGATGCAGAAACGCAGGATACCGCCCGGCAGCTCTGTGAAGAAGCAGTGCGCCTGTTCCCAGTTGCAATGGGGCGGATGCACGCCCGCAATGTAGGCCCACATCCAAGGTGGAGCTGCCAGTTGGGCTTTGCAGCCGACGCATTTGATCAGGTCATTCCCTGGCTGACGCTGAATCGGCAAGGGTTGACGATATTCACCCATCCCGAAACCGGCGAGCATCTAGCAGACCACCGCGACCGCGCCATTTGGATGGGTGAGATGCTGGATCTAGATCTGTCGATCTTCGACCAGCCTTAACCCAATGCCTTCGCCTGATCTCTCAGCTTGAACTTCTGAATCTTGCCGGTCGAGGTCTTTGGCAAAGGACCGAAGACCACCGTCTTAGGCACCTTGAAATGGGCCATGTTGTCCCGGCAGAACGCGATGATCTCTGCTTCTGTCGCTTGCCCATCTGGTTTGAGTTCAACAAAGGCGCAGGGTGTTTCGCCCCATTTGTCATCGGGGCGGGCGACCACGGCGGCCTCCATCACGGCGGGGTGCTTGTACAAGATATCCTCAACCTCAACCGATGAGATATTCTCACCTCCCGAGATGATGATATCTTTGGACCGGTCCTTGAGTGCGACATATCCATCCGCATGCATCACCCCAAGATCGCCCGAGGCGAACCAGCCGCCCCGGAACGCCTTGTCCGTGGCATCGGAGTTTTTGAGATAACCTTTCATGACAACATTGCCCTGCATGAAAATCTCACCCAGCGTCTCGCCATCCGCAGGCACGGGTTCCAACGTATCCGGGTCGGCCACCATAAGGCCGGACAGGGCCGAATACCGCACACCCTGACGAACCTTCAAAGCGGCGCGTTCTTCGCCTTCTTTGCTGTTCCATTCATCCTTCCAGGCGCAGACCACGGACGGACCATAAGTCTCGGTCAGGCCATAGACATGGGTAACCTCGATCCCCATATCCTCCATCTTCTTAACCACAGCCGCCGGAGGTGGAGCGCCTGCGGTCATCACTTTGATCTCGTGATCGAAATCCTTAAGGTGATCGGGCGCGTTGGCCAACATGTTCAGAACAATCGGCGCACCGCAGAAATGCGTGACCTTCTCGTCCCGGAAGGCGGCATAAATCGGCTCATCCCGAACCGCCCGCAGGCAAACCGAGACCCCTGCATTTGCCGCCATGGCCCAAGGGAAACACCAGCCGTTGCAGTGGAACATCGGCAAGGTCCACAGATAGACTGAATGCCGGGGCATGCCCCAGTCCAGCAGATCAGATTGGGCATTCAGGGCCGCACCGCGGTGATGATACACAACCCCTTTTGGATTGCCTGTGGTGCCCGAGGTATAATTCAGCGTGATCGCATCCCATTCATCCGCTGGCAGGGACCATGCGAACTCGGGATCGCCTTCGGCCAAGAGCGCATCGTAAGTCAGACTGCCCTGTTTCTCGCCACCATCAAAGCTGGGATCCTCGATATCGATGACGAGAATATCGTGATCAACCTGTTCCAGTGCGTCTTGCACAACCGTAGAAAATTCCGGATCGACCAGCAGCACCTTGGTTTCCGCATGGTTCAGGATGAAGGCAATGATCGGCGCGTCCAGCCGGGTGTTAATCGCGTTCAGCACGGCGCCGGCCATGGGAACGCCAAAATGGGCCTCGTACAGTTCGGGGATGTTTGCTGCGATGATCGAAACTGTATCTCCTCGCCCTATTCCACGCCTATCCAGAGCGCTCGCCAGTCGACGACAACGGGTATAGGTTTCGGCCCAGGAATACCGGCGGACGCCATAAACAACTGACGGGTAATCAGGGTAGACCTGCGCCGTCCGTTCGATAAAGCTTAGCGGTGACAGCGGCGTATAATTCGCCTGACATTGATCCAAGTGGCGTTCATATATGTTGGCCCCTGTCATCTGCGGATCCTCCCAAATCGCAAGTTGCGCGAATTGAACACAAACATAGTCCCATGACAAACCCGTAGAAATACGGGCTGAGGCGGCCAAATAACCGTGCTGTGCCCGACTGGCGATACGAACCTACCCGATCTGGCCCTATCTTGTACTGGCCATTCACGCTGATCTGAGCCATCGAATATACAAGCCGAGGCGACACCGCCTCTGTAAGATGTGCACACGCTAATTTTGAAAGGACATGTCATGGACGGCACGTTCAACGAAAACGATCTTTCCCGCGTCGTCGAAGCCGACCGCGCCCATATTTGGCACCACTTGATCCAGCATAAACCCTTTGAAACCAACGACCCGCGCATCATTGTCGAAGGTAAGGGCATGCGTGTCTGGGATCAAAAAGGCAAAGAGCATCTGGACGCTGTATCGGGCGGCGTATGGACTGTGAATGTCGGCTATGGCCGCGAATCGATCTGTAAGGCGGTTTACGACCAGCTGATGAAGCTGTGCTATTTCGCCAACTCGGCGGGCTCGATCCCAGGTGCTTTGTTCGCCGAAAAGCTGATCGAGAAAATGCCTGGCATGAGCCGCGTGTATTACACCAACTCGGGCAGCGAGGCGAATGAGAAGGCGTTCAAGATGGTTCGCCAAATCGCCCACAAGAAATACGGCGGCAAGAAGACCAAGATTTTGTACCGTGACCGCGACTATCACGGCTCGACCCTGGCAGCGATGTCGGCAGGTGGTCAGGACGAGCGCAACGCGCAGTACGGGCCTTTCGCCCCCGGTTTCATCCGCGTGCCGCATTGCATGGAATACCGCAAGCACGAGCTGGACGGCGCGCCCGAAGAGAATTTCGGCGAATGGGCCGCGGATCAGATCGAAGATGTGATCCTGCGCGAAGGCCCCGATACGGTTGGCGCCCTGTGCCTTGAGCCCGTGACAGCCGGTGGCGGCGTGATCGAAGCGCCAGAGGGTTATTGGCAGCGTGTGCAGGAGATCTGCAAGAAGTACGACATCCTGCTGCATATTGACGAGGTCGTCTGTGGCGTTGGCCGCACCGGTACCTGGTTCGGGTATCAACAATATGGTGTGAAGCCGGATTTCGTGACCATGGCCAAGGGTGTCGCCTCGGGCTATGCCGCCATCGCCTGCATGGTGACCACCGAGGAAGTCTTTGACATGTTCAAAGAAGACGCCTCGGACCCGATGGGCTACTTCCGCGATATCTCGACATTTGGTGGCTGTACCGCCGGTCCAGCGGCCGCGATCGAGAACATGCGGATCATCGAGGATGAGAACCTTCTGGCCAACTGTGTCGCTATGGGTGACCGGATGACGGGCAACCTTCAGGCGCTGATGGAAAAGCACAAGGTCGTCGGCGACGTCCGCGGCAAGGGCCTGTTCCTGGGTGCTGAGCTGGTCGCAGACCGCGCGTCCCGTGAGCCGGTCGATGAAAAACTGGCGCAGGCCGTTGTGGCCGACTGTATGGCGCAGGGCGTGATCATCGGCGTCACCAACCGCTCGGTCCCCGGTCGGAACAACACTCTGTGCTTCTCACCAGCGCTGATTGCCACCGCGGATGACATCGACCAAATCACCGATGCTGTCGATGGCGCACTGGGGCGTGTATTCGGCTGATACCGTTAGCAGTCTCTTAGGATGAGACCATGAAAACCGGCGCTGCTTGCACCGGTTTTTTCTCAATACGGATGCCCAAACCCTTAATATGCGACCGGATGTTCCCGCTCAGTGCTGAATGTCGGCGGCCCGGATTGTAGAATCCGTTGATGTATTCGTTGAGCGTAAGCGTTGCAACTGACCTCCGAATTAGCCCCTGATCTGCCTCTTGTTTCCATGGCATATTGTCTAAAACGAGAGGCGGCAGCAATGAGGCAAGTACCACAATCATTCTAAGTCTATGGTTTCACCATTTAGGTGCATGCGGGAGGACGCCGTGTCTGGCCACCCGGCTTCAAGCGGTTTGTCAAAACCAAACTTGATCTCGGTGAACTGACTGTTGGTGACATCATGGAGGATTGCAACGTTTCGCAATCCCTCGTCTACAAATGGAGGTCAGGCGTGAAATCTTCACGGGTCAATAGCGTCGCGCGGAACGAAGAACAAATTTTTTCAAAGGTTCTTATTAACGAAGAGACGCAGCCAGGCCGTGATCCAGAAACTGACAATCGCAATCTTCTGGCGCACCGGGAAAGCACCATGCCTTTCCTGCCAATTATCCGGTGAACTGTTTGGTCAAAATTGCACTCGCGATGGATAGCCATTCATGATTTCACCAGCTGGCAACTTTAAATTCTACGCCGCAACCAAGCCAGTCGATTTTCGTAAAGGCATGGGTGGTTTGGAGGCGATCGTTCTGAATGAATTCGATCTCGATCCATGCTGTGTTGCCATATTTGTTTTCCGTTCGACACGCACGGGCCGGCTGAAGCTCATAGTTTGGGACGGGGCGGGTCTTGTGCTGATCTATAAGCGGATCGGGGGTGAAGGTTTTGAATGGCCACGCGTCAGTGACGGGGTGATGACGATGACCAAATCGCAGTTTGAGGCCCTTTTCGAAGGGCTTGATTCGAAGCGTGTGATAACGCGCGCTTCGGACTGCAATCAGTCCCTGATGTGAATAGCAGCGAACGGCGATACCGAGCCCAAAGCAGAATCTTGAGAGATAGTGGAAGGAGCACTCCGCCGTCACCACGGCGAAGTGCTGAATTGTGTATTTCTAGCCGTTATTGAGACATCCCGCCTTCGCTGGAAACCTGTTTCTCAACTTGGCTTTGATTGGCCAGGTCAGAGCCACGTGGCGGGAACTCTTGGAATGTCTGAAGGTGTTGCTGCACCAGTCGCGCAGCAGGTCCAAACGCCCACATCTTCTGCCCCATCCATTTGGTATACATCCCGGATTCTTCGGCGGCCTTTTCATAAGGATCGCGGCGCAGATTAAACAACATCGGCGCATTTAATTCTTCTTTTGGTCCGGCCCAGCCATGCTCTTGGATTACGAAATGGGCTTTCCAGTCCCTGTAGCGGACGGCCTGAAGGCTCGTGCCTTCGTAGTAGATGATTTCGTCGCGGTTGCTTTCGGCACCTCCCGTCAAATACGACAGTTGGTTGTATCCGTCCAAATGTGCTGTGTAGCCTTCATATCCAGACAAGAGCGCCTCGGGCAGGTTGTCAGGGCCACCTGCCGCTGCCACCAGCGTCGGCATCCAGTCCATACCGGACATAATGCCGTTTGCAACGCGTCCAGCAGGAACATTGCCGGGCCATTTGATAATCGCCGGAACGCGGAAACCACCTTCCCAGGTTGTTCCTTTTTCCCCGTGAAATGGTGTCGTGCCACCATCCGGCCAGGTCATCGTTTCAGGGCCATTGTCAGCAGTGAAAACCACAATTGTGTTGTCAGTGACACCCAGCTCGTCAAGCCGCGCCATCACTTTGCCCACATTGTCGTCAAGCTCTTGCATCACAACGTCCTGCAGCCCACGCCCATCGCCCAGCATGTCTTCGTATTTGGGGCTCAGGTGCGTCCAAACATGCGCTCTGGCCGGGGCCATCCATACAAAAAACGGTGTATCCGCTTCGACAGCGCGATCAATAAAGTCGATCGTCTTTTCGGTCACCTCATCATCGAGCGTCTTTTGACGCTCGGGCGGCGCGGGTCCATCGTCCAGGATGCGCTGATTGCCGACCACGCCCCAACGCGGATCCACCGTTTCATCCAGTTCTTCGGTTGCAAAGGCATGTATGATGTTGCGCGGACCGAATTGGGCATTAAATTCGGGATCGTCTGGCCAGTCAGGGTCCGACGTATATTCCATCGCATTCAAATGGTAGAGCCAGCCCCAGTACTCGTCGAAACCTTTTGTTGTTGGCAAAAACTGGTTCTGGTCGCCCAAGTGGTTTTTCCCGAATTGACCGGTGGTATACCCCAAGGCCTTTAGCATGTTTGCAAGCGTGGGGTCTTCATTGCTCAGACCCACGGGATCACCGGGAAGACCAACAGTGTGCATCCCGACACGTACAGGAAACTGACCCGTCAAAAACGCAGCGCGACCTGCGGTACAGGTCGGTTCCGCGTAGTAGTCCGTCAGCCGCGTTCCCGCTTCGGCAAGCTGGTCCAGGTTCGGTGTTTTGATGCTTTTGACGCCTTGGTGGTAGCTTCCCAAGCTGGCCCAACCGACATCGTCAGCCATGATCACCAAAATATTTGGCTTGTCCTCTTGAGCAACTGCGCTTGCGGCGACAGCAACCGAAGCGACGACCGCTCCGACGAAAGTGCGCGCGATTGATAAGCGTTTCTGCATGAATCATCCTTTCTTGCATCGTATCGGGGTCGTCTGGTCGTCCTCATAGCCCCAAATTTATAAGCGCGTAATTACTGTACAGCAGCGGAAAATGTCGCGCTTAAACGTTTGTTGAGCATCGCGTGTGGCTCGATTGAGCTACCATAGTAGAGCTGTGCAAAGGCGGCGATGTCGTTGAACAGAACCACAGCGTTGCCATCTGTGCCTTCATAGACAAGCAGTTTCTGGCAAAAGGCATCAAGACCGATCGCCGGGTAATCCGCCATTGCGACTCCACCGGGCGCTGGCCCCCCGAACAGCAGCAGCTTTGCGGCGGGAAGGGCAACGTCAAACGCGGCAGCTTCTTTCATAAAATCGATCTCGCCGAACCAAATTGTATCTGTTTGCGCGGTCACTGCTTTTTCGAGGCGCGCAACCGTTTCGGCAACGCCATACGCCGACGCAATTTCAATAATGCCAAAATCACGCTCGACAGCATCGGTGGGAATCGGGCTCGGATCTGCGCCATCTACCGCGCGCAGTACCGCTTGCAGGCGCTCATCAAAGGCAGCAAGGGCCGCTGACCCCTCAAGTCCGTGACGTTTGGCGATGAATGCAGAGGACGTGTAAGACAAGGACGGCTTAGCCTCGTCGCCGTATGACAACACCCTGAAGGGCAGATCCAACCCCGCACGAATGTTCTCGCTCAGGATGGAAGCGTTCACGCCGGGATCAGAGAAAAGCAAAACTCTCGACGGTGGCATCTCCACGCCTTCGCCAGCCGCCAAACGGGCATGATCTATCTCGATCACCCTTGCCATTTTGGCATCTGTCACCGCCTCTGCCACTGCTTCGAACAAAACATCGGTGTCGGCTTGCAGTGTATCATCTGCATCGGCGGAGATCGGAGTTAATGCCAGCGCAGCGGCCAACAGAGTGTTTCGGATACCCAAGTTGACCCTCCTGATCAAACCGCGCCTTGTTGACGCAAACGAAGCAGAGCCAAAGCTGCGAAAAGGATTTCTGCCAAAAAGTAGAACACCAGCAAGAAATTTGGCAAGCCATCGACCAAAAAGCTCAGCAGTCGGCCAGCGGCGAGCCCGGCCATGAAGAGGAACAGGCTCCAAAGGGCGGCGTTTGTAAGGGCGGGCTTGAATGCCCCGGCAATCCAAAACATCAACATCGCCAGATACAGCCCCATAATTGCCCGGAAGATGTGGGTGAGCTCTGTCGTGTCGACTGGAAATCCCAGCAACATCGGCACACTCGCCGACGGCATCGCGCCATAAGACAGTGCGATCGGGAACAACCCAACGGATGCGAGCAACAAAACAAAACGGCCAGACAAGGAATCTCCCTTTTGGCTGCCTCTACAAGAGCCAGATAGAATATACTTTCAATTCCGCGTTAGGCAACTCAGAACCATGGTCAATTTCCTTACCGCCGGAAACTTACGCGGGACGTTAGGATAGTACCGCAGGCACGACCTGCATATCAGGCTTTGTCCCCAACTCAGTCACGCATGTACCACGAGACGAATTACCGCTTCGTACCGCGACTTGATCCTTAATCCGCCCGTTGATGTTGCTTGCGCAGCGAATGGCCGGTCTGGTGAAGCTGCATTGCGGCGCCGTCGAGGAAGATGGATGTCTCCTTTGGGCCATCTGCTACGATGCTAGTTCTGCGAATCTGGCAGATGCCGCACCGCATCTGAGGTCGGCACTGAGCCCAACCTGTACCTTCAGTATTTTTGCTGCGCGTTCGCAGCACGAAAATCGCCGTAAGAGGTCAGGTTCCGCCGTCGCAGGGCAGCGGCAAAATCTGCCATTCGTCGATTGCGCAGAATTTTTAATACGACATATTCACAGGTTGCAAGACAAGACGGCCATCGGCTTCAATCGCGCCAACAGCCGCTGACAAATTTAAGAACCGGATTTCCCTGTCAGCATAAATTGATTTGAAGGTGCGCCTGCCCGTCGCTTGTCCGTTCAACAGAATGTCCTTTGGGACCAATTACACCACGAATGCGCGAGCGGAAATTTGAGAAGCCTTCGGATGTGACAACGTCTACGGCTTCATCCAAGTGCACCTCTAACCGGAACCATCCTGGTTTCATGATCGAAATAGAGACCACATGCCCCGTGAACGGTTGCGATAGATACGTTCCGCTGACCTTGTCACCGATGGCCCATCCCTTGGGTGGTCCGTTTCCGATGGCTGCAAACATCGTGTTCCAATCGCGGAACCCGTGTTGGTGGGCGACCAACTCGAGGGACTTGGCATGGCCAATCGATGCACCTTCCTCGGTCAATTTTGTGCGCAAACGCTTAGCTTGATCCTTAGCTTGCGTAGCTGACGGAAATTGCGTGTTCATGACGCCACTCCTTTTTTGGTGTGGAAAATGCCCCATTTTAGCTCTGGGTCTTGGGCGGAGAGCCAAAGCACTACAACAGTAAGACCCAACATCATCACTTCGGCCAGCGGACCCGCATACCAGATGCCAACTTCGCCAAACCAGAAGGGCAACAGAAACGTCAACGGGATCGCAAATGCATAAGGTTTTGTCAGCCCTAGAAGGGCTGCCTTTCCTGCAGATCCAATCGCCTGAAAATAGGTCGCAATCATCATCAACGGGCCCAACAGAAAAAAGACACATGTCATGACCGGCAAGATGCGCGCAACCTCTGCAATGACCGACGTGTCGTCTACAAACGCGCTGGCGATCCGGCTAGGCATGCTAATCACAACGACCTGCACGATTGCGCAATAAACAAACGCGACCCAAAGTGCCATGCGCAGGCTTGCATCTGACCTTTGCCAAAGTTCAGCACCATAGTTGTTGCCCGTGATCGTCTGCATTGCAAACGACAAGCCCAGAAGTGGCAGGAAAGCAAAGGTGATGACCCGCGTGATGATCCCATAAGCAGTAATTGTGTCGGCGTAACCCGGGCGACCAATCCATTGCAGGGCTGAGATAATCGCGGCCGACCCGAGAGCTAGTCCAATGAAATTGAGGCTTTGTGGTGCACCCAGTGCGAGGATCCGCCCCCATTTTCCGCATACGGAATGGGACAGCAAGGTCGCAGGACGCAGCGATGTTTCCCCAAACAATCGGTACGCAAAAATGATAGCAAACGCGAGCGCCTGTGCCGCCGCAGTTCCATAGGCTGACCCAGCTACGCCCATGTCCAGAACGGCGATGAGTACGTAGTTGAACCCCATGTTTGCAATCGAAACCAGCAGGCTCATCGCGGCCATAAAGCCCACGCGCCCTTCGTTGCGCAGCGCATCAGAATTTACCGACAACACGAACAAAAGCGGTGAGAAGAACACCGTAATCCGCAGGTAGACCAACCCCATCTGCGCCAAAGTCTCTGACCCACCAGCGGCCAGCAATGCAACTGGCTGGCCCAATAGAAGGAACAACACTATCAGAACTGCGCCCAACCCAATTGCCAGCCCATGTGCGCCAGCAAACGTGGCACGCGCGCCGTTCATGTCACCCGCGCCAAGGGATCGCGCCAGAAGGCTCGACATGCCGTTCGCCACAAGCGTGGAAAGCGCCACAATCAGCATGTAGATCGGGAACATCAACGTGACCGCAGCCAGCGCATCAGGGCCTACATAAATGCCCAGAAACAGCGCATCTGCAACAGACAGAAGCCCATTCATCCCCATCACGAAAATGATCGGGAGTGCGGTCCTAAAGTAGATGGTGCCAAGCGGCCCATCGGTGAATGTATTAGTGGGGCTATCGGTCATATCTCTCTTGCCTGATCGCGCAATTTGAGATGGGACCCGCATTACCATCCGCGCGATATGCGGAAAGAGGTAGATAGAGAATTACGTCGCAGAACTTAACCAAGACAAAAGTCAGCGGGAGGCAGGCGTCCACAGCCTCTACGTTGGTTAATCTGAAATTTTTCTGTCGTCAAGCGGTTAGTCTGCATCCGATTTTGCGGAAGCTGACTTACGCCGCGTTGCAGAAAAATTGGTAAAATGGGCTCTTACCACCAGTTGAAGTGCTCCGCAGAGAGTGGCGACAGGAGAGCCCATAGTTAGAGACGCAGCAACGTGAACCAATGTCTGCTGCTGCTATGCTATAGCCACAATCGGAGGGATTTTACGACCATGGGACAATTCGCCAGCTGATTGGATCAACGTGTTGGCGTCAATGCGGAAATGACGGTACAAATCCGCAATAGACCCGGTTTGGCCGAAATGCTCCACACCGTGCGGAATCGTTTTGTGGCCATGAACGGCACCCAACCAGGACAAAGTTGCCGGGTGTCCGTCGATCACTGTGATCAATGCGCAGTCGCGCGGCACATCTGCCAGCAGCGTTTCGATATGTGCCTCAGCGCCCCGAATGCCATTTGTGCGCGCCCGTTGCGCTGCAGTCCAGCCGGCGTTCAACCGGTCGGCAGAGGTCACTGCCAGAACGCCGACATCCCGCCGCCCCTGGGCGATATGGCCCGCTGCCCTGATGGCCTCCTGGGCAACCGCGCCCTGATAAGCAATGACAACTTCGCAGTTCGGTCCCGGTTTGCGTAGCCAATAGGCACCGTCGATGGCCCCCTGACGGAAATCGTCATCCACGCGTTTACCGGGCTGCTCAATCGGGTTGGTCGTCAGACGTAAATAGACCGAACCGCCGGTCTCGTCGCGCAACCACGTGCGTTCATCGGGATCTCCCTCGCCATCTTTTTGCATATAGGCAAAGGCCCATTCCATGATGACCGCCAATTCATCCGCAAAGGCGGGCTCAAATGCGGCCAACCCGTCTTGCGACATGCCAATCAGCGGCGAAGCGATTGATTGATGCGCCCCGCCTTCCGGCGCCAAAGTGACGCCAGAGGGCGTGCCCACGATCATGAAACGGGCATCCTGATAACAGGCGTAATTCAACGCATCCAAGCCACGGGACACAAAAGGATCATAGACCGTTCCAATGGGAATAAGCCTTTTGCCAAAAACCGAGTGCGAAAGCCCTGCCGCCGCCAGAAGCAAAAACAGGTTCATTTCAGCAATGCCAAGTTCGATATGCTGACCATCTGGTGTAAACTCCCACTTCGCGGTGGAGGGGATATTTTCAGCCTTGAAAGTGTCGGATTGATGGGTGCGCGCAAACAGTTTCCTGCGATTGACCCAAGGGCCAAGATTGGTTGTGCCGGTCACATCCGGAGAGGTCGTCACGATCCGCTCGGCCAGCGCGCTGTTGCCTTTGGACAGGTCATCCAGAATCTTGCCGAATGCCATTTGAGTCGAGATTTCACGACCCGGATCCAACTCAACTGAGGGGACGTCGATAACGTCATCTGAGTATCGGCGCGGCCCGCTGGCGAAGAAGGGCGTCTTTGCCAGCATTTTCTCAAACGCTGCCGGGTCTGCGATGGTGGCAAAGCGCTCCCATTCATCACCCTCAGTAACACCCATGAATTTCTTCCATTCTGCCATCTGAGTCTTGTTCATCAACCCACCATGGTTGTCCTTGTGACCAGCAATCGGCGTCCCCCAGCCCTTGATCGTATAGGCAAGGAAACAGACCGGGCGGTCGTGATCTATTGCGGCGAAGGTATCTGCCATGGTGGTGACGCAGTTCCCACCCAGATTTTCCATCAGAGCGGCCAGTTCGTCATCGCTGCGCGCATCAAGCAACGCGCTTACGTCGCCTTGATCGCCGAGGGTTTCCATCAGTCGCTCGCGCCACACCGCGCCCCCCATGAAAGTCAGTGCCGAGTAGAGCTGGTTGGGGCACTGATCAATCCATTGACGCAGCTTCTCTCCGCCCGGCTCTTTAAACGCAGCGCGTTGCAAAGCGCCGTATTTAACCCGCACAACGTCCCATCCGAAGGCGTCGAAGATTTGCTCAATCCGTTGGAACAGTCCTTCACGCACGACGCCGTCCAATGACTGGCGGTTATAATCAATGATCCACCAGCAATTACGCAGATCGTTCTTCCATCCCTCTTGCAGGGCCTCATAGATATTGCCTTCGTCCAGCTCAGCATCGCCAACCAATGCGATCATGCGTCCAAGCTTTTGCGTATCGCCCCAGGATTTGGCCTGTACATAATCCTGCACAAGTGACGCAAACGAGGTGATAGCAACGCCAAGACCCACCGACCCGGTCGAAAAATCCACGTCATCGATATCTTTCGTGCGGGAAGGATAGCTTTGCGCGCCGCCAAATCCGCGAAAGTTCTCCAACTTCTCACGGGTCTGGTTGCCCATCAGATACTGAATCGCGTGAAAGACCGGCGAGGCATGCGGTTTGACTGCTACGCGATCTTCCGGGCGCAGGGTCTGAAAATATAACGCGGTCATGATCGATACCATCGACGCCGAAGACGCCTGATGCCCGCCAACCTTGATCCCGTCAGCTTTGGGCCGAATGTGGTTCGCATGGTGGATCATCCAGTGGGACAGCCACAGCAAACGTTGTTCAATTGTTTTGAGATCAATGGACATGGTCAATTTCCTTAAGCTGCGCTGCGGACAGGGGGTCTTGGCAAGGCTTGTTCGAGATCGTGGATCACGTCGTCGATCCCCTCCAGGCCAATGGACAATCGCACCAGCCCATCGCTGATGCCGTGTGCGGCGCGTTCTTCAGGCGTATAGGTCGAATGGGTCATGCTGGCCGGGTGCTGCACCAGTGTTTCAGCATCTCCCAATGATACGGCGCGGGTGATCATTTGCAGTCTGTTCATCATCGCGCGCCCTGCTTCCAGCCCGCCATCCAGTTCAAATGCAATCATGCCGCCGAATTTGGACATCTGCCGCTGCGCGACATCATGCTGCTCGAAACTGCTCAGTCCCGGATACCAGACCTTTCGCACACCGGCGGATTGCTCCAGATATTCGGCGATGGTCGCAGCGCTGCTGCAATGCCGATCCATGCGCAATTCCAGTGTCTTGAGGCCGCGCAGTATGAGCATTGCATTAAACGGGGCCATGACCGCGCCGGTCATATCCTTCATCCCATAGAGGCGGATTTCAGTCACCAGTTCGGCCGATCCGGCCAGCAACCCTGCAACAACATCTCCGTGACCGCCTAGATATTTCGTCGCCGAGTGCAGAACGATATCTGCGCCATGTTTGATTGGCTGGGTCAGATAGGGCGTGGCATAGGTATTATCCACCACCACGTAGGCGCCGTTGGCATGGGCAATGGCTGATACAGACTGGATATCTACAAGGCGCATATTCGGATTGGCGGGTGTTTCAAAATAGACCACCTTGGTTTTTCCGCTGATCGCCTCTGCCAGGTTTTCCGGCTCCGTCAGATCCACATGGGTCACTGTCACACCGAATTTTGCCAGCCCGTGCCGCATGAAGGAAAATGTGCAGCCATAGAGCGTCTTGTCGAGAATGACCTCATCCCCCGGGGCAAGAAGAGTCCACATCGTTGCAGTGATCGCCCCCATCCCCGAGGCCAGGGCCAATCCTGCCTCTGCCCCCTCAAGCACCGCGATGCGTTGCTCCAGCAAATCGCAAGTCGGGTTCGAGATGCGCGAATAAACATGCCCTGCCTGCTCGCCCGCGAACATCGCACCGCCTGCTTCCGCGGTTTCGAAAGCGAATGTCGAGGTCAGATGCAGCGGAGGCGTCAACGCTCCTTCGTTTTCCATCGGGTTATAGCCATGGTGAATGGCAAGAGTGGAGAAGCTGTCGGGGCGGTTGCGCATTGGGTGACTCCTTGGTTTTCAAGAAGCAGAGTATGACTACACGAGTGGCAAAATATTCCAAAAATATCTTATACTACCTCGTTTGTAGCAGTATATGCTAATCTATGAAAAAAATAGACCGTAAAGACCAACAGATCATTCGAGCGTTGCAGCGCAATGGCCGAATGACGAATCAAGACCTGGCAGCAGAGGTGAACTTGTCACCTTCGCCCTGTCTGAGGCGGCTGAAACTGCTCGAGCAAAATGGAATCATCACCGGCTATAGCGCCAACATAGACGCCGAGGCTTACGGGTTGCCGGTAACGGTATTCGTTCACGTCAAACTGGAAAGCCATACTGAAGCGACAGTAAAGAAATTCGAAGCAGCCATTGCGCGGATTGACCAGGTACTGGAGTGTTTCGTTATGACCGGCTCATCGGATTACCTGCTTCGTGTGGTCGTGGCTGATCTTTCAGATTACGAAAAATTCGTTCGCAGAAAGCTGCATCCTCTTGGAGGTATTGCCTCCATGGACAGCAGCTTTGTCTACGGAGTTGTCAAGAAGACAAATGTATTTCCAGTGACAGAATAACGTTGCTTGATGAACTGAGATGAAATGATTGCGGACATTCGCGCAGATGCAGCGAAAGCTCGCTTTATGCGTCATTCCAACAAATGCTGCACATCGAGCGAATGAGTGGATTAGGTCATTCTATGGAGAGTGCTTGAATTTATCCCTAACTAGGGATACATGCGCAACATGAGACATAAAAATCAAGCCCGAGAAAACCAAACCCTGGTGCTGGCCCTGCTACGCAGTCAGCAATTGTTCATGCGCGCTATGGTGTCAGCGTTTCGTTCAGCGGGCCTTACAGCGCCACAATGGGACGCGCTGGAAACACTTAGCAACAAGGGTCCGCTGTCAATCAACGATCTGATGCGGCTGACACTGTCTACATCCGGCAACCTGGATGTGGTTGTCAAAAACCTGGTTCAAGCCGGATGGGTGGAAAAGAGTGTCGATGAAACCGACAGACGGGCGCGCGTTCTGTTATTGACCGCAGCCGGGCGCCAAAAAGTGGCCGAATTCCTGCCACTCCACAATCAAGCTCTGGAACAGATTTTTGGTGATCTCAGCGTGCAGGACAAACGCCAGACGATCAAGACACTCAACCAACTCCGAAAAAAACTGCCTCAACCTTAGAAAGTCGTAACATGCCTAACAAAACACTCCTGACCGCGCATGGCGTGATTTACATGTTGTTCGCGCTCGCGCTGTTCTTTGCCCCGGCCATCCTCTGGCCAAACTACGGCCTGCAATTAAACGACCAATACGCTGTGTTCCTGTCACAGCATAACTCGATATTTCTGGGCGGCATCGGGATCATCAGCTTTCTGTTTCGGGACGTTGAACATGGCAGTGAAGCTGCAATCGCCATTCTCACAGGATTGATGTGGACCAATCTACTTGGCGTCATCATCACGCTTTACGCCTGCCTGACAGGAGTTTTCACCGGGTTTGGCTGGTCTGACCCCATCTTCTTCGCCTTGCTTGCGGTCCTATGCTTCTACCAACTCGGGAAAAACCGCTGAACTTTCCCAAACTCACAAAGGAAACTAAACATGAGTACACTGAAAGTCTGGGATCTGCATATGACCTATGAAGGTCCGATCACAGAAGAATTTCTCGCCGGCACCGAGCAACTTGCAAAGAGTATCGCGGAGGAGCCAGGAATAATCTGGAAGATTTGGACTGTCGAAGATGGAACCAATCACTATGGGTCCACATACCTGTTTCGGAACCGCGAATACCTGGAAAGCTATAAAAGTATGCATCTGAAGCGCCTGGAAGCGATAGGGGTCACAGTGACCGCCGACCATGTTTTCGACATTATGGAAGAGGTCAGTCGCATCAACAGAGCCCCACTTGAAGGCTGACGAGCAATGACCGGACATTGGCACGCTAAACGTTGATGTCCGGTTCGGTCCGCTATCCGGAATTGCAAAGTTTGGTCTTGATTGTCCGCTTTGGGCTGGGTCTGTCATTTGTAGCGTTTGGTATCACCGCTGCTTCACTAAGATACTCGTGATTTTGCTTGAGCTGGCGTCAACACGACCACCATGCTTTATGACAGATCAGACACATTGATAAGGTAGACGAAAACCATGGCAGAACGATTTGAGCGTCACCGTCAAGCTTGGACACAAGAGGAAATTCAAAAATTGCACCTACTGGTGTCAAAGGGGATGGGTTTGAAGGCCATTGCCAAAGCTCTCACGCGCTCTGAGGAATCGACCAAGAGCAGAGCGAAGCTTGACAAAATAAAGATCAAGAAAGCACGCTGATTTTGGTGCCTTTAGTGTACTCCTGTCGTTCTTTACTGCCACGACCAATGTCCGATTTGGGCTGATTGAGCTAAAAAAACCAGATTTTAGTGAAGATGGGCGAAAAACTTGCCCGCAGAAGGCCTTTCCGAATATTCGTCGGGGGTCGGCCCAATACTCTCGTCGGCAATGTCCGAAGCTTTCAGTGGCCCTACCAGGCACTGGGTTGCAATTAAGGCGCCACAACGGGTTCTGGCAGAATGGAATTCAGTTGCTCGGTTTGTTAGGGTTCTGCACCCAAACACCCAATTTAAAAAGCTGCCTTACGGATTAGCGTAGTAAAAAGAAGGAAAGCTATGCCTTGCAACGATCCTAACTTCTGCTGATACAGTGGCGAATTGACCGACAACTTGGCATTCAAAAATCCCGCCCGGTGCTTCGATTGTCACGGACCTGCCGGGAGATAGTGACCCGTTGCCCTCGCACGCCACCACAACAGACAATGCGCCTGTCCCCCCAGCCGAATTTGCCAGTTCTCCCTTTTCAGAGGCCCAGACAGTTTTAATATGGTTCTTCCCTGATTTCGAACTGAACATGACCAAGTATTTACCGTAGCTGCCGCCAATGCCAAAATTAGACATCGGGTATTGTTTACTAGCCGCCCCGCTTAACTCAATTGCAGCGTTGGTCAATTTTTGGCGCTCACTAAGCGAAATACCTAGATAGTCTGCATCGACAACCAAATACGGCAACCCGGCATCGACTAGAGAAACTGGAATGTTTCCATTTAGAGGAAGATTCAATATTTGATTATTAATCAATAGCTTGGGCTTGACAGTAAACCACTTGGCATGTGTCATAACGCTACCTGTTCGGGTTACTTGTACTTCCATGACACCATTTGCTGTTTCCAAAGCAACAACTTGTTGATCTTTGGCTAATGCTTGACGCTTCGCGCTCGCAATTATGGTGGCTGCAGCCATGAGTGCGGTTCCGGCATATGGTGCGTATGCAAACTGAGAGGCTAGAAAAAGTGCCCCATCGGTACCTTGCTCAAAGGGTGGATAGAGTAGGCAAGAGTTGATGAGGTGGTTTCCATTTGGTGGGAGGTTCAAAAAACCCCGAAACTGTTCATGATCCGAACGAAGCTCCAGCAAGGCGCCAGCCGCGTTCCTAGAAACTAGTTTAGGAAGACCAGAAACTGCCACTCGAAGAATATCTCCAGCGAGATCTACATCTATCGCACCCGTTTGTCCCTGGTGTTTATTAGGCATTGTTCGGCGTCCTGGATATCGTGTGCTACCTTGTAGCTTCTGGCTGCAAACATCCATGCTTGCTTTCAGCTGATGGTGTATTGGACTGAGTCTGTGTGAAAACTCTGGATGATGTATGCTTTTCGGCAAAGGCTGGAGGCATGTATGTCGAGATTTATCGCAGGCGCCGAGCGAAGTCAGTCGATGCTTTTCCCGACCAGCTTGAAGATTGGACCAACGGGTGCGTAGCCACACCACGACGTCAATAATGCTGCAAAACCCCACTTTGTTGCGCATCTCGGACTACAAAGCTTAATTGTGAAAGTCCGCTAATAGCGCACAGCGGACGTCGAGATTTTTCAATAGCTAGGTGGATGCTACTTGGACGCTAGAGGCCTCACCAATACCAGTAGTTGCTTTCCAGGAAGAGGCATTGTTTCCATCTCAAACCTGAGCGTCGTGAAGGCTCACAACTTGAATTTTCCTGGAAAAAGTCCGCCTAAAAATCTTCGAATAAGTTCAGCAGAGCGTCGTCGCGAAAAAACCTGCATATCGGTAAGGTAATTTACCCACATTCCTTCCAGTAAGGCCAACGTTCCGCTGGTGGCATCATTCACCAAGTTCGGATCATGTCCGTTTTGTTGGGCTATCTCCGTGAACGCACGCCGCAATGTCTCGACAAGTTTGGGATCCTGAGTGCTGCTGTATCGGGCAATACCTGGGTGTGAGCTCGCGATGCCTCGGAATGCATGCCAGATTTTCGTACTTCGTGGATTGAGCAAAGCTTCGGACAGATCCGCCTCGATCACAGCCATCACTCGCTCTTCGGGCGATGCATCCGAGCCCAGATCGGTCATTCTGTCCATCTCGGCATAATACTCGGTACTGAAATGCTGGGCCGCTGCGGTCAGCAAATTGTCCTTCCCCCCGAAATGCAAATGGATCATTCCGCGCGACAGACCTGAACGCTCGCAGATGCGACTGACCGAGGTATCGGTGACTCCAATATCAGCAATAGTATCCAGTGTCGCCTTGATCAGAAGCTGCCTGTTGGCTTCTGGATCGCGCTTCGAGCTACGTTTTCTTCCTTTAGGCTCTGTCACTCTATTCAATGATTCCATCAGCTTAGGGTCTTCTCATATGGGTGGCTCACAGGAAGATTGACACGAAAGGCCTTTCTGGCGCAACATTAAATGGACGATCGTCCATTAGAGACTCGTAAGTACCGAGATGGGAGATAGGGTGATTTTTCGTAGCGAAGCGTCCCGGGGTTATACCCTCAGCGCACCAGCCACGGCATACGTGGGGTTTCTGGTGGCGGCGCCTTTGGTGATCCTGATCGCCTATTCGTTCTGGACCCAAACCTACGTAACGCTCGACAAGACACCGACGCTGAAAAACTATAGCGACGCGTTTGCTGATCCGCTGGTCCGTCACCTGATGTTGCGGTCGATCTGGATCGCCGGAGCAGTTACGGTAGTCACTGTCGCACTGGCCTATCCCATCGCGTACTTCATCGCGATGAAGGCCCGGAAAAAGACCATCTGGCTTCTGCTCATCACCATTCCGTTCTGGTCCAGCTACCTCCTGCGCGTATTTGCCTGGAAACTCATCCTTGGGTTCAACGGGGTGATGAATTCTGCACTACTGATGCTTGGTCTGATCGACGAACCGCTCGACTTCTTGCTCTATAATGAATTCGCCGTCGTGCTGACGCTTGCTCATGCCTGGGCGCCTTTTGCGATCTTGCCGATCTATGTCTCGTTGCAGAAGATCGATCCAAGCCTGTTGGAGGCTGCCACCGACCTCGGCAACAGTCCTTTGCAACGCTTCATGCGGGTGACGCTGCCGTTGACCATCCCAGGGATCATTGCTGCTTGCCTGATCATCTTCATTCCGACTGTCGGTGACTACGTGACCCCAGCGCTGGTCGGCGGATCGGACGGGAAGATGATTGCCAATCTTATTCAGGTGCAATTCGGGGCCGCTAACAACTGGCCTCTCGGCGCCACACTTTCGCTGATCGCGATGCTGTCGGTCGGCTTCGTCGCCATCGTGTTTGTCATTACCGCTACCCGGCTTGGGAGGAGGATCAGATGAAGCGCCCCTCGACCCTGACAGCCTATGCTTTCCTGTATTTGGTGTTTCTATACCTGCCGGTTCTTTTCCTACCGTTGTTCTCGTTCAACAGCGGTACAATCGTTGCCTTTCCGATCAAGGGCTGGACGCTGGACTGGTATCGGAAGCTGGGCGAACAGGATACGTTGATCCAGGCCCTTTGGAATTCGCTTGGTGTTGGCACGGTCGTCGCACTTCTATCCACCGCTATGGGGCTGTTCGCTGCCCGCGCCTTTGTTCGATACCGTTTTCGGGGTCAGCGTGCGGCTGAAGGTTTGGTGATGCTGCCTTTGGTCATACCTGGCATTATCGTGGCCTCTTCAATGCTGGTCCTGTTTCTGTTTCTCGGTCTCAAGCCATCTCTGCTGACCGTTGTTCTGGGCCATACGTTCCTTGCATTGCCATTTTCCGTTTCGATCCTGAAGTCTGCCTTTGATGACTTCGACGCGTCGCTGGAAGAGGCATCTTACGATCTGGGCGTCGGCGTGTTCGAAACCTTCCGTCGCGTGACGCTGCCGGTCGTTTCCCCCGGCATCGTAGCCAGCATGCTGGTTACTTTTACGGTCAGCTTCGATGAGTTCGTCCTGGCCTTTTTTCTGTCAGGCAACCAGCCAACCCTGCCGGTCTATATCTGGAGCCAGATCCGTTTCCCCGCCAAGCTTCCAAACGTTTTGGCCTTGGGTTCTATCCTGCTGCTTACCTCGGTTCTGCTTTTGGTGCTGGCCGAGTATTTCCGCCGCCGCTCATCCGCATCAGAGGTCCGATGACAGACAGAAACATCATAGAACTCAGGGGCGTCGAAAAGCGCTATGGCACATTCCTGGCGGCCAGCGGGATCGATCTCGATCTCAAAGAGGGCGAGTTTTTTTCACTCCTCGGCCCCTCGGGATGCGGCAAAACCACGGTATTACGGATGATCGCGGGCTTCCAGGAACCGACCGAGGGTACCGTGCTGATCGACGGTCAAGATATGGAAGGTGTGCCTGCCAACAACCGTCCAACGAATATGGTATTTCAGAGCTACGCCATCTTCCCGCACCTGAACGTCGGGAACAACGTGGCCTATGGCTTGCGGGGCAAGGCGCCCAAGGCCGAGATCGAACAGCGCGTAGCCGAGGCCCTGGAAATGGTCGAGCTGGGCGGTCTTCAGGATCGCGGCGCAAGTGAATTGTCGGGTGGGCAGCGGCAAAGGGTGGCGCTTGCCCGCGCGCTGATCATGCGACCCAAAGTATTGTTGCTGGACGAGCCCTTGTCAGCACTCGACAAGAAGCTGCGCGAACAGATGCAGTTTGAAATGCGCAATCTGCAGCAGTCGCTTGGCATCACCTTTGTGATGGTCACCCATGACCAATATGAGGCAATGACGATGTCCGACCGTATTGGTGTGATGTTCGAAGGACGGCTCAAGCAGGTGGATACACCAACCACGCTTTATGCCCGTCCCTGTGATCAGCAAGTGGCCAGTTTCATCGGTGAGATGAACATACTGCCTGCCCAGTTATCGGGCGAAACCGGCAATATGTTGTCGATCGATGCAGCCGCCTTCGGGCGGATTGAGATTGAGAGAAATCCCAACGTTGCGACCAGTTCTAAAGACATGAACATCGGTATTCGCCCGGAACAATTGGAAATCGCTGCTGAAAAGCCAGAAGACTATCCATCAACGGTTCAAGGCACTGTCAGCAACGTCGCCTTCTATGGCGAGAACATTCACTATCACATTCAGGTTGCGGGAGCTGAGAAACCAATCTCGGTCTCAGTTCCAAACTATTTTCACACGGTCGATTTCAAACGCGGCGACGCAGTTTGGCTGGGACTTCAGGGTGCAAGCGTGATCGATCTAGGTACAGACACAAAGTAAAATAGTGGGAGGATAAAATGAAAGTTCAGGGAATTGCTGCCTTCGCATGTGCGACGGCAATAAGCACGGGAAGTGCCATAGCAGGTGGCGCTGATCTAACGGTTTTTGACTGGTCGGGATATGAAGACCCCGGGTTCTTTGCCAGCTACATGGAAAAATACGGGGATGAAGCGCCAAGCTATTCCTATTTCGGAAGTCAGGAGGAAGCCTTTACGAAACTGAGTTCAGGTTTCACGGCTGATCTGGCGCATCCTTGTTCCGACGCGGTCCGGAAATGGGTCGCAGCCGACCTGATTCAGCCCCTGGATGAAAGCAAACTGACCAACTGGGCCGATGTACTGCCCGAGATCAAGGAAGTCGACGCCATCGTCCTGGACGGCGAGCTTTACATGTTGCCGTTCGAGTGGGGGAACACGGGTCTTATCTATCGCACCGACAAAATCTCGGGGGATGATATCTCGCTGCAATTGCTGGCTGACCCGGCCTATGCAGGTAAGATCGCGATCCCGGATGCGGCGTCGTCTGCATATGCCCTGGCTGCGCTGGCCACTGGAAACGCTGATGATTACACAAATCTGAGCGATGAGCAGTTCAAAGAAGCATCGGATTTCCTGCGCTCAATCCACCCAAACATGCGCTTTTACTGGTCCGATGCGGGTCAGTTTGATCAGGCCATGACCAGCGGTGAGATCGAAATGGGTTGGGCCTGGAACCAGTCCGAACTGAACCTGATCTGGAACGAAGTGCCTGCCGCCATGATGCGTGACGTCGACAAAGGTATCGCGACCTGGGCCTGTGGCTACGTGCATCTGAAGTCTTCCACGACACCGGTCGATCAGGTCTATGATCTGTTGAACGCGCTCACTGATCCTGCAAGCGGCCAATACATCATCGACAACTGGGGCTACCCGCATTCCAACGCAAAAGCCTTCGAAGTTGCCGATCAAGCCAATATCGAAGCCTATGGTTTTGCCGATCCGAAAAGCTTCTTCGAAAGCAGTTTGTTCTTTGACGCGGTGAACCCCGAGTTGGAGGCAAAAATGCTGGCAGAATTTGAACGGATCAAAGCCGGATTCTAACACAACCATATTTCCGGGGCCTTCGGGCTCCGGAACCCAAATATAGGAAAAACGCGTGATTATGTCGGACGCGAACCCATACGCTCTGCTCTTCGAACCGGTTCAGATCGGGCCCGTCACAGCCAGAAACCGCTTTTATCAGGTGCCGCATTGCACCGGGCTGGGACACCTCAGGCCACGGGCGGATGCTGCCGTCCGCGGAATGAAGGCTGAAGGTGGTTGGGCAGTGGTTTCCAATCAGGAGACCGAGATACACCCGACTTCGGACTTGTCCCCCTATGCCGAGGGGCGATTGTGGGATGGACGCGATGTGCCTGCGTTGCGGTTGATGACAGATGCAGTACATGCACATGGTGCGCTGGCGGCCATCCAGCTGGTACATAATGGCAATCATGCGCAAAACCTGCTGACCCGCGCTCCGGTTCTTGCTCCGTCCGAGATGTCCGTTGATATGACGCATCCCAAGCAGGCGCAGGCCATGGATAAGGCCGATATCCGGGAATTCCGCCGCTGGCATCGCGAGGCCGCCCTGCGCGCGAAAGATGCCGGATTTGACATCATTTACGTCTATGCCGGACACAACATGACTTTGGCGCAACATTTCATGCTGCCGCATATGAACCAGCGTAGTGATGAATATGGCGGTTCGCTTGAAAATCGCGTGCGCCTGACGCGCGAATTGCTGGTAGATACCCACGAAGCTGTAGGCGACAGCTGTGCCGTGGCGTTCCGCTTTGCCATTGATGAGATGGTGGGCGCCGACGGTATGCAGGCCGCAGAAGAAGGCCGTGCCGTGGTCGAGCTTTTGGCCGATCTTCCTGACCTATGGGATGTGAATGTGGCCGACTGGTCCAATGACAGTGCCACAACCAGATTCCAGCCGGAAGATGGTTATCAGAACGCGTTTCTGTCCCACGTCAAACAAATCACGCGGAAACCCGTGGTAGGTGTCGGTCGCCTGACCTCCCCCGATATGATGCTGTCGATGGTCAAGAAAGGTATTGTCGACCTTATCGGAGCGGCGCGACCTTCTATTGCGGACCCATTCATACCGAATAAGATTGAAGAAGGCAGGGTCGACGAAATTCGCGAATGCATCGGCTGCAACATCTGCGTGTCTTCGGACAATCTGGGTATTCCGATCCGCTGCACCCAAAACCCGACCATGGGCGAGGAATGGCGTCGCGGCTGGCACCCCGAGATCATTGCACCGAAAAAAAGCGAGGCGGAAGCACTGGTAATCGGTGGCGGACCCGCAGGTCTTGAGTGTGCCATGCAAATCGCACGGCGAGGATATCAGGTGACCTTGGCCGAAGCCTCAGCTGAATTTGGTGGACGTGCTGCAAAGGAAAGCAAGCTTCCCGGCCTAGCGGCCTGGTCGCGCGTCGTCGATTATCGCCTGAATGATCTGAAACAGCGCGGCAACGTTCAGTTGTTCACCGACAGCAGACTTGACGGCGATCAGGTGGCAGAGCTTGGCGTCGAACACGTCTTTGTCGCCACCGGCAGCCGTTGGCGTACGGATGGCATGGGGCGAAACACCCAGCGCCGTATGCCTCATATCGAGCAAAGCGCCAGAGTGCTGACACCTGATGATATCATGAACGGCATATTGCCTCCGAATGGCCCGGTGATGATCTATGATGATGACCATATCTATTTGGCAGGTGTGATTGCAGAAAAACTGGCAGCTGCCGGATATCCGGTGGTCTTTGTCACGCCGGAGAGTTTGGTCTCTGCTTACACCGTACATACTTTGGAGCAGCCCCGTATTCAGGCTCGTCTGATCGAACTTGGCATAAACATTTACTGCAATCAGGTGCTCACCGCGGTTGAAGGTGACATGGCCCGCATCGGATGTGCCTTTACCGGTCGCGAAGCGAGTATTCCCTGTGCCTCGACAGTTCTGGTTACCGAGCGCCAGCGAGAGACAGCGCTTTACGACAGCTTGCGAGGGGTTGGGTTGAAGACCCTCGAACTTTTAGGCGATGCCGCGTCTCCAGGACTGATCGTGGACGCAGTCTTCGCAGGCCACCGCGCCGCCCGCGATTTTGAACGCCCAAAGGCAGAAGCAGACAAGGATTGGTTTCGCCGCGAGATAGTCGATTTGGAGGAAACGTGATGAACAGCCGACCGATTGGGTTAGATGCTTTGATGGCCTCGCACCAGCACGGCCACGCTCTGCCGCGCGGATTCTATACCTCGCAAGACATCTATGACTATGACATTGCCCAGGTCTGGAACCGCAACTGGCTTTGGGCAGGGCATGTCAGCCAAATTCCAAAACCCGGAGACTATTTTCTGTTCGACTATGGCCCGGAGAGCATCATTATTGTTCGCGACCGCGAAGGCGAAGTTCGCGCTCATTTGAACGTCTGTCGCCATCGTGGATCTCGCGTCTGCACTGAACAGTCCGGCAACGCCCGTGTTCTTGTTTGCCCCTATCACGCCTGGACATATGAGTTATCGGGAAAACTTCGTGCAGGCCACAATATGGGGGAACACTTTGACCCGTCCAAATTCGGGCTCTTTCCCGTTCAGGTGAGTGTCTTCAAAGGCCTGATCTTTGTCTGTACCGATGTAAACACACCATCGCTTGATCCTGTCCTCAGCCAGCTTTCGCCACTCGTCGAACCCTATGGCTTTGACGATCTGAAAGTTGCGCATACGGCGTCATTTCCCGTTCCAGCGAATTGGAAACTGGCGGTTGAGAACTATCTTGAATGCTACCACTGCGGACCAGCACACAAAGAATACTCTCGCTCTCATAGCCTGAAATCGCCACAAGACATGGCTGGCTTGGTCGAGCCGCTAAATGCAAGGGCTGTAGAAGTCGGGCTGACACCTGATGAATTGGCGCTTGTTGGCGAGGCTGCGCCCACCCCATTCACCAGCGGGTATTATCGGCGCTACCCGCTTTACCAAGGTTACAAAACCGGCAGCAAATCGGGTGAGGCACTTGCGCCATTGCTTGGAACGCTGAAAGGCTTCGACGGTGGCGCAACTGACTTTGATATTGGCCCATTGAATTGGTTCCTGATCTATTCGGATCACATGGTGGGCTACCGCTTTATTCCACGTGGTCTACAAGAAACCGACATTCAGGTGGTCTGGCTGGTTAACGCTGATGCCGAAGAAGGCCAAGATTACAACAAGGAAGACCTGACCTGGCTTTGGCATGTCACATCTTTGGATGACGAACGCATCATTCGGCACAACCAGTCCGGCGTTAATTCTCAATACTTCCAACCGGGGCCCTTGGGCGAAATGGAAACCTCGATCCAGGATTTTTACGATTTCTATTTTGCCATGATCCGCTCGGAACCAGAACAAAGGATGGCCGGTAATGGCTGACGTAAAATCACGCCGTCGCGGAGGTGGTGGGCGCGCCGCGCGCATAAAGGTTCAACAGGCGACCACGGGCAATGAGGCCGTGCGTGGGGGATTAAGTGGCGGCCGCTATAAGCCGCTTACCCCAACAGATATGGAGAACATCCATCAAGCGGCTCTGACCGTTCTGGAAAAAACCGGCATTACCGATCATTTCCCGGAATTACTTGATCTGGTGCTGCCCAAGGGCGCGGTGATGAATGATCTAAATCGGCTGTGCTTCCCCCGCGCACTGATGGAAGACATCCTGGCTGGTGCTGCCAAGGAGTTTTACGTCTATGCCCGCGGAGAGCGTGAAGGCAAAGACGACATGCATTGCTCGGCAGAGAGTGTCTATTTCGCCAACTCCGGCACCGCCGTGACCACCTTCGATTCCGAAACTAAATCTTATCGCCCGTCGATCCTGCGCGATGTCTATGATTTCACCCGTCTGGTGGACCGTTTGGACAACATCCATATGCTGGGCGACACAGTTTTGGCCACCGATGTGACTGATGATTTCGCTCACGACATGAACACCATTTATGCCATGCTCGCAGGCAGTCAAAAACCTGCCTGTCTGACTTTTCGCGACCGCAGCCATATTCCGCATGCCATCCGCATGTTTGATTTTGCTCAAGGTGGCGAAGGGGCTTTCATGAAAAAGCCAAGCGTCATATTTGGCGGCTGCCCTATGGTTTCCCCCTTGCGGGTCGGCAAGGAAAACATGGAAATCCTGATTGATACCGCCAAGCTAGGCCTGACGGTTGATCTGGCGGTGCCTCCTCAGGCCGGGGCGACAGCCCCTGCGACGCTTGCGGGAACATTGGTGCAAACCGTGGCCGAAACGCTGGCATGCGTTGCCATCGTAAACCTCATCACACCGGGCTGTCCGGTCTGCTTTGCCGCCTGGCCCTTCATCACTGACCTGCGCAGCGGGTCGTTCACCGGCGGCAGTGGCGAACAGGCTCTGATCGGGGCCGCAGCCATTCAGATGGGTAACTTTTATGGCCTTCCAACCTCTGTAGGCGCAGGCATGACCGATGCTAAGATACCCGACGCGCAATACGGGTTGGAAAAGGCACTAACCTTCACGCTTGCCGCTCATGCCGGTGCCAATCGTTTGTGCGAGTTCGGGGGTATGATCGGTAGCCTGATGGGATGCAGTTTTGAAAGCATGGTCATCGATGACGAAGCGGGCGGTATGATCCTGCGGTCGTTGCGCGGGATTGAAGTCACGGATGAAACCATGGCGGTGGATGTGATCCATCAGTGTGCCATCGACCCTGGTCATTTTCTCGGCAACCCGCACACACTGAGCTATATGAACAGCGAATTCGTCTACCCACGGCTCATGGATCGTGAGCGCACGGACACATGGGAAAACGAAGGCAAAACTGATCTGCTGGACCGCGCCCGTGACAAGGCCAATTCCATTCTCGACAGCCATTTCCCCAACTACTTCGGCGCTTCAGACGCTCAGGTGCGCGAAGAGTTCCCAATTGTGATGAGCACAGAAAGCATGGCCCGCCGTGGATAACTCTAACGTCAAGCACTGGGACAACGACCATTTCCTGCACCCGTGGGAAGGAATGGCAACTTTGGGCGAAAACGATCGGACATTTATCGAAGGTGCCAGCGGCATCCATGTCATGAACGAAAAAGGCGAACGCTTGATCGACGGACCGGGAGGCATGTGGTGCACCCAGATCGGTTATGGCCGAGAAGAGATGGCCGAGGCCATGGCTGAGCAGGCTCGAAACCTTGCCTATTTCTCACCCTTTAACAATTCCAACTCGACTACTGCGCGGTTCGCGTGCGAAATCGCTAAACGTGCGCCGGGCGATTTGAACAATGTCTTTTTTACCACTGGCGGCTCCACCGCAGTTGATACGGCCATCCGGTTTGTTCATTTCCGCAACAACCTCTTGGGACGCCCCGAGAAGAAGAAAATCATTTCAAGGCAAAAAGCTTATCATGGAAGCACTTTTTTGGCGGCCAGCGTCAGTGGAAAAGAGCGTGACAGGCTTTGGCTCGACAAGGCGGATGACCTCGCACATTTCTTGCCAGACGTGAATCCGCTTTATCGTGCGCCTGGTCAAAGCGAAGAGAGCTTTCTGAAAGAGAAAGTTTCGGACCTGGAAAACGCCATTGTGGCGCTTGGCCCAGAAAATGTTGCCGCTTTTATCGCCGAACCGGTTCTTGCCTCTGGTGGCGTGATAGTGCCGCCGAAAGGGTATCACGAAAGTTGCCTAAACATCTGCAAGAAGTATGATGTTCTATACATTTCCGACGAAGTAGTGACCGCTTTCGGGCGATTGGGCCATTGGTTTGCGTCAGAAACAGTCTTTGGCATTCAGCCAGACATAGTCACCTGCGCCAAAGGAATGACATCTGGGTATGCGCCGATGGGTGCCGCTATTATCTCGGACAGGCTAATCGCCGATATTGCGGGAAAAGATGCAACCTTTTCTAATGGCTACACCTATTCTGGCCACCCGGTCAGCGCAGCCGCTGGTCTGAAAAGTATGGAAATTATTGAACGGGAAAAGCTTCTCGAACACGTTCGAAGGGTCACTCCGATTTTTCAGGATCAGCTACAGCAGTTGGGTCAGATTGACATCGTTACCGATGTGCGCGGCATGGGGTTGATGGGATGCGTTCAGTGCTCAGTCGATGGTGATCCCCAGAGCGATCTGGGGTGCGACTACGAGATTGGTAGCCAGATCGATTTCGAATGCCAGAAACGTGGGTTATTGGTTCGACCTGTGATCAACATGTGTGTTCTTTCACCGCCCCTAATCATTAGCGAAAGTGAAATTGAGCAAATGTTTGCTGTCTTGCGAAAAGGGCTTGAAGCGACAAGTGCGTGGCTCAGCGGGATTAGAGGCCAATGAATTGCTTGCGCTATTGTTGCGAAAGCCCGGAGGCCGCCATTTCAGCGTATTGTCGTATGCTCCATGATCTCCGCCAAAACCGTTCGGCCTTGGCGGTTTTGAAGAAGGTTTTGACAGCGACGGTTTCCTACGGGTTGGCATTATCTATTACGGGTCCGTCACAGTGTTTTTCTCGTACTGCTTGCTTCCACGGTGCTTCCAGTTGTGATGGCGCAACGCAAAAGCCCGCTCCGGCACGGTGTGTAATATATTGATATTGTGTAGTGATTTTGGTTGCGGGAGTAGGGTTTGAACCTTTGGCCTTCAGGTTATGAGCCTGACGAGTTGAAGAGGTTAGCAATTGATCCAGTGGATC
>NZ_JBXWPN010000008.1:0-188434 GCF_059611885.1 Ruegeria sp. CDSA193 | reverse complement strand
CAGCCCGCAAAATCAACCAACTTCCCACCCAACTCAACATGCAAACCATGCAAAGGCGTGCGCTTAATATCCGTCATAAATAAACCCTTTCCCAAGCCAGTTTTCCGAGGTCATCGAATAGCTTGCAACGATGAATTTGCAGGACAGTCTGATATCACCAAGGTTCCTGTGGACGGTCTTGCGAGTCAACAACAATACCGCCCGGCCAGATTCGGGGGTGAGCGAGAATAATTTCCAAACCGCAACGAACGGCTCTGGCCCCGGACCTAGACCTGTCCTAAGACTTGCCACGCAAGAGGGACCGACATGTCACATATCACACTGGTGCGTCACGGGCAGGCCAACACCACCGCGCGCGACGAAAAGAACTATGACAAGCTCAGCGATCTGGGACATCAGCAGGCCCGCTGGCTGGGGGCGCATCTGCAGGACACACGCAGCCATTTTCCCCGGGTCTATTGCGGCACCCTGATCCGCCACGCCGAGACCACCGCCAGCATGGGGCTGACTGATCCGATCCGCGATCCGCGGCTGAACGAGATCGAGTATTTCACCATCGCGCAGCTGTTCGAGGAACAGCACGGAGTGAAAGTGCCCACTGATCGCGAAGGTTTTGTCGAGCATCTGCCCCGCACCTTTGCCGCCTGGGCCGATGGCGCCATCAAAAACACACCGGAAACCTTCGAGGAATTCGAAACCCGGGTGCGCGACGCGCTGACCGATATCGGAACCGAAGGCGGCCCTGCCATCGTTGTGACCTCGGGCGGGTTGATTTCGATGGTTGTCCGGCAGGCGATGGGGCTGGATATCCCGGCCATGGCGCGGGTGGCTCTTGCCATCATGAACACGTCAATGCACCGTTTATACCCGATAGGTACACAGCTCAGCCCGGTTCTGTTCAATGCTGTTCCGCATCTGGAAGCACCAGACCGGCAGTTCGCACAGACCCACCTGTAACCCCAAACCAGAGGCTTTGTGATGCAACTTTACTATGCCCCTCGCACGATTTCGGTCGCCGTTGCGATTGCACTGGAAGAGGCCGGGCTGGACTATGAGGCGATCCAACTGGACTTTGCCAGTGGAGAGCAAACCAAATCCGCCTACAAGCAGATCAACCCAAAAGGCCGGGTTCCGGCGTTGGTGGTAGACGGTGGGATTTTGACCGAAACCGGGGCACTTTTGGAGTTCATCGCAGCAATGGCTCCGAAGGCCGGGCTGGTGCCTGCGGACCCGATCATGGCCGCCCGGATGCGCGAGGTGATGTATTACCTTGCCTCGACCATGCATGTGAACCACGCCCATAAGCTGCGCGGCGCGCGGTGGGCCGACAAGAAATCCAGCTGGAAGGATATGACGGCAAAAGTCGCGCAGACCATGGCAGCGTCCTGCGACTATATCTGTTCGAACGGTCTGCGTGGACCGTTTGTGCTGGGCGAGGCGTTCTCGCTTGCCGATGCCTATTTGTATGTGGTTTGCAGTTGGTTGGAAGGCGACGGCGTCGACATCGCAGCCTACCCCAAGATCGTCGCCTTTCGTGAGGCGGCAGAGGCGCGCGCTTCGCTGAAAGCCGTACGTGCCGCCGGAATGCTCTGATAAAGGGACAAAATATGACGCATCTATGGGTCCGGGCCGAACAGCGCCCGAACGAAGAACGGGTCGGGCTGACCCCTGAAGGCGCTTTGGCTCTGATCGCTGCTGGCATCCGCGTAACGGTCGAGGAAAGCCATGTTCGCGCCATCCCCATCGACGGTTACAAGGCTGCTGGCAGCGAGATCGCGCCCGAGAATTCCTGGCCAGATGCACCTAATGACGCGATCATCTTTGGCCTCAAGGAACTGCCCGAGGATGGCACGCCCCTGCCCCACCGCCACATCATGTTCGGCCATGCCTATAAGGGTCAGCATTCCGGCCGGGCGCTGCTAGAACGGTTCAAGGCCGGGGGCGGAACGCTGTATGATCTGGAATATCTTGTCGAGGAAAACGGCCGCCGAGTCGCCGCCTTTGGCTATTGGGCCGGCTATGCCGGGGCTGCGGTGACACTCAAGACTTGGGCAGCGCAGCAGCGGGGCGCGGAATGCCCTCCGGTTGGTGTTTATCCCAGCAAGGACGCGTTGAATACCGAGCTTCTGGCTGAACTAGATGCCATCGAGGCCAATAGACCAAGGGCCATCGTCATCGGTGCTCTTGGCCGCGTGGGTACCGGCGCCAGCGACCTTTGCACGGCGATGGGTGTCAGTGTCACCAAGTGGGACATGGCCGAAACCGCCAGCGGCGGGCCGTTCCCTGAAATCCTCGACCACGACCTGTTCCTGAACTGTATCTTCGCGCGCCCAGGTACGCCGATTTTTGTCCCGCATGAGGCACTGGCCGCTGACCGCAAGCTGACCGCCATCGGCGATGTCGCCTGTGACCCCGACAGCGATTATAACCCAGTTCCGGTTTATGACCGAGCAACCACTTGGGACGCACCTGCCCTGCGCGTGGCGACCAATCCGGTTCTTGATGTAGTTGCAATCGACAATCTGCCGTCGATGCTACCGGTCGAAAGCTCGGAAGATTATGCAGCACAGCTTCTGCCTTCTCTGTTGACCCTGACCGACTTGGACAGCGGCGTCTGGGGCCGGGCCCGCGATACGTTCGACAACCATGTCTAGGAGTAGCCACGCATGGAACACCTGATCGGGGGCGCGGCTGCGGTGCTGGGCACTGTATGTTGGCTTCCTCAAACCCTAAAGACCTGGCGCTCCCGCGAGACCAAGGATCTGTCTATGCCGGCGAACCTGTTGATTCTGGCCACGCTGAGCCTGTGGCTGATTTACGGAGTGATGATTGCGGCATGGCCGCTGATATTGGGTAATGTGATATCGATCCTGCTTGTCAGCGCGATCGTGATTGCAAAACTGAGGTTTGGCTGAACAGCCGTAAAGGAGTTTTCACATGACGATTCACTGGTGTGGCACCGGCCTGTCGGCCATTCCCGGCTTACGCCGCCTGATCGAAGGCGGGCAAAAGGTCACAGTCTGGAACCGGACAATCGAAAAGGCCAAGGCCGAAGTTGGTGACCTGACCAGCGATATCCGCGTTTTTGACATCGACGCCTTGGCCGCGGTGCTGGAACAGGGCGATGTCATCGTTTCGATGTTGCCCGGCGATTGGCACGTGCCCTTGGCCGAGCTTGCAATCGCGAAACAGGCGAATTTCGTCTCATCCTCCTATATCGCGCCCGAGATGCGCGCGTTGGACGACGCGGCCCGCGAAGCCGGGGTGGCGCTGGTCAACGAGGTCGGGCTGGACCCGGGCATCGATCACCTGATGGCTCATGCACTGATCGACGACTATCGCGCTTCGGACGCGTTCGACCCACAGAACCACCTGAGTTTCATCTCTTATTGCGGTGGTATCCCCAAGCATCCGAACCCGTTCCGGTACAAGTTCAGCTGGTCACCGCTGGGTGTGCTCAAGGCGTTGCGTTCACCATCGAAATCAATTCGCAATTATGCTCCGCTGGACGTGGCGCGCCCATGGGATGCGATTACCAGCTATATCGCACCCCTGCCCACACCCGAAAGCTTTGAGGTCTACCCGAACCGCGACTCGATCCCGTTCATGGCGCAGTACCATTTCGAGGATCACTGGCCGGTCAAGGAATTCGTCCGCGGTACGCTGCGTCTGAATGGCTGGGCCGATGCGTGGTCGGATGTGTTTGCCGAAATCGAAACCCTGTCCGGGCCCGAAGGCGATGCACGCCTGAAGGAGATGTCGGACCAGTTCTGGGCCGAAAACGCCTATGACGAGGGCGAGCCGGACCGTGTGGTTCTGTGTGTGGGCCTGAAGGCGGAAAAAGACGGCGTTCCGGTCTGGCACAAAACCTATGTGATGGATGCCTGGGGTGACGACCGCGGCACGGCAATGGCGCGGCTGGTCTCGGTCCCCGTTTCACTGGCTGTCGAAGCCGTCTTGAACCGCGCTATCCCGGCAGGTGTTCACGCGGCCCCAAGCGATCCGAAACTGGTGCAGAACTGGATGCGTGAAATCGACAGGCTGGCACAGCATCTGCAGGTGGTGGATCACGCGGGCTGAAAACTAAGCCCGCACCAACCTGGATTGGCCGGGATGGTACATCAATTCAGATGCGTATACGCGAGATCGACAAGGTTTCTACGCAATTCCGGTCCAAACAAGTGTTCAGCTGCATAGCGGTGTTCTTCGGAGCCCTTATCCGAGCCCGAAAAGTAATATTCGCCACCCGAAACACACTCAAACATGGCGCTGTCTACTATCAACCTATTTGCATATTCTTTTGACGCAGTCTGCTCGAATCCGATTGCTGTGCCGAGGTAAACAACCTGCACCAGGACCTTTGCACGCCAATCACCTTGGTCGATCAGGTCATACGGCGTATCAAAACCAGCTCCGCTGTGAAAACCTGGATATTGCTCTGCAAACTGCAATGCAATGTCTTCGCAGCTAAGCTCAGCATAGCTCGCGCGTTTTTCAGGAAACAGAGGCGGGCAATCTGGGCCAGCAAGTCGGCAGGCCTCAAGGAACTTGCGGCGATCATATGCATTGTGTGGATCGGCATGTAACGCTTCGGAAAAGGCCAAAGCCGAGGGTCTATACTCCTTTGCCCGCAATCTGAAATAGCCAGCATAGCTCCAGGCCCACGGGCCCACTTTATGGTTGGCTATGGCGTCTTCAACCAGAGGCTCAACCTCTGACAACCGATCCATCCGGCGCAAGAGTTTGGCTTTTGTCTCTAGCGAATAGTCATTACCCGGGGCAATCTCCAGCGCGGCCTCAATTGCCTCCATCGCCGCTGGGTATTCTTCGGCGCGGGCGTGGGCCAGCGCCTTCCACTGCCACGGCACGCGGCTTTCAGGGTCTTCTGCAATAGCCAGATCAGCCTCGCTTTGGGCAGCCTCCCAGTCTCTATTCCACATATGTGCCCGCATCTTGTGTCGATGGATCAGCGACCGGGTTGACGGGTTATATGCCGCCCATATCAACAACGTATCACAGGCGGCCAACTTGTCTTCCAAGTCAGCCTTACTAAAGTTGCAGGTAGCCATCAGCTTTTTACGTTCTTGGCCTAGCACCAAAACCCCAGCGATTGCGATCAAGACAATACCCGTTAGAACACGGGCGAGCTTCGATTTTCTGTGTCGCAAAGAAGCTGGGGTATCGGATGTCATTCATTCAACCAAAAGTAGTTCACCCGAACCTAAATCAAACCTGGCTGAAATTGTCCACGACCATCCCTTTATCCGATTAAACCGCCAGACAAGAAGGTGTGGAAAACTCTGTCCTCGATCCGTTGCGCAATCGCCTACATCAGATCGTTTTCCACATCTTCCGCCGATACCCCCAGCGCATCCAAACCATTTTCCAGATGATCTGACATGTGCGGCGTGCCGATCAGGTAATCAGCGCAGGGGGTTGAGGCTTCGGCCCTTGCGGTGGCGATGGCTTCGACCAGATCCTCGGCGAAGAAGCTTTCACGCCCGATCCACATGATAGCCACCAGTTCGGCTTGTTCGTCCTCGCTCATGTGATCAATGAACGCGCGCAACTCGCCCTCGGCCCGATTCAGCTCGCGCCCCATCAGCGCAACCTGAGCAACTTTTCTTGCTGAAATTTCCAACATGACCCGACTCCTGTGTTCGCGGCTTTCGAATGAAACAACCACTAGGCAGAGCCCGAGTCTTTGATCTTGAACAAACGCGTTAGCGCAGGCGCACACGCGAAACCGGCTGATCCGGCACCGGTGCGGTTCTGAACGGGCGAAAGGTGGCTTTTTTCACCCAAAGTTTAAGTGCCTGCCAGATGATCAGCGCAAAGGTTCGCCGCGCACCAAATGGGCGGCGCAGCAGCGACCACAGGATCACCCGGTTGGTCAGCGGACGGCGTGTCCCGGTTAACGTCGCGATCAAACCGCCCTCGGGGCGGGCATAGTCGATCCACA
Organism: Ruegeria sp. CDSA193; assembly: GCF_059611885.1. Classification (NCBI taxonomy): domain Bacteria; kingdom Pseudomonadati; phylum Pseudomonadota; class Alphaproteobacteria; order Rhodobacterales; family Roseobacteraceae; genus Ruegeria; species Ruegeria sp. CDSA193. The sequence continues at coordinate 182,472 of NZ_JBXWPN010000008.1, read as the reverse complement.
CGCCGACACGCTCGGGGCGGTAATCGAACCGGAAGGTGTAACTTCCTTCGATCTTCTGGAAGGGCGAGACATGCAGCAGTTTGTCAGCCACCATCCTGTCGGTTGCCTTGATGGGTGAAAAGCCGGGATTGTGGCACAGATAGCTGTGGCGCGTGCCATAGGTATTGGTCACCTCGGCCACAACCGCATAGAGCGCACCCTGCCCATCGAAACAGAACCAGAAGCTGACCGGGTTGAAGACATGACCCAAAACCCGGGGCTGGGTCAGCAACATCAGGCGCGCCGGTTGCGCCACCTGCATCTGATCGAACTGGGCGCGCAGCCATACGGCAGCGCCGCCTTGGCCCGGCGCCCCCCCGTGGTCCTGCGACCGCCAGTTGGCAAGATTGGCCCGGTTCACCGAAAACAGCACTGGTGTAGTCAGATCACATTCGGGGTTCAGAAGAATGTAGTCGACCGAATAGCGGAAGGCGTTTTCGATCGCCCCCTTGCGCCCGTGAAAGGTATGGCCCGCAACATGATCAACGGTTTGTGTCATTCAGTATGGTCCGACCCGCTCGTAACCGCCCGGAGGGGCGTGGTTTTCTGAAGGTTTCTGTTACTTAGAATACGGCATCCAGCCAGGATTGGATCAAAAATATCGCTTCAGAGTGATCCGGCTTGGGACACCAACCGTATTGTGGTTATGTTTACCGAGATAGACACCGTGACCTTGGACGAGCCGGCGGCTACACCCGCCGTCCTCAAGCCTTGGCGCACAAGAAAACGCATCAAGGGTAGACAGGTGAACGGAACACAAAGCAGTTGCGACACCAGGATTGAGTGGGTGGACCATGTCAGGCGCATTCGGGATGTGCAGGATCAGGCGGCTTTTGCCGAGCTGTTCCAGCATTTTGCGCCGCGGATCAAGGCGTTCCTGATGAAGTCGGGCTCGGACGCGACCATGTCCGAGGAATGTGCGCAAGAGGTGATGGCGACCTTGTGGCACAAGGCCCATCTGTTCGATCCGACCCGGGCAACGGTGGCCACATGGGTGTTCACCATCGCACGGAACAAACGCATCGACGCCCTGCGCAAGCAACGGCGCCCCGAACCGGAAGAACTGGGCTGGGGCCCCGAGTCCGAACCTGATCAGGACGACGTGATCGTCTTGCAACAAGAAACCGCGCAGCTGCGCACTGCCTTGAAGGCGTTGCCTGACGCGCAAAGAGACTTGATCGAAAAGGCCTATTTCGGAGACCTGAGTCACCGGGAAATTGCATCTCAGACTGGGTTGCCTCTGGGAACGATCAAATCAAGAATTAGGCTGGCGCTGGATCGCCTGCGCCACGCAATGAACTGAGACAGAGACGATGAGCAAACAGATTAAGCATCACCTGACGGAAGATCTGCTGATGGCATATGCCGCCGGCAGCCTGCCCGAAGCGTTCGATCTGATGGTCGCGACCCATCTGTCGCTGTGTGACCATTGCCGCGCGCAGGCTGGAAGCTTTGATGCGGTTGGCGGACAGATACTGGACGAGCTGCCCTATCCTGCCCAAATGCGCGACAGCGCGCTGGCTGCGACGATGGCGCTGATCGCCCAAGGCGCACCGACCCCCAAGCCCGTGAACAAGGGCTGCGCCGTCCTACCTGCCCCCCTGCAGGACTACGTCGGCGGCACTGTCAATGACATCCGATGGCGGCCCATCGGAATGGGCGTCAGACAAGCTATCTTGCCGACGAGCGGCGACGCTTCGGCACGTCTGCTGTTCATTCCGGCCGGAACCGCAGTTCCGGATCACAGCCATAACGGTATGGAATTGACCTTGGTTCTGCAGGGTGCTTTCTCGGATGAAGTTGATCACTTTGCACGCGGCGATGTCGAGATTGCCGATGAAGATCTGCATCACACCCCGACCGCAGACATTACCGCAGATTGCATCTGTCTGGCCGTTACCGACGCGCCGCTGAAATTCACCAAGCTCATGCCCCGCTTGTTCCAGCCCTTCCTGCGTATCTGATCTCTGGGACCTGACGCGGTGCGCTGGCCAAATCCGGCCAATGTCGCATCGAACGGCTTGTCAGATTTCGTGCCGCGCCAGCGGTACAACGCCCGGCGTGTCGTCAGGTGCGATCTCTTCGAAATCGAAATTGTCCAGTCGCTGCGCCCGGCGCCCTGCCTTTTCAGCGCTGATCTTGATTTCCGAGATATCCTTGGCCGCCTGCCCGAAATGACGGTCCAGATTGGAAACCCGATCGCCCAGGCGATCTACATCCTTGTGCAGCAGACCCAGCTCTTTGCGGATAGCACCCGCCTGTTCCCGCATCCTTGCGTCCTTCAGGATCGCGCGCATCGTGTTCAGCGTTGCCATGCAGGTGGTGGGCGAGACGATCCAAACGCGTTTGGTAAAGCTCTCCTGCACCAATTCGGGAAACTTGGCGTGCAACTCGGCATAAACCGCTTCGGAAGGTAGGAACATCAACGCGCCATCGGCGGTTTCCCCGTCCAGAATGTATTTCTCGGAGATGTCGTTGATATGCTTGCGCACAGTTGTTCGGAACATCTGCACCGCCGCTTTCAGCTCCGTATCATTGGTCGACCCGATCAGCGCCTCATACGCTTCCAACGGGAATTTGCTGTCGATCACAATGGGGCCTGGTGGGTTGGGCAGGTGGATCAGGCAATCCGCCCGACGCCCGTTCGACAAGGTCGCCTGCAGCTTGAAACTGTCCGAGGGCAATGCCTTGGAGACGATATCGTTCAACTGAATCTCTCCGAACGCACCGCGCGTCTGTTTGTTCGACAGAATATCCTGAAGCGACAGCACATCGCCCGACAGTTTGGTGATGTTATCCTGCGCCTTGTCGATGGCCGCCAGACGCTCCTGCAGCTGGGTCAGTGACGTCGCCGTCTGTTTCGACGAGCCGTGCAGCGATTCCTTCATCCGCTCCTGCATCTCGGCCAGCGCACGTGCGGATTTCATCGCATTATCTGCCAGCCGATCGTTCATCTGCTGCTGCACCGAAGACAGGCGGGATTCAACCGTCTGGATCACCTGCAGCTGCGCATTGGCCTGCGTGTCCGAGACATGCTGCAGACCACCGCGCAGCTGCTCTTGTCCTTGTCCCAACTGCTGAACATGCTGACCCAGATGCGCCATTTGCCGCGACAGTGGCTCGGCCATCCTGGCTGACCGGTTGGCCGCTCGCAAAGACAGGAACAGCAGCAACAGGATCAATGCCACCACCCCGCCAACGATCAGGATCACGGGGTCGTTCAATGCAATTTGGGTTCCTGCAATCTCGATCATTTTGCCTCGGGTGTTCTTGTTTTATTCTTCATAGCCCGCGCACCCCGCGGGATCAACTGCGTCCGAACAATCGTTCGATATCGGCCAGTTTCAGTTCCACATAAGTTGGCCGCCCATGGTTGCACTGGCCGGAATGGGGTGTCGCCTCCATCTCGCGCAGCAGGGCGTTCATCTCTTCGGCCCGCATTCGGCGGCCCGAGCGGATCGAACCGTGACAGGCGACACGGCTGAGGATCGCCTCAATCCGCGCCTGCACCATCTGGCTTTCACCCTGATCGGACAGCTCATCCAGAATATCCAGAATCATTGCGCGGGCGTTGACCTCACCCAGAATGGCCGGGGTTTCACGCACGGCAACCGCACCGCCGCCGAAGGGCTCGAGCTTCAGGCCAAAGCGCGAAAGATCATCTGCCACAGCCATAAGTCGCGCGCAGTCGCCTTCAGACAACTCTACGATCTCGGGGATCAGCAGCGCCTGCGCCGCCACGCCGTTCGCCGCCATCTGGGCTTTCAGCTTTTCATAGACCAACCGCTCATGCGCGGCGTGCTGATCGACAATCACCATACCATCAGCGGTCTGGGCGATAATGTAGTTTTCATGCACCTGCCCGCGTGCAGCCCCCAAAGGCAGGTCTTCTACCGGCGCCTCGGAAACAGATTCCGCGACCGGCTCGACCACGCTGCCGCTGTAATCGCGGGTCAGTTCAGCAAAGCCCGGTGCCTGCGCCTGATAGGCCATCTGGCGCGCGGCGGGTGAAGGGCGGTCCATCTGGTAGACCCGCGCCGGGGTGGAGTGAGACGGCTCGGGTCGCATCGCGCCAAGCGTCGCGTTTGCGACGGTCGAGGACGCCCGGTGCCCCGCTTCCGCCAGTGCGTGCCGCAGGGCCGAGACGATCAGCCCGCGTGCGACGCCGGGATCGCGGAACCGGACCTCGGATTTCGCGGGGTGCACGTTCACATCCACCAGCGTCGGATCACAGTCGATGAACAGAGCCGCCGCCGGATGTCGATCACGGCTGAGAAAGTCGAAATAGGCCGCCCGCAATGCACCGGTCAGCATCTTGTCACGCACAGGCCGTCCATTGACGAACAGGTACTGCGCCACCGCTGCGCCCCGAGAATAGGTCGGCAGAGCGGCATAGCCATACAACCGGATACCCTCATGCGTTGCGTCAATTTGCAACGCGTTCTCGGCAAACTCGCGCCCGATCACGCGGGCCAGTCGGGCATGCAACGCGTCAAACAGATCACCATTCTCACGGTCAGCCCGGAAGGTCACGCGCCCCTCGCCGCCGCCCGAGACATCGCGCAGGGTAAAGGTGACCGAGGGCTCGGCCATGGCCAGACGTTTGACCGTATCGGCGATGGCCTGTGTCTCGGCGCGGTCGGTACGCATGAATTTCAGACGCGCAGGCGTGGCAAAGAACAGATCGCGCAACTCGACCACGGTACCCGCACGCAGAGCCGCGGGTTTCACCGCGGACATTGTGCCACCAGCGACCTGAATCTGCGCGGCATCCGCCCCCGGAACACGACTGGTTATGGTCAAACGCCCGACCGCGCCCAGCGACGGCAACGCCTCACCGCGAAAGCCGAAAGTATGAATGTTCAGCAGATCCGACCCGTCGATTTTCGAGGTTGCGTGGCGGGACAAAGCCAACGGCAAGTCCGCCGCCGCAATACCACAGCCGTCATCGGTGACGCGAATCAGCGTCTTGCCCCCATCGGCGATCTCTATCGCAACCCGCGTGGCACCTGCATCAATGGCGTTCTCGATCAATTCCTTGACCGCAGAGGCCGGTCGCTCGACCACTTCGCCGGCTGCGATCCGGTTGATTGCAGCATCGTCCAACTGCCGAATTACCGGTCGAAACTCGTTGATATTGGGGTTTGCCTGCTCCATACCCCTAGACCTAGCACATGCGCACACGATTCTGCCACCGCTATGGTATTCAGATTCTGTGCAAGAGGGGGGCGTTCGGACAATCGCGCCATGTCGGCCTGCAAGGCGACGACCTTGATCACGATTGCCCGAACAAGCCGGGGTGAGTGGTGGTCAGTTGCTTAACAATACAACAATTTTAGCACGATCTGCAGATTAAGGCTCATTAACTCTGACCGAGCTGTTCGCGTTGGCAAAGTTCAGCCGAAATACGGCATCAGCCAACAGCAGGAATTTGCCGGATCAAACAGTGCCTGGAGCGCCCGCGCGGGTCCGGCAGGGGCCGAAAACAGCTGCAAGCGCCAGAATCACACCAGATACCGTTGCGATCATTCCGGCGGCACTCACGGCATCGCGGGCACCCAGCCATAATGGGCCATAGCCCGCCAGAACATAGCCCATCACCGCTGAAACCACGGCAAATACAACGCTCCATGCGATTTGAGTTTCCAATCGGTTGGTCATCAACCGCGCCGCAGCCGGGGGGCAGATGAACATGGCGATCACGATGATCGAGCCAACCGCGTCGAAGGCTGCGACGGCAGCTATCGCCGCTGTGATCACCAGCGCAAACCCCAAAGGACCGGTCCGAATACCAATCGTGCTGGCAAAACCTTCGTCAAAGGTCGAAATCTTCAATGGTCGCCAGAATATCCAGGTAAACAGGGAAACCCCCGCAAGTGTCAGCGCGATACGCGGCAATTCCGGGGGCAACCCCGCAAGCGCGGCCGGGTCCCGCAGCGAGGCCCATCCCGTTGCGTCCAGCCAGATCAGACTTTCGAGATTGCCATACAGCGCGTGTTCCACATCCAGATGCACGGTCGAGGTGTCCGTCTGCTCCAACAAAAGAACACCCGCCGCAAATAGGGTAGTAAAGACCACGCCCATTGCCGCACCGGGTTCGATCTGACCCAGCCTGCGGATCGCCTCAATCATCACAACGGCAACCACGGCAGCACCCGCCGCGCCCAGCATCATCGGCCAGGTCGAGATCGCGCCGGTCAGAAGAAAGGCAACCACGATACCCGGCAGCACCACATGGCTGATGGCATCCCCGATCAGCGCCTGTTTGCGCAGAACCAGAAAGTTTCCCGGAAGGGCGCAGGCAATGGCCGCAAATGTCCCGATCAGCAGCGGTGTCAGAGACAGTGGAACGAATTCTTCGCCGCTCATGTTGCTACCCCCTGCGGGCCACCGATCTGCCGGTCGATTTCGGTAATCTGGTCGCGGGTCAGCACGGTTTCAATATCGCGCAGCCCGTCATAAAGCGCCGCCGTTGCTTCGTGGGCCTGGTCCGTGCGAACAACCTCCCACCGCTTTTCGTCGCGCAGGGCTTTGGCGGCGCGGGCCTTGCCAGCCTCGGTTGCCACGCCGTCGGGGCGGGCCAACCCGGCCCGGCGTAACAAACGCAGGGTCAGCGGCTCATAGATTTTCTGCCCTTGTGCCAACGCAAGCAAGCCCTGCCGGATATGAACCCGACGCTGGAATTGCAGGTGCCGCAAAACCGCCGCCAGAACACCGCGAACCGGCGCCAACAGCAACGACAGGACAAACACGGCAAAACTGACAAGAACGATAAGCGGACCCGTCGGCAGATTGGGAGCCGCCGCCGACAGCGCCGCACCGATATAACCCGAGACGCCCCCGATCAGACCCGCCAGCAACACTACTCTTTCGGACCGCTCAGTCCAAAACCGGGCTGTCACCGGCGGAATGATCAAAAGCGCAACGATCAGGATCAACCCGACAACTTTCAGGCCAACCACTGTGACGGCCATAACCAGACCCATCATTGCAAGGTCGATGCGATGCACCGGCAGGCCCCTAGCTGCTGCAAATTCAGGGTCAAAGGCCACGATCGTCATTGGACGGCGGATAATCATGACAAGCGCCAGCGTTGCCGCGCCTCCGATCGCAATGATCATCGCATCTGCCCAAAGCATCCCAGCGGTCGAGCCCAGCAGAAACCCTTCAAGCCCCGCCTGTCGGCCCACACCCATGGTCTGGATCACCGTCAGCAGCACAATGCCGAAACCAAAGAATACAGATAGGACCGCTCCGATCGCGGCATCCTCGGCCAGCCGCGTGTGCCGCGTCAGCCAGTTCATACATAAAAGGCCGATCCAAGCGGATATTGCCGACCCGACGAGCAGGCCGATCAGGTTTCTGCCGTCCCCACCGAGGGCCACAAGCACCATAAAGGCCAGACACACACCCGGCAATGTCGCATGGCTGATCGCATCGCTGACCAGTGCACGTTTGCGCAAGAACAGAAATGTTCCGGTCACCCCGGCGGAAATGCCCAGCAGGCTGGCGCCGATTGCGACCAGCGTGGCGTTATAGCCAAGCTGAAGGGTCAGAGCATCCCAATGCATGACTCACCCCAGCGCGCGTGAGATCTGGTCGATCTGCGCCGTAGCCAGACGGCCGCCATAGGCAGATTGCAATGTCTTGGCCGTAAAAGCCTCGGCCACGGGCCCCTCGGCGACTTTGCGCGTGTTGATCAGGAAAACATGGTCGAAATAGTCGGTGACGGTCGCCAGGTCATGATGCACCGCAACCACGGTCTTGCCCGCCTCTTTCAGCGATTTCAGGACGGAAATGATGGCCTTTTCCGTTGCCGCATCAACCCCGGCAAAAGGTTCGTCCAGCAGATACAGATCGGCGGCCTGCGCCAAGGCGCGCGCCAGAAAGACCCTCTGCTGCTGGCCGCCTGACAACTGGCCGATCTGCCGGTCGGCAAAGTCACGCATCCCTACACGGTTCAGGCAATCCATCGCCTGCGCCTTATGCCGGGCGCGCACCCGTCCCAACAGCCCCAGTTCGCGCGACAAGCCCATCAGAACAACGTCAATCACGCGCGTCGGGAAGTCCCAGTCCACGCTGGCCCGCTGCGGCACATATGCGATCCGGGACCGCTGTCGATCCAGCCGATCGCCAAACACCGTCACCTGACCGGACAGGGGTGAGACAATCCCCAAAGCCGCCTTCAACAGGGTCGATTTACCAGCACCGTTTGGCCCGATGATCGCTGTCATGGCACCCGGTTGCACGGTCATATCAACCGAGAAAACTGCCGGCTTCTGCCCGTACGAGACGGTCAGGCCACGAATGGCCAGCGGGCTTTTTCCAATGTCGTTTTCCGGAAGGGGGATGCCCTGATGTGCCGCCAGTTCCAGCATCTCTTAAAACCCCGCCGACAGATTGCCGCTCATGCCAGTTTTGGGAATATCAGCCCCCAGAGCGCCTGCGATTACTGTGATATTGTGATCCAGCATCCCGATGTAGGTACCCTCATAGGTGCCGGGCTCGCCCATCGCGTCCGAATAAAGCTGTCCACCGACTTCGACCTGATGTCCCCTGGCCGCTGCGCCCTCGATCAGCGCACGCATCGACCGATCCGAGACCGAGCTTTCCACGAAAACTGCCGTCAGTTGCCGGTCAACCAGCGTATCGACCAATTCGCTAATCCGGTTCAATCCCGCCTCGGATTGGGTTGAAATACCCTGAATTCCAAGCACATCGTACCCGTATTCAGCACCGAAATACCCAAAGGCATCATGTGCCGTCACCAGAACACGGTTGTTTTCCGGGACCGCCGCAAGCACTTGCTTGCCATAAGCCTCCAGTTCCGCGATCTGCACAAGAAAGGCCTCAGCGTTTGCCGCAAAGGTGTCCGCGGCCTCGGGGCGCGCTTGTGTCAGGGCTTTTTGCACCTCGACCACGACATCGCGCCACAGGGCCGGGCTCATCCAAAGATGGGGATCGTATTTGTCAGCATAATTGTCATGCGCGTGCAGCTTTGACTTATCAACGCCTTCGGCTACCGCAACGACCATGCGTTTACGCCCTAGGTCATGGAAGAACTCTTCCATCTGCGCCTCAAGATACAGACCATGCCACAGGATCAGATCGGACCTGGTCATAGCGACGATATCACTGCGGGTCTGACGATAGGCATGCGGGTCGACGCCGGGGCCCATAAGGCCCTTCACCTCGACCTGATCACCTCCGACCTGACGGGCGGCATCGGCAATCATACCGGTCGTGGCCACCACTTTCAGCGGCGCATCGGCCCAGGCCGAGAATGGGAATACAGCGGCGAATGCCAGCGCTGCAAGGAAACTACGACGAATCATATCAGACCCCGGAAATGGTATCTTGCTAAGATGAATATGAGAACCGCTCGCAACTAAGTCAATGCTATTGAGAATTATTCGCAAGAAAACGCCTATTTTGTCCATTTGGTCAAAAAATTTACCCTTCCAATGCCGGATGGCCTTCCATTTGCATCTTACCCGTGCGAATTTGATACAAACCTCCCAAAGGATGTGAAAATGGAAACGCAGAGCTCAGAAAGCCCCGTGCGCACCGCGCATCTGCCGCAAGTGACCGAGCCCCGGAACCCTGGAATGGAGCTTGATCTGGATTGGGTGCGGGCCGTACAGGTCAACACCTCGGCCGTTGAGCGCCGCGCAGCCACCCTGCCGGGTCGGCGCTCGGTGAAAAAGGACTACCAGGCGGCGTGGCTGCTCAAGGCGATCACCCTGATCGACCTGACCACCCTATCGGGAGACGATACCGTCGGCCGTGTCCGGCGCCTGTGCGCCAAAGCGCGGCAACCCGTGGCTTCTGCAACACTTCAGGCGTTGGACATGCCACCGATCACCACCGGCGCGGTCTGTGTCTATCACGACATGATCGAAACCGCTGTGGATGCGCTGAGGGGCACCGGGATTCCGGTGGCCGCCGTATCGACCGGATTCCCTGCAGGCTTGTCCCCGTTCCACCTGCGCGTGGCGGAGATCGAAGAAAGCGTCAAAGCCGGAGCCGAGGAAATCGACATCGTAATCTCTCGGCGTCATGTGCTGTCGGGCGACTGGCAGGCCTTGTATGACGAGATGAAAGCGTTCCGCGTGGCTTGTGGCGACGCGCATGTCAAAGCCATCCTTGCAACCGGCGAACTGGGCAGCCTACGCAACGTGGCGCGCGCCTCGCTGGTCTGCATGATGGCGGGGGCGGATTTCATCAAAACTTCGACCGGTAAGGAAAGCGTCAACGCCACGCTGCCCGTGTCGCTGGTTATGATCCGGGCGATCCGCGATTACTATGACCGCACCGGGTATCGTGTCGGATATAAACCCGCAGGCGGGATTTCCAAAGCCAAGGACGCACTAGTTTACCTGTCGCTGATCAAGGATGAGTTGGGCGACCGTTGGCTGGAGCCGGACCTGTTTCGCTTTGGCGCGTCGTCGCTGTTGGGCGATATCGAACGGCAGCTAGAACATTTCGTAACGGGTGCTTATTCCGCCGGTTACAGGCACTCGATGGGCTGAGGACGAAAACAATGACAGTCAAAGAGATTTTCGAGACCATGGATTACGGCCCTGCCCCCGAAAGCTCAGCCGAAGCGCTGGCCTGGCTGGTCGATCAGGGTGACAAATTTGGTCACTATATCGACGGGGCCTTCACCAAACCGGGCAAGGGGTTCGACAGCCGCAACCCGGCGACCGGAGAGGTTTTGGCCAAGCTGACCCAAGCCAAGCAAGCCGATGTCGACGCCGCCGTATCCGCCGCCCGTAAGGCGCAGCCAAAATGGGAGAAGATGGGCGGTGCGGGTCGTGCGCGCTACCTCTATGCCATCGCGCGCCTGCTGCAAAAGCACTCGCGTTTGTTTGCAGTGCTGGAAAGCTTGGATAACGGCAAGCCGATCCGTGAATCGCGCGACATCGACATCCCTCTGGTACAGCGTCACTTTTACTACCACGCCGGCATGGCGCAGTTGATGGAAAGCGAACTACCCAACGCCGAAGCGCTGGGAGTGTGTGGACAAATCGTTCCTTGGAACTTCCCGCTGCTGATGCTGGCTTGGAAGATTGCTCCGGCGCTGGCCATGGGTAACACGGTCGTTCTGAAACCTGCCGAATATACCTCTCTGACCGCGCTGCTGTTTGCCGATATCTGCTCACAGGCCGGGCTGCCCAAGGGTGTGGTCAACATCGTCACGGGCGATGGCGCGGTGGGTGAGATGATCGTGGCCTCGGACGTGGACAAGATCGCCTTTACCGGCTCAACCGCAGTGGGGCGGCGCATCCGTGAGGCGACCGCCGGTTCGGGTAAGGCGCTGACTTTGGAGCTGGGCGGCAAGTCCGCCTATATCGTCTTTGACGACGCCGATATCGATTCCGCCATCGAAGGGCTGGTCGACGCGATCTGGTTCAATCAGGGTCAGGTTTGTTGCGCGGGTTCGCGTCTGTTGGTTCAGGAAGGCATCGCCGATCGGTTCCACGAGAAACTGCGCGCCCGAATGGACACTCTGCGCATCGGTGATCCATTGGACAAATGCATCGACGTGGGTGCTGTGGTCGACCCGGTCCAGTTGCAAACCATCAAGAGCATGGTCGACAGCAACACCGCGGGTCACGTTTATCAGGCGGCCGGCGCGCTGCCCGAAAATGGCTGTTTCTACCCGCCAACGCTGATCTCGGGCCTCGAAACCTCCGATCATCTGATGCAGGAGGAAATTTTCGGCCCGGTGCTGGTGTCCTCGACCTTCCGTACGCCGGAAGAGGCGGTTGAGCTGGCCAACAACACCCGTTACGGGCTGGCGGCGACGGTATGGACCGAGAACGTGAACCTTGCACTGGATATCGCACCGAAGCTGGTCGCGGGTGTTGTCTGGGTGAATGCCACCAATCTGTTCGATGCCGCAGCCGGGTTCGGCGGTGTGCGCGAAAGCGGCTTTGGCCGCGAAGGTGGCTGGGAAGGTCTGACCGCTTACACCAGGCATAAAGGCAAAGGCAAGCCATTGGCCAAGGCCGAGGCCGCGATGGGCGAAGGTGCCCCGGTCGATCCGATTGACCGTACTGCCAAAATGTATGTCGGCGGCAAACAGGCCCGTCCTGACAGCGGATATTCGAAACCCGTCTGGGGCAAGTCTGGACTGCTGGGCCATGTGGGTCTGGCCAACCGCAAAGACGTCCGCAACGCGGTCGAGGCCGCAGCGGGGGCCAAGGGTTGGTCCAAGACCACCGGCCATCTGCGGGCACAGATCCTGTATTACATCGGCGAAAACCTCTCGGCCCGCGCGGGTGAATTCGCTGCGCGCCTTGATGCCATGACCGGCAGGAAAGACGGCGCGAAAGAGGTCGAAGTCGCGATCCAGCGCCTGTTCACCGCCGCAGCCTGGGCCGACAAGTATGACGGCCAGGTGCACGGCGTTCCGATCCGGGGCGTGGCCATTGCCATGAAAGAACCTGTCGGCGTGATCGGCGCGCTCTGTGCTGACGAGGCGCCGCTGCTGGGTCTGGTCTCGGCCATGGCGCCTGCGGTTGCGATGGGCAACCGGGTGGTTCTTGCGGCAAGCGAGCCTTACCCGCTGGCGGCGACGGATTTCTACCAAATCCTCGAAACCTCGGACGTGCCCGCTGGCGTGGTCAACATCCTGACTGGCAGCCACACGGAACTGGCGAAGCCGCTGGCTTCGCATCTGAATGTGGATGCGATCTGGTCATTCTCGTCTACCGATCTGTCGGCCGAGATCGAGCGGGCTTCGGCCGGGAACCTGAAACGGAGTTGGGTTAATAACGCCATGGCAACCGACTGGCACGAGGATCAGACTCGCCGCTTCCTGCAGGCTGCGACCGAGGTTAAAAACATCTGGGTGCCCTACGGCGAGTAGGGCCCCAGCCCCGGAAAACCCAGGGGTTCAAACAGTTTGTCCGGGTACAGATGGCGCGCTGCTGCATAGAGTGATCATTGAATGAACATAACGATGATTAACATGTGACATTGTTCATATACAGCGCCGCCACTATCCCTCAGCTTGGACCCAGTCTTAACAAGGTTGGATCGGTCCATGCTGAGTTTTCCATACGAGTTTCCTGAACTGGTACAGGTCGCCACGATGATCGGCGTCTTTGGCGCGGGCCTCTACATCACCAGCTATTTTCTGCTGCAGATGGGGATCATCCGGGGCAACGGTAGCCTCTACCCCCTGCTTGTGATCGCCGCAGCCGGATGTGTTCTGTTCAGCATGTCGGAAGAATTCAACCTCGCGGGCTCGATCATTCAGCTGGCCTATATCTCGATCTCGATCCTGGGCCTGCTGCGCGGGTTTCTGTCCCGGCATCTGCTTCGGTTTTCAGATGACGAACGTCAGTTCATTGCCCTGCACCTTGAATCGCTGAAACCCCACCAAGCCCGGAAACTGTTGAACACCGCCGCCGTCAAGACCTATGAAAACGGTGACATCCTGATCGAAGAAGGCAAGACAACCGACTTTTTGGGCTTTGTCTTAAAGGGGCGGACCACGATCCTGAAAAACGGCCGGGTCATCAACCAATGTGGAGAAGATGAGATTTTGGGAGAGCTGACCTTTGGCCTTGGGCTGCCTGCCACAGCCACGGTAATAGCCACCGAACCCACCAAATGCCTGGTCTTCGACAATATCAGCCTGATGCGCTTGCTGCGGCGGAGCCGCCATATCGACGATGCATTGAAAGCAGCGCATTTCCGACATACACGGCAAAAGCTGTTGAACAGCAACAAGCACACGCTGCAGGCCCAGAGAAGACCTGCAGCGGCCTAATGGTCAGCCGTCCAGACCTTCGGGTTTGCCAACGATGGTAAAGTGTAAACCATCTGGGTCCAGCAGTTCGGAGGCCACCCGGTTCACATCCTCAAGCGTCACTGCATTCACCTTGTCATTGCGTGTGGCGATATAGTCGATAGGCAAATCCTCCATCTGCATACCCACCATGATCCCAGCGATCTGGCTGTTGCCATCAAAGCGCAGCGGATAGGCACCGGTCAGATAGGTCTTGGCGTCGTCCAACTCCTTCTGAGTGACCCCTTCGGATGCGGCGCGCGCCCATTCGTTGCGGATCACATCAACGGCTTCGGCGATACGGTCATTGGCCGAGGACACCGACCCAAGATACACAGAGGCCAGATCCTTTGGCACCAGATAGGTCGCCACGCCATAGGTCAGACCGCGTTTTTCGCGCACTTCCTGCATCAGGCGGCTTTCGAAACCCCCGCCGCCAAGAATATGGTTCAACAGATAGGCGGAAAAGAAATCCGGGTCGTCGCGGTCGATCCCGGCATGGCCGAACAGAGCCACCGATTGCGGCGTATCGAACTCGATCACGCTCACTCCGCCAGTGATCGTCACATCGGCCCGCTTAGGGATCGGTTTGCCGGTATCCGGCAGATCAAGCAAGAGCTCGTCCAGCACCGCGCCCAGTTCCTCTGGGGTGATATCGCCGACCGCGCCTACATACAGACGATCCTTGGTAAACACGTTCTCATATGCCGTGACCACATCATCGCGGGTCAAGGCGCTGACACTCTCGATCGTGCCCTTGCCTTCGGAGCCGTAGGGATGATCGCCATAGGCCATTTCCGCAAAGCTGCGCCCGGCAATGTCACTGGGGCTGGTCTGATCTGACCGCAGACCCGACAGAACCTGAGCGCGAACACGGTCTACTGCATCCTGATCGAAACGCGGTTCGTGAATCGTGGTCCGCAGCAGGTCAATCACCTCATCCCTGTTTTCGGTCAGAAACTGTGCCGAGATCGACACTGAATCGTCTGAGGCGCTATACCCGAACGACGCGGCCAGAGATTCCAGCTCGCGCGCATAGGTACGGGCATCCATTTCGCCAGCGCCTTCTTCGATCAGGCCGCTCATCAGATACACCGCGCCGCGCTTTGTCGGGTCGTCCAGCGACGTGCCACCGCGGAACCGCAGCTCCAGGGCGGTGAAGGGGATCGAGTGATCCTCGACCAGCCATGCGGTGATGCCACCCGGCGAGGTGACTTCTTCAATCTCGATCTCGGCCCATGCAGGAACTGCGATGACCAAAGCAATCAGAGTTACAAATATCCGCTTCATTGCGTTACCTCATCGTCTCGCATCAGCCAGCCCGTGACCGAGGTTTCAGGCTGCAGCACCTCGCGCGCGGCGGCGATGATCTGATCACCGGTCACCGCCTGCAGGACATCAGGCCAAGCCTGTACATCTTCGACCGTCAGCCCGCTGGTCAGGGCACGGCCATAGCGATTGCCGATCCCGTCCACATTGTCACGCGCATAGGTCTGCGCGGCGCGCAGCTGCATCTTGATCCGATCCAGATCCTCTTCGTTCACACCTTCGGCGATGAAATCGGTCACGGCCTGATCCATCGCATCCTCGGCCTCTTGCAGCGACACGCCTTCGGCCGGAACAACCAGCAGATCAAATGTGGTATCGTCAAGCGACACGCCACGGTAGAACGCGCCGGTATAGACGACCTTTTGCTGCTCGAACTGCAGTTTTTCATTCAGGTACGACGTCGTGCTGCCCCCCAGTAGTTCAGCCAGAAGGAACAGGGCGGCGGCTTTTTCCTGCGCACCTGCGTCCCGTTCGGGTGCAAGATAGCTGCGCTGAACATAGGGCTGCGATACGCGCGCATCCTTAAAGGTCAGACGGCGTTCAGCGGTTTGTGGCGGCTCCTGTGATCGCACCCGTTCGGGCAGGTCCGGGTTTGCCGGGATTACCCCGTAATATTGCTCGGCCAGGGATTTGACCTCGTCTGGCTCAACATCGCCGGTCACCACCAGGATGGCGTTATTTGGCGAATAGTGGATCTGATAGAAGGACAGTGCATCGTCCAGGTCCAGCGTTTCCATCTCATGTTTCCAACCGATAACGGGGACACCATAGCGGTGGTTGAGGTATTGCGCCGCGCTGACCTGTTCACCGAACAGGGCGCGCGGGTTGTTTTCGGTACGCTGGTTACGTTCTTCCAGGATCACGTCGCGCTCGGTGGCGATGTCATCATCGGACAGGCGGATATTGCGCATCCTGTCTGACTCCATCCGCATCATCAGCTCAAGCCGGTCGGCAGCAACACGCTGAAAATAGGCGGTGTAATCATACGAGGTGAACGCGTTGTCATTGCCGCCATTGGCCGCGACGGTGGCAGAAAACTCGCCCGCCTCCAGCGTGTCGGTGGCCTTGAACAACAGGTGTTCCAGAAAATGCGCCACACCGGACGAACCAACCGGCTCATCCGCCGATCCGGCGCGATACCAGACCATGTGCTGCACGACTGGGGCGCGGTGATCCTCGATCACGACAACGTCCATACCGTTATCCAGCGTAAAGGTGGTGACCGCCTCGTGCCCATCTTCGGCAAAAACCGGGGTGGCGGCGATCAGAGCAGCCGACAGTGCCAGAGCCCGAACCATGGGGCATCCTCCGTTTCGTTTCTGGTGTTCAAACTACGGTGGTGCCGCCCGGGTTCAACCCCGATGACGGAAAGTTAAGAATTATTCATTGACCGGCGGCGCCGATGGCGTTTCGATCCCAGCGTTCCGCGCAGCCTGGGTTTGCTTGTTCGGGTCGATAGCCCAGCGACGGTAAACCTGCGAATATCGATCTACGTTGAACAGCCGCAAACGGGTCCAGCGCCCCTGACGCTTGCGGAAATCCGCATCTTCTTGGTTGACGACCTGCCGTGTGTTTGACGGAACGCCATATCGGCTAGAGGCCGTGACAAGCGCGCCATCAGAGGCAGGCACAGCGGTATTTGGATTCGAAGCAGCCGGATTCCCGCCCAGCGCGGCAATAGCATCCCCTGTGGGATTGGCATCGGTCAGGTTGGTGCCACCCGGTGTCGGTGCGGGCAAAGAGTTGTAGTTCTCGGGCTGGGTCAGAGGTTTGACCGGCAGAATCGCAAACTCGTCCGGGCCCGGGCCCGGCGGCTCGAGGTGGCGCAGACCGATATCCGAACATCCCGCAACCGCAAGACTCATAGTCACAACAAATATGGAACGCGGCAACCGCATGAAAGTCTCCAGCCTGTTTCAGGCGCTTTTATCGTATTTCCAAACCCGCGTCACGAGGGCTTTTTCCTATCAAACAGCACCAACCCGAACGCACCTGCGAATATGAATACATCGGCCAGATTGAACACATAGGGGTTGTCGAAACCACAGCAGGACATGTTCAGAAAATCCAGCACATATCCGTACAACACGCGGTCCACCACATTGCCAAGCGCACCGCCGATCAGCAGGCCGCCACAGACCAACATGAGCTTTGAGGGGGCCGTGCGCATCAACCAAATCAACACGCCCACTGAAATCACCAGCGAAACTCCGATCAGAGCCCAGCGCGCGGCGTCGCCATTGCCCTGAAACAGGCCGAAATTGATGCCGCGATTCTCGCCATATCTGAACACCAGAAAGGGCGGCAGAACGCTGATCGGCCCTTCGGCCACGCGCATCACATGAACGACTAGGTACTTGCTGATCTGGTCGATCAGAAACGCGGTCAGCGCCGCCCAGAGGAGCAATCGGGCACGCATCAGTGACGGAAATGCCGCATGCCGGTAAAGACCATGGCCAGACCGGCCTCATCTGCGGCGGCAATCACGTCGTCATCTCGCATCGAGCCGCCAGGCTGAATCACGCAGGTGGCCCCGGCCTCTGCGGCCTCCATCAAACCGTCGGGAAAGGGGAAGAACGCGTCCGACGCCACCGCTGAGCCGATGGTCAGCGGCTGTGGCAGGCCCAGAACATCGGCCATGCGCTCGGCCTTTTTGGCCGCGATCAGGGCCGAATCCACGCGGCTCATCTGGCCAGCGCCGACACCCACGGTCGCGCCGTTCTTAACATAGACGATGGCGTTAGATTTCACGTGCTTTGCCACCTTCCACGCAAACAGAAGGTCGCGCATCTGTTCATCCGTCGGGGCCTTCTTGGTGACAACCGTCAGGTCATCCATGCCGACGAATCCGTTATCCTTGTCTTGCACCAACAAACCGCCCGCGACCTGACGCACGGTTTTGCCACCAGCGGTCACATCCGGCAGGCCTTCGGTCGTCAGAAGGCGCAGGTTTTTCTTGGCGGCAAAGATCGCCTTGGCCTCATCCGAGGCGCCAGGTGCGATCACAACCTCGGTGAAAATCCCTGTGATCTCCTGCGCGGTTTCAGCGTCCAGCGGCTGATTCAGGGCCACGATCCCGCCAAAGGCCGAGGTACGGTCACAGTCGAACGCGGCCTTATAGGCGTCCAGAAGCGTGCCTCCTGTCGCAACGCCACACGGGTTGGCATGTTTGATGATGGCACAGGCCGCACCCTTGACGGGATCGAATTCCGCAACCAGCTCAAACGCCGCATCAGTGTCGTTGATGTTGTTATAGCTCAGTTCCTTGCCCTGATGCTGAAGGGCGGTCGCCACACCGGGTCGGTTGGTACCGTCGGTATAAAATGCAGCGGTCTGATGGCTGTTCTCGCCATAGCGCAGTGTCTGTTTCAACTCGCCCGCAAAAGCGCGGCGTTTGGGGGCCTCAAGCTGCAGCGCATCAGCCATCCAGTTCGACACGGCGGTATCGTAAGCAGCGGTGCGGGCATAGGCCTTTTGGGCCAACCACTGACGGAAACCATATGCGGTCTTGCCGTAATTCTCGTCCAGCTGATCCAACAGCGACGAGTAATCCTCGACATCGACCACGACATTGACGAACGCGTGGTTCTTGGACGCGGCACGGATCATCGCTGGGCCGCCGATGTCGATATTCTCGATACATTCGTCATAGCCAGCGCCTTTAGCCACGGTCGCCTCGAACGGATAGAGGTTCACTACCAGCAGGTCGATCGCGTCGATGCCGTGTTCGTTCATCGCGGCGATATGGGTGTCATTGTCACGCAAGGCCAGCAAGCCGCCATGCACCATCGGGTGCAGCGTTTTGACCCGGCCATCCATCATCTCGGGGAAACCGGTGATCTCGCTGACATCCTTCACCTCCAACCCCGCATCGCGCAACGCTTTTGCTGTGCCGCCGGTCGACAACAGCTCGACCCCGCGGTCGGCCAGCGCCTTACCCAGCTCGATCAGCCCGGTCTTGTCGGATACGGAAAGCAACGCGCGGCGCACGGGGTGAAGATCGGTCATGGGTCCAAAGGTCCTTTTGGCGTCAGTCAAACTCGGGCTCGTCCCGGTGCAAGTCGCGCACGGCAAAGGCTGTATCCTGCGCCTTGCTCAACGTCCACCGGATGCGCGTCGCATACTCCATTGCGCGGCCAGATAGAACGATCTGTTTTGTCGCGCGTGGCTTCAAACGGCCCTTTTCAAGATAAACACTTGGCTCGATTGACAATTTCCCCACACCATCATGGCGGAACACCCAAATCTCACCGCTTTTGAGCGCCATGGACACCGCCGCACCGCCCAAATCTATCGCCGCATCCACGTCCGGATGCAGATGGAACCGTATGTCAAAGCCGATACCAGTCAGGTTCGACGCATCCAGCGCCTTGTCAAATTGCCGCTTGGCCCTGTCACTTGTGGTAAGCAGAATATCTTCGCCGGTCAGCTCCCGCCCGTCAAAGCGCAGCTCGAACGTTCGGGCATGGGTCAGGCCGAACACTTTGGTATAGCCATCATGCCCGGCCATAAACCGGGTTCCCTCGAATGCGTCTTCGAACTCAACCGGAACATCCTTTGGCGCGTCGACCAGCCCTTCACGTTCCGTACCAGGAACAGCTGAGGTCAGACGCGCACTTGAAAAGCCGTCAAGACAAAGTGTCGAATGCGACGGCGTGGCGCGCCCGGCCCGACGCCATTCCAGCCCAAAGGTTTCCCCAGACCCACAATTCACAATCAGAGGTCGGCGGCCCGAGGTCAGCTCGAACGCCAGGGTCGACGCATGTGCGTTATATGACGCATCCCCTTTGGGCGGCGAACTGGCATCAATAATCACACTGGTCCGTGCCGCATAGAGACGGGCAAATCCCATGGACAGGCCGTTCTCGCTCTGCGGTCTGACGCCGCTTTGCGCCAGAGCCTGATCCAGACGCCCCTCGACCCCGCGCCCGCCCCCGTGGAAACGGGCCAGTGCACCATCCGAATGACGCAGATTACGCATGGTCGGGGCCATCCGTTTAATCGCATTCGCCTGCGCCCCAGGTGTACCCCGCCCCAAATCGCTAAGTGCCGCCGATGTCCAGGCGAGCAGCGTGAAGACTTCCAGCAGCTCCTCTGGGTTACGCGTGGAGATACCACCTTTTTGATCTATCTGACTGTCACATTCCCGCGCCAGAGCGCGCAGGGCGGGCTCTGCCATCTGCTCAAGCCCTTCCAAAGCCAAACCAGCTTGCACCAGACCGGCTAGCGCCTCGAACCGGGGCAGGCCAGGCGTCGCAGCATGCCAGCGTTTCGACAGGAACCAGGCCTGCTGAGATAGCGAACTGAAAAAGACCTTGCTTTGTTGCTCATCCACACCGCGCAGCAAAAAGATCGCGTGATTGATCCAACGCATCACTCGCCGGCCTGTCAGATCAGGTGCCCAACCGGGCCCGTGCCCGCGCCCATGTGCTTCGATCCAGCCCCAGACCCAGCGTTGCGCCTTTTCACGCGCCCGGATGTCGCCAACAGCCGCCAGATCATCCAGCCAGGCAAAACCGTGGCGTTCATCGTCGAATCCGGTGCTGGGCGCAGTGACATCCCATAAGCCTGTATCCTGCGCCTCAACCAGATAGCCCGAGAACAGCAGGTTCCCAGCCACCAACTGACGCCCGCGCGCAAATGATCCAACCGTGCGTGGTTCCGGATCGCCCACAAATCCGGTAACGGCCTTGCGCCGCTGACTGAGCCGCGCATAAAGCCGGTTCTGAAACCGTGACCATCGGTTTGCCATGGTGTCCGAATTTGACATGACGCTTGTTACTCTGCCCCTTGCGCTCTGCTGGCGCCTGAGACCCAACGATAGACCGGAGCAATCGTCAAGTCATCGAAAAGCGTGCCTTTAGGTCGATTTCGTCAGACAGGCGATATAGAACCCGTCCATGCCGCCCGTGCCCGGCCAATAGTCAGGCCGCAGACGCAAACCGCCCTCTTCCGTGATCCAGCTGGTTTCGATCCCTGCGACCTGCAAAGCGGCCCGGTCCACCTGCATGTCCGGATACATCTGCAGCGCCTCTTCGACCTGCACCTCGCCCTCATCCGGCAGCAGGGAACAGGTGCAGTATACCAGCCGCCCGCCGGGTTTCAGCAAGGTCCAGGCATGGGCAAGCATCTGCGTTTGCAGCTCGATCAGTGCGCCGAATTCCGAACCATCCTTGGCAAAGGGCAGATCGGAATGGCGGCGGATCGTGCCGGTTGCAGAACAGGGCGCGTCCAGCAGGATGGCGTCATACTGGCCCTGGTGTTCCAGCGCGTCGCCTGCGATGACTTCGCCCTTCAGCCCGGTGCGCGTCAGGTTCTCGCGCACCCGTTCCAGCCGCGATTCCGAGATATCGAGTGCGGTTACATCCGCCCCCGCAGCCGCCAGCTGCAGCGTCTTGCCGCCGGGCGCGGCGCATAGGTCCAGAATTTTCTCTCCGGCCTTAGGCGCCAGAACTCGGACAGGCAGTGCGGCGGCGGCATCCTGAACCCACCAGTCACCGCGATCATATCCCGGCAGAGCGGACACCTGCCCCGCATCCCGAACCCGCATCGAACCGGTCGGAAGCATCTCACCCGGCGCAGTTGCCCCTGGCTTGACCGAAAGATCCAGCGGCGCGCCCTCGAAATGCGCCAGTTCCATTCCGGTCATGGCCTCGGCACCCCAGGCCATGATCAACGGATCACGCAGCCACTCGGGCAGGCGCGGCACACGCATTTTCGGCCAAGCCTCTGGCCCTTCTGCCGCGACCTTTCGCAGAACCGCGTTCACCAACCCCTTGAGCCGCCCATGCTTGCGCGAGCGACCGACAATCTCAACCATGGAATTTACGACGCCATGCGCTGCCTCGCCATGGCACAGCTCAACCGCTCCCAGACGCAGGGCATTATGCACGGTCAGGGCGGGGGTGCGGTTCAGGTGATTGTCCAACAGACGGTCGGCGCGTTCGAGCCCACGCAGCGTTTGCAACGCCAGCCGCTGTGCCCGCGCCCGGTCTTCTGGTGCCAATCGCTCCAGCGCACCTGCAGCCAGACATTCTGACATCAGCCGCCCCTCACCCAAGATCTGATCCAGAAGGTAGATTGCGCTGCGTCGCGCGGCCGTTGCGTTATCGGACATTGAATCGCCTTTGATGTGACCCTCGTCCGCATTGCCAAGGGCGGACGGGGGCGTATATCAAGCCAATGCACTGAAAGGAACCCGATGTCATGAGTGACGAGCCCAAAGACCTGCCGCCTGCCGCACAACGCGCGCTGGCCGAGGCGGAGGACCGCCGCCGCAAGGCCGAAGCCGACGCAAAAGCGCAACCCAAAGAGCTGGGCGGACGCGACGGCCCCGATCCTGCACGTTATGGCGATTGGGAAAAGAAAGGCATCGCGATAGATTTCTGATCAATCCCCGCGCAGGGCCTGCAGAAAATCCGCGATGAGCGCCCTTTGCTTATTGGATTTCGCACGCTCTTCGGGCCAGGTCAGCCAATAGCCATCTTTTGCGTTCAATTCGGGCAAATCCAGTCGACGCAACCGCCCCGCTCGCAAGTCTGATTGCGCCAAGGGCATGGATCCCAACACAACGCCCAAACCCTGCCGAGCCGCCGAAATCGCATGTTCCATCGAATCGAAGCTCATTTTCGAGGGCGGCAGGTCGGTCTGAGTGGTGTTTTTCGCCCAATCACGCCAGCCGGGCCTTTCACCGCGCAGATCAATCAAGGGCGCGGACCAATCCACACCCGGCGCTGCCATCGGCACTAGCACTTCGGCCGCAATCAGTTCGGCATCTCGCCCGGGCCACGCCCCACGCCCATAGCGGATTTGAAGCCAAGTCCTTTCTTCATCCAACGAAGACCGTCGCGCCACAGAATCTGTCAGCACCCGAACTTTGGGGCGCAGGTCGTGAAAACGTGCAAGAGCGGGTATGACGAGGGCTTTAATATGGGACGACAGGCCAGCCACCCGCAATTCGCGCGGGGATTTTCCGAAAAGGTCTTCGGTATTGCGCTCGAGCGCCTGCAAGCTGTCCTGAACCAGCGGCAGATAGCTTTCGCCCTCGACGGTCAGCGATACACCGCGCGCCTCGCGCACAAACAGCGTGCGGCCCAACCAGGCCTCAAGGTTGCCGATGCGCTGACTGACGGCAGCCTGCGTTAGACCGAACTCGCGCGCCGCTGCCGAGAATCCACCCAACCGCCCCGCCGCTTCGAATACGCGCAACCAGTCCAGAGGGGGCAAGCCGATCTTCTTTTTATCCATAAGTTTTTCCAGGCCTTAGCAGCAACAAGGATTAATTGTCGTAATGCCACAGGGGGCGTATATCCTCAAGCAAAGCCCGCGCGAACAGGAGAAACCCCATGCTGCGCTCTGCCACCCATACTCCGTCAATCGTCACCGTGGAATTCGATACAGGCCCAAGTGCCCGCTTTCACGCCATCTGGCTACGCGACAACGCGCTTGATCCTGAAACACGGGCACCGGGCAACGGACAGCGCCTGATCACCATTGGCGATATCCCCGCCGATACCATGGTCAGCGCTGCCTCAGTGGCCAACGGCGACCTCACCGTCACATTTCAACCCGAAAATAAGACTGTCACTTTCCCCGCCGATTGGCTGGCTGCGCATAGCTATGACCAAGAGGACAGCCGCGCCTTTGGCCGCACCGCGCCCGGGATCACCACCTGGGAGCAAGGGCTCGACGCGCCCAGCGCCGACTGGAGCGACGTCCACACCAAACCCGCAGCCAAGCGCGGCTGGCTGGCAATGGTCGCCGAATACGGGTTTGCCAAACTGACCGGTGGCCCGACCGAACCGGAATCCCTGTTGAAGGTGGCTGATCTGTTCGGATACGTCCGTCAGACCAACTATGGCCCCTATTTCGAGGTTCGAACCGAGGTGAACCCGACCAACCTGGCCTTTACAGGGCTTGGCCTGCAGGCGCACACGGACAACCCTTATCGCGACCCGGTACCGACATTGCAGATCCTGTACTGCCTGGAGAACAGCGCCGAGGGTGGCGATTCCATTGTTGTGGACGGGTTCCGGGCGGCGGAAAAACTGCGCGATCAGAACCCCGATGGATTTGCGCTGTTGGCAGGTTTCCCGGCGCGGTTCGAATACAAGGGCTCGGACGGGGTCTGCCTGCGGTCGCGCCGCCCAATGATTGAGCTATCGCCCGATGGCGAGTTGATCGGTATCCGCTTTAACAACCGCTCGTCGGCTCCGTTTGTGGACATCCCTTTCGATCTGATGGAGGCCTATTACGCCGCCTATCGCCAGTTGGGTGAGATAATCGACGATCCGGCCATGGGCGTGTCGTTCAAGCTGGAGCCGGGCGAAAGCTTCATCGTTGACAACACCCGCGTCCTGCACGCGCGTCTGGGCTATTCCGGCGCCGGGTCGCGGTGGTTGCAAGGCTGCTACGCCGACAAGGACGGTTTACTGTCAACCCTGGCGGCGATGGAACTGGCGACACTGGAGGCGGCGGAATGAAACCTGATTTCTCGACCCTGACCCCCGACAATATCGTGGCCTTCATCGGGGATATCTTTGACCGCCGCGGCGGCGAGGAATATCTGGGCGAACCCGTCACCATGGCAGAACACATGCTGCAGGGCGCGACCATTGCCGAACAGAACGGCATGCCCGAAGAGATCATCGTAGGGGCATTGCTGCATGATATCGGTCATTTCACATCCGAATTCGGCACGTACCACCCCGACGACACCGAAGACCGCCATCACGAAGATGCAGGCGCCGAGGTGCTGGAACAGTTCTTTCCGTCAGTTATCACCGATTGCTGCCGCTATCACGTGGCGGCCAAACGGTATCTTTGCGCTACCAAGCCCGAATATTTCAACCGCCTGTCCACGGCTTCGGTTCATACACTGGAACTGCAAGGCGGGCCGATGAGTGCCAGAGAAGTTGCCGAATTCGAGCAGAACCCGAACCTGAAAGAGATCATTCAGGTGCGTTATCTGGACGAAGCAGGTAAACGTGCAGACATGGAAACCCCCGATTTCAACCATTTTGCGCCGATGGTGCAGCGAATGGTCGAAAAATATCAGGAGCTCACATGAACGCCCCAGAATACATTTTTGAGGCCAACACCAAACCCTCCCTGCCTTGGCACGAGGTCCCCTTGATCCGTGCTACAGACCAGTCGGTCAAGGACTATGGCTGTCTGGTCGACGACCCCGAAGAATTCGAAATTGAAATCGTCCGTTGGCCGCAACAGGGTTGGCGGTCCATCGACGAAGGTACCGGTGATGAGGCCGGTTGGGTCGAAGGCACATTTCATGGTGAGTGGAAAGGGGACGTCCTTTACGGTGAGAACGAAGCGGTCAACGGCCACTATGTCCTCGGCTGGTCCACTGATCCGCAACAGGCCAACGCCAACCGGCAAACTGCTCCGCGTGATCAAGTTCTGCTTTGGCACATGAACTATCACCCCGATGGCGGACAGATGTTCTGGCCGATCGACAACAAGCCTTTCATCATCCCTGCCGCATTGCCGGGCGACAATCTGACACCGGAAAAGGTGGTGGCCTTTTGGTGTGATGGGTCACGCGGGCTGTATATCCATCCTGGCATCTGGCACGAGGGGATATTCCCGGTCGAGGACTATCAGCGTTTTCTGGATCGGCAGGGCAAGGTTCACGCGCGGGTCAGTGCGGATATCGGCAAAGAATTCGGCGTCTATCTCGCCTGCCCTTTGCGCGCAGATAAGATCCGAGAGTTGTAGTCGGTCTGTCGGCTCCCGGGCGGTGTCAAAGCCCCAGAACGTCCACCATGTCATATTGGCCAGGCGCTTTACCCTGCCCCCAAAGTGCGGCTTTCAGGGCGCCGCGCGCGAAAATGGCGCGGTCAGTGGCCAGGTGGCGCAGCACGATGCGTTCGCCCGGTGCCGCGAATAGCACGTCATGCTCACCCACGATGTCGCCGCCGCGAATGGCATGGAACCCGATATCGCCCCGTTTGCGCGCGCCGGTCATACCATCGCGGCCCCGATCGGACACCTCAGCCAGATCTACACCACGCCCTTCGGCAGCGGCCTCGCCCAGCATCAGCGCGGTGCCCGAGGGCGCATCGACCTTGTGGTGGTGATGCCCTTCGATCACCTCGATATCGAAATCTTCATCCAACGCGGCAGCGACCTTTTTGGTCAGCTGTACCAGCAGGTTCACACCCAGGCTCATATTTCCCGCCCGCACGATCACCGCATGACGTGAAGCCGGCTCCAGAGCGGCAATCTGCTCGTCACTCATCCCGGTAGTGCCGATCACATGCACACAGCGCGCCTGCGCCGCCAACGCGGCGAATTCCAGCGTCGCCTCGGGTGCGGTGAAATCAATCACGGCCTGCGCCTGGGCAAAGGCCTCCAGCGGATCGTCGGTCACCGTGACGCCCAGCGATGCACCGCCCATGGCCACGCCCACATCCTGCCCAACCCAATCATGACCCGTGCGCTCGACCACGCCGACCAGGCGGGCCTGATCACTGTCGGTCACGGTCCTGATCAACATCTGACCCATACGGCCCGAAGCCCCTGTGATGACGATCCCCGGAATATGGGTCATTGCGCTGGTCCTTTCGCATTGATTGGCTCAAAGCCTCCTACCCGGTTCGCACCCGCTTGGCAAAGCCCCGCTTTGCGCTTAGATCGGGGATATGGCTAAGAACAAATTCCACGATGGCCCCGGCCCGTCCCAACGACAGCTGCGTGTCGGCGAACTGATCCGCCGCACCCTGTCCGAGGTTCTGGCGCGCGGAGATGTCCACGATCCCGACCTGAATCGCATGTCAATCACCGTGGGTGAGGTGCGCACCTCACCCGATCTGAAGATCGCCACCGCCTTTGTGCTGCCCCTGGGCGGCAAAGGGCAGGAGGATGTAATCGAACTGCTGGCCCGCAACAAACACGAGCTGCGGCGCATGGTTGGTAAAAAGGTCGGGCTAAAATTCTCCCCCGATCTGCGATTCCGGCTGGATGACACATTCGACCGTTTGGATGACACCCGCCGCATGTTCGATCAGGACGCGGTGCGCCGCGATCTCGACGAGTGATCCGGGCATTTGTCACTTTGGGCGCTTTCCTGTGGGCGGCACAAACCGGGGCAGTGACATGCGAAAAGGTCACGCATAGTGACAAACGCTACACTGTCTGCGAGGTGGATGCCGCGAATGAGGACATGCGCTTGTTCCTCAATGACGAGAATGGCGACCTGCTAGGGCATTTCTCGGCGGTGAATGAGGCGCTGGAGCCCGTTGGCAAGCGTCTGGCCTTTGCGATGAACGCAGGCATGTATCACGACGACCGCTCGCCCGTCGGCCATTATGTCGAGGACGGGCAGGAGCAGATGCGTGTGATCCCGAACCCCGGTCCCGGAAACTTCGGCCTTCTGCCCAACGGGGTGTTCTGCATCCGTGAGGGCCGCGCCGACGTGTATGAGACGCTCGAGTTTATTGATCAGGCCCTCGAATGTCGCTTTGCCAGCCAATCCGGCCCGATGCTTGTCATCGACGGAGAGCTGCACCCAAGGTTCCTGCCTGATTCGACGTCGGTTTATGTGCGCAATGGCGTGGGCACCAGCGCCGATGGCACCCGCGCGGTGTTCGCCATTTCCGAGGATTACGTCACCTTCCACCAATTCGGCAGCCTGTTCCGCGATGTGCTGGAAACGCCGAATGCGCTGTTCTTCGACGGCAATATCTCTCGCATGTATGACCGGGCGAACAGCAGATCCGATGTCGGGTTCTCGCTGGGGCCGATTGTCGCTGTGGTTGAAGACACGCCCTGAAATTGACAGGGCCAGACCGATCCGCTAACTCGCGCGCCTCGGCATAGAACAAGGTGCACAATGGGACGCAAACGCAAGGGTCGCGACATTTCCGGTTGGCTGGTGGTGGACAAGCCCGCGGGCATGACCTCGACCGCCGTGGTCAACAAGGTGCGCTGGGCAATGGACGCAAAGAAGGCGGGCCATGCGGGCACGCTGGACCCCGAGGCCACCGGCGTTCTGGCCGTGGCTTTGGGTGAGGCGACCAAAACCGTTCCCTATATCACCGACGCACTCAAGGCCTATACCTTCACCGTGCGACTGGGTCAGGCCACCAATACCGATGACGCCGAGGGCGAGGTAATCGCAAGCAGCGATGCGCGCCCTTCGGATGATGACATCAAAGAGGCCCTCGCGCCCTTTATTGGTGAAATCATGCAAGTTCCGCCGAAATTCTCGGCGGTGAAGATCGACGGGCAGCGCGCCTATAAGCTGGCCCGCGATGGCGAGGATGTGGAACTGGCCGCCCGCCCCTTGTGGGTCGAGGAACTGGTTCTGGTTGATCGCCCAGATGCCGACCACGTCATGCTGGAAATGACCTGCGGCAAGGGTGGTTATGTCCGATCGATCGCCCGCGATCTGGGGGCCGCGCTGGGGTGCTACGGCCATGTCCGCGAGCTGCGCCGTATCTGGTCCGGCCCGTTCGAGACCAAAGACGGGCTGAGCATTGAACAGATCGACGAGATGGCCAAAACCACCGCGCTGGATGATTTCCTGCACCCGCTGGAAACTGGCCTATCGGACCTGCCCGAACTGAAATGCACGCCCGAAGGTGCGACCCGTCTGCGTAACGGCAACCCTGGTATGGTTCTGGCGTCCGATGTGGAATACGGGGATGAGGCCTGGGCCTCGCTGGATGGTCAGGCTGTGGCGGTCGGCATCTATAAATCCGGCGAATTGCATCCCAGCCGGGTGTTCGTCACGTAATCTGCGTGCTAGTCGAAACCCATGATCACGCGCACACATACCAAGGGCGACGCGCCCTCGACCGCTGTTTATTCGGATTGCGAAAGATACCGCTATAGCCTGACGCGCATCTGGGATCCGGCCGGGCGCAAGGCGCTGTTTGTGATGCTGAATCCGTCCACCGCGACCGAGGTGCAGAACGATCCCACGGTGGAACGCTGCGAACGCCGGGCACGCGCGCTGGGGTTCGGCGCGTTTCAGGTCACCAATATCTTTGCATGGCGCGATACTGATCCACGCAAGATGCGGGCCGCTGCCGATCCGGTGGGGCCAGAGAATGACATGGCCATTCTGAATGGCGTGGGCTGGGCCGATCACGTCATCGCTGCCTGGGGCACCCATGGCGCGCATTTGGATCGAGGCACCGCCGTCGAAACCCTGCTGCGCGGCACCGGTCAGCCGGTGTACCACCTTGGGCTTACCAAGGACGGCCACCCCAAGCATCCGCTCTATATCGCCTATACCCAAAACCCCGAACCCTGGTGACAAAGGGTTAACCACAAGCTCAGCTAGGCTTTGACCAAAGCTCTGATTGCATGAGACATTTCACCCTCGAAGCAATGCGTTCAAGGAGGTTGTCATGTTTCTGATCGGATTGCTGAGTCTGGCGGCTGTCGGCGGGGCCGCCTATGCCATCGGCGATGTCTTTGACATAGATGAAGATCCCGGTGAGGACGATGTCGTCGACGACCAGCCTCCTGCGGTCGAAACAGGCGAATTCCTTGACGTCGGTGAGAATGTCGAGGAACCCGAAGCGCCCGAGATTCCGACCGGGACCATCATATCCGAAATCGAGGGCGACATGATCATCGCAGGTACCGAGGATCTGGACATCCTGACCGGCCAGGACGGCGACGATCAGATCAATGGATATGCGGGGGATGACACGATTTATGGTGGCGAAGGCGATGACACCCTGCATGGAGGAGGAGGCGCTGATACGATCTTTGGCGGCACTGGCCAGGATGTCATTCACGGCGAAGCGGGCGATGATCAAATCTCGGGCGATGAGGGGGATGATGCACTTTACGGGCATTTCGGCGCAGATCACCTGGACGGCGGGATGGGCGAGGATGAGCTGTATGGCGGGCAGGATGACGACATTCTGACCGGCGGTGAGGGCGATGACGCACTGCATGGCGGGTTTGGTGATGACCGGTTGAGCGGTGGCGAAGGCGAGGACGTGCTGTTCGGCGGTGATGGCGACGATATTCTGGACGGGCAGGATGGAGAGCACCCCGACGCGGTGGATTTCCTGAACGGTGGCGCCGGGGATGATACGATCATTGCTGAAAGCGGGGATATCGTAACCGGAGGCGAAGGCGATGATGACATCGCTGTTTCGCCCGAACCGGATGACGACGCCGTAACCGTCATGGATTTTCAGCCCGGTCAAGACAAGCTGCTGATCTCATGGGAAGGTCAGGAAAACCCGGACATTCAGATCAAGACAGACACCGAAGACGAGAACCTGACCCATGTAATTGTCGACGGGCAGAACGTGGTGCAGCTGATCGGGGCAGACGGAATCAGCGCCGATGACATTCAACTGATATCCTCAGGCGATCTGGCGCAGCTCAGCGCGCTGGGCTGAATTTCCAGAATCCCTTTGCCATTGACCGCAAATGCGCCTATACGCGCGCATCCGTGTCGGAATCGATGCGGTTTTCTCCATGGGCCTGCGCTGGACGACATCCCGGCCTGTGCCATCAACCCTAACCTTTTCAAAGGAGACCCCGATGTCGATTACTGCCGCTGAAAAAGATCGCGTCATGAAAGAATTCGCAACCAAGGACGGCGATACCGGTTCGCCAGAAGTCCAGGTTGCCATCCTGACCTCGCGTATCACCACCCTGACCGAGCACTTCAAGACCCACAAGAAAGACAACCACGGTCGCCGTGGTCTTCTGAAGATGGTTGCCCAGCGCCGTAAGCTGCTGGACTATCTGAAAGGCAAAGAAGAAGCACGGTACCAGGACCTGATCAAAAAGCTGGGCATCCGCCGCTAAGCGCACGCTGCTGTTTTTGATACAGAGGCTGAAAAGCCTATAGATCATGATACGCTCGCCATTCGGCGGGCGTATTTGGTTTTGGGGTTCTCTCCGACCTTGAAGCAAAGCCTTTCGCTGCCTTCTCGATGACCGATCACGACAACATCTCGGACGATGGAAACTTTTTTCGCGCCGTGTGATCCACTTCACCGACAAGCTGCTCAAATCGCTGCAGTCTAGGAACTGTAGTGAGTAGGCGCTTATTTTTTTTCGAGCGTTAGGTTTTTCATAGTCCTCCCTTTTCAAGGCGCGCCCACAATGGGCGCGCCCGTTTTTATTGGGAGCCACGGTTCCGCCTGCTTGCACGATAGAATCGCCCCTAAAGACGGCCGCTTTTTTGCCTTCAGGACCGTTGAATTTGCCCGTGATGAACAGGTGTCAAATTGTGACGTTGCGTCGCAGAATCTCAGCGCTGGTTTAGAAAGTTGACGTAAACGTAAGCAACGTCGTGTTTTTTTATCAGAGAGTCAAAAAATGACGCGAAAGGCCAATATCTTCCCCCTTTGCACAGGATCGGTCGGTTCCTAAATGCCGCCTGTCGCTGCGGGTACACACTCACGGCAAACGGTCTTTGAGCCCTCCCACCCTCGTGGTTCGGACTGGCCCGCAGCGACAGTGTCTGACGACTATTTTACTGGAGTTAAACAATGCCTCTAAAATCAGTTTTGAACCGCGTTTTTGCAGCAAACCTTTCCCAGGCTCCTAAATCAGAAAAAAAGTCAACAATGGTCTCTGGCACAGATGGCATCGTAAAAAGAATGTCCGAGGTGGAAACTGCCGCAATCCTCCGCGGCATACTGAAAGAAGAAGAACTGGGGTCTCCCCAACCGCGTAGCAAAGAAGATTCGTTGCAATAGGCCCAGACCCGCTTTGATCCCGGATATATGAAAACCGCTTTCTGCACGATCATAATAGAATGGATCATCTTCTTTAAGCTGGAGACGGGGCCAATACGGTCCGATCTCACCCGTAATCAGTGGCTCCACCAACATCGTTAGCCACACATGTCCTCCCCAAATTTTACCTGACTCAGACTGTATTCTGCCACATCTGCACCGATCAGGGCCAAACCCTTATCCAACAGGGTGCATTTGGCGACTGGTCAATCAGAGTTTCAACATGTTATTCACCCAAATGGTTGACCGAAGCAGAATAAGGTTGTAATTCATCCAAATGGTTGAACGAGAGAGTCGATATGACCTCAATGCAATATTGAAGGCCGCGTCCGACCCGACCCGCCGCGCTATTCTGACGATGCTTGCGCAGCAGGGACCTTTGCGGGTGACGGACATAGCGCGGCAATTCGATATGAGCCTCAACTCGGTCTCCAAGCACATCAAGGTGCTGGAAAACGCCGAGCTGGTGCAGCGCCGGACCGAATGGCGCGAACATCTGATCGAGGTTCAGATGGCTCCTTTATCAGCCGTTGATTCTTGGTTTGCCGGGTTGCGTTCGATTTGGGCGCTTCGGCTGGACGCCTTGGAAACTGCTTTGGAGGACCCAGAAGATGACGGACCTGTCACTTGAAATAACGCGCGCCATTCCACATCCACCCGAAAAGGTGTTTGATGCCTGGCTCAACCCCGAGATGCTGGCAAAATTCATGCTGCCGGCACCGGGCATGACCGTGCCCGAAGCGCATTCCGACGCCAAGGTCGGCGGCCGGTTCAAAATCATCATGCGCGCGCCCGAGGCTGGCGATTTGCCGCATGAGGGCGAATACAAGGTCATCGACCGCCCCAACCGGCTGCAATTCACCTGGAATTCGCCCTACAGCCAAGACGATTCCACGGTCACACTGGATTTCACACCCACCGAAAAGGGTACCGAGCTGCGGCTGCACCACATCCGCTTTCCCTCGCAGGAAAGCCGGGACAATCACGAGGGCGGCTGGTCCGCTATCCTTGCGGCGCTGGAGACGGCACTATGATCAACTGGCTGGCCCTCGGTGCAGGGGTGGTCGCTGCCTTTTTGTTGGGCTGGCTGGTCTACGGCCCTATGGGCTTTCAGAAACGCTGGGCCGAGGGCACCCGCATCGACCCGACGCCGCCCGAAACCCCGCCACTGGGCGCGATGGCCACACAGATCGTGTTCCTGATCCTGCTGGCTGCGGTAATCGCGGTGACCGAGACCACCAATAGCCTGGGCGTCGCCCTGCTTGCGATCCTTGCGGTGGCGGCGCAGACAGCCTCGGTCGGGACATGGGCGCAAAAAAGCGGCTTCGCCATTGCGGTCGACACCGGCTATGCGCTGGGCTGTGGTATCGTCATGATCCTGGCCCACGCGATCCTGTAGGATCGCAGCGCATGCCCGACCCTCGATGGATCGGGCATGCGCCCTTTATACCCTTACTCTTCCTCGGAACTCCTGCCTTTCCAAAGCCCCCAAACTGCTGTATGGGCGGTCCATCTGAGACGTTGTGCTCTGACTCCGGCACTCGAATGGAAGATAAAGTGGGGTCGGCGGCAATGGGGCCGCCACGCAAACGGGAGACCCGCAGGGGCGGGAGTGCTCCCTTCTAGGATACGCAAATGTTTGATGTAACAAAGAAATCAATTCAGTGGGGCGAAGAGACGCTGACACTGGAAACCGGCAAGGTTGCCCGTCAGGCGGACGGCAGTGTGATTGCCACGCTGGGCGAGACCAGCGTGATGGCAAACGTGACCTTTGCGCGGAAGCAAAAACCCGGTCAGGACTTTTTCCCGCTGACCGTCCACTACCAAGAGAAATATTATGCCGCCGGTAAAGTTCCGGGTGGCTTTTTCAAGCGCGAGGCGCGCCCGACTGAAAAAGAGACGCTGACCGCGCGTCTGATCGACCGGCCGATCCGCCCGCTGTTTGTTGACGGCTTCAAAAACGAAGTTCTGGTGATGTGCACCGTCCTCAGCCACGATCTTGTCAACGACCCCGACATGGTTGCGATGATCGCAGCCTCTGCCGCGCTGACCATTTCCGGCGCACCGTTCAGAGGCCCGATTGCTGGTTGCCGCGTTGGTTTCGAGGATGGCGAATACATTCTGAACCCGACCGTAGACGACATGCAGGACCTGCGCCTGAACCCTGAACAGCGTCTGGATCTGGTTGTTGCCGGCACCAAAGACGCCGTGATGATGGTTGAATCGGAGGCTTACGAACTGTCCGAAGCCGAGATGCTGGGTGCGGTCAAATTCGCACACGAGCAGATTCAGCCGGTGATCGACCTGATCATTTCACTGGCCGAAGACGCGGCAAAAGAGCCGTTTGATTTCCAGGCGCCCGATTATTCTGAGCTGTCCGCTGCCGTTAAGGCCGCAGGTGAAGAGCAGATGCGCGCAGCCTTCGCGATCACCGACAAGCAAGAGCGCACTGCCGCTGTTTCCGCTGCCCGCGACGCAATCAAGGAAGCCCTCACCGAGGAACAGCTGGAAGACGCGAACCTTGGCTCGGCGATGAAAAAGCTGGAAGCAGGCATCCTGCGCGGCGACGTCGTCAAAGGCGGCAAGCGGATCGACGGTCGTTCGACCACCGATATCCGTTCGATCGTTGCAGAAACCTCGATGCTGCCGCGGACACACGGCTCGGCCCTGTTCACCCGTGGTGAAACACAGGCGCTGGCTGTAACCACGCTGGGCACCGGTGATGATGAGCAGTTCATCGACGCCCTGCACGGCAACTTCAAATCGAACTTCCTGCTGCATTACAACTTCCCTCCTTATTCGGTTGGTGAAGCGGGTCGCGTGGGCCCTCCGGGACGTCGTGAGATTGGTCACGGCAAACTGGCATGGCGCGCGTTGCAGGCGGTTCTGCCTGCGGCAACCGATTTCCCCTACACGATCCGCATCGTGTCCGAGATCACCGAATCCAACGGATCAAGCTCGATGGCG
The DNA here is from genome assembly GCF_059611885.1 of Ruegeria sp. CDSA193. Taxonomy (NCBI): domain Bacteria; kingdom Pseudomonadati; phylum Pseudomonadota; class Alphaproteobacteria; order Rhodobacterales; family Roseobacteraceae; genus Ruegeria; species Ruegeria sp. CDSA193. Next base: position 147,591 of record NZ_JBXWPN010000008.1, on the reverse strand, counting down.
TCTGTTTGCGGCGGTTCGCTGTCGATGATGGATGCGGGCGTTCCGCTGAAAGCACCGGTTGCCGGTGTTGCCATGGGTCTGATCCTGGAAGATGACGGCGATTACGCGATCCTGTCGGACATTCTGGGTGACGAAGACCACCTGGGCGACATGGACTTCAAGGTTGCGGGTACCGAAAACGGCATCACCTCTCTGCAGATGGACATCAAGGTTGCGGGCATCACGCCCGAGATCATGGAGAAAGCCCTGGCGCAAGCCAAGGACGGCCGGATGCACATCCTGGGCGAGATGGGCAAAGCCCTGTCCGAGACCAATGATTTCTCGGTCCACGCACCGCGCATCGAGACCATGAACATCCCCACCGACAAGATCCGTGAAGTGATCGGTTCCGGCGGCAAAGTCATCCGCGAAATCGTCGAAGTCTCGGGTGCCAAGGTCGACATCAACGACGATGGCGTGATCAAGATCGCCTCGCCCGATGGGGAATCGATCAAGAAGGCCTACGAGATGATCCATTCGATCGTTGCCGAACCCGAAGAAGGCCAGATCTACACCGGTAAAGTGGTCAAGATCGTCGACTTTGGTGCTTTCGTGAACTTCTTTGGCAAGCGCGACGGTCTGGTCCATGTGTCCCAGATCGAAAACCGTCGCCTGAACCATCCGTCGGATGTTCTGAAGGAAGGCCAGGAAGTGAAGGTCAAGCTGCTGGGCTTTGACGACCGCGGCAAGGTGCGCCTGTCGATGAAAATCGTCGATCAGGAAACCGGCGAAGAGATCGCACCTGAGAAGAAAGAAAAGAAAGAGGAAGGCGCAGAATAATCTGCTCGCCCCTCTGATTTCTCGAAAGACCCCGGCTTTGTCCGGGGTCTTTTTTTGTTCTGTCAGCATAAACCTTGGACCAATTCCGCCCAATTCAACCGAAATCCAATCGCACCACCGGCCAGGCGAACCCACGTCTCCTACATCGACGCAACAAATCTAGGAGATGCGAAATGGAGACCTTCAAAATGCTGACTCTGACCGGACTGATCGCGACCGCCCCGGTGCTGGCTTTTGCCAACGTGACAGTCGGGGACAAGCTGGGCACCACCGAGACCGAAATCCGCACCACTCTCGAGGCGCAGGGATACCAGATCGAAGAGATCGAATTCGAAGATGGCGAGATCGAGGTTGAACTCGTCAAGGATGGCGTGGAAACTGAACTGGTCCTGAACAAGACCGATGGCGTTGTCACCGCGATCGAGCTTGAAGAGGACGACGACTGACCAGACAATCTTAAAGGAGCGCTATGAAGATTTCACAGACGTCTTTACTCTGGCTCCTTCTGGTGGTGCAGGCTGTCTGCGCCACCTTTTTCCTAACCGATGCAGCGCTAGATTGGTTTGGTGGCGAAACTGCCGGGTTCCGGCATTTGCACCAGTTCGAATTGTTCCTGTCCCTGGCTCTGATTGGTGGTCTGATTGCAACAATCACGCTGATCCGGGCGCAAGGCCTGCGCGTGCAGGACATGCAGCGTCAACTGGGCGTGGCGCAGGGCGCGTTTTCGCAGGTCATCGAAAATCAATTCACGCAGTGGCAGCTCAGCAATGCGGAACGCGATGTCGCAATCTTGTCTATCAAAGGTCTGTCGATCGCAGAAATCGCCGAGCTGAGACAGACGAAAGAAGGGACTATCAAGGCACAAAGCGCTGCGATTTACCGCAAGGCGGGTGTCTCGGGACGGCTTCAACTGCTCAGCTTTTTTGTCGAAGAGCTTTTGTCCGAACCCCTAGTCAACACGTCCTCATCGTCAGAACCCGCCGACCAGAGCCAGGCTTAATCCACGGTTGCTCTTTCCCCGCCTGACGCGGTGTTCTATGCACGGGGCATGCGATCCTTTGTCATCCATATGTCCTCGAGCACCGCGCGCCGTCCCAATGCTGATCAGCTCTGCGCGGCCCTGCCCAATGCTGAACTGTTTGAGGCCGTAAATGGCCGCGACCCTGACCAGATTTCCGGTGTCGAACTGCATTCCGGAAATCTGCACCGCCCGCATTACCCATTCCCCTTGCGACCCGCAGAAATCGGCGTGTTCGAAAGCCATCGACGCATCTGGCGCAAGCTGGTCGAGGACGATATCGACCTGGCCATCATCACCGAGGATGACCTGCGCATAGATCGGGCGCGAATGGAACAGGCGCTTGGGTTGCTGGCCTCAATCGCCACCCCCGATCACTATATCCGCATCCCCGTAAAACAGCGCGAAGTACCGGCAGAGGTCCTGGCAGAACAAGATGGCCTGCGGCTGATCCTACCCAAGGTGATCGGCCTGCAATGCGTATGTCAGATGGTGGGGAAAAACGCCGCCGAACGCCTTTTGGCGACCACCGACCAAATCGACCGCCCTGTCGATACCTTCTTGCAGATGCACTGGCTGACAGACCAGCCGGTTCACGCCTTGCAAGGCAGCGGAAATCAGGAAGTGGCACAGGAAATCGGCGGCTCGACCATTCAGACAAAACCGCCCCTGTCAGACAAATTAACCCGAGAGTTCAAGCGCGCAGCCTACCGCGCCAAGCTGCACCTGCACCCGCAGCGCCCGCCTGCTTCATCTGGCTGAAAATACCTTCCGGGGGGAATCGCGCCACGAGGCGCGATGGGGGGCAGACAGCCCCCCTGACCTGGGCCGTCTTACGACGGCGCCTTGGTCTTGCGCAGATAGGGGAAGATGGTCTCGAACTCGCCAAACTTTGCTTTGGCGTCGTCGTTTGAGACAGCAGGCGGAATGATTACGTCTTCGCCAGGCACCCAGTTCGCCGGGGTAGCCACGCCTTTCGACGACATCTGCAACCCGTCCAGTGCACGCAGAATCTCGGCAAAGTTACGTCCCACAGTCATAGGATAGGTCATCGACAGCTTCAGTTGCTTATCCGGCCCGATGATAAAGACCGACCGCACGGTCGCGCTGTCGGCCGGGGTACGCCCGTCCGGCAAATAGGCCTCGGCGGGCAGCATGTCGAAGGCCTTTGAAACGGCCAGACCATCATCGGCAATGATTGGAAAACCGGGATGCGCGTTGCCATAGGCCTCGATATCCTTTTTCCACTTCTTGTGATCTTCGACGCCGTCAACCGAAACGCCCAGGACCTTGGTGTTGCGCGCGGCCCACTCATCGCTTAGCTGCGCGACGGCCGAAAACTCGGTGGTGCAGACAGGAGTGAAATCCTTGGGGTGCGAGAACAGAATGGCCCAGCTATCCCCAATCCAGTCGTGGAACTGAAGGGTGCCCTGATCCGTTTCTGCAGTGAAATTGGGAACGGTGTCGTTGATGCGCAAACCCATGAAGCATCTCCTTTGCTAATTACAAAACCGAGTCGGTTGTCCAGAACCTAATCACTTTGCGCCGATGTTAAACAGTCAGCAAGTCACTTTAGCCCTAGGCCAGACCTCAAAATTCCATTTGATCAAATCGCGCTTGCCGGTTTCCTGAAGGCCTGACACAGTGGCGCCGAACCAAGAATCCCCGTCGCATGGTCAGGAGGATGCACCATGATCGAGAAACGCAATTTTTACATCAACGGTCAGTGGGTTGCCCCATCGGTTACGCATGATTTTCAGGTCATCAACCCCTCGACCGAAGAACCATGTGCCGTGATTTCGCTGGGCGATCAGGCCGATACGGACGCGGCTGTTGCAGCGGCCAAGGCGGCGTTGCCCGGCTGGATGGAAACCCCGGCGGAAACCCGCATCGCGATGGTCGAAAAGCTGATCGCGCTTTATGCCGAACGGTCCGAGGATCTAGCCCAGGCAATGTCGTTGGAGATGGGCGCCCCGATCGACATGGCGCGTAGCCAGCAAGTCGGAGCAGGAAGTTGGCACCTGGCAAATTTCATCCGCGCTGCCAAAGCGTTTCCTTTCGAGCGGCCGCTGGGCGATCACGCTCCCAACGACCAGATCATCTATGAGGCCGTCGGTGTCGCCGCCCTGATCACACCGTGGAATTGGCCAATGAACCAAGTCACGCTGAAGGTCGGTGCGGCTGCGATTGCGGGCTGCACAATGGTTCTGAAACCCTCGGAGCAAAGCCCGCTGAACGCGATGATCTTTGCTGAGCTGATGGATGAGGCCGGATTCCCGCCCGGTGTCTTCAACCTTGTCAACGGTGACGGGGTTGGCGTCGGGTCTCAGCTGTCCACGCACCCCGATGTGGATATGGTCAGCTTTACGGGATCCACCCGCGCGGGCACGGCGATTTCCAAAGCCGCAGCCGATACGCTGAAGAAGGTGCATTTGGAACTGGGTGGCAAGGGTGCAAACGTGGTCTTTGCCGATGCGGATGAAAAGGCCGTCAAACGTGGCGTGCTGCACATGATGAACAACACCGGTCAAAGCTGTAACGCCCCTAGCCGGATGCTGGTTCAGCGTCCCATCTATGACGCGGCGGTGGAAACCGCAGCTGAGGTTGCCAAAGGTGTCACCGTTGGCCCGGCGATGGAAGAAGGCCGCCATATCGGCCCGGTTGTGAATGAGCTGCAATGGGGCAAGATTCAGGACCTGATCCAAAAGGGTATCGACGAAGGCGCGCGCCTTGTCGCTGGTGGCACTGGCAGGCCCGAAGGGCTGAACAAGGGCTATTACGTGCGGCCCACTGTCTTTGCCGACGTCAACAACCAGATGACCGTCGCCCGCGAAGAGATCTTTGGACCGGTTCTGACCATGATCCCCTTCGATACCGAGGAAGAGGCCATCGAAATCGCCAATGACACACCCTATGGGCTGACCAACTATGTCCAGACGCAGGATAACGTCCGTGCCAACCGCATGGCCCGCGCTCTGCGGTCGGGTATGGTCGAGATGAATGGCAAATCCCGCAGCGCGGGTTCCCCGTTCGGCGGCATGAAACAATCCGGCAACGGGCGCGAAGGCGGCGTCTGGGGGCTGGAGGATTTCCTTGAGGTCAAGGCCGTCGGCGGCTGGGCTGCCGAGTAACCCACCTGCCGTCTAATCTGTTTTCGGGGCCCGTGCGCTATCTGCGCCGGGCCCTTTAGACTCTGAATCCGGCTCGAGATGAATCACAAAAACCGATCCGGGGAACTGATCGGTCAAAGCGTCTTCGATATCGTCACAGATATCATGGGCCGTCGCCACGCTCATGCCACCGTCAACGACCAGATGGAACTCGACAAAGATCATGCTGGCGGATCGGCGGCCCCGCAGGTCGTGATATTCCAGCGCCCGGCCCAGATTTGCATCGATGATGCTCCGCACCTCATCCAGTTCGGGATCAGTAAGGGACACGTCCATCAGACCGTCAATCGACTTGCGAATGACCTTCCATCCCTCCCACAGAATGTTCAGGGCGACCAGAATGGCCAGGATCGGGTCCAGGATCAGCCAGCCGGTGGCAAGGGCCAACATCAATCCGATGACAACGCCCACCGAAGTGAACACATCGGTAAAGATATGCTTTGCGCTGGCCTCAAGCGCCGGAGAGGCGTACTGCCGCCCGACCCGCAGCAACATATAGGCCCAGGCACCGTTCAGAGCGGTTGCCAGCACATTGATTGCCACCCCGGTCAGCGGGGCCTGGTCCAGATGCGACGATGACAGCGCGGCAACGGCCTCTCGCAGGATTAGAAGCGCCGCCAGCACGATCAGCACACCTTCGACAACAGCAGACAGGTATTCGGCTTTCTTGTGCCCAAAGGGGTGATTATCGTCAGGAGGTTTGCCGCCGATCGAAACCGCAAAGAACGCCAGCAAGGCCGCGACCACATTGACCACGGATTCCATCGCATCGGACAACAAGGCGACCGATCCCGTCAACCACCAGGCCAACAGTTTCAAGGCCAGAACCGCGATGGAAATCGGGATCGACCACAGGGCAAATTTCTGGATCATCGCATTGGTGTCCTGCAACCTTGGGACAGGTCTATCACTTTGTTCGATGATCCCTATGGCTTTTTCTGATCAGAAATCAAGCGTCTGCTTGTGCCGCCTCATAGGCCAGCATGGCGCGTTTCACCGGCAGGCCCCAATGATATCCACCCAGCCCCCCGGATTTTCGCAGCGCGCGGTGGCAAGGGATCAGCCAACTGACCGGGTTTCGACCCACGGCCGTCCCGACGGCGCGCACAGCTTGCGGTGATCTCACCCGTTGCGCGATCTCGGAATAGGTTGTGACCTGGCCCGAAGGGATATGCATCAGCGCTTCCCACACTTTGATCTGCAGGGGCGAGCCTATCAGATACAGAGGCGTTGGTTCCAATCGGTCGCTCACCGCGCCAAATGCACTGAGCGCCCAGGGCCGCAGGCGCATCGGGTCCTCGACGAAATTGGCATTGGGCCAACGCGACAACATATCCGCCATGGCATTTTCTTCGCCGGTTTCGGCCCCAAAGGCCATTCCGCAGATGCCCTTGTCGGTGCCCATCACCAAAGCAGGACCAAAAGGACATTCAAACCATCCCCAATAGATGGTCAAACCGGCACCCCTGCGGGCGTATTCGCCGGGGCTCATGGATTCCCATTTCAGGAACAGATCATGCAGGCGACCGCTGCCGGACAGGCCAACATTCAGAGCGGTTTCCAGTGTCGTGAACCGCTCGCGCAGCAACGCCTTGGCATGGCCCAGCGTCAGATATTGCTGATACCGCTTGGGCGATACCCCGGTCCAACGTGAGAACAGGCGCTGGAAATGCGCGGGGCTCATATCCATCTGCTGTGCCAGTTCCTCAAGACTCAGGGCCTCTCCACCCTGATCAATCAGGTCAATCGCCCGGCGCATGACATTATAATGATAGCCGCTTTCTGGGGTCTGGACATTCATGGTCGCACTCCTTCGATAGACAGAAGATGGCCTGTTACCGACCAGAGTGCGACCCGATTCTTGCGCTATCTGCCCCTCAGACCTGCGGGATAACGGTATAAGGTGCCGCCTCTTCCGGGGGTGCAACCTTTTCCATGACGTTGATGCTGACATGCGGCCAGCGGATCAGACCGGGCTTCCCGTCAAAGCGTGGGAAGAAATCCAGACCGACATTCTGCAGATACATCATCAGCAGCTTGGGTTCACCGCCAATTCCCGGCTCGTCCAGCTCCATGATCCAAAAGATCGAATCCATAACCGCCGCGTTGGCTTGTTTGACAACAAACGGAATGTTGACGATCCCGGCATCCTCAAGCGCGGTGTTGAACGGCAATATCGTGGTTTTTTTCACATTGTTCGGTATTCCAGCTGCCAGCAACAGATGCGGGTGCACAGGATCGAAGCCTGGGAACCCCGGGGCGGTCACAACGCCGTTGAACGGATTATCGTGATAATGTTTGTAGGGCGAAAGATATCCGCTGTTCAGGTCCTTTGTGGCCCCTTCGGGCAGCCCGTCCACCACCGGAATCGTTGGCGGTCCATCGATCTCGCTCGCTTCTCCAAGACCTAACAGCGAGTCGCCATGTGGCACCGTTCCCAAACGTGCAACGTTCAGATTGTTTGTGGTCAGATTGGTCATATGCAGGAACAGACCGGGCTCGTGATGGATGGCCAGATCGGCAGGTCCCGCCAGTCCGCTGTCGGGGCGATCTTCAGCCGAGAGCTGCGCGATGGACTGCTGATAATCCAGCGTAACCACAAACTGATCGGTGTTAATGGTCGGGTCTCCTGAGGCCGGGTTCGGACGCTCAATCCCGCGGTTTGGAACCGCTTTGTCAACGGTCGTGAATTGAAGCGTTTCCTCGAATTGATTAACCAGCAGACGATAGTTGAGACGGCTGCCAGGCTCGGTCGCAAACGGAAGCGCGATCATGTTCCAGCCACGTCCGCGCGTGCTGTCGCCGTTCTTCCAAACTCCGGGCAGTAATTTCAGGGGGCCGAGGTCTTCGTCTCCTTGATGGGCCAGCTCAACAGACCGATAACGGGACTGCATTTTTGCGGCAAGATCTGGGTTCGCCATGGATCAACCTTTCAACAATTAAATAAAATATCCGCCAATGCGGGAAAAATGCGCTGAAATAAAAATAGGCTGCGCCTGGCAAGAATAACACGAATCAGGCTTACCCTACGTAATCCAAAACCCACAGCTATCCGCTAAGCAGATTCTTGCTTGTGTGGTTACCCGAGCCATCGGCTTGCCCTGCGCCGCAATACGTGCATACGTCGCCGCATGGCCAAGCAACTTGATTACCACACTATCCGAGAGATTTTTACCCGCTTTCAGCAGGCTGACCCGGAACCTGAGGGTGAGCTAGAGCATGTGAATGTCTATACTCTGGTCGTAGCGGTGGCGCTGTCTGCACAGGCCACCGATGTCGGCGTCAACAAGGCTACGCGCGCCCTTTTCAAAACCGCCGACACCCCGCAAAAGATGCTGGACCTGGGCGAAGATGGCCTGATCGAGCATATCAAAACCATCGGTCTATTCCGCCAAAAGGCAAAGAACGTCATCAAGCTCAGCCATATTCTGGTCGAAGAGTATGACGGCGAAGTTCCCAATTCCCGCGCCGCGTTGCAATCGCTGCCGGGCGTCGGGCGTAAGACCGCCAATGTGGTGTTGAACATGTGGTGGCGCTATCCGGCGCAGGCCGTGGATACGCATATTTTCCGTGTCGGAAACCGAACAGGCATCTGTCCGGGAAAACATGTGGATGCGGTTGAACGCGCAATCGAAGATAACATCCCGACCGACTTCCAACTGCACGCACATCACTGGCTTATCTTGCATGGCCGGTATCACTGCAAAGCACGCAAACCTATGTGCGGAACCTGTATCATCCGCGATCTCTGCCAATTCGAGGACAAGAACCTATGAAAACCTACCAGCTCACCGGTATTGGAAACGCCGTTGTGGACGTGATCTCTCAGGCCGATGACAGTTTTCTGGAACTGATGGGCATCGAGAAGGGCATCATGCAGCTGATAGAACAGGAGCGGGGTGAACTTCTTTACGCCGCTATGGAAGGCCGCGTGCAAACGCCGGGCGGATCCGTTGCTAACACGATTGCCGGTGCCGGCGCACTGGGACTGAGCGCAGCCTTTATCGGACGCGTACATGATGATGCGTTGGGACGATTCTACGCAGAGGCGATGCACGAGGACGGTGTGGATTTCGTGAATCCGCCCGTACCGGGTGGAGAGCTTCCGACTTCGCGCTCGATGATTTTTGTCTCACCCGACGGTGAACGGTCGATGAACACCTATCTGGGGATTTCCTCGGAGCTTTCCTCGGCGGATGTGTCAGCCGAGGTCGCGGGAAACAGCCAGATCATGTTCCTTGAAGGCTATTTGTTCGACAAGGAAAAAGGCAAAGCTGCGTTCCTTCAGGCCGCACGGGATTGCCACAAGGGCGGCGGCAAGGCCGGGATCGCCATTTCTGACCCGTTCTGTGTTGAACGGCACCGGGTCGATTTCCTGCTGCTGATCGAAAATGAACTGGATTTTGTGATCGGCAACGAGGCCGAGATCAAATCCCTGTTCGAAACCAACGATCTTGAGGATGCACTGGCGAAAACCGCCGATATCTGCCCTCTGGTGGTCTGCACCCGGTCAGGCGACGGGGTAACTGTGCTGAATGAAGGTCAGCGCTTTGACATTCCGGTGGAAAAAATCGTTCCCGTCGACGCCACCGGCGCAGGCGACCAATTCGCAGCCGGGTTCCTGTTTGGCATGGCCACTGGGCGGGACTATGAGACCTGCGCCAAGATGGGCAATGTCTGCGCCCGTGAGGTGATCAGCCATATCGGCCCGCGCCCCAAGGCGGATATGATCGATTTGCTCAAGCAGGGCGGCTTGCTTTAATCGGATCAGGACTGGCCTATAATTTGTGGGAGGGGCAGAGCCCCTCCCCTCACGGTTATCCCTGCACGAATAGGGCGATCCAGATGCCTACGAACATGAATATGCCGCCAAGATTGACCCAAGCGTGCCAAATCGCATAGCGGAAAGGCAGTGTCTTGCGGGCATAAAAGACTGTGCCGATCACGTAGCTTGCCGCCCCGGCCAGAATGCACCACAGGACTGAAACGGGGACATCTTTCAGATCGGGTATGGCGCACAGCCCCAGCGCGCCCAGACCCAGATAGGATGCTGTTGACCATCGGGACTTGACCGTCTTGTTGGCGATCTTGTTCCAGATGGCCACCACAGTCAGCCCCCAGCACAACCAGAGCAAAGTCATGGTCCAGCCGGTACCGGCCAGCAGGAAAAAGGGTGTGAAGGTGCCGCAGATACTGGAATAGATTGCGGCATGGTCTATGCGTCGCAGCAGCTGCCGACGCTGGTGCCAGCGGGAAAAGTGATAAAAACACGAGGCCAGATTAGAGCCCAACGCACAGGCTACATAAACCAGAACCGCAAGAATAAGCCCGCTGTCGAGCATCAGGTACGATTTGCGGATCAGCGCTCCGCCAGCGGTCAAAATCAACGCCAGACCGATAAGATGCACGACCAGATCGACGCGGCGGTGGCATGGGTCCGGACTGGGATAGGTCTGTGGGATCATGTCAGTTCAGGTGATCCGAAAACGCTGCAACCACGCGTTCATACACGTCGCGTTTGAACGGCACGATTTCGGCAACCAGCTGTTCCGGTTCCTGCCATTTCCAGCGGGTGAATTCGGGATGCTCAGTCTGAATGTTGATCTGATCGTCGCGGCCAGAGAACCGCATCAGATACCATTTCTGCTCTTGACCCCGATACCGACCTTTCCAGATCTTCGGCACGATGTCATGCGGCAGATCATAGGGCAACCACCCCTCGGTCTCGGCGATGATCTCGACCAGATCTGCCGTGACGCCGGTTTCTTCCCACAGCTCGCGCAGCGCCGCATCGAGCGGGTCTTCACCCTGGTCCACACCACCCTGAGGCATCTGCCAGGCGTCCTTGTGGCGGTCGTTGCGCTGGCCGACGAATATCTTACCCTCGGCATTCATCAACATCAGCCCGACGCAGGGGCGGTAGGGCAGTTTGGCAATCTCTTCGGGGGTCATACGCGGCCTCGTGAACATGCTTTGGAGCGTCTGTAACAAGCAGCGGGCCCAAGGCAAAGGGTATGACGTTAGGTTTCGCGTGACAAAGATGACGCGAAGGTCAATCTGGCAGCCAAATTCTATAAGGGAGAGTTCTGGATGACTGCATACCCAAACATGCTGGCCCCGCTGGATCTGGGCTTTACCACGCTGAAGAACCGCGTGCTGATGGGCTCGATGCATACCGGGCTTGAGGAGACCGGCGATTGGAATCGGGTGGCCGAGTTCTATGCCGACCGCGCGCGCGGTGGCGTGGCGCTGATGGTGACTGGAGGGATTGGACCAAATCTTGAAGGTTCGGTACTGCCGGGGGCATCAATGATGACCAACGACAAAGAAGTGGCAAACCACTCAATCGTCACCCAACGGGTGCATGAGGCCGGTGGCAAGATCGCGATGCAGATCCTGCATGCGGGGCGCTATGCCTACGGGCCGAAATGTGTCGCACCCAGCCCAGTGAAATCTCCGATCTCTCCTTTCCCGCCGACCGAGCTGGACGAAGAGGGTATCGAGAAACAGATCAGCGATATCGTGAATGCCGCGGTCCTGGCCCAGAAGGCGGGCTATGACGGGGTCGAGATCATGGGGTCCGAAGGGTATTTCCTCAACCAGTTTCTGGTGACTCACACCAACAAGCGCGAGGACCGTTGGGGTGGCTCTTACGAGAACCGGATGCGCCTGCCGATTGAGGTCGTGCGCCGCACGCGCGAGGCCGTCGGCACGGAATTCATCATCATCTACCGCTTGTCGATGATTGACCTGGTTCCCAACGGATCTACTCATGATGAGGTTGTGGAACTGGCGCAGCGGATCGAAGAGGCTGGCGCCACGATCATCAATACCGGCATCGGCTGGCACGAGGCGCGGATTCCCACCATTGCCACCAGCGTTCCGCGCGCGGCCTTTGCTTGGGTGACCAAAAAGCTGATGGGCAAGGTCTCGATCCCGGTCATTACGTCAAACCGGATTAACACGCCGGAGGTCGCCGAAGAAGTTCTTGCCACGGGGTGCGCCGACATGGTCTCGCTGGCCCGCCCGATGCTGGCAGATGCGGATTTCGTTAACAAAGCCATCGCTGCTGAGGCGGCGACGATTGCACCCTGCATCGCTTGCAACCAGGCCTGTCTGGATCACACATTCCAGGGCAAACTGACCTCGTGCCTGGTAAACCCGCGCGCTTGTCACGAAACCGAACTGGTGATCACACAGGCCGACAGCGTGAAGAAAATCGCCATCGTAGGGGCGGGCCCGGCAGGCCTGTCCACCGCAATGACCGCCGCGCAGCGTGGCCATGACGTGACCATTTTTGACCGTGCCCGTGAGATCGGCGGCCAGTTGAACATGGCCAAGCAGGTTCCGGGCAAAGAGGAATTCTGGGGTCTGGTCGACTGGTACCGCGCCATGATTGCCGATTTGGGCATTAAGGTAGTGCTTGAGCGCGAAGTGGGCGCCGACGATCTGACTGGTTATGACGAGGTGGTAATTGCCACCGGTGTCGTTCCGCGTGATCCGAAAATCCCTGGTCAGGACCGAGACAATGTCGTCGATTATATCGACGTCCTGCGCCACAAGACCCCGGTTGGCAAATCAGTGGCCGTGATCGGAGCAGGTGGGATTGGCTTTGACGTGTCCGAATTCCTGCTGGAAGAAGGCCACAGCATCACCACCGACTTGCCTGCCTGGATGAAGGAATGGGGCGTTACCGACCCGGCCGAGCATCGCTCGGGGCTGGCACCTGAAGGGCCACAACCTGCCGTCCCCGCGCGCCAGGTGACTTTGCTGCAGCGCAAGGCGCAAGCCCATGGCAAAGGGTTGGGCAAGACCACCGGCTGGATTCATCGCGCAACGCTGAAGATGAAAAACGTCAATTTCGTCGGTGGCGTGAATTATGAGCGGATCGACGATGACGGGCTGCATGTGAGTTTCGGCGAAGCACGCGAGAACCCGACAGTAATTGCGGTGGATACGATTGTTCTGTGCTCGGGCCAGATCTCGGACCGCAGCCTGGCCGATACGTTGATCGAACGTGGCATCACCCCACATGTGATCGGCGGCGCGGATGTTGCAGCCGAATTGGACGCCAAACGGGCCATCAATCAGGGCACGCGGCTGGCAACCACTTTCTGATTTGCCTTGGCCCGGTCCAGAACCGGGCCAATCGCTCTGCTGGTATTGGGGTCAGTCGGCCAGCGCCAGCTTTGCACCCAATGCCCCAAAGGCCCCGGCGAAACAGCGCCTGACCCAAGCCATGACAGTGGGCCGCTGGATCACATAGTCGCGTGCCACCGCAGCGAAAGCGCCATAGCCAACAAATACGACAAAGGTCATGGCCATGAAGGACAAGGCCAACTTGATCAGCTCTGCTTCGGCGGCACCTGTACCGGCAGGAATGAATTGCGGCAGAAAGGCCAGAAAGAACAAAGATAGCTTGGGGTTCAACACATTGATCAAGGTGCCCGTGATTGCAATCTTCACATACCCTTTTGCGGGTTTCTGGCTCTGTACATCCAATGCTCCGCCTTGCCGGACGATCCCCCAGGCCATGTAAAACAGATACAGCACCCCAAGGTATTTTAGCACCAGAAAGGCCAGCGCGCTGGTATGCAACAGGGCCGCAAGACCGACGATACTGGCCAGCGCAGCAGGTATGATCCCTATGGTACAGCCAATCGCCGCCGCAAAACTGGCCCAAAAGCCACGCCCCAACCCAACCGCAAGCGTATAGATCACGCCGGTGCCCGGTAAAAGCACAACGATCAGAGACGTCAGTAGGAACTCTGTCGACATCCTAGCCCTCCCTTTCCTAGCACGCAGAATTTCCGGTTCGAAAGGAAAAGTAAACGCCATACATCACCGTGGCCCGGCGGCATTCCTGAAAGCCCGCCGGATACCAACAGCAGAAGTCTCTTATCGCTTATTCAACGGTTATCGTAATCACCTCGGACACGATGGGCGTGGAATGCGGTACATGACCTGCATCGCCCAGCACTAGCTGAAGCGTATGTTCGCCTGCAGCCATTTCCAGCGTCACCTCGGTCTGACCGCCGCCAAAATGGATATGATTGTCATCCGCGGGCAGACCATAAGACAACTCATCCGCACCGTCCTCTCCCTGCCCCAAAGGCGGTCGGTCGATCAGCAGATGATGATGCCCGGTGTTTTCCTTTTCAGTACCCGCCGGCGCGACCCCCATGCCGCTGAGGCCAAAGACCACGGTGACCGGAGATTGGACAACGTCGCCGTCAGACAATTTCACAAAATAGACCTGCGCTTCGGGGTTTGATGGTGTTTCACCCCCGGCCAGAGCAAATGTCGCCGACAGGCAGGTTGCGGCAATAGCTAAAACAGCTTTCATAATCTTCTCCGTTGTCACAAATTTGCCATCCTCATGGTAGCATGTTTCGGCCCGAAATCGAGGATACCCGTTGTCAAAAGGCTTGTGGCCCATATGGAAACCACTGTTTCAGAGTTTCCCAAGCGCAAACGATCCGATTCAAATCCCTGATATTATCCCATGTCCGCCCTGTTTCCGCCCAGATTTGACGTAAAGATCAGTTAAAGAACCTACACCTGGGGAACAAGAATGGACCGACTGACCGAAATGGAAGCCTTCGCCAACGTGGTGGACCAAGGCGGTTTCACCGACGCGGCCAAGAAAATGGGCATCTCAAAATCGGCTGTGTCCAAGCACGTTTCCAGCCTGGAAGCACGCCTGGGCGCAAGACTGCTGAACCGCACGACGCGCCGCGTGTCACCAACCGAAATCGGGCTGGCCTATTATGACCGGGCCCGCCGCGTTCTGAATGACGCGGGCGAGGCTGATGCGCTGGTCACCTCGATGCAATCTGCCCCCTCTGGTCTGCTGCGGATCAGTGTGGCGACAGATTTCGGCGTGAATCACCTTTCTCCGGTTCTGTCAGGATTTCTAGCTGCCTATCCCGACATCACGGTGAATATGGTGCTGAACAATCGCTATGTTGAGCTGATCTCGGAAGGGTTCGACGTTGCTGTGCGGATTGGTGAGCTGGAAGACAGTACATTGCGCGCCCGCAAGCTGACCGAAACCGTCAAGCGGATGGTCGCCGCGCCCACCTATATCGAGAAATTCGGGCGTCCGCAAAAGATCGACGACCTGAACGAACACAAGCTGTTACATTATTCCAGCCAGTCTTCGGGCAATGTGTGGAAACTGACCGCACCTTCGGGTGAAAAACGTCAGGTCCGCACCGCCGGGTGGCTCAGCGTGAATGATGGGCAATCCTTGTTGAACGCTGCGGTCTCGGGGCTTGGGATCGCGCATCTGCCCAGCTATCTCTATGCCGAGGCGCTGAAGTCGGGCGAAGTTGTCGACGCAATGCCGTCGCTGCCCGATGAAGTGCAAGGCGTTTATGCCGTCTACCCGCCCGGCCGCTTTACGCAGCCCAAGGTGCGGGCATTCATTGATTTCCTTGTCGATGCCTTCAACGAAAAAGGCCCGATGGACTGGTAATTCTAATTTCTCCCGGTGGAAACTGAACGGCCCGCACATGTTGTGTGGGCCATTTTTTTAGTCGCTTAACACGGCCAGCCCCATACTCTGCGCGACCGTACGCAAGGATTGGATCAGGATATTCTGTCCGGGCAGATCAGCTTCTTTTCTGCGGGAAAGAAGCGCGATATCGCGGTTGGCATTTGTTATGGTCAACGGGCGCAA
Organism: Ruegeria sp. CDSA193; assembly: GCF_059611885.1. Lineage (NCBI taxonomy): Bacteria > Pseudomonadati > Pseudomonadota > Alphaproteobacteria > Rhodobacterales > Roseobacteraceae > Ruegeria > Ruegeria sp. CDSA193. Next base: position 131,900 of record NZ_JBXWPN010000008.1, on the reverse strand, counting down.
ATGGACTTCATCGCGGTAAATCCCCTGACGTCTTGCATACAGGTCCGGCAACACCGCAACCCCAACCCCCGAGGCTGCCATCAGCACGATGGAATCAAGCGTGGTGCCCTCGTATTCATCCGACACCACCCCGCCGCATTCCGCCGCAAGCGCATAGACGATCCGGGACAGACGGTGGCTTTGGTCCAGGGTCAGGATCAGCCGGTCGCGCAAATCCTGGGCGGTGACACCCTGGGTATCACCCGCCAGCACATCATCCACAGCGACCCCGATCCACAGGGATTCGTTGAACAGGCGCTGCTGGATTGTGTTCGGATGGTCCTCGGGCGTGGACAGGATCAGATCGAACCGACCGGATTTCAGCCCTTGTTCCAGATCACGCGTGTTTTCCTCGCGCACGACAATGCGCAGACCGGGGCGGTCTTGATGGACCTTTTTGATGACCTGAGGCAGCAGGTAGGGCCCGATTGAGGGCAACACGCCCAGCCTTAGCCGTCCTGAGACCGGTGTCTCGCTGCTCATCGCGTGGCGCAGATCCCGGACATCGGCAAGGATCTTCTGGGCGCGCTCGATGAACTCTTGGCCTTTGGCAGTCACCTGAACACCACCCCGGTTACGATCAAAGATGCGCAGGCCAAGTTCTTGTTCTACAGAGGCAATTTGCGCCGAGAGGCTGGGCTGGCTGACATTCAGAACCTCAGCTGCCAATCCAAATCGACCCAGTCGGCTGACCGTAACGATATATTCCAGTTGCCTTAGTGTTGGGCGCATTTCATAGCTTTAAACTATCCAAAATTTAGAAAGATAATATTTGGATAACAAATATAGGCAAGGCACTTAGCCCGTGAAATCGGGACAGGAGCCAAAATGCCCAGCGTAATCGAAACCCTTTCCAGCAACTTGCTGGTCCCAACCATCCTTTTCTTCGTCCTCGGGCTGCTAGCAGCTCTTGCCCGCAGCGATCTGTCGATCCCCGGTGGGGCAGCCAAATTCATGTCGCTGTATCTGCTGTTGGCCATCGGCTTCAAAGGCGGCAGCAGCCTGGCCGAGCATGGCATCCACATGGATCTGTTCCTGACTTTGCTAGGCGGTGTGGCGTTGTCTTTTGTCATCCCCTTTGTGGCATTCGGCCTGCTCCGGGTCATGACACGGCTGGACGCGTTGAATGCGGCGGCTGTTGCCGGGCATTATGGATCAATCTCAATCGTGACCTTCGTCACCGCAACCAGCCTGCTGGATTTGGTGGGTCTTGATCATGACGGCTTCATGGTTGCTGTCGCCGCCGCGATGGAGGTTCCCGCCATCCTTTCGGCCCTTTGGCTGGCGCATAAAACCAGCAGCAAGGGCGTCAATGACAATGGGCTGTGGCGCGATCTGTTGGCAAACGGGTCGATTGTCCTGCTGACCGGGGCTTTCCTGATCGGCGCGGTCACGGGTGGCGAAGGGATGCAGATGATTGCGCCCTTCATCGTCACACCCTTCACCGGCATCCTGTGCCTTTTCCTGCTGGATATGGGCATTTCCGCGGGGCGCAGCCTGATCAAGAACCGCGACAAGCTCTCGCTGGGTCTGTTTGCCTTTGGAATGCTGATGCCCCTGATCGGCGCTGCGATGGCCTGGGTGGTCGGGGCGGTGATCGGCCTGCCCGAAGGCAGCCTGTTCCTGTTCATGGTCCTGTCTGCATCCGCCTCGTATATCGCTGTGCCCGCGGCGATGAAGATCGCGCTGCCAAAGGCCGAGGCCGGGATCTATCTGACCCTGTCGCTGGGTGTGTCCTTCCCGTTCAACATCACGATCGGGCTGCCGCTGTACCTGTGGTGGGTGATGTAGGGATCAGTTGATCAGCAGAACCGCCTCGACCCGGCGGTTCAAATCGCGACCTTCGGCCGTTGCATTCGAGGTGATCGGAGCCAGATAGCCGATCCCCCGCGCCTCGACCCGGTCGGAGGCCACGCCGTATTTCTCGATCAACCGGGCGCGCACGGTCTGCGCCCGGCCGGTGCTGACCGATATGTTGGCCTCGAGTGCGCCAGTATCATCCGTGTGCCCGACCAGAGCCAGCCGCGTTCCGGGATTGTCCGACAGATACTGCGCAATCTCATTCAGAGAGCCGAAAGGCCCGTCACCCAGGGTTATCTCGCCCGTGCGAAAATGCAGATCACCCAGAATCACATGGCCCTCCTGTGCAAGCTCTGCCAACAGCCCCTGTGCCTGATCGACCTCTTCTTCGATCACCAACGGAGGCGCGGCTTCGGCCCCTTCAGGTGACACGCGGATCATCTGCACATAGCCATCGGGCGGGTTTCGGCTGACCAACAGGCTCAGAACTTCGTCGCCCTTGGCAGCGGACAAAAAGCGATAGTCCTGGATGGCCACATACATGTCAGGCGTGGGGACAACTTCGGTTCCAAAGCGAAAATCGAAGCCGCCGCAACTGCGGGCGTCGCAGTCAAAGAGAACCTCATACCCCTGGGCTTTGATCTGTTCCCGCAACGGGGCTAGCAGCTGCAAAGTGGTGCTGGACCCGGCCTGCAGCCGCCAGGTATAGCGCTCGACCCGCCCTTCGACCCGGCGCGCCGGGACTGCTCCGTCGGTATAGGGGCCAGTGGGCAGGTCATAGCTGTCCAACGGGCTCGTGCGGTCGCTGACCAATCGCGTACCCGAAGGAAGCGTCAGCTCCTGCCCGACAACAGGCGATGCCATGAGCAACAGGAATATAACGAGACGGCGGATCATCTTGATTGGGCGTGATACTCGGGGTTGGGGGACATCGCAGTCGCGCTTGCAACACGGTTCGACATGTTGAAAAAGCCGGTCACGTTGGCAATGTCCCAGATATCGCGGTCGCTAAACCCAGCAACCCGCAGAATTTGTCGGTCGGGCTCTTCGATCTTGGTGATTTCGGTGGTCATTTTGGCCGCGAAATCCAGCATGGCACGCTGCCGCTGATCCAAAGGCGCAACCCGGTAGTTCATGACCAGCATTTCGCCTAGTTGCGGATCACCCGACAACTGCCTGACAGCCGCCCCATGTGCGACAAGGCAATAGAAACACTTGTTTATTGCCGACACGACCACTGCGATCATCTCGCGTTCAAGCTTGGACAACCCACTATCCGCCAGCATCAGATCATTATACATCGCGGTGAACGCGTTCAGCTTGTCGATGTCAAAGGCATAGGCCCGCAGAACGTTGGGCACAAAACCCAGCTTTTCGACGCAAATGTCGAAATATTTCTGCGTCTCCGGCGGTAGCGGATCCACCATCGGAAGGTTCAGCGCGGTGGGTGGGGTAAGATCGGTCACTTTGGGTTCTCTCCTTCAGCCAGCTGACGGTAATGGTATTCTCCGGCAAGCTCCATCCCAAGCGCGCGATAAAGGCCATTGGCACCCGCATTCGCCTTGGTGCAAATCACGCTGAGCGTCCCGGCGCCCTGATCCTGTGCCCAGAGCGCAGCCGCGCGCATCGCCCATTGCCCAAGGCCCTGACGGCGATGAGCGGGCAAAATCTCAAGTGCGTGGACCATGGCCACGTCCCCGTGCATCGCAACAAACCCGGTACCAGCAGGTTGGTCACTATTTCGAAGCAGCAGGCCAGTCTTTGAACCCGGGGCTCGCTCCATCACGGCCAGCCGCTCTGGTCCAATCCCGCCCTCGGCCCAGATCTCACGCATGATTGCCAGCGGCTCCCATATCGAGAACACCGTTACGCGGGGGAGCGGAAGATCAGTCAGATGTTCAACCGGGCAGGTGTAAATATTGACCGGATCCAACACGGAATAGCCCCGGCCTTCAAGCTGCGTATCCAGCGCCTCGTCCCCTGGCCACAGGCAAAAGATGCGCTTTTGCCCCAGTGCCTGCATTGCGACCTCGGCCGCCGCGATATCGTCATCCGAGGCAGGCCCCAGCGCATTGGCCGCACTCACCCGCGATCCGCCGCCCAGACCCTGACGCACCAGAAACGGCCCCAGCTTTTGGCGCTGCGCAGATGGCCATGTACCCTCGACGACGTCAGGCCAGGTAACGCTCACAGACCAAGCTCTTTCGCCAACCGGGTTGAGGCCGCGTCGATCCGGGCACCTTCGGTTCCGCGAATGACCACATTGGCGCCAAACACACCGTTGATCTGAAACGGATAACACCCGATGGACAAATCCTGAAAATCCGCGGCGAGTGCCGCAAGGGGGGCGGCGATATCGCCTTCGCCGCGATCCACCCGCAAGGTCTGGGACAGCAGAGGAACACCGCCGGTCAGACCCGGCAATACACTCGCTACCATCGCCTGAAAGACCGAGGGCACCCCAGCCATCACATGAACATTGCCGATGGTAAAGCCTGGCGCGGTCGAAACCGGATTGTCGATCAGCGTGGCACCATCGGGGATGCGCGCCATGCGCAAACGGGCAGCGTTCAGTTCCAGCCCGGATTTCTCGTAATGCGCTTCAAGCAAAGCGCGAGCATCGTCGCGGATGTCGATATGCGCGCCAAAGGCACGGGCGATGCAATCGGCGGTGATATCATCATGGGTCGGTCCAATCCCACCGCTGGTGAAGACATGATCAAAATTTGCCGACAACGCCTGAACGGCGGCTTCGATTGCAGCGGCGTCATCGCTGACCACACGGACCTCTTTCAGGTCGATCCCCTGCTTGGTCAGCTCCTGCGCGAGATAATGCATGTTTGCGTCGCGGGTGCGACCCGACAGGATTTCATCCCCGATCACCAGCATGGCTGCGGTTGGATTTTGCATGGCCTGCGCCCCCTTGATCGACCCTTTCCGCAGGTATAGGCCCTGAAGCATGCGATTTGAAACCCCTCTTGTCCCCGCCCACCTGATCCGCCGCTATAAACGCTTTCTAGCCGATTGCAGGCTTGAGGACGGGCGCGAGGTGACAGCGCATTGCGCCAATCCCGGCTCGATGATGGGACTGGCCGAACCGGGCGAGAAAATATGGTTGGAGCCCAATGACGACCCGAAGAAAAAGCTGAAATATGGCTGGCGGCTGGTCGATCACGAAAACGGGCATTTCACCGGCGTGGATACATCCGTCCCGAACCGGGCGTTGCGCGCGGCATTGATCGCGCGGGAGATCCCCGAACTGGCAATGTATGAAACTGTACGCCCCGAGGTGAAATACGGCGAGAACAGCCGCGTTGATTTCCTACTGACCCAGCCGGGCCTTCAGGACGCTTATGTCGAGGTCAAATGCGTGACCCTGTCTCGCGAACCTGGTCTGGCCGAATTCCCCGACAGCGTCACAGCGCGCGGAACCAAACATCTAGGGGAACTGACAGCTATGGTGGACCAGGGGCATCGCGCAATCCTGCTGTATCTGGTCCAGCGCACCGATTGTGAGCGAATTGCATTGGCCGCAGATATCGACCCGACCTATGCAGCGGCGTTCGAGGCGGCGCAAGCTAGGGGTGTCGAGAAATTGGTCTATGGCACACGGATATCGCCTGAAGGGGTTTGGGTAAACGTGACCGAAAGCCAATCGTTCATGCAGAAGCGTTGAAAAGGCCCTTTGATCCCATCCTGTGAATTCGACCCTCTAGCAACCTGGGATTCTCTGCGTGAGCAAGAAATCCGGGGCGCTGGCCCTCCCTGATCTGAACACCCATTGTCTGCCGTAAGAAGTGGGATTGCGGCGAATGCGCTGGCTGTTTGCCGCTGGCACATCCGGCAATGACAACAATGTACGATCATTGGGTCAGCAGTCACGACAAGGCAGATATCTTTCATGAGTATCTGAGGAATGCGTCATTACACGCAGTGCTGTCATAATCAGTCCACAACCTTGATCCAGTCATTGTGGGTCGAGTTGCAGGACCATGAAGGTTAGCCAATCCGCCATTTCCTCGCTGACATCATAATAGGGTTTGATCGGCTTAAAACCGAGCTTTTGATACAATCCTCGTGCCTCGATTTGTTCTGGGCCTGTATCAAGATACATTCTTGAGTACCCAAATTCGCGGGCTCGGTGGGTAAGATGCGTTGCAAGAGCCTGACCTACGCCTTGCCCGTGAAATTTCGGAACGACGAACATGCGCTTCATTTCGCAATATTCTGTATCGAGTGCGCGCAGACCGACACACCCAACGAATTCCTTATCAATGGTTGCGATTAACAACGTTCCTGTGGGCGCTCCATATATGCGATGCAGGTCTGAGAGCTCTCGTTCAAATTCAACCGGGTCGAAATAGCGGGCGACAAGATTGCGATAGGCGTGATGGCGCAAGAACAACCAATCAACCAAGGCGCGCATCATGTTTTGTATGGCGGCGATTTCAGCGGGTGTCTGGGCGGTCTTGACGGCCACGCGCTGCAGAGCTGCGGTTTTCATTTGGGTGTTCCTTCGCTGGTTCTGGGTGTCTCTGATCGGCGTGGCGACAGATACCAAAGCACCGCAGCCATAATGATCAGGGCTGGGATATCGCCCACCAAATGACCGATCTCCATATGGTCCCGGCTGACTTGAGCGGCCATAATCGCTGCGTGGACGACACTTGACCAAATGGCAAAACTGATCAGACTCATATGGTTTTGCGGGGCTGAGGATGCCCGGATCAGGAACCATCCCAGAACCGCGTAAATACCGCAGATCATCTGGAAATAGTGCTGACCTCCGCCACCATGCCAGACCCACCCCGAAGGCCAGATAACGGCCAGTGGATAGATCAGAAAACAGATGGTCCCAAACAGGGCCAAGGCGATCTTTAATCCCTTTGCGCGGCTTTCGGGGCTCATGCTGCGTCTGCCTTAGGAGTCCATGCATAGGGCGCAAATTCCGCGTCTAGCGGCAGGTCCAGTAAGTTGGCGGTCATGTTGCTTAGCGTCTTGTTTGCAACGCCTATGATCACCTCCAAAGCCTGATCCGGGTGATACCCCGCCGCCAAAAATTCCGCGTATTCTGCGGTGCAGTCGCGACCACGGTCTGTTGTGAGTTTCCGGGAAAACCGTGCCAGAGCACCAAGACGATCGTCTTCAGGGTCGCGCCCCGCACGCATCGCTTGAACATGGCTGTCACTCAGTTCGGCATCAGCAGCAAAAGCTGTGTGACCTGCGACGCAGTAGCGGCACTTGTTGGCCACGCTAACCGCAAGTTGGATCACCTCGCGTTCGGCGGGCGACAGGCTGCTGTTCCCAAAGGCGCCGGTCAGCCCCGCAAACCCGGTCATCGCATCAGGAAGACCGCCATAGACGGCATAAACGTTAGGAACAAAGCCACGTGCCTGCGTGATCGCGTTGAATATCGGACGTGATTGTGGGGCCGCTGTCTGGGGCGTGTGTATGGATAGGGTCATAAGCACTCTCTGTTTTGCAGATCCGCAGTTGGGCTGCTTGATGTCATGAGATCTATCTGACGGCGTCCCTACGCGATGCTTTACAGATTGGAGCAAAGCACTATACCGATTGGAGTGCCTTACTACACTTTCTGGAGTAACTTTGATGTCGCACAGCTATGGCCAATGGTGCCCCATCGCCAAATCAACTGAAATCTTGGGCGAGAAATGGACCATGCTGATTGTACGCGAACTGTTGATGGGCAGCACACGTTTTTCAGAGCTCCAGCGTGGGTTGGGCGCGATCTCTCCCACGCTTTTGACGCGCAGATTGGTCACGCTCGAGGAGTATGACCTTGTCTATAAGCGTCGTATTCAAGGCGGTCGGGGGCACGAATACCTACCAACCGCAAGCTGCCGGCAGCTGCAGCCAATCCTGCTGGCACTTGGAAGTTGGGGCATGGAATGGTCAAAGGCGTTTATGAGCGACGCGGATTACGACGTCGAGCTTTTGATGCTTTATCTTCAACGAAGTATTGTTCCCGAGAACCTGCCCGGCAGCAGAACGGTCGTGTTGTTCCAGTTTACGGATTTCGCTGAGCAACCTAAATGGTGGATCACGGTTGAAGGTGGCAATGTTGATGTCTGCACAACCGACCCCGGTCTGGACGTGGACGTATTCATCACAACCAAGGTGCGCGCGATGGCGGATGCATGGTTGGGTCACACGACCTATAAGGCTGCCAAAGCCTCTGGCGCGATGGAGATCATCGGACCGGCGGCTCTGACACGTAATATATCAAGCTGGCTTTCCGATTGCATTTTTGCAAGCTTGCCGAATGCCGAAGAGATTTTGGCAACACGTTAGGACAATCTTAGCGCAGCGCCGGCCTGTGCCATAATACTGTCGATAATCGTTCCAGCGGGTTCAGTGCTGTTCACCAGGCCAACGCTTTGACCTGCCCACATCGATAACGCTTCAATCTCACCGGTCATCGAATGATGGGGTGTCGTGGATTGATAGGCCTTGATTGGGGCGATGCCTCGCATTGCAACCGTTTCACCGGACCGGTGACGTGCCCGATTGCCGGGGCGGCCCTCTGCTAGCCAACGATCCGCTACGGCGTTACGCAGCACGCGATGTGCAGCATTTGACCATCCAACATTATAAAGATCGGTCTCATGGACTGTGTCTGAATGCTGGGCCGCTAAAAGCTGTGCGATGTATTCGGAATGCGCCGCACTTTCTGCGGTTGCCAGAAAACGAGTTCCCATGACAACGCCGCTGGCCCCCAAACAGAGGACCGCAGCCAACCCGCGCCCGTCCGAGATACCTCCGGCCGCCAGAACTGGCACCGATCCTGCCACATCCACGACGGCCGGGATCAGCGGCAGGGTCGCAACGGTCCCACGAACATGCCCTCCTGCTTCCCAACCCTGCGCGACCAATACATCAACGCCCGCATCAACGGCGCGTTTTGCCTCATTCGCAGACGAGACGGTTTGGATTACCAATGCCCCGCTGGCATGCACTTGTTTTACGAAGGGCGCTGCATCCCCCCAGAAGAAATGCACAGCATGAGGGCGATGCGATAGGCAAAGCTCTAATCGGGCTTCTTGCGGCATGTCGAGGCAAAGGTTTACGGCAAATGGCGCACCGGTCTTTGCCCGCAGGTTTGTAAGTTCAGCCTCAATAGTCTCTCTGCTGCTCCACGAGAAGGGCATGATCGGATAGCCGCCTGCATTGCCAACAGCAGCAGCCAAGTCGCTTTCCACGGCGCCGGCCATGGGGGCCAGCGCGATAGGGTGATCAACCGCAACCAGATCTGTAAACGCCGTCGAAATTGCGCGGGTTTTGATCGCCTTGTTCATGATTGAACTCCTTCAAGCCGCGTGGCGGTTTCGATTGGCAATAAGGTGATCGGAAAGGGCCTGCGCATCGCCGCCCACGCCATCAATCAGCGCCGACTTCCGACGCCGCATGAAGGGCAATCCCAGGACGTATAGACCGGGTGCAACGATGCCCTGATCGTGGACCAAAATGCTTTTCCGGTCGAACACAGGAAGCTTCAGCCAACTGAATTCGGGGGAATAACCCGTTGCCCAGATGATGGTGCAGATCGCTCCGTTTCTCAGATTGGACATGAGGTGTGGCGGGTTGGACAATAACGTCGGGGGCAACAGCTGCGCCTCGGGAAGGCCTGTAATGTTCACGCGTTCGGCCCAGTCGTCGAAATGCTTAAGAAGGCGGCCGATCTTCAAGTCCGACATGGCACAGTGATTGGCAACTGAGCCGGAAAACTGCGCCATACCGTTTTGAATGCCGACCAGTCGACCCGTTACTGCAACCCCCATCGCCTGAAGCGTATTCAGGTCAATGGAGCCTATTCCAGAATCACCCATCAGTTGGAACGAGGGCACGCGGCGGGCGCGTTCGATATCGTCCACATCCTTGACGCGGACGTCCAGAATGCCGCTACGATCCATCCACCATTGAATATCCCGCCCGCGATAACGCCGCGGCGCACGGATATGCTCCCCAACGGCAAGGGTCACAGCATGCCCTGCATTGCAGAGTTCAGCGGCAATCTGCACGCCGCTGGCTGACCCTCCAACCACCAGCACACCGCCCTTTGCAACTTGATCAGGCGATTTATACGTTCCGAGCGACAGCTGCGTGACGCCTTCCGGAACAGCGCCCGCCAACTGAGGCAGTTTAGGCCGTGCGCAAGCCCCACTGGCGACAACGACATGGTCGCAGATCCAATCGCCCTTGTTGGTGCGAACCAGATAGTTGTTCCCGTGAGAGGTCACAGAATGAACAGCTGTGTGCTCTTCGACCGGGGCATCGATCGCATGGGCATAGTCACGCAGATAACCAGTGATCTGGGGCATGTTCATATACCCGTCCGGATCAGGTCCTTTATACCCATACCCCGGCAACCTTGACTGCCAATTTGGAGTAAGCAGCCGCAGGCTGTCCCACCTGTCTTTCATCCAGGACTGCGCCACCTCGCCCCGCTCCACCACAACATGCGCAACGGAACGGTCCGAAAGACACTTGCTCATTGCAAGCCCGGCTTGCCCGGCGCCAATGATGACGGTCGAAATATGTCGCATGACACTCGCTCCCGTTGTAATCGCGGCTTAGGCCACGACCACATGTACGTTGGTCGGATTGGTCATAAGATCAAAAACAGTGGATCGTTTTTGTGACTGTGCGACCAAAGCGCGAATGTCATCGTCGCTTGCGTCCGCATCGATATCAAAGGTCACACGGACTGCGCTGAAGCCGTTGCGAATGTCGGGGTCCATGCCCAATATCCCGCGCATATCCATATCACCCTCGACAACGCATTGTACGTCATGCAGTTGGATGCCCCGATGTTGCGCGACTGCAGCGATGCCACCGGTCAGGCAGCTCGCCAATGCGGACAATGCGATTTCCGGGGGGGTCGGCGCGCTGTCACGAGCAGCGAAAACTTCTGGATGGTCCGAGCAAATTGAAAAAGTTTCTTTGCGTGTGTGTTCTTCACCCAGGCCAAAATAGCCATTGATGGTGTTGCGGCTTTCACTGCCGTCGACCCAGTCGCAAGTGCTGCGGAATGTGAAGGACGCAGCTTTTGGCATCTCGGCAAATGCGCCCCGTGCCCCGATCAGGGCCTCGGTATTTACGCCATTTGAAACGGGCTTGTCTTGGGGTTGCGTGGTCATTGTGTTGTTCCTTTAGAAGTGTGTTGAGCTGTCGGTGCGGCTCGATACGACGACTTCTAGGAAACACGCGCTCTGCGAGATACTTCACGGTCGAAAGCAATCCACTACATATTTGATAGTAAGAAAAAGAAGCTAACGCCGCTAGCATTGCGAAGGATGGATCTGGCGAAATTGGCTATTTGCCTAGGCCGATTTGTTCTGTGCCTTTTTGCCTGTTTTGGTAGGCCGTTCCCCATGTTGTCCGGCAGTACCGTTGAGCGCTTGATGCCAAGCAGGCTTCTTGACAGGGTTTGCACCCGGGCGCCTCGCCTTGGGCTTTTTGGATTTAGGCATTGGGTGTCCTCTCTTGGTTGCAGGGAGGCATATTAGGTTTGCGACCGGATTGATACCACCGAGTTCAGGCTTGGACATGATGTTAGGCAACTGGAATCAAATCAATCCGATCGTACCCTTAAGTAGAAACGCATCAGGGATTGATTTGCCCCAACAACAAAACTGATCCTTTGTGAATGCTGCGCCATGTATCAACGGCGGCAATGGCGGGCTGCACCGCAGCATGACAGGGCCGGATCGAGTGGCTGCTCTAGGCCGTCCTCATCCAAGTAAATGTGTCTGAACCCCGAATTTCCTTCTGCCTCCGAGGTCTGGTCCAGCCCTACAAAGTCGAAAGCATTTTCTATACTTAAGTTCAACTGGGCAAACCGGCTGCGCCTAGGCCAGCAGCAAGGTGTTCGAAATCATCTGGTTGCCGCCACATCGTCTGAAACCCATGAGCGAGAGTGGAAACGGTTTCTTCATTCACTCGGATACCTCGGCTCATGAGTTCGTCGCGACGCTCGGCTGTAAAATTCAACGAGGGCTGCTTCGGCCTCTGCCTGACGATCTAGCTTTGCGTAGGAGGCCGCCACCAGTGCCGTCGCCAAGGAATTGAGCCGAGCCTCTCCCATCAACAAACCGAGTGCCGCTTAGAAGTCTTCGCAGAAGAATTGTATCTGTCCCATAATCCAATCGATGGCCGGGGGGGGGGTGCAAAGGATCCAACTGCACTGCCTCAGATACGACGTCACGCGCCTTCTCATGCCTCCCGAGCAAAAATAGGCGTATCCGCACCAAGCCATGGACTCTGCCTCGTTTTCGATCAAAGACAGCGTTTTTTCAAACTGGGTCTCAGCCTCTTGCCAAAGGCCTGCGCACAAATAGGCGAAACCGAGTTGGTCCTGGATGTAGACATCCCGGTTGTCCAGTGCCGTCCCCTTTCGAGCAATGTGCAATACATGGTTGGTTGCTACGGTAACCGCTAACTCTAGCCAAATATCAATGACATAGGTATCTGAAAGGTACATGAACGATCGCGCGATTGTCGGGTCGAGGGCTACCGCCTGTTCTAGCAGGGCCCGTGCCTTTGCCGTATCTAGGGCATTCAGGCCCTCGCGAAGGGCTTTGCCCTTTAGCATTAGCTCGTAAGCCTTCATTTCATTTTCTGGCTTTCGGGTCGAACGATCGTCAACATCGTGCTGAACCCGCCCGGGGAGGACCGCCACGATGCTTCGTGTCACATCGTCTTGAACCTCCAAAACATCCTCTAGTTCACGATCATTTCGATCCGACCACAACTGCGATCCCGAAATTGAGTCGGAGAGCTGCACCGAAACTCTGACCCCGCTCCCTGCTTTTCGCACACTACCTTCGACAAGATAATCCGCGCCCAAAGTCGCCGCAATTTCAGCTGGATCGGCCTCCTTGCCTCTGAAGCGAAAAGAAGCGTTCCTTGAGACCAACTGAAGCGTGCAAAAGCGCGACAATCCTGTGATGATGTCTTCTGTAATACCATCACTGAAAAACTGTTCTGGATCATCGCTCAGGTTGTGGAATGGCAAAACGGCGATTGTGGACGAATTTCCATGGCCGCAGATATCGACCCGACCTATGCAGCGGCGTTCGAGGCGGCGCAGCTAGGGGTGTCGAGAAACTGGTCTACGGCACGCGGGTTTCGACTGAGGGGGTCTGGGTGAACTTAGCCGAAAAACTATCGTTCATGCAGAAGCGTTGAAGGGGTAGTTTGAGCCCAAACTTGCAATGTCCAATTCGCTGCCCCAAGTTGGCTCACGGGCGTGCCGCGAAAACGCATTACTATCGCGACATAGCGGAAAGAAATGGGAAGCAAAGTGTATAAAAGTGTTCTGGACAAGAGACCGTTGCTAGTAATTTCGTCAACGTTTGTTTCATACTTTCTGATTAGCGGCGTATCAAACGAGATGTATTTCTCTTTCGGAGAAGGCAGTTTTAACCCTGCTTGGGCGCTGGACGCATTGTGGTTCTTATGGGTCTTGTACTCCGGTTATCACATCGGATCTTTTCTGGTCGCAAAATTCAGGTAAAAACAGGTACAGAAACTAGTAGGAAATGGGTCTTGTCACAGTGAACGCGAACAGAGCTTGAAAGGTCACTCCAGTGTTTCGGAAGGTCACACTGATGCAGGTGCGGCGAACGGCAGATTTGTCCGCCAAGCCGACATTAGCACCCCCCTCTAACTGCGCATAGAGCTCTGAAAAAGCACCCGCCCAACAAAGGCGATCCGACTAATCCTTGAAGCCACAGCATTGATCCCCATCTTAACCCGCGACCGTGCGCCCTCTGGTACTTTCTGCACAAGCAGCGTAAAAAGGGTGCTGCGCGAAATATTTGGAGCCTCGCATCGATGAAAGAACATCGTGGCCGTCTGACCAAGGACGGTATCCGTATCTATGAACAGGGTGACTTTGCCGGCATGCAGGCGGCAGGGGCTTTGGCTGCGCGGATATTGGATGATATTGCCGATCATGTTTTCGTCGGCCAGACCACTGGCGCGATTGACGGGCTCATCACGCAGATGGTCGAGGATGCGGTCGCGACGTCGGCCACGATTGGCTATAAGGGTTATCAGCATGCCAGCTGTATCAGCGTCAATCATGTGGTCTGCCACGGCATTCCCGGCGACAAAAAGCTGAAGGATGGCGATATCCTGAATATCGACGTGACCGTTATTGTCGACGGCTGGTTCGGGGATACCTCGCGCATGTATGTAGCGGGAAAGCTGCCGCGCAAAGCCGAACGGTTGATCCAGATCACTCATGATGCCCTGTTCAAGGGCATCGAGATGGTCAAACCCGGCAACACGTTCGGCGATATCGGCCACGCGATTCAATCATTTGTCGAGGCACACCGGATGAGCGTAGTCCGCGATTTTTGCGGCCACGGGCTGGGCCGGGTCTTCCATGCACCGCCAAACGTTCTGCACTATGGCCGTCCGGGCACTGGTGCGGTTCTGGAAGAGGGCATGTTCTTTACCATCGAGCCGATGGTCAATCTGGGCCGCCCCGAGACCAAGACGTTGGCCGATGACTGGACCGCCGTGACGCGCGACAAGTCACTGTCGGCACAGTTTGAGCACTCGGTCGGTGTAACGGCAGATGGGGTCGAGATCTTTACCCTGTCGCCAGGCGGCAAGTACCACCCGACCTATTCTTCCTGATCCGCCGCCTGATCCCGTAGCAGCTTTAGCAGCAGGGTTTCCTGCCCCCATGGCGTGACCGCATCATGGATGAAAACCGGCGCGCGCAGAGGCGTGCGCTGGGGATCGGTTGCGGTGTCAGCCTCTTGCGGAAGTGACCAATTCGACGGGGTCAGTGCACGGTCCATGCCCCGCAGGGTAACATGACCGGGTCAAATCCCCAAAAGCGCCGGAACCTGCGCCATGTCAGAGAAGACTTCGCCCCCCGCAGCGGCCAGTTTTTTACCGCCACCATGCGGTGCATAGGCCAAACAGCGCATATGTGCCCTGCTTGCTGCGGTCACGCCGCTGAGGCTGTCCTCGATCACCAGAGGGTTTGACGCGTTGAAGCGTTCAGCCGCAGTCAGAAACAATGCCGGGTCCGGCTTGGCCGTTCCCAGGACATGGGCCGAAAAGGCGACATCGCGAAACCGATCCCATAACCCGTTCTGACCCAAAGTGATCTGCATCTTGTCCGGGCTGCCGTTCGAGGCGACACAGAAGGGCAGCCCGTTTGCCTCGAGAACCGCCAGCAGGTCCGCCACGCCGGGCATCAGCTGCACGCCAAGTCGGAGCCGGTCATAGGTTTCCGCATAGACCTCATCAACCCAGCCTGTGGGCAGCTCCGCGCCCAGCGCCCGGGCTTTGTCCCGCACCCCGGTCATGGTGCCCCCAACGAACAGCTTCATACTGTCTTCGATTGTCAGGTTCAGGCCATAACGGGCAAGATTGTCGACCAGTACCTGATTGGACAGCGGCTCACTGTCGACCAGGACTCCGTCGCAATCAAAGATCACCAGATCATGCATCCGGATCGCCATTCCACATCAGGGTGATATGCGTGTCGCCATATTTGCGGCTGTTATGCAACACGAACCCGTCGGGCGGCTGCATGGGCGCGTTTTCCTCCCAGACGACAAGGGCGCCTTGTGCGAACCAGCCGTCAGAAAGAGCCGCAATCGCCTTTTGCCCAAGGGATTTGCCATAGGGCGGGTCCAGGAAGATCAGGTCATAAGGCGCGTCGGGATTGGCCCCCAGCCGCGTTGCGTCGCGACGGATCAGCTCGGTACAGTCAGAGCTGCGGGTCAGGTCGATATTCTTGCGGATCAGGCCCTGTGACACGCGGCCATCATCGACAAAGCTCACATGTGCCGCACCGCGCGACAAGGCCTCAAGCCCCAGCGCACCGGTGCCTGCGAACAGGTCCAACACGCGCAGCCCGTCAAAATCAATCTGATGGGCCAGTACGTTGAACAGGCTTTCGCGTACCCGGTCTGTGGTCGGGCGCAGATGCGCGCCGGCGTCCCCCTTGCCGACCGAGGCCAAAGCCCGACCTCGGAAGGCTCCGGCGATGATCCTCACGCTCTGAGCAGCGGTTTCAGGTCCGCATCCGGGTCGGCCACAATAGCAGGATCAGCTGTTTTTCCGCTTTCAATCAGACGCTTACCAACCATATAGGCACGCGGATCGTTCATCGCGTCGACCGCGATCAGCTGATCGCCCTTATAGTACCAGAAGGACACGGTCTGCCCGTCACCTTTGCGGGTCACCACCCGGTCATACCCGGTGTTCAGGCCCGCGATCTGCAGTTTGACGTCATACTGATCCGACCAGAACCACGGGGTCGCAGTATAATCCTTTGCCGCGCCCAACATGTTCTGGGCAACAATCTCGGCCTGATCAATCGCGTTTGGCACGCTTTCCAGACGGATACGCCCGCCAGCATGCGGGAATGAGGCGCAATCGCCCGCCGCCCAGATCGACGGATCAGAGGTGCGCCCATGCGCATCGGTCTTGATGCCATTGTCCAGCTCAAGCCCGGCCATCTCGGCCAGTTGGGTTGCAGGAGCGATGCCAACGCCGACAACAACGAAATCGACCGCCAGTTCTGTTCCATCGGTCAGCACCGCGCCGGTGACCTTGCCGTTTTCACCCAGCAGTCGCTCCAACCCGACACCTTCGCGGATATCGGCGCCATATTCGGAATGCAGCGTTCTGAAATAGTCACTGGTTTCGGGGGCGGCGACCCGTTGCAAAATGCGGTCGGCCATTTCGACCAGGGTCACCTTGACCCCGCGCTTGGCGCAAACGGCTGCGGCCTCAAGCCCGATGTATCCCCCACCCACGATCAGCGCACGCGCGCCTTCGGACACATAGGGTTCCATTTCGTCCACATGGGACAGATCACGCACCACATGCACCCCTTCCAAATCGCCGCCAATAGCGGCTGGAAGGCGGCGCGGATCCGATCCAGTGGTCAGGGCCAGCTCATCATAAGAAACAACCTCATCACCCAGCGTCACCGTCTTGGCCTGCGGGTCAATACCGGTCACACGCTGACCAAGGCGCAGGGTGATATTGTTATCGGTATAGAAGTTTTCGGGGCGCAGGAAGAGGCGCTCTAGCCCCATCTCACCCAGAAGATAGGCCTTGGACAAAGGCGGTCTCTGATAGGGCAAATGCGGCTCTGCGCCAATCAGAGTAATCTCGCCGTCGAACCCATCTTTGCGCAGCCGGGCGACAAGCGAAGCACCTGCCTGGCCGGCGCCAATCACGACAATATGGCTCATATTCCCCTCACCCTGTCGAATTCCCGTGGTCACTTTTGTTAGCTCACCTATATTGCGGCTAGGCCCGACTCTGCAAATCCAAATGACAGGAGCGAAAAAATGATTTCAACAGGTGACACTCTGCCCGACGCCACATTGACCCAAATGG
Organism: Ruegeria sp. CDSA193; assembly: GCF_059611885.1. Classification (NCBI taxonomy): domain Bacteria; kingdom Pseudomonadati; phylum Pseudomonadota; class Alphaproteobacteria; order Rhodobacterales; family Roseobacteraceae; genus Ruegeria; species Ruegeria sp. CDSA193. The sequence goes on along the minus strand of NZ_JBXWPN010000008.1, from coordinate 114,656 downwards.
GGGCAAATGGCCCTGAAGAGGTCCGCGTTTCGGACAAGACCAAAGGGCGCAAGGTTGTCATTTTCGCCGTGCCCGGCGCCTATACCGGCACGTGCACAACGGCGCATGTTCCAAGCTTTATGCGTACCAAAGACCAGTTCGATGCAAAAGGCGTGGAAGAAATCATCTGCATCTCGGTCAACGATCCCTTTGTCATGAGCGCCTGGGGTGAGTCCACCGGCGCAACTGCGACTGGCCTAACCATGTTGGCCGATGCGGCGTCAGAATTCACCAAAGCCATCGGGATGGATTTCGACGCCCCGCCCGTTGGTCTGATCGGCAGGTCCAAGCGCTATGCGATGCTGGTCGAAGACGGCAAAGTGGTCGCCATGAACCTGGAGGAAAATCCCGGCGTCTGCGAGATTTCCGCAGGTGAAGGGCTGTTAGAGGTTATCTGACTTGATCTGGCCCCAGTGCTGCTGGGGCCATTTTCGCAATTTAACTTGCGGCACTCTCATGATGGGCGAATACTTGGTACATATTCATCAGGGAGTTTGTTTATGAACCTAAAGACATTTACCTTTCTTTTAGGTCTGACCGGCGCACTTGGCGCTTGTGGACCGGCCCCTACCCCGCAGCAACAGCATGAGATCGCCTGCCTGAGCGGCACAGTGGGTGGTGCCTTGCTGGGCGGCGTCATCGGCAATCAGTTTGGCGGCGGTTCCGGGAAAACCATCCTGACGGCAGCGGGTGCTGCGGTCGGCGGCGTTGAAGGTCAGAGGTTCGCATGTTGAGAGGGATGAAGATGAAAACCGCAATCGTCCTGTCGATGTTGTCCCTGGCGGGTGCCGCAACGGCCGAAACCGTGGCAGAGCTGCATGAGAATGAGCTTAAGGCCATCGACACCAATAATGACGGCTTCCTGTCGAAAGATGAGTTCGACGCCTTTTCCGACTATGCGTTCCAGACGATGGATGAGGACAAGAACGGCACATTGGGCCTGGATGAAGCCAAGCCGTTTCTGGATATAAAGCAATTCCAAAAGGTTGACCGGGACCGGGATAGTAATATTTCAAGAACGGAATACGATCAGCATATGACCGAAGATTTTATTTCTGCTGATCAGAACAGCAACGGTCAACTGGATTAGGCTCTGCGGCCTTGGGCCAGACAGGAGTATGCAATGACCAAATGGAACGCTCTTTTTGCGTTGGGGTTGCTTGCGGCATGTGATGTGCCGCAGGCCCCTATTGTGACCGGCCCTGATGGCCAACCGAGGATAGAGATCAGTACCAATGGCCTGACCTGCTATGACCGGCGTTGTCTCGACATCAACCCCGCAGCACGGTCCGTGCGCATGAACGGCAACAGAACTACCCGGATACCTGCCGAAATCGACGTTAGTGACAACCTGGTCACCCCAGCCGAGTTCAGGCGGCTGGGTCAGGTTGCCAGCCTTGCCGGTGGTGTCGGATCACGCGGTGACAGCGGCTAGACCAGGCTGTCCATCTTGCGGGCCAGTTTGGCGTCCAGCGCCGAAAGCCCGCCGACATCATGGGTGGACAGCGTCACCTCGACCGTGCGGTAGACATTGAACCATTCGGGATGATGGTTCCATTTCTCGGCAAACATAGACACTTGGGTCATCCAACCAAAGGCGTGGACGAAGTCCTCGAACATAAAGGTTTTGGTGATCGCATCCCGGTCCTTGACCATGGTCCAGCCGCTTTTGAACAGCGGGTCCAGCAAGGGGCCACGGGTCTCGGTCGACAGAAGTTCAGTCATTGGTGTTCCTCCGGGTTCGACTTTCTGAACGGGCCATAATCAGTCAGAATCTCGATTTCTTCTCCCACTGCTTGGGCCTCGGCGTCCAGATATTTTTTGATCGCATCGGCAAAGCTGGGGTCATTGACCCAGTGCAGGCTGTGCGTGCGCGTGGGAAGATAGCCGCGCGCCAGCTTGTGTTCGCCCTGCGCCCCAGCCTCGACCCGAGCCAGGCCTTGCGCAATAGCAAAGTCGATTGCCCTATAATAGCACAGTTCGAAATGCAGGCAGGCATGATGTTCGACGCAGCCCCAGTAACGGCCATAAAGCGTCTCGCGCCCGATAAAGTTCAGCGCGCCCGCAATCGGATACCCGCCGCGCTCGGCCAGAACCAATGCCATGTCATCCGCCATGGTTTCCTGAGCGATATCAAAGAATTGCCGCGTCAGATAGGGCACGCCCCATTTCCGAGCGCCGGTATCCTGATAGAACTCCCAGAACGCGTCCCAATGTTCAGGGCGCAGGTCATCACCCGTCAACGCGCGGATTTCGCCGCCAAAGGCGCAGGCCTGCGCGCGTTCCTTGCGAATGTTCTTGCGTTTGCGCGAGGATAAAGCGGCCAGAAATCCATCGAAATTCGCATACCCGTCGTTCAGCCAGTGAAATTGCTGGGAATGGCGCAACATCAGGCCCATCTGTTCGCCCGCCAGCGCCTCATCTTCAGTGCAAAAGGTCGCATGGACCGACGATACCTGATTATCCGCGGCCAGCTGCACCGCCCCCTGCACCAAGGCGGACATTCCCACCGCCTGATATCCCGGCCGCAGCAGAAAGCGGCGCCCGGTGGCCGGGGTGAACGGCACGGCAATCTGCAGTTTGGGATAATACCGCCCGCCGGCGTTTTCATAGGCATGCGCCCAGTTGTGGTCGAAGATATATTCGCCCTGACTATGCGATTTGGCATACATCGGGGCGGCCCCGATCAACATTCCATCCAGATAAACCGTCAGGTATTGCGGCTGCCAGCCGGTACCCGGCCCGACCGACCCGCTCTCCTCCAAAGCCAAAAGAAAGCGATGAGTGGTAAAGGGATCAAGCGGACGGCCCCCATCCGCAGCCTCGGGGCAGGCACAGCTGTCCCACTCTGCCGCAGTAATCTGCGAGAGCGATCCAAGTACCCGAACCTCGATTTGTGCCTGATCCATGTGCCCTCTGCGTTTGATCTTTATCTGTGACGGAAGGGGCGCGGTTCAACCCGGATGCGCGGCTAAGTACCCTTCGAAAGTCACATTATCGGCAATCTTGCGAGCCTCGGCCTCTTGCGCGGCCGAGCGAACGGTCCAGCACAGGACCGGAACACCCTGAGCCTTCAGCTCGGCAACCCTTGGGCGGGACAAGTCTTCGGCTTCGTGGCTGATGAAACTGGCCCCGACCCTCGCGAAATCCGGGATGTCCCGCAGGTAATCGCACACCGCCGCAGGCAAAAGTTCGACTTTGGGCTGATACGAACAGGTCGTGATCCCCCTGGGCAAATGCGGCGCCAACCGCGCCAGTTCAGCCACCGAATTGGGGTTGAACGACATCAGCGCCACCGGACCTTCATAACCCTCAAGGGCTCGTACAGTATCGCGCTCGAGCGGGCCCACATTCGGGCCCATCACACCGTCCTGATCCTTAAACTCGATCAGCAGGGGCACCTTGCCCGCCACGATTTCCAGCACATCATCCAGTGTCGGAATACCGTCATCAGCGTGCAACAGCTGTGTCTCGGACGCTACCTGCGCCGAAATCTGCCGAACTGGGCCCGGTCGCCCGGTCAGTCGCCCCAGGTCATAGTCGTGAAAGACCAAAGCCCGGTTGTCGGCGCTCAACTGCAGATCAATCTCAATCCCGTAACCGGCCTTAACAGCGGCACGAACCGCCGCCCGGCTGTTTTCCGGGCGGTTGTCCAATTTGTCGTGCAGGGCCCGATGCGTGATCGGGGCCTGTAGGAACGTAGCGGGCAGTACCGGGGTCATGCGATCTCGAAGATGCCTTCGATCTCAACCGCGACGCCCAACGGCAACGACGCTGCACTCACGGCCGAGCGCGAATGGCGACCAGCCTCGCCCAGCGCCTCGACCAGAAAGTCCGACGCACCATTGATCACCTGCGGCTGGTCGGTGAAATCGGCGGTTGAATTCACGAACCCTGTCAGTTTGATCACACGCACCAGCTTTTCTATATCGCCACCGCAAGCAGCCTTGACCTGCGCCAGAAGATTGATCGCGCAGACCTTGGCGGCCGCAGCACCCGCTGCAACATCCATGTTATCACCCAGCTTGCCGGTGATCAGTTCCGCATCCTTGGAAATCTGTCCTGAAACGTAGACGATATTGCCGACCCGCACGAAAGGCACATAGTTGGCGGCGGGCGCCGGCCCGTCCGGCAGACTGATTCCCAGGCTTTCCAGTTTTGCTGCGATACTCATCGGTTGATCCTCACCTGATATAGACTCGGCCGGACGCTATCCGGGATCGTTCGGCTGGAAAAGTGTGAAACCAGTAAAACTGCGGTCAGTGGCGTATTAAGCGTAACTTCTCTTATCCCGAGGTGTTGAACTTGTGTCACTTTACCTGATGCAGTCGGCCGGGTTAAACGCGAACTGTTTCAAAATGGGCCCAAAACCTTTATGTGACGACAGATTGAGCCGCAAAATGGCCGCAGGCATTATTGATTGAGCGTCCAGCCCCACTCACAAAACGGCTGGCGCGTTTGGAGTTGAAATACCGTGTTGAGCAAGATCAGATTCAAGCCCCTGATTGTCGTGACCCTGATGACCGTTCTTGGCGCTTGTGCGTCCCAACCCGCCGATCAGGCCGCGCGCGGCGATACTTTCGATCCCTACGAGAATACAAACCGCGGCATTCACAAGTTCAATCTGGGCGTCGACCGGTTCCTGTTCCGTCCGGCCTCGAAGGGCTATGTGAAGATCGTGCCCGATCCGATGGTGACCAGTTTCAACCATTTTGCCGAAAACCTGACTATGCCGGGTCAGGCTCTGGATTATCTGCTGCAGGGCAATCTGAAGCAGTCGGGCAATGCCCTGCTGCGGTTCCTCATCAATACGACCGTTGGTGGCGCGGGTCTGTCTGACCCGGCCAGCGAATTGAACCTGCCGCCCGTGGATACCGATTTCGGTGAAACCCTGCACGTCTGGGGTTTTGGCGAAGGCGCCTATGTGGAATTGCCTTTCTATGGCCCCTCAACATCCAGGGATGCGGTCGGCGTCGTCGTCAACCTGTTTTCGAACCCGATCAACTTCACACCGGTGCGCCCGGTCGAGAATATCGGCGTCTACGCCGAAATCGTAAGGCGGATGGGCGACCGTGGACGGTTCTCGGACACAGTCGATTCCATCCTCTATGAAAGTGCTGACAGCTATAAGCAGGCACAAACAATTTACCTGCAAAATCGACGTTTCGAACTGGCACGCGATGATGAGGACGCCTATCTGGGATTGTATGACGATCCCTATGCAGATATCGGGACCGACCCTGTCAGAGACCCCTACCTTGACCCCTACGAGGATCCATATGCCGAGTAATTATTTGAAGAGAAGAGAGTTTATTGCATCTGGCATCGCCGGCCTGGCGCTAGCCACCCTCCCCTTGCCAGGCTTTGCCCAGACAGAGGCCAGTGCAAAAGCGTTGGTCGTTAGCGTTGTGGATGACATCAACCGCGTCATCAGTTCAGGAAAATCCGAAAAGAGCATGATCCGCGATTTTGAAAAGATCTTCGTGCAATATGCTGACGTTCCGATCATGGCCCGCTATGTGCTGGGGGCCGATGGCCGCTCGGCCAGTGCGTCACAGATAAAGCAGTTCACCGACGCGTTTCAGGGCTATATCTCGAACAAATACGGACGTCGCTTTCGCGAGTTCATTGGCGGCGAGGTGACCGTTCGAAATGCGCGCAAGATCAAAGCCGGATACGAGGTGCGTACCTCGGTCAAGCTGCAAGGCTCCTCGCCCTTCGAGGTGACCTTCCTAGTGTCCGATAAATCCGGCCGCGACAAATTCTTCAACATGTTTATCGAAGGCGTGAACATGCTGCTGACCGAACGTACCGAGATTGGCGCCATGCTGGACGCGCGCGGCGGTGATCTGAACCGTCTGATCAAAGATATGAAGCGAACCGGGTGAATTCACAGCGATTTGCTGCAGTCAAAACTTTCAAATCCGCACGTAGTTTCGACCAGTTCGGCCTCATAGTGTGCGATCATTGGCATTGCAATGGGTTCGATCTGGTCATTCCAGACCGCCTCACCATAGAAGCTGTCCTTTATCCTGTCGCGTTCTTCCAACGAAGAGAACGCGCGCATCCAATGCACTTTGTCAGGATTTTCCAGATCTCTGAGCGGCCCAAACACAAGCATTCCTGCATCCCGCAACGCAGCGCGATTGTGTTTCTCAAAGAATTCTATGAACGCTTCTCGGCGGCCCGGTTTTAGTGTGTAATGTCGAATTTCCAGTATCATCGATATTCCCCGGGCAATCTCGTTGGCCTGACATGGCGTCAGTACTTGGCGAAATTGCCCGAGTTTAGCAAGAACAAGTCCTGCGCAGTGCGCTAGTTCAACCGCTCGCCGGTTTCCTTGGCAAAATAGGACACTTTGCTCATGTCAAAGGCCAGGTTCAGCTCTTGCCCGGCCTGGGCGCTGGTTTCCGCGTGCAGGCGCGCAGTGACCTGTTTGCCGCCCAGTTCGGACACTACATAGGTGTCAGCTCCGGCAGGTTCGACCATGTCGACCATGCAAACCGCTTCCTGTACACCGTCTCCGGCGCGGAAACCGGCTTCGGCGATATCCTCGGGGCGCAGGCCCAGAATGACATCCTGCGGCAGTGACAGATCACGGGCATCCTTCAGGACTAGCGTTTCACCGGATGACCGCTCAATGGCGATTTCGGTGCCCGTGCCGTTCTTGGTTGCCTTTGCAGGGATCAGGTTCATCGCAGGTGAGCCCATGAAATCGGCGACGAACAGGTTGGCGGGGTTGTTATAGATCTCGGCCGGGCTGCCGATCTGTTGCACGATCCCGCCTTTCAGAACCACAATCTTGGTGGCCAGCGTCATCGCCTCGATCTGGTCGTGGGTCACATAAACGATAGAGGCATCCAGAGTCTGGTGCAGCTTCTTGATTTCTGTCCGCATCTCGACCCGCAGCTTGGCGTCGAGGTTCGAGAGCGGCTCGTCAAACAGGAACAGTTTGGGGTCGCGCACCAGCGCCCGACCCATCGCCACCCGCTGACGCTGACCACCGGACAGCTGGCTGGGGCGACGGTTCAGCAAGGGTTCAATCTGCAGCAGGGACGCGACCTCTTTCAGCTTGGCGTCCTGCGTGGGCTGATCAACCCCGCGCACCTTCATGCCAAAGGTGATGTTCTTGGCCACCGACATGGTCGGGTACAGAGCATAGGACTGGAACACCATGGCAATGTCGCGATCCTTGGGGCTGACATGGGTCATGTCCTTGCCGCCAATGGCCAGCGTGCCGCCGGTGATCGGTTCAAGCCCGGCAATACAGTTCAGCAAGGTGGATTTGCCACAACCCGAGGGGCCAACCAGCACCAGAAAGTCGCCCGGTTCGATCGAGATATTGATATCTTTCAGGATCTCGGTTGCGCCGTAATTCTTGTACAGCTTGTTGATATCAAGGATGGGAGCCATCATTCTATCCCTTCACAGAGCCAGCGGTCAGGCCGCGGATGAAATACTTACCGGCAACGACATAGACGAGCAGCGTCGGCAGACCCGCGATGATCGCGGCGGCCATGTCGACATTGTATTCTTTGACACCGGTGGTGGAGTTTACGATGTTGTTAAGCGCCACGGTCACAGGCTGTGTGCCCGCCTGGCTGAACGACACGCCGAACAAGAAATCATTCCAGATCTGCGTGAATTGCCAGATCACGGTTACCACGATGATCGGCAGTGACAGTGGCAGGAAGATCGACCAGAAAATCCGCAGGAACCCGGCCCCATCGACGCGGGCGGCCTTGGTTAGCTCGGCCGGGATAGAGACATAATAGTTGCGGAAAAACAGCGTGGTGAAGCCAAGACCATAGATTACGTGGACAAAGATCAGGCCCGGAATGGTTCCGGCAATACCCATCATGCCCAGAAGGCGCGCCATCGGCAGCAGGACGACCTGAAACGGAATGAAGCAACCAAACAGCATCAGCGAGAAGATGATGTTAGCCCCTTTGAACCGCCACTGCGCGACAACGTAACCATTCAGAGCGCCCAGCAGGGTCGAGATAGCCACCGCAGGCACCGCAATCAGGACCGAGTTCCAGAAGTAAGGCCGCAGACCTTCGCATTGGATACCCGTGCAGGCGCCCGACCAAGCGGTTTTCCAGGCCTCGAAACTCACCTCACGCGGTAACGATATCAGACTACCGGTACGGATTTCCTCAAGACTTTTGAGCGATGTCGTCAACATCACAAATAATGGCATCAGGTAATACAGCGCGAACAGACACAGCACCACGTAAAGCAGCCAGCGCAGGGCGATTTTGCTCATGTTACTTTGGCTGCGGGTTTGGGTGTGGGGCATCGACAGATCAGTCATTTTTAGCCCTCAATTCTGAGTAGAGATAAGGAACCACGATGGCAAAGACGACCAGCATCATGATCATTGCAGAAGACGCCGCCTGACCGATATCGCCGCGCGAAAAGGCCATCGCATACATGTAGGTGGCGGGCAGATCGGTCGCATAGCCCGGACCGCCTCCGGTCAGGGCGATGACAAGGTCAAAGCTCTTGATTGCCAGATGCGCCAACACGATGAAAGCGGACAGGAAAATCGGGGCCATCGACGGGATGATGATCGCGGTATAGATACGCCATGTTGGAATACCATCGACCTGTGCGGCCTTGATGATCTCGCCATCGACCGAGCGCAGACCGGCCAGAAACAACGCCATCACAAAGCCCGAGCTTTGCCAGAGTGCGGCAATGACGATGGTGTAGATCGCGTAATCGGGATTCACAAGCCAATCGAATTCGAAGTTGGGAAAGCCCCAACCCTGCACCATGGACTCAATCCCCAGACCGGGGTTCAGGATCCACTTCCACGCCGTGCCCGTGACGATCATCGACAGCGCCATGGGGTAGAGATAGATTGTTCGGATCGCTCCTTCGACGCGGATTTTCTGATCCAGCAGGATGGCCAGCAGCAGGCCCAGCAGCATCGCGATCACGATGAACAGAGTACCAAAGATATACAGGTTGCCAATCGCCGTATCCCAGCGCGGAGAGTCGAACAGGCGCTCATACTGGATGAAGCCATGGATCTCGTATTTCGGCAGCAGTTTCGATCGGGTCAGCGACACCCATGCGGTCCATCCGATAAATCCGTAGACAAAGATCAATACGGCGATGAACGACGGTGCCAGCACCACCTTGGGCAGGTGGTTTTCCAGCCATTCGGACATATTTTCCTCCGGGGAAAGATGCTCTGCCCCACACCTTGGGGGGCAGAGCGTATTGGATCAGTAGCTGTTGGCCACCGCGTCCGCCAGTTGCTGAACCGCGTCAGCCGAGGACATATCCGAGTTGAAATGCGCGGTCACAACATCGGTGATCGCACCAGCCTGCGACCCGCGCAGCGCCATGCCATGGGCATAAGATGGCAGCAGCGAACCACCTGCCGAGGTCGAGCCCATGTCTTCGGCCGAGATTTGCGCGCAGATGTCAAAGGCATCCAGCGACACATCGGTCCGGGCCGGGATCGAACCTTTGTTCAGGTTGAACACTTCCTGAAAGTTCGGTGCAACAATCAGCTTGGCCAGCAATTCCTGACCGGCGCGATTGTCGTCGCCCTCAACCTCGAACATGGCAAAGCTGTCGACATTGTACAGATATCCATCGCCGGGGGTCGAGGCGCACAGGAAATCCTCACCAGGCTTCTTGCCCGCTGCCAGGAATTCGCCCTTGGCCCAGTCACCCATGATCTGAAAGGCCGCTTCGCCGTTCATCACCATCGCGGTGGCCAGGTTCCAGTCACGGCCCGAGAAGTTCTCGTCCACATAGCCACGCAGGGTGCGCATCTGGTCAAAGACCTGGATCATTGTGTCCGAGGTCAACGCCTCGGGGTCCAGATCGACCAGGGCTTTCTGATAGAACTCGGGTCCGCCAAGACCCAGTGCAACGGCTTCGAAAACCGTGGCGTCCTGCCAGGCCTGACCGCCATGGGCCAGTGGGATCACACCGGCGGCCTGCAGTTTCTCGGCAGCGGCGTTGAACTCATCCCATGTGGTGGGCATTTCGATGCCATTCGCAGCCAGCACATCGGCATTGGCCCAGATCCAGTCGATGCGGTGAACGTTCACAGGCGCCGCGCACCAAGTGCCTTCGCACATCATGTGACCAGCGATCGACGCGGGCAGAACGTCGGCCCAGCCTTCGGCGGCGGCCACGTTCGAGATATCGGCCAGAACGCCCTCTTCATACCATTCCTGAATCGCCGGGCCTTTCAGCTGAACCGCTGTCGGCGCGTTGCCTGCCAGAACCCGCGCCCGCAGCGCCGTCATGGCTGCATCACCGCCGCCGCCTGCGACAGGCATATCGGTCCATGTGCCCCCGTTCGAGGCAAACTCTTCCTGAAGCACGGCCACCGATTTGGCCTCGCCACCGGATGTCCACCAATGCAAGACCTCCGCCTGTGGTTCGGCCACCACAGATGATCCGGCCGCGACGGCCAATGCGGACACAGTCGCAAAAGAAAATCGTTTCATGTTTTCTCCTCCCTGAGAATTCGGTGCCAGTCAAATTGGCAATGCCGCAATACTGTGCCCCTATCTGAGTCTGACAACGCTTAATCCGGGCCAATACCCGGGAAAGGCGCAAATTTTCACCGCTTTTGTTACAGCGTGTTACGTTAGCATTGAATCTGTTTCCGTTCGTTACAATGGACGAAGTTTGGGGCCAGAGAACAGGAGGAAGAACACTGTGAGCATTCCGCGGCTGTTGGTGGTGGATGACGACCCTGAAATGCGGTCGATGATGACCCAGTTCCTGCAACAGAATGGCTTCATTGCGCTGCCCGCCAGTTCCGAAAGCGAAATCCGCGCCCATCTCAAGTCGGGTCGGATCGACCTGATTCTATTGGATGTGATGCTGGGGGATGAAAACGGCGTTGATATCTGTGCCCGCCTGCGGGCCGAACAGGACGTGCCGATCATTCTGGTCTCGGCCTTGTCCGCCGATCATCAACGCATGGCCGGGTATGAGGTAGGCGCCGACGATTACATCGCCAAGCCTTTTAATCCGCAACTGATGCTGGCTCGCGTACGCGCCGTCATGCAACGGGCGCGTCGTACACCTTCGCTTGCCTATCGCCGTCGGACAAAAAGCTTTCGCTTTGATGGCTGGCTCTATGATGGCAAGCGCGACGAAGTGCATTCGCCGGACGGATATCTGGTTTCCCTGTCCCAACGCGAAACGGCGATGCTCAAGGTGTTTCTGGCCAACCCGCATATTCCGCTGACCCGGGATGAAATCGCCGCCGCCCTGGATGTAACCGGCGCGGCTGACAAGACCGAAAGCCAGGGACGCGCCATCGACATGCTGGTCGGGCGGCTGCGATCCAAGATCGAAGCCAACCCCAAAGACCCGCAAATGCTGAAGACCGAACGCGGTGTGGGCTATATCTTTGCCGCAGAGGTGTCTGTGGACGAAACCGCATGACCGTCCGCGCCACGCGCCTGCGCAGCCTGGGCTGGATCTGGACCTGCGCCGCTTTTACCTCGGGGTTGCTGGCCGCAGGCCTTTGGTTCGCCTCGGCCCGCGCATGGCAGGAATTCCAGACACGCGCCTATGTTGCCGGGTTCGCGGTCTATGAGGATTTGCGCATCGGTAAATCCCCACCGCCGGGCATCACCATTACTCCATTGCCACCCAAATCCGCCAGCCTGGCGGACGCCGGGCAGTTCGAACAACTCCCCGGGTTTTCGGATCGCAGCTTTGTCACCAACCTGTCGATCCTGACCGACAGCTCGGCACCGGTTTCGGGCCGAGAGTTGACGCTGGCTGTGATGTCAGACCGGCTGGTTTACCCGGTGTCCGACATCCTCTCCGGCATCGACCAGACCGGCCCAGAGAAAATGGGCAACCTGACCCGGCTTTTGGCGACCTATTGCAGCGAACCGATACTGATCGCCCGCTATGGGCGCGGCGCATGGCAACAGGTGGACGGGACAGATATCTGGGGATGCCGTGCAGCCCCAACCGACTTGCGTCTGCCCACGATTCTGGTCGCCATTGTCGCGCTGGCGGTGATCCTTACCTCGGTCGGCAATGTATCGGACAGTTTCACCCGCTTCTCTACTGCCTTGCGCGACCGCAAAAGACGGGGCGGGCCGAACAGCTATGAGGCCGATGGCCCGGCCGAGTTGCGCGACATCGTCTCGGCCGTGAACGAGCATCTGGACGCCGAGCGCATGCAGCTGGAAAAGCGCGCCACTGTCTTGTCGGGTGTCAGCCACGATCTGGGCACCCCGGCCACCCGCGTCCGGTTGCGTGCCGCTTTGATCCCGGATGTAGAGCTGCGCGAAAAGCTTGAGGCCGATGTCGATCAGATGACCGGCATGATCGAAAGCGTTCTGACCTACACAAGGTCCGAGCTGAGCATTGAGGAACCGCGGCAGATTTCACTGACATCGCTGGTCGAGGCTCTGGTCGCGGACTATCAGGATATGGGACTGCCGGTGACCCTGAAAAAGTTGGCCCCGGTGGCGGTACAGGGCGGCACGTCAGTTTTCATGTCGCGCCGAGGGCATGGATCACTGCCCGAGACCCGGAGAATGCTGGTCGTCGGCAGGCCAATTTCGCTGAAGCGCGCCCTGACCAACCTGATCGACAATGCGCTGAAATATGGGCGCCATGCCGAAGTTCAGCTGGAAACCGATGCCAAAATAGCAACCATCACCGTCGAGGACAAAGGGGCCGACCTGTCCGTCTCGGATATCGAAGCCCTGATGGCCCCGTTCCGGCGCGGGTCAAACACCGGGTCTTCGGATGGGTTTGGTCTGGGTCTGACAATCGCGGCGACAATCGCGGAACAGCATGGCGGCACGCTCAGCTTCGAAGCCGGAGAGCAAGGCCTGCGCGCACGTCTGCAGATCACCAGGCAGTGACGATTCATGTCATATAGCTACGCACCAGCGCGCTTGCGATCAGCGACCAGCCGTCGGCAATGACAAAGAAGGCTAGTTTGAACGGCAGCGACACTGTTGCAGGCGGAACCATCATCATCCCCATCGACATCAGCACAGCGGCCACCACAAGATCAATGATCAGAAACGGCAGGAAGATCAGAAACCCGATCTGAAAGGCCCGCGCGATCTCAGATAGCATGAAAGACGGCATCAGGATCGACAAAGGAGCCTCAGCCGACAGAGACACCGTATCACCCCCAGGGCGTAGGGCCGCCATGGCATGGAAGGTATCGGGATCAACTCGCCCTGCCATAAAGGCACGAAACGGCTGCAACGCGCGCTCCAACGCTGGTTCGACCTCCATCGTTTCTTCGACCATGGGGCGAATACCTGTGGTCCAGGCCTCCGAAAAGACAGGCTCCATGATGAAATAGGTCAGAAACAGTGCGAGGCTGACGATCAGCATGTTGGGGGGGGATTGCTGCAATCCGATCCCTTGCCGCAAGATGGCCAGAACGGTGATCAGGAACGGGAAACAGGTGATCATGATCGCCAGCCCAGGCGCGAGGCTGAGCACGGTAATAAGCAAAATCAACTGAATGGTGCGCGCGGAAATCGACCCGCCTTCGCCCAGTGACAGCGACACCTCTTGCGCGGCGGCCAGAGACGGCGTCAGCGTCAGCAGCACCGCCACCCAAAACAGGAAACGCATTACCCGATCCCGTTCTGCAGATCCGCGATTTCGGTTAGGCGCACGGCCAGTTGCCCGGCCTGATCACCCTCCATCTCTTCCAGCAGACCACGCGCCACGAGTTGGTCGCCAACATAGAGGTCCACAGGGTCTTCGATCCGCTTGTCCAAGGTAAGAACAGCGTTTTCACCCATACTCAGCAGATCGCGGATGAGCGGGCGGGCGCGGCCGACTGACACGGTTACCTCGATCGGAACGGTATCAAACGGGCTGGCTTTTTCGGGTTTGGGGGATTGCGGGTCACTCATTGTTCAATGCCTCTTTTGCCTCATACACGTAAGCGTCAAATGCTGAACGGATTGTCTCTAGCAAGGCGCTGCTATCCACCTCTCGCTGCGAGGTACCAACCTGCAGACGCGCCTGACCAGGCCCCAGAGACGGGTCCTCGACAACCCGTGTCGGGGTGGCCAATTCAGGGGGCAACAGCCCCTCGACCGCATCCGCGAAACCCGAAGGCACAAAGACCTGCATCGGCTGACCAATCTGTTCCCGGGCCATTTCGGTAAGCTGTTCGATTAGCCGCGGGGCCTGCCCCCGATCCAGGGTGTCCGGCAACACCAGATTGACGAGGCTCTGGAACATGGGCTCCAACGACAGTGTCATCCGGCTCGTCGCCTCGTGATAAGTAAAGGACATATCCTCAAGCGCGCGGGCGAGGTTGTCTGATACCTGTCCACGACCCTGTTCTTGGGCCTGAAGGGCATCGTCCCATCCGGCGCGATAGCCGTGTTCGAAGGCGCCTAGCCGCTGTTCCTCCAGCGCTTCTTCGTCCAGCAAATGAACTTTGCCGCCGCCTGCCTGTACGGTGAAATCCTCAAGAAGATGGGCTATCGACATCACGCACGCTCCTCACTTTCTTCAAGCCAACTGCGCAGGATTTCCACGGTCTCCTCCTGCTTGTCGCCGATCATGGCCCGCAGCCGATCAACCGGATCAGTGCCCGGATTTGCCGTCAGCGCGGGTACATCCCCCGGGGTATGTCCCGGAATAGCGGCGAATTGCCCGCCCTCTTCGGTCGCAATCTCACCGGTCAGAACCGCCTCGGGCTCTGGCGGCGATCCTGCTGGCAAAAGGGCGGGGGCAAGGGCCGGTTTCATCAGGATCGGACGGATCACGAACAATCCCAGCACCAGCATCACAATCGCCAGAACCGCCATTTGAACCAGCGACATGGCGTCGAAATGAATCTGCTGCCAGATCGAAGCGGAAACCACAGTTCCGCCAGGCTCTACTGCGGGCAGATCCAGCGATTTCAGGGTGATGACATCACCTCGTTCTGCATCGAACCCAACGGCCGAGGCCACAAGCTCACCCAATGCATCAAGCTCGGTCTGGGGCAAGGGCGCAAAGCTTTCGGCACCCGAGGCATCAACCGTCCGCGTTCCATTCACCAGAACTGCAACGGTCAGGCGCTTGATCGCACCGGGTGCGGTATGAACCTCTAGCTCCGTCTCGGACACCTCATAATTGACCCGTTCCCGTGTCTGTGTGGCATTCGAATTGGATGCATCCCCACCTGCGCCGTCGCCATCGGGCAGGTTCGACGCCACCGTGACATCGGACGATTGGTTCCGGGCGCTGTCAGACCGTTCCTCGACATCGGTGCTAATGGCCACGCGCCCCTTAGGATCAAAGCGCCTTTCACGGATGGATTCGATTTTAGTGACCGTATCAACACTGACCTCAACGACTGCATTTCCGGCCCCCACTCGGGCCTCAATCAGACGCAGGACCCGTTCGCGCAGCTGGCGCGACTTGTCATCCGCAGTATCTGCCGCAACCGCAGTCTCTTTTGCGCCAATGACCGCACCATTGGAATCAATCACCGCGACATTCTCGGGCGCGAGGCCACTGACGGCGGAGGAAACCAGAAACCTGATCGCCTTGGCCTGATCCGAAGTGATATCCGCACCCGAGGACACCAGATAGACCGAAGCCGTCGGCGCGACGCTGCGCTGAAACGGATTCGTCGACCCGTTGGCAATATGCACGCGCGCCTGACTTATGTGAGGGCTGCCGACAATCGTGCGCGCAAGCTCACCCTCTTTCGCACGCCAATAGGCCGCATCGAACATTTGCGAGGTGGTGCCAAAGCCGCTGAGTGAATCCAAAAGCTCATACCCGCGGTTCCCGTTCGCAGGCAGGCCTTCGCTGGCCAGAGTCATGCGCAATTCGTCCCGCTGCGAGCCGGGCACGTAAATCGAACCGCCTCGAATCTCATACTGTACGCCGCGCTGATCCAGTGATCGAACGATATCCCCCGCCGCGCCGCTTTCCAGCCCGGCATAGAGTAGGGTCATCGACGGCGCCGTCGCCAACCGCGACATCGCAAGGACCCCCAAAAACACCAGCACGACTGCACCGGCGACAATGATTTGCTTTCGCCTGTCCAAACTTGCCCAGACAGTTCCGATCTGCTGCACGCTCACCTCCGACTCGCCGACATTCTGCCCGGCGCATCCCCTGTTTGGACGATTGCCCTTAACAATCGGTTAGTCCCTGCCGGGTTATGACATCCCCAGACTGAATGAATGAGGACGTCATGACTGACGCGACTGCAGAACAGGCAGAAGCCCCGGAAAAATCGGGGAAAAAAGGATTGATCATTGGGGTGATTCTGGCCGTTGCCGGGGCTGCGGGCGGGTATTTCCTGACCACTTCGGGACTCCTGCCATTTGGCGGCCAACCAGCCGCGGAAGACGCCAAGGAAAAAGACAAAGGGACCGAGGTTAAAGCCCTGCCTGAGGTTGGTTTTATCGACCTGCCGGCGGTGATCGTCTCGGTCAATGCTGGCGATTCGCGGCACCTGAAATTCCATGCCCAGCTTGAGGTGAACAGCAGCTACGCCTCGGATGTCGAGAAGATGAAGCCTCGTATCATGGATGTTCTGAACGGGTACCTGCGGGCGGTCGAAGTGTCGGATCTGGAGGATTCGCTCGCACTGATGCGCATTCGCGGTCACCTTTTGCGTCGCATTGGAATCGTCGTCGGGGAAGGGCGCGTGCGCGATGTCCTCGTGATGGAATTCGTATTGAATTAGGAGGCCGAGATGGAGCTGATTGCAGATACTTTGCTGGTCGCAGGTGCGCTGGGCGCGGGTCTTTACTGTTTTGTGCTGTCCCGTCGGTTAAAGCGGTTCACTAATCTGGAACAAGGTGTAGGTGGCGCGGTCGCTGTCCTGTCATCCCAGGCGGATGAGCTGAAGAAGTCGCTTGATTCGGCACGAACTGCTTCGGACCAGTCGGGCCTTGTACTTGAGGCCCTGACCCAAAGGGCGGAATCGGTTGCTCAGCGGCTCGAACTGATGATGGCTTCGATGCATGATGTCATTCCGGCCGAAGAACCCGCCAATGACATCAAGGTTGAAGATCCCAAGCCGCAAGAACCCAAGGCCGAGGAACCAACGACGGATCCTGTGCCTGAAGAGGTTCCAATCGAGGCGGTGGAAAAGCCAGAGGATCCTGCTGCGCCCAAATTTGAGGACACTCAGGAAAAGCGCCCGGGCGGGCTGATGTTTTTCCGCCACGACCGCAATAGCGGAGAGGCCGCGACATGAGCGGACACGTTGTAGAGAAACGACCAAGAAGCGGTGTCCTGACAGTTATTTCACTGTTGATGCTTGGGTCAGCCGCGATTCGGCTGGGGTTTGAGGCTGCACCAGCCCTGGCAAAAGGGGCCGAGCAGGCAGAAGCAAAACCAAAAGAGACCCCAGCAGAGCTGCCCGGAGCCCGGATACTGCTGACCGAATTGCTGCGGCGCGAAGAAGCGTTGAAAAAACGCGAAGCCACAGCCATTGATCGGGAAAAGGCGCTGGCCATTGCCGATGAGGCCATCGAGACCCGCCTGGCCGCCCTGCAGCAGGCAGAAGAGGCGCTGCGTGAGACGCTGGCCATTGCAGAAAAAGCGGCTGAGACAGACCTTACGCGCCTGACGGATGTCTATCAGAACATGAAGCCGAAAGATGCGGCCGCCCTGTTTGAAACGATGGACCCGACCTTTGCCGCCGGATTCCTGTCACGGATGCCGCCCGATGCCGCAGCCGGTGTTTTGGCAGGCCTGAACCCCGAGGCTGCCTATACAATCAGCGTGATTATGGCCGGGCGAAACGCTTCGGCTCCGCAGGAGTAGCCCCCATGATTTTCAACCCTGCATCGGAATTCGCCGGAGACCTCTTATGATCGGAATTGTCGGAATTGTCGTTATTTTCGTCATGGTGTTCGGCGGCTATTTGGCGGCTGGCGGGAAAATGACCATCATCATGAAATCCCTGCCGTTTGAAATGATGATGATTGGTGGCGCTGCGGTCGGCGCATTTATGATCAGCAATGACCTGAGCGCCGTGAAGCACACGATCAAGGATATGGCAAAAGTATTCAAAGGTCCTAAATGGAAACCAGATGACTACCGTGACCTGCTGTGCCTGTTGTTTTCGCTGATCCGTATCGCCAAGGCCAACCCGGTCGAGGTTGAACAGCATATCGAAGACCCCGAAAACTCGCCTCTGTTTTCGACTTATCCGAAAATTCAGGCCGACAAAGAAGCCGTCGATTTGATCTGCGACACGATGCGGGCTGCCTCTTTGAATTATGACGATCCCCACCAGGTCGAAGAGGTGCTGGAAAAGCGGATGGAGGCGAATTTTCACCACGCCATGCACTCTAGCCACGCGCTACAGACTGTTGCTGACGGCCTGCCCGCACTTGGAATTGTTGCGGCAGTTCTGGGCGTTATCAAAACGATGGGCTCGATTGATCAACCCCCAGAAGTGTTGGGAAAGCTGATCGGTGGCGCTTTGGTCGGGACGTTCCTGGGGGTCTTTCTGGCTTATGGGCTGGTCGGCCCATTTGCAGGAAAACTCAAATCCGTGGTGGAGGAAGACAATCATTTCTATCAGTTGATCAAAGAGGTTCTGGTTGCCAACCTGCACAACCACAACCCTGCCATGTGCATCGAAGTCGGACGGCAGAACACTCCCACCCATAACAGGCCGGGTTTCTCAGAACTTGAAGAGGCCTTGAAAGAGCTAAAGCAGGCAGCGGCATGATCCGATACGCCCTAATGGTTTCAGCGGCGCTTACGGCCGCTGGACAGGCTGGCGCGCGCGACATTTCTGTGCGATCGGGCGAGCATGACGGATATACGCGTCTTGTTGTGCAGGTGCCCCCGGGTACGGAATGGGGTCTGAAGCAAACGAAGAATGGCGCAAGACTCGACATAGCGCTTTTTGATGCCGAATTTCAGACCGGGGCAGTGTTTCAGCGGCTGTCGCAGAACCGTCTGTCTGCGATCTCACAGACCAACCCGGGTGATGCGTTAGAGATGGAATTCGGCTGCGACTGCTTTGCCACCGCATTTCTGCATCAAAACACGATGATCGTTGTGGATATTGCGCCGGGGGCAGCCCTTCCACCGATCAGCAGCGACATTCCACCCCCAACGCTGCCCAAAACGGCAGTGGTAAACGCCCCGCTGCCCGGGCCACAGGCGCTTGATCCTCTGGTATTGCCGCTTTTGAATCTCAATGCGCAGGTATTTGAGGACCAGCTATCGACGCGATTGTTGCAGGGCGCTGACCGAGATCTGGTTGATCTTGAACTATCTCAGATTGGGCCCAGGAACTCGAATGGCAATCAATCGCTCGACATGCCACCGCGTATGGACCTGAACATCGCAGTTACGTCGGTACTGGACGATCTGGATGGCTTGCTGGGACCATCCATTCCACAACTGGAGAAGAAACCGGCCTGCATTTCCAGCGCCGAGCTAGGCTTTGACAGCTGGTCCGATGGGCGCCTGTTCCCCGAACAAGTGGCAGAGCTGCGCACTGGCCTGTTTCAGGAGTTCGATCGCGTTGACAAAGAACGGGCCATGAAGCTTGCCAAGCTCTATGCGTATTTCGGCTTCGGTGCCGAGGCGGTTCGCAGCCTTGGCTGGATGGGTGAAGAGACGCCGGAAACGAACCGGATTTCTGCGATTGCCGCTGTTCTGGACGACCGGCCACTGAAAGGGTCAAATCCATTCCGCGACCTACAGCGTTGCGAAAGTGACGCCGCAATCTGGGCCGCTCTGACCGAGGGTAAGCTTGCGGAGGATGCCCAGATAAGGGTTATGGAACAATCCTTTGCGCGACTACCGGATCATCTGCGTCGGCAAGTCGGACCTATGCTGTCCGACATTTTCGTTGCAGCCCAAAAACTTGAAGCCGCGCGGCGCGTCTTGCGGGCTGTTGATCGCATCGAAACCAAACCCAGCCCCGGCGCGATTCAGGCCGAGGCCGGTGTTGCAAAGGCCGAAGGTAATCAGGAAAAATCCGAAACCTTGCTGAAAGACGTGGTGGGCAGCTCGGAAGCGGGGCTCGAAGCGCCTCTGGCGCTGGCGCGACTGATTGAACAGCGGTGGGCGGAACGCGGGTCAGCCTCCGCCCGGGAGCTCGAACTTGCCGCATCTTACACGGTCGAATTGCGCCGATCTGAGATCGGCCCACTTATGCAACGGACATATGCGCTGGCGCTGAGTTTGGGCCAAGAGTTCGACCAGTCTTTTGATCTGTTAGAAGATATTCCGAATTCAGCTGAAACGCTGGACCGGGCCGTTCAAGTACTGACTGCGCGCGCCGACGACGATACTTTTTTGCGGCGCATCTTCAACCTGCCCGAACCGATGGCACAATCGCTGAAAACCGAAACCGCAATCTCCATTGCCGAAAGGTTGGCATCGCTGGGGTTTGCCCGTCCAACGCTATTTTGGTCCAACCGACCTCAGGACACTATCAGGCGAAAGGACCGAGCCCTTTTGCGCGCGCAGGCGGCATTGTTGTCCGGCCAGCCACACAAAGCCTTGCTGGAGTTAGGGGATGACCCCTCGGACAAGGCCATGTCACTGCGGGCGCAGGCCGATCTGGATATAGGTGAGTTTGAAAATGCAGGGCGGGTATTGTTGCAGTTTGACAGGGTGAACGAAGCAGAAAGATTGTTCTGGCTTTCTGATATGGAAGACGTCCCGCAGCCTGAGGTCGACCAAAAATTTGGACAGGTCAGGCGGGCGACTCTGGCATTGGCAGAACCTGTAACCAGGATTGAAGAACGACCATTGGCGGATGCAACTGCCCTGCTTGAAAACACGGCCAACGCACGAGAGAACATCGCTCAGCTTCTCGCACTTGTGAGGGCGGACTGAAACGTCTGGGAAAAACTCAGGGTGGCCACTTAGTCAGGGCTGATCTCCTGACGAACCGCGGCATCCAATGCCCTGTTCCCGAGGGAAAACCCCATGAACAGAGCCTGAATTGGTGGATTTAGTCAGTAAGGCGCCTCGACGTCATTCATCGAAACATAGACCGTTTTCATCTCGCTGAAATGATTGATTGCCAATTTCGAGTTTTCCCGCCCGACCCCAGACATTTTTGACCCGCCAAACGGGGCTTCAACCGGTGCGAGGTTGTAGGTGTTGATATAGCAGGTGCCCGCCTCGAACGCGGCCACGATACGATGGGCTCGGGTCAGATCTTTGGTGAACACACCGGCTGCCAGACCGAATTCGGTGTTATTGGCGCGGGCCATCACCTCTTCCTCGGTTTCGAAATCCAACACTGACATAACCGGGCCGAAGATTTCCTCGCGCGCGATGGCCATGTCATCGGTCACATCGGCAAAGACGGCGGGCTGAATGTAGAACCCGTCACCTTCGATACGCGCACCGCCATAGACCAAACGCGCACCTTCTGCCTTGCCTTTTTCAACATAACCCAGAGCGATATTCATCTGGTTTTCGCTAACCATCGGACCGAAATTAACCTCTTCATCCATCGGGTCGCCGATTTTCACATTCGCCAGACGCTGGGACAGGCGATCGAGGAAGGCTTCTTTGATGCCTTTGTGTACAAAAACGCGGGTGCCGTTGGAACAGACCTGACCCGAGGAGTAGAAATTCCCCAAAATGGCGCCAGACACGGCGTTTTCGATATCTGCATCGTCGAACACGATCATGGGGGACTTGCCGCCTAGTTCCATCGTGACATGCTTCATGCCATCGGCTGCTGCGGCATAAACCTTGCGCCCTGTCGGTACCGATCCGGTCAGCGAGACCTTGGCAACACGGGGGTCCGTCACAAGTGATGCGCCCACATCGCCATAACCCTGAATTACGTTATAGACACCCTTTGGTGCCCCGGCCTCGACCAGGATTTCGGCCACTTGCAGAGCAGACAAGGGCGTGGTCTCGGAAGGCTTGAATACCATCGTGTTGCCGCAGGCCAAAGCAGGCGCGCCTTTCCAGCAGGCAATCTGGGTTGGATAGTTCCACGCGCCGATTCCGACGCAAACCCCAAGCGCCTCACGGATCGTATAGACGAAATCCCCACCACCCAGCGGGATATGCTCGCCGGTCAGCGAGGCCGCCAAACCTCCGAAATACTCCAACGCATCGGCCCCGCTAGTAGCGTCGGCAACCAAAGTTTCCTGCAGCGGTTTTCCAGTATCGTGGGTTTCGATGATCGACAGATCACGATTGCGTTCGCGCATGATGTCCGCGGCGCGGCGCAGAACACGGCCCCTTTCGGTCCCAGACATCGCGGCCCAGTCTGCCTGTGCCGATTTTGCACTGTTTAGAGCCTGATCTATGATCTGCGGAGTAGCAGAATGCAGCCGTGCGATCACTTCCCCTGTTGCGGGGTAGATCACGTCTATGGGTGCTCCGGTCGTGTCGTCGACATATTCACCGTTGATGAAATGGCTCGCCTTGGGCTGAAATCTCATTGTGGGGATTCCCTGATCAGAAGCTGTTTCCTCCGCGTTTATATTTTATTGACTCGGCAGTCAATAAAACTGATCCAGAGCGATTTCCTGCCAATTCCAACAGGCCACGGCTTGAAATTTTCGGTTAATGTTCTATTTATGTTCTACATAGTCAGAGGATCAACCGATGGCCCATTCATTGCGAAACACCGCCCCGCACGGCCCGACAAACGACTATCACCTGCTGCCCGCCACCGATCGGCAGATACGCTATGCCCGCGCCATCGCGGAGCAAACTGCTCTTGAGATTCCGGTCGAGGCGCAGCGCGACCGTCAGTCCATGTCTGCCTGGATTTCCAAACACAAACCTGATGATCCCTCGCCATTTGCAAATTACCCGACCGGCAAGCAGGTTACCTTTGCCGAACGTATCTCGCGCAGCAAACGCCGCCCAATCCCGTCGGAGTGCTTTCGCGACAAACAGATGATGTCGCGTTGGATAGATCAAAACAAATAGACGAAATCAGAGCCTAATCCGGACTATGATTGCGGGCATACAACGCCACCGCCGCCGCGACGAACAGGCCCAGTAGGATATAGCCGGTCACCGCCTCGGCCACGGCCAGGGCGCGGCACAGCCCGGTTGGGGACATATCGCCGTACCCAACGGTGGTGAATGTAACATAAGAAAAATACAGGATATCAGCGGGCCCTTGCGCCCCGATGACGCAGTTATCCTGGTACCCGAATGCGCCATAGGCAGCGGCGAACAGGAACGGAACGACCTGAATAAAGGACACACCCATCAAAAACAGAATGCGGCGCGGTGATTTCACCTGAGTCATATAGAACCAGGATTGAGACACCATCCACACAACCAGCCCCACAGAGGCGATCGTACCGATCGTGTCACCTGCGGTGCCCTCGCTCAGACGGGACAGACCGAACCATGCGAGGAAACTGGCAACCACCATTGCGGCTGCCGCCAGCAGCGTTGATTTCCATTCTTCCAAAGTCGTGGGTTTTCGGGACATGGAACCTCCAACGCGCTGAAATCTCCGGGATTATCCGGTGGACTGTCCTGCGTGGCAACCAGATTTCAGAAAATCAGTCCGTGCCCAGATGTTCCTGTCCCCGCTGACGTGCCAGCAGGATCTGTTTTTGACGTTCCCGGAACCGGGTTTTGTCGACCTCAGAGGTTTCCTCTATGCATTGATGGCAGGACACGCCGTGTTCGTATTCGGCACGTTTCACATCCTCAGGCAGGATCGGGCGACGGCAGCCATGGCACAGGTTGTGCGGCCCTTCGACCAGCCCATGCCCAACGGATACGCGGTTGTCGAACACAAAGCATTCGCCCTGCCAGGTGCTGTTCTCGACGGGCATTTCCTCGAGATACCGCAGGATGCCACCTTTCAGGTGATAGACATCCTCGACCCCCTGACCCAACAGGTAATTGGTGGATTTCTCACACCGGATGCCACCCGTGCAGAACATCGCCACACGCTTATTGTGGAACCGGTCCTTGTTTTCTTCCCACCAGGTGGGGAATTCACGAAAACTGCTTGTTTCAGGGTCTAACGCGCCCTCAAACGTACCGATTGCCACCTCGTAATCATTTCGGGTGTCGATCACCACCACATCATCCGAGCGGATCAGATCATTCCAGTCTTCGGGCTCGACATAATTGCCGACACGGGCGCGCGGATCGATGTCCGGTTGGCCCATGGTCACGATCTCTTTTTTCAGGCGTACCTTGATCTTGCCAAATGGCGGTTGGTCAGACGTGGCCTCTTTCCACTCCAGATCAGCACAGCCGGGCAGCGCACGGATATGGGCCAGAACCGCGTCAATGCCAGCGCGGGGTCCGGCAATAGTGCCATTGATCCCTTCCTGTGCCAGCAAGAGCGTCCCTTTGACCGATTGCGCGCGGCACAGCTCAAGCAAGGGCGCACGAAGGGCTTCGTGGTTGGCGAACCGGGTGAAATGATAGAGAGCAGCGATCGTATACATGCGCGCGGTCTAAACCCGCGCGGACAGAGTCGCAAGAGACCGGATTGACGCCCCTTGTCGCGCCCACTACCGATAACGCAACCGAAGGAGGTCCCCATGACCCATGCCCTTATTGTGATCGATGTTCAGAACGATTTCTGTCCCGGCGGTGCGTTGGCGGTTCCCGGCGGGGATGAGATCGTGGCTCCGATCAACGCGATGATGCCAGATTTTGACGCGGTGATCCTGACTCAAGACTGGCACCCTGCGGGGCATTCGTCCTTTGCCAGCAGCCATGCGGGCAAAAACCCCTATGACATGACCGAGATGCCTTATGGGCCTCAGGTTTTGTGGCCAGATCACTGCGTGCAGGGAACAAATGGGGCAGCATTTCATGCGAACCTGCGTACGGATGGCGATCTGATCCTGCGCAAAGGGTTCCGCAGCAAAATCGATAGCTATTCGGCGTTCTTTGAGAACGACCAGACCACGCCCACCGGGTTGGAAGGGTATCTGCGCACCCGTGAAATCGAGAGACTGACACTCGTCGGACTGGCCACGGATTTCTGCGTCTACTACTCTGCGGTTGACGCAGCGCGGCTGGGTTTCGACGTGTCAGTTCAGATGAGAGCCTGCCGGGCAATTAACCTGGATGGGTCATTGGCCTCGGCAGAGACCGCGATGAAAGATGCTGGCGTTCGGCTGATTTAAGGGGTTGCCCCCGCAGCCGCCAGATATTTGAGCAGCGCAAAGATAATCACCGCCAACCCCAAAGCAAACCCAACCCGGCCTGGTACAGTTCGGCGATTTGGTCCGGCCGATTCCGCCTGCTGTGGCCTGGGTTTCCACATTGGAACCTCTTTGGGCAACCCGGCGCGCGGCTTGGCGGCTTTTACATCGTTCATGAACTTCAGGAAATCAAACTCGCCGCAATATTCGCCTTTGACTCCCGTCGTCCGGATATTGTGAAACAAGGCTCGCAGAATGCGATCCCTGTCCGCCGTATCCTGTGGACGGTAATATCCATGGGTAATCTCGCTGCGCGTCGAATCCAGACCAAAACCGGCATCATGAAAAATTTTGCGTATTTTGGGTGACGCTGCCCGCAATGCATCGGCTGTTTTCACATTCCGAAACAGCGCACGCACTTTGCGTCCGTTTTGCGCCCCTGACGGGGTCGCCTCCGGATCGTTTTCCCCCGAAGCGATCGTTACAATATCAAAGTCGTACTCGAGAACCATTCACTAACTAAACCTCGACTATCCATCCCCCTCTTTCCACTAACCGGTGAAAAGACCCCACAATATGCTCGCATTGTGACTTGACCTTGTCATTGTCATCAATTTAGCGACTCTTGCCATTCCACGCACCTATTGATCTAACAACGGAAATCGCAGGAGTTCCCAATGGTCGATATTGCGACGCGAGTATACAATCACAAATGGAAGATTGACCCGATTGTCCGGTCTTTAATCGACACAGACTTCTACAAACTGCTGATGTGCCAGTCAGTGTTTCGAAATAAGCCCCAAACGGATGTGGTGTTTTCACTTATCAACCGGTCGAATCACATTCCATTGGCTGAATTGATTGATGAGGGAGAGCTGCGCGAACAACTGGACCACATTCGGTCACTCAGCCTGAGCCGGGGGGAAAGCACTTGGCTGCGCGGCAATACCTTCTATGGCAAACGTCAGATGTTCCGTTCGGATTTCATGGGGTGGTTCGAGAACCTGCGACTGCCGCCCTATCACCTTGAACGCAAAGGTGATCAGTACGAATTGACCTTTGAAGGCAAATGGCACGAGGTCATGCTGTGGGAAATTCCCGCATTGGCAGTCCTGATGGAGCTGCGATCCCGCTCGGTGCTGAATGCGATGCGGCGGTTCGAGCTACAAATTCTCTATGCTCGTGCGATGACCCGTGTATGGGAGAAAATCGAACATCTACGAGGGATTCAGGGGCTGGGCATCGCCGATTTCGGCACCAGACGGCGGCATTCCTTTCTATGGCAGGACTGGTGCGTCCAAGCCATGATCGAAGGTCTGGGCCCTGCATTTACCGGCACCTCGAACTGCCTGATCGCCATGCGGCGCGAGGTCGAGGCCATCGGCACCAATGCCCACGAGTTGCCCATGGTTTACTCTGCGCTGGCTGATACTGATGAGAAACTGGCGCAGGCACCCTATGACGTGCTTAGCGATTGGCACGAGGAACATGACGGCAACCTACGGATCATCCTGCCTGACACCTATGGCACCAAGGGTTTTCTGGACGACGCGCCAGATTGGTTGGCGGGATGGACTGGCATCAGAATCGACAGCGGTGATCCGGCAACCGGTGCAGAAACTGCGATCAAATGGTGGCAATCACGCGGTGAGGATCCCAAACAGAAACGCGTGATCTTTTCTGACGGTCTGGATGTCGACAAAATCCGCGAACTGCATAGTCAGTTTGCGGGCCGCACCAAAGTATCCTTCGGCTGGGGCACGCTACTGACCAATGATTTCAGAGGGCTGGTTCCCGATGACGCGCTGGCACCCTTCTCGTTGGTCTGCAAGGCGGTTTCGGCCAATGGTCGCCCGACGGTCAAACTGTCGGACAACCCGGAAAAAGCGATGGGTCCGGCGGATCAGATCGAGCGCTACAAACGTGTCTTTGGCGTTGGCGTGCAACAGCCAATCGAGGTCATCGTTTAGGCCCTAACCATGGAACGCGGCTACCGTTTTCACCTGTGAGAATCCGTACAGCGCCTCGAACCCTTTTTCGCGACCATGGCCGGATTTCCCGACACCGCCAAAGGGCAGCTCCACACCTCCGCCAGCGCCGTAATTGTTGATAAACACCTGCCCCGACCGCAACTTCTTCGCCAGCCGCATCTGCCGCGCGCCATCGCGTGTCCAAATGCTGGCAACCAGCCCGTAATCGGTGGAGTTGGCGATCTGCAGGGCCTCTACTTCAGTCTCAAAGGGGATCAGCACTTGGACTGGGCCGAAAATCTCATCCTGTGCCAAAACATGATCAGGGGGTACGTCGGCAAATAGGGTCGGTTGCACATAGGCACCAGTCTCGGGTGCGTGGCCAACAATCGGCCCCTGTCCCACGATATTCAGATCTGCGCCTTTGTCGATAAATCCGGTCACGATGTCCTTCTGACGTGCTGAAATCAGGGGCCCCAGGCGCAAATCTTCGGACGCGGGCCCAACGGTCAACTCGGAATAGGCCGAGGCCATGCGCGATTTGACCTGCTCATACACTCCGCGTTGCACCAGAACGCGGGAGGAGGCCGAACAGGTCTGCCCTGCGTTCTGAACGCCTGCATTCACCAGAAACGGCAGGGCCGCATCCAGATCTGCATCGTCGAACACCAGCTGCGGGGATTTACCCCCCAGCTCCAGCGTCACTGGCACCACGTTATGCCCAGCGGCCTGTTGCACCAACGCGCCGGTGGCAACGGAGCCGGTGAAGGACACATGCTGAATCCCCGGATGCGCCGACAGCGCCGCCCCGGCCTCGGCCCCCAACCCCGGAACCACGTTCAAAGCGCCCGCCGGCAACCCGGCCTGCTGCGCCAGATGAGCAAAGGCAAGCGCGGTCAAACAGGCCTCTTCCGCTGGTTTCAGCACACAGGCATTGCCCATCGCCAAAGCCGCCCCGACAGAGCGGCCGATGATCTGCATAGGATAATTCCACGGCACAATGTGGCCCGTCACACCATGCGGTTCACGCAGGGTATAGACGGTATAGCCATCCAGATAAGGGATCGTTTCGCCCATCACCTTATCCGCCGCGCCTCCGTAAAACTCACAATACCGCGCCAGTGCCACCGCATCGGCGCGCGCTTGTGTCAGGGGTTTGCCGACATCCATCGCCTCCAACGCAGCCAGATCATCGACACGTTCCAGCACCATCTGGCCCAATCGGGTCAGAATGCGGCCCCTCTCCAGTGCGGTTTTGCGGCCCCAGTCCCCATCCAGCGCCTTTTGCGCCGCGTTCACCGCAGCATCGATGTCATCAGCATCCCCGCGCGCGATCCGACATAGCTCGGACCCGTCCGACGGGTTGATCAGCGGCAAATCGGCCTGAGACGCAGGCCGCTGCCACGCGCCGCCAATCAGGCACAAGCTGGGATCGAACCACAGGGGATTGGTCATGTCAGGCTCCATTTCGTCTCTAACATTGAAGTTTATGCTACATCCTGACCGATATCCGGCAGGGTCGGTGCGGCGGCGATCAGGGTTTGGGTATAGGGGTGCTGCGGGTTGGAAAAGACCTGTTCGGTCTCACCCTGTTCGACAATCTGCCCCGCCTGCATCACCAAAACCCGGTCGGTAATGGTGCGCACGACGCTTAGGTCGTGGCTGATGAACAGATAAGTCAGGTCATAGGCGCCGCAGAGCTCGGCCAGCAGATCAAGGATCTGCGCCCGGACAGAAACATCAAGGGCCGAGACCGCCTCATCAAACAAGATCAGTTCGGGCCGGATGATCAGGGCACGGGCGATGGCGATACGCTGCCTCTGCCCGCCCGAGAATTCGTGAATGTACCGACCCGCGTCATCGGGGCTGAGACCTACGGCCGTCAGAATCTCGGCGATCCGATCCTGCCGCTCGGATCCGGTTGGGGGATGTTCGAGCAGGTGAAACGGCTCGGTGATCAGGCGCGTGACCCGGTGTCGGGGGTTGAAGCTGCCATAGGGGTCCTGGAACACAACCTGCATCTTACGCCGGACGGCCAGATTGGGTTTGTGCCCGGTGAATACTGGCTGCCCGTCCAGCAGAATCTGGCCGCTCTGCACCTCTTCCAGCCCCAGGATAGCCCGTGTTAGGGTCGATTTTCCGCACCCGGACTCTCCGACCAGGCCTAAGCGCTCGCCTTTGTTCAGTGTAAAGCTGACCCCAGCCACAGCCCTGTGGTGTCGCGGCGCATCAAACAAGCCCTTTCGGGGCAAACGGTAATCCCGGACCACCTGTGCAACCTCAAGCAAAGGCTGTGCCGGTTTGAGTTCCGGCAGGTCGACCTGATGGCCCGAAGCCCGGAACAGCATGCGTGTATAAGGGTGCTGCATGTTCCGCAGCAAGCGTTCAGTGGCGCCGGCCTCGACGACTTCGCCATAGCGCATGACGATGATCCGGTCGGCCATATCGGCCACAACCGCCAGATCATGGGTGATCATTAGCAATCCCATGTCATATTCGCGCACCAACCCCGTGAGCAGGTCTAAAATCTGCGCCTGCGTAGTGACGTCCAGCGCCGTCGTAGGTTCGTCCGCGATCAGCAACCTTGGGCGCAACGCGATGGCCATGGCGATCACCACGCGCTGACGCTGACCACCGGATAATTCATGTGGATAGCGGGTCAGAGGGAACCTGTCGGGTGGAAGACCGACGCGCGTCAGCACTTCTTTGGCACGGGACCGGGCCTGTGCAGTAGGCATGGCTTTGTGGATCAGGATTGTCTCCATCACCTGATCGCCGATGGTTTTGACCGGATTCAGGGCGGTCATGGGTTCCTGAAACACCATCCCGACCGAGGCGCCGCGCAGGGCACACATCTCATCCTCCGAACAGCGCAGCATGTCCTGATCGTCTAGCCGGATCGCACCTTCGGCACCGGCACCGTTTGGCAACAGTTGCATCACCGCCAGCGCGGTCATCGACTTGCCCGACCCGCTCTCCCCGGTGACGGCCACGATCTGACCCGGCGCAACAGACAGGCTGACCTGTTTGAGGATACTCATGCCGTGAATGGACACTGCGAGGTCTTCGATTTGCAGCAAACTCATGCGCGGGCCACCCGTATTCTTGGATCCAGCCAATCGCGCAGCCCGTCGCCCAGCAGGTTCAGCCCCAGAACCGTGACGATGATCGCCAGCCCCGGAATTAGAGCCAAATGCGGGGCAAAACTGACCATTGTCTGCGCATCGGCCAACATCCGGCCCCAACTGGGCGTGGGCGGTTGCGCGCCAAGGCCGACATAAGACAGGCCAGCCTCGGCCAGGATGCCAAGGCTAAACTGGATGGTGCCCTGCACGATCAGCAGGTTGGCCACATTCGGCAGGATATGTTCGACCGAGATGCGCGCCGCGCCTTTGCCCGAGACTCGGGCGGCGAGGATGAACTCCCTCTCCCACAGGGAGAGGGCCGCGCCGCGGGTGATGCGGGCGAAAACGGGGATGTTGAAGATACCGATGGCGATGATCGCGTTGATCGCGCCTGCGCCAAAGACGGCCGTTATCAGGATTGCGATGACGAGCGAGGGGAAGGCAAAGACCAGATCGTTGCCGCGCATGATCACCTCATCCAACCACGCGCCCTTGCGCGCCGCTGCGGCCAGACCAAGGGGCACGCCCAAGGCCATGCCGATCCCCACAGCCACCAAGGCCACCGCGATTGAGGTGCGCGCGCCCACCATGATCATCGAGAACATGTCCCGCCCGAAATGATCGGTGCCAAACCAGTGCTGCGCATTGGGCGGCTGCAGCTTGGTGGGAATATTCAGCGCGGCGTGCGCGTAGGGCGTCCAGACAAAGGACAGCGCCGCCGCCAATACCACCAGCGACGAGAGCACTGCACCAAGGATCAGGTTGCGGCTCATGTCCTGCTCCTTAAACGGGGATCAACTGCGGCATAGGCCAGATCGACCAGAAAATTCACCGTGATCACTGCAAAGACCAGCAGCATGACCACCGATTCCACCACGATCAAATCGCGGGCCGAGATCGCCTGAAACACCAGCCGCCCAAGACCGGGCAGGTAGAACACCTGCTCGATGATGATGGACCCGGCCAGAAGAAAGGAAAACTGCAGCCCGATGATGGTCAGCACCGGGATCAGCGCGTTGCGCACCCCGTGCCGCCACAGCGCCTGTCGGCGGGACAGGCCCTTGGCCCGTGCGGTGCGCATGAAATCCTCGCCCAGAATATCCAGCAGCGCCGAGCGCATAACCCGCGCAAGGATCGCCGCCTGTGGCAGGGCCAGCGCAATGGCGGGCAAGGTCAGCGAGTGCAGGCCGGTCCAGAACCCGTCATCCCAGCCTGCAAACCCGCCCGCGTTGAACCAGCGCAGATTGATGGCAAAGACCAGCACCAGCATCATGGCAAACCAGAAATTGGGCACGGCGATGCCAAGCTGAGTGGCCCCCATGACCGCCACATCGCCCGGCTTTCCCCGGCGTGCAGCGGCGTAGATCCCAGCCGGAAAGGCGATCAGGGTTGATAGGGTCAGCGCATAAAGCGCCAGCGGCAGCGACACCCAAAGCCGGTCCCCGATCATCTGCGACACCGGCGTGCGATAGGTGTATGAGGTGCCGAAATCCCCCACCAACATGCCGCTAACCCAGTTGAGATAACGCTGCGGTTTGGACACATCCAACCCCAGCTCGGCTCGCAGCGCGGCCAGCGTGTCCGCCTGCGCGTTGACGCCCAGCATGAACGAGGCCGGATCGCCCGGCGCGACCTCGATCACGGCGAAAATGACCACCGAGGCGATGGCCAGGCTGATCACCAGCGAAATCAGACGTTTGAGGGCATAACGAAGCATTGAGTGCAGGTTACGGGCGCGGGCCGCGCCTGCGCAACAGCTACTTGTAGGCCTGCTGCTCTTGCCGGACCAAATCCATCGCGCAGCTCGAAAGTTGCGCCGCCGGTGCGCTACCTGCCAGCGTTTCCAGATTGGTCTCGGTCCGGGCCAATGCCGCCCGACGAAGGACCATCAGGCGCGCGCGAGGGCTGTCCAGAAACTGCTCCTGCGGGATGAGCGTTTCCAGCGGGCTGTCGATGCGGATGACCTCGAAATAGCCGCCAAACAGGGCAAGGAAGGCGAAGGCGCAGTTTGGTGCCTCGGCCCCGCATTGGTCAGAACAGAGCTGCGCGATGGGGCGGGTCGACTGGGATGTCATCAACCAGTTTTCCACCGCCGGGCGCCAGCTATTGTCCACTGACAGATCGCCATATCCCAGCCCCAGGGCCAGCAATCCCGCCATGCCCAGCGCCTGATCGGAATTCATGTCAACTGGATCAGGCTGAATGTGGCGCAGCGCGGCCAGACCGTCGCCGCGCGGCTCGGGATCGACCGTCAGATAACTCAGGTAAGGTTTGAGGTCCTGCATCAGCTGCCCATCCGCCAACAGGTCGCCGCGCATTTCTGGATCGCCATAGAGCGCCACAATTCGCGTCGGGTAGTCCGTAGCTTGATGTTCTCCCAACGCATTGAGCTGTGCAATCAGCTTCGGGTCTGGTGTGGGGCGT
The DNA here is from genome assembly GCF_059611885.1 of Ruegeria sp. CDSA193. Lineage (NCBI taxonomy): Bacteria > Pseudomonadati > Pseudomonadota > Alphaproteobacteria > Rhodobacterales > Roseobacteraceae > Ruegeria > Ruegeria sp. CDSA193. The sequence goes on along the minus strand of NZ_JBXWPN010000008.1, from coordinate 81,989 downwards.
TTGGCATCCAACAGCGCTTGGGCAAGCTCATTTCCACCTTTCGCCTCAACCAACAGCCAGGATCGGCCAAAGGCCGTCAGGTCTTTTTGACGAAACAGCTTGCGCGAACCCATTCGGCCCAGCGATTGGCGGAACGGAGATGGTCCAAGGTCGGCGGTTTCAATTCGCGCCAACAGCAGACGAGCCTGCGCGTTGCCATCAGCCGCCAGCTCCGCCAGCAGTGGCAAAGCGCGTTCATCATCGCCTTCCAGCCACAGTGTCACCGCCTGTTCAAGCGGCGTATCCCCTTTGGCGACCGGCGCAATCACGGCTAAAACCGCGATCATCAACGCAACGAGGGTTGATCTTCTCATGCGCCGATCTCCTCTCTGGAACTGGTCTTATTCCGCCCAACTGATGGCGGTCAGGTCGATGGCCGCTGTGGGTGCGTTTTCCCAAAGGCCCTGAACGCCAGCCTTGGCAACGCCAAGCTTGGCCAGCTGGAACAGATACCCGTTTACGTAATCATTTGCGATCAGACGCTGCGCTTCGCCCAACAGGCGGGTACGCTCATCAGGGTCGGTGGTGGCGTTCAACGTCTCCATCAGCGTCTGAAAGTCGATGCTGTCATACTGGAAATAATAGTCGGGCCGCGCATAGATGCCGATATCCATCGGCTCGGTATGGCTGACGATAGTCAGACCAAAATCCTTGCCCTTGAACACCGATTCCAGCCACTGCGCCCATTCGACATTGATGATTTCAGCCTCAATCCCGACCTCGGCCAGTTGCGCGGCGATGATCTCGCCTCCGCGGCGAGCGTAAGAAGGCGGCGGCAGGTGCAGAGTGGTCTTGAACCCTTCGGCATAGCCCGCATCGGCCAGCAACTGCGCGGCCTTCTTGGGGTCATACGCCGAATTGCCGGTCAGATCGACATAGGCCGGGTTGTGCGGGGCAAAATGCGTTCCGATGGGCGTGCCATAGCCGAACATCGCGCCGTCAATAATTGCCTGACGGTCGATGGCATGGGCCAGCGCCTGCCGCACCCGGATGTCGTCAAAGGGCGGCTGCTTGTTGTTGGTGGACAGAATCGTCTCACCCTCGGTCGAGCCTACAAGCACTTGAAAGCGCGGATCAGCCTCGAACTGCGGCATGTTCTCAGGCGCCGGGAAAATGTCGAACACATCCACATCCTCGGCCATCATGGCGGCAAAGGCGGCGGTCGGGTCCGAGATGAACTTGAATGTAGCAGACTCTAACGCGGGCTGATCACCCCAATAGTCGGGGTTTCGCGTCAGCGTGATGCTGTCCCCCTGCACCCAGTCCCCAAAGGCAAACGCGCCGGTGCCGACCGGGTTGGTCTTGATCGCCTCTATGCTTTCGGGGGCGACAATCACCGCATCCCCCCAGGCCATATTGAACAGGAAATTCCCGTTTGGCCCTGACAGGGTGACCTTGACGGTCAGCGGATCCACGACCTCAACGCTTTCGATCCCGGCAAACAGGGCCTTTTGTGCATTGGCGCTGTCTTCAGCGCGGGCCCGGTCGAGGCTGAATTTGACGTCCTCGGCATCCATGGTGGTGCCATCGTGGAAGGTCACACCATCGCGCAGCTTAAAGGTATAGACGGTGCCGTCGTCTGAAATCTCCCAGCTTTCCGCCAGCCCGGGCACGACCGATCCGTCGCCCATAAACCGGGTCAGACCTTCGAAGATATTGGTATAGACAACCGAATCGATGGCCTGTGCCGCAGCGCTGGTCGGGTCCAGATGCGGCGGCTCAAGCTGCATTGCGATGGTGATGTCGGATTTGGCCAGGGCTTGGGTGGCTATCAAACTGGCTCCAATCGCCAGCGCCGATGCAAAAGACCGAAACATCTGCTTTGTCATATCGTTGTCTCCCCACTGAAACTGCGTGGTCCTGCATGTCGCGGACCGGTCTGCGGACCAATGTCCCTTTAAACCTTAGGTCAATCAAGGAAATGTTCGCGCAACCGGGCTATCTTTGGCCCGGCCCAATCTGCTATGCCGCACTGCAACATGAACCGCGAGGAGCGAGCATGAGCGCCACCGCCCGCAAAAGAGCCCCGAATGCCGTGGATATTCGCGCCCGAAAAGGTGGCGAGCCACTGGTCAGTCTGACCGCATATACAACTCCGATGGCCCGACTGATGGATGATCATTGCGACTTTGTTCTGGTCGGTGACAGTGTCGGCATGGTGCTACACGGGTTGGAATCCACCCTTGGCGTGACGATGGAGATGATGATCCTGCATGGTCAGGCTGTTGCTCGCGGGCTGGACAAGGCGATGTTGGTCATCGACATGCCCTTTGCCAGTTACGAGGAAAGCCCCGCACAGGCGTTCCGCAATGCTGCCCGCCTGATGGCCGAAACCGGTGCCGGTGCCGTCAAGCTTGAGGGCGGTGTCGAAATGGCCGAGACCATCCGCTTTCTGGTCAAGCGCGGCATCCCGGTGATGGCGCATATCGGCCTGACCCCACAGTCGATCAACACGCTGGGTGGATACAAGGTGCAGGGCCGTGATGATCAGGCACAGACGGTACTGGCCGATGCCCATGCCGTGGCTGATGCAGGCGCCTTTTCCCTTGTGTTAGAGAAGGTCCCGCAGGGTCTAGCCAACCAAATCACTGCCGAGGTCGCCATCCCTACTATCGGCATTGGCGCGTCCGCCGAATGTGACGGGCAAATACTTGTGGTGGACGACATGGTCGGCTTTTTCACCGCTTTCAAACCGAAATTCGTCAAACGATATGCCGAGCTGGGGCCACTGGCCGAGGCCGCCATCGCCGAGTACGCCGCCGAAGTGCGCGCACGCGCTTTCCCCGCCGATGAACATGTCTTTGCCGATCAGGCTCGGTCACAGGGCACAGCTAAATGACCGCTCCGATCCTGCGTCGCCTCTCCGATCTGCACGCCTTGACCTCCAACTGGCGCAAGAATGGTGAGGCAATCGGCGTCGTCCCAACTATGGGCGCGTTGCATCCGGGGCATCTGTCTCTGGTTGAGGCGGCCAAAAATGGCACCGACCGAGTTATCGTGACGATTTTCGTGAACCCAAAGCAGTTTAACAACCCCGAGGATCTGGCCAATTATCCGCGCACCGAAATCGAAGATGCTCAGAAACTGGCCCCCTATGGCGTTGATGCAATTTATGTGCCGGACCCGGACGAGATCTACCCGCAAGGCTTTGCCACTACCGTATCTGTAACTGGCCTGACCAATGTGATGGAGGGCGAATTCCGCCCCGGTCATTTCGATGGCGTCGCCACTGTGGTCGCCAAACTGTTCCTGCAAACCCAGGCAGACAGAGCCTATTTTGGGGAAAAAGACTATCAACAGCTGCTTGTCGTGCACCGCATGGCGCGTGATCTGGATATCCCGATCGAGGTGATCGGCTGCCCCACGGTGCGTGAACCTTCGGGTCTGGCCATGTCCTCACGCAATCAGCGCCTCTCGCCCGAGGGAATGGAGATTGCAGCGCACAAACACCGCATCATGCTGGATCTTGCCAACGCGCTAAAGAACGGCGCCCCGTTCGACACACTGGCAGCACAGGCCAGTACCGATCTTTTGGCCGCAGGTTTTACACAAGTAGAATATATCCAACTGCGCTGTGCGGAATCTCTGAACCCGCTGACACATGCCGACCGACCCGCCCGCCTGTTTGCCGCGGCCTGGGCGGATGGAGTGCGTCTAATCGACAATATTCCCGTCTGAACACTCTGGTACGCAACCGACTGTTTGCGCTAAAGTCTCGCAAAACCAAATGCGAAGGGGGGCGCAGGCGTGACCTATATTCTTGCCATTGATCAGGGCACCACATCATCACGGGCCATTCTGTTCGACGCAGACATGCAACGGGCAGGCACCGCGCAGCATGAATTTACGCAGTATTTCCCACAAGAAGGCTGGGTCGAACACGATCCCGAGGAAATCTGGGACAGCGTCCTGCGCGTCTGCCGCGAAGTGATGCAGAGCGTTGGCGTCACCCCCGATCAGATCGCCGGTATCGGCATCACCAACCAGCGTGAAACAACCGTGGTCTGGGATAAACAGACCGGCGAGCCGATCCACAACGCAATCGTCTGGCAGGATCGACGCACTGCCGATATCTGCGCCCGCTACAAACAAGCCGGTTGCGAGGATGACGTGACCCAGCAGACCGGGCTGTTGCTGGACCCGTATTTTTCGGGAACCAAAGTCAAATGGCTACTGGATAATGTCCCCGGCGCCCGCGATCGCGCCGAGGCAGGAGAGCTACTGTTCGGTACCATCGATAGTTTCCTGATCTGGCGCCTGACCGAAGGCCGCAACCATGTGACAGACGCCACCAACGCTGCCCGCACACTGCTGTTCGACATCCACAAAGGCTGTTGGAGCACCGAGATTTGCGATCTGTTGGATGTGCCCATGTCCATGCTGCCCGAGGTACAGGATTGCGCCTCGGATTTCGGAAAAACGACTCTGATTGGGGGAAAAATCCCGATTCTGGGTGTTGCGGGCGATCAGCAGGCCGCGACCATCGGGCAGGCCTGTTTTCAGCCCGGCATGATGAAATCGACCTATGGGACAGGCTGTTTTGCGCTGTTGAATACCGGGCCACAGCCGGTCGCCTCGAAGAACCGCCTACTGACGACGATCGCCTATCAGTTGGACGGGCAAAAAACCTATGCCCTTGAGGGTTCGATCTTTGTCGCAGGCGCAGCAGTCCAATGGCTGCGCGATGCGCTGCAGATCATCGAAACCGCCCCGGAAAGTGGCGAGCTGGCGCAGCAGGCCGACCCCAACCAGCATGTTGTGCTGGTGCCCGCGTTTACCGGATTGGGCGCGCCTTATTGGAAACCAGATTGTCGGGGCGCGGTCTTTGGCCTGACCCGCAATTCCGGGCGGGCAGAATTTGCCAAGGCAACACTGGAAAGCATCGCCTATCAGACCCGAGACCTTTGGCATGCCATGCAGGGCGACTGGGGCGCAGATACCGATGTCATCTTACGCGTCGACGGCGGTGCCAGCGCATCTGATTGGGCGATGCAAGGCCTGTCGGATTACCTCGGCGCCGAGGTCGACCGACCCGTGATGCAGGAAACCACCGCACTGGGCGCGGCCTGGCTGGCGGGTATGCGCGCAGGCATCTACCCTGATCAACAGGAGTTCGCGGAAACCTGGGCGCTGGATCGCCGGTTCGAACCCAAACTCTCCACAGAGGAACGCGACGCCGCCTATGACCGCTGGCAACGCGCTGTTCAGGCGGCCATGGCGTTCTGATCGCAGCCGCATTTGGGCTCTGCTTTGTTCAAAGTTGGGTTCTTATGGGGCCACCTGTGCGAACGGTGAATTTCTACGGCAAGTCAATGCTGCGAGTAAGGCTTTTGGTCAATGTCGGGACCGCGGGACAAAACGGACATCCGACGCACAAGGCCGGATGTCCGCTTAATCCAATCAATCTCAGTTGATATCCTGAACATCCATGACCAGGTTTTCCCAGTTCCGCTGGTTTTCCATGTCGTGCTCTAGGCCCTGCTCGTCTGCGATCGTGAAGCGTTTAACGGCTGATGTTTTGCTCGTTGCCTGGTAGAGCCAATAGGCCTCGGCCTTCAGGGCCTCATCGATAGGCTTGTCGATCGACTCGTAGACCATCTGCTTGCAGGCATTGATGGACTCTGCCGGGAACTTGGAAATCCGCTGCGCCAAGGTGTTTACGTAGTCGTCGATCTCATCAGCATCCAACGCTTTATTGATCGTGCCCATTGCCTCGGCTTCATCGGCGTCAAAGTCTCGGGCACTCAGGATGATTTCCAGCGCGCGGCCCAGACCGGTCTGACGGGCCATGCGGGACGCACCGCCGCCGCAGGGCAGGATACCCATGCCGACTTCCATCTGCATGAACTTGAATTTGCCACGCGCCGCAAAGCGCATGTCCAGCGCCAGGGCCAACTCGTGGCCACCACCGCGTGCGAAGCCTTCCAGCTTCGCGATCGTGGCCTGAGGCACCTTGCTGATGCGTTCGCAGACCGCTTGCAAATCGAGCAGCTGGGCTTCATCGCGGGAGACAGCTTCGGTCGACATGTCCTTGAGCAGCTCGGTGTCGTAGTGGCAGACCCAAACCTCGGGGTTCGCGGATTGGAAGATGACCACCTTGGTATCGCGGTCCCGCTCCAGCCGCATGGCAAGGCTGTTGAGGTCGGCCAGCATTTCCTGGCCTTGCACATTCACTGTTCCAAAATCGAATGCCACCGTTGCGATGGCGTCTTGGACCTTCACGTCAAAGGTTTGAAAATTCTCGTATTTCATCAGTCAGTCCTTTCTTGGGTCCGGACAACGCATGTCGCCGGAGGGTTGCAGCTTCAGGTGGTGTAAAAGACGCCCGACGTCAGACGGGCGTCAGTGGGATCAGCTGAGAGATTTCAAAGCATCTTCGATGCCTTGCATCACCTGCGCCGAATGAGTTGCGTCCAGTGCAGCCGCATGTGGCTGCGCGAACTGGCCGCTGTCATTGTCAAAATACTTGCCCGAAACATCCGCGAACGACGACCCGAGCGCCGCTTCACGCAGGATGTTCGCGCCGATGGACAGATCGTTGCCCGCGATGCCGTAGCCTTCCTTGACCATCTTCGAAGCCAACAACGATCCGGGATTGACGGCGACGACGACGGGTCCGTCGGTCAACTCCTTCGCCAATTCGCGGGTCCAGATCGTGATGCCGAGCTTGCTTTGCGCGTAGGCGTCATTGTGGCCAAGCTGTTTTTCCCCGCGCATGGCAGCCAAATCAATCGGCGCTTGCGCGGCAGAGGATAGATTCACGATCCGCCCGTCTTTCGGAATGATCGGCAGAAGCGCGCGGGTCAGCGCATAGGGCGCCAAGGTGTTGACCATGAACCGCACATCATGGCCGGCCTCGGTCTGGGTCTCCGCGACTTTCAGCACGCCCGCGTTATTGATCAGCACATCAAGGCGGTCGTGTTTCTCGCGCACCTCTGCCGCGAAGGTTTGGATATCGGCCATACGCGACAGGTCAGCGGCATAGGTTTCGACGTCGCCGCCGACCTCGTTGACGGCGGCTTCCAGTTTGGCTGCACCGCGTCCATGAAGCAGAATTTTGTGCCCCTCTTTTGCGAGGGTCTGCGCCGTCAAAAGACCGATGCCGTCTGTTGATCCGGTGATAAGAATTGTCTTGGTCATGATTGTCTCTCTCCGTTTGCTCGTGTTTCGTGGGTCCGATGATGGGATCAGGCAAAACGCACTAGGGTGCGGCTCTCAATGCTTTTGCGGATGGTCATGACGTTTGGGTCTTCGACCATGTCCAACGCGGAGTGCCCGATGGAGGGCCGTCCCTGATTGTCGAAGATGTTGAAGTAGGCGACCTCATCCGGGGTCATCTTCGACATGTAGATCCACTGATGATTCGGGTTTGCCGCCAACCCCATGATCTGTCCTTTGCGGTCGGGATAGATCAGATCAAGCAGGATCCAGTCTTCCGGGGCGACGCTCGACGGCAGGATAAACCCGAGCGGGGCTGAGTTGATCGCCGCCTCGATCGGTCGCCAGATGTTAATGAAGGCGTAGTGCCCCGCGCTCCATTTTGCCGCTGTATCAGCACCAAGAATGTCGATCAGTCGCTGTTCTGCGCCGTCAGGGCTGTAGTCGCTGTGGACGTTTCGCGCGGGCTTGCGCGCGGCGTCAGGGTCATCCACCCGGATCGTGTGATCAAAGATGATCACCTCCTGCGCGTCCAGCTTGGTCGTCAGAAGCGACGTCAGCTCTGCGTCGTACTCCGCTTGCCAGGCATCATCGTCTTGCGCGAACGAGACCGCTGTTGGGACGAAAGAAAACGCGACAGCGTCATCCTCGAATGATGGGTCTGTGGCTGACCTGCGCGCGTCGCGCACTTTCACTTCGGTTGGGGTGAGTTCTGGCGCGATCAGATTGCCAACGATGCCACCGGCATCAAGCTCGAACGCCTGACGCTCCGGTTTGTGGACGTGATAATTCACTGTCGCTGTCTGAGTCATTCCGCTCTCCGCTCTGTCTTGAGCTTTGACCTATACCGCTGCGCAGATATATAAACGGTAGATAATCGAATTCAGTTTTCTGGAAAAATATACAATATGGATACGCAAAGCCTCCGCCTCTTCGTCCTTGCTACTGAAACGCTGAACATCAGCGCGGCGGGCCGAACGCTAGGGATGGCACCGGCGGTAGCCAGCGCGCGGCTCGCAAAGCTTGAAAAACTGCTGGGCGCCGAATTGTTGCATCGATCCACGCGGAAAGTCTCGGTGTCCCTAGAGGGGCAGGACTTCTTGCCGTACGCCCGAGAGATGATCGAACAGGAAGAAGCGGCCCTCGCCGCATTCGGCAAAGGCAAGGCCGAGGTGAGCGGGACATTGCGCTTTGCCGCTCCAAGCACCTTTGCCCAGCTCTATATCGCGCCCCTGTTGCCCGCTTTTATGGATGCCTATCCAGACCTGACGCTCGATTTGCATTTATCAGATACCCAGTTCAACCTGATTGAGGGCAGCTATGATCTGGCCCTCCGCAATTCTATTCTGGAGGACAGCAGTCTGACGGCGCGCAAACTGGCAAACGACACACGTATTCTTTGTGCAGCACCAGACTATCTGGAAACACATGGGGTGCCCGGCACACCGGATGACCTCGCGGCGCATCGTCTGGTCGCCTTCAAGGATCTGGAGCCGCGCGCCTTGGTGTCAGATGACGGAGCCAAAGCAACATTCGACCTCCACAAAGCCTCCCACAGGCTGATCGTGAACGACGGGCTGACACAAGTGCGTGTCACGCTCAAGGGTGCCGGCATTTCGATTAACTCCCTCTGGGCGGTCTACAGCGAGCTGAATGATGGGTCCCTTGTGCAGGTGCTGCCTGGGTACACACTGGCGGACAATCCGGCGCTTTGGCTGATCTACCCCAAAAGCAACGTAGTCTCCGCAAAGGTCCGCGTCTTCATGGACTATCTGATCCAACAGATCGGACGGTCAGCGGCTTGGGCCGGGTCCTAGGCGCCACACCTCTATTATGTAGAGAAAACGAATTCTGTTATCAAAAATATGTCCATTCATACGCAATCTAAGGGTAATATCTGATGTCTCGGAAGCAACAGGCTTGACCATCAGAAAGTTGAGACAGGACATGACACAATCTGCATTAGAGCGCGCACGCGCCGTGGAACGCCCCACACGCGAAGCAATGCTGCAACGCGCCCCGCAAGTCGCGCAATTCTGGAATGACAACCAGGAGCTGTTCAAACACGCATGGAAGGAATGGGAGCAGGCCAATCAAACCGCCTTGGATGCATCTGTTCATGACGACCGTCTCCGCGCAGCGGTCGAGGGGGCCTGGAAAGACCCGGCAACCGAAGGCGAAGTGAAAAAACTATGGGAAGAGGTCTTCCCCGGTGTCTACAAAACCCAGTTCTTTGACCCCGAACGGCTGTTCGTTTTGCGCAGCTATCTGGACAGCGTCGCCGATGCAGGCATTCCGCTGCGCCCACCCTATGGCATTTCCCTCAACCGGGGCGGTGCAATGCTTGACCCGCGCTCGGAAGGGCATCTTGGGGCCTCAGCCTTCCAGACGTTCTACCGCGACCTCATGAACACCTATATGCGGCCCATCTCACGGCTCTTGTTCCCGGATGTGATGGGATACGACACGCAGACCTTCGGGTTTTCCATCCAGTGGCAAGCAGATAACGACACGTCGCTCCGGCCTCACTCAGACGCATCATCGGTCACGCTGAATATCAATCTAAATCTACCGGACGAGGCCTTTTCTGGCTCCGCTGTCAGCTTCATTGATCCCGCGTCGCGACGGGTCGAAAAACTGCACTTTGAGCCCGGCACGGCCTTGATCCACCACGGCAGCGTCCCCCATGCGTCTGAACCGATCACCGAAGGTCAACGCTCCAATTTCGTGCTGTGGCTCTACGGTCAAAACGGCCAGATCCCGCATCCTGGTGCGTTCGCGCCCACAATCGATCCGCGCGCGCGCTGGACGGTCCCGACCGATCCATCGGACGGGTTTGCGCCCTTCTGATCCGCGGACCTCGACAGGTTGGTTGGGTGATAGACGTCGCCCAGCCAACATAGCGGCGGCTCGTTGGCCGCTTTTTCAGATAATCTCGAAGCAGCCATTGGTGCAGGTTGCAGCATTCGTTGTTTTGGGCTCAAACCTGACATCTGCCGCATCTGTAGCCCCGGTAGCCTGATTGAGAACGCGAGGATCAAATCTATCTGACAACCGATAATCGAGCGCCTTTAGCTGTGATCTTTCAGTAAGCGTTGCTTTTGCCGTGACCAGTCGCGCTTGGCCTGGGTTTCGCGCTTGTCGTGGTTTTTCTTACCCTTGGCGATGCCGATCTTAATCTTGGCCAGGCCCTTATGGTTGAAATACAGCACCAGCGGCACAAGGGTCATGCCCTTGCGCTGGGTCGCGTTCCACAGATTTGACAGTTCCTTGCGCGACACCAACAGCTTACGGCGGCGGCGTTCCTCGTGCTTGAACACCTTGGCTTGTTCGTAGGGGGCGACATAGCTGTTGACCAGCCACAGCTCTCCGTCGTCAACCGTGGCATAGCTTTCGGCGATGTTAGAACCGCCTGCCCGCAGGGATTTGACCTCGGACCCGTGCAGCATGATGCCGCACTCGATATCCTCTTCGATCGCGTAATCGAAGCGGGCACGCCGGTTTTCGGCGATGACTTTGTAATTCGGGTCTGTCTTCTGCTTGGCCATGACGGGTTGATTTAGGCCCCTTGGGCGGGCCTTGCAAGCCCAGAGCGCTTTGCGTTCGAATTGAATCGAATTGCGCTGCCTCTCCCTTTGATCGAACGCGCAGCTCGATAGCCTTCTATCAGGAAACGCAAAGCGCCGAGGTGCATCAGGATTTGGCCGAGATAATCAGATCGGGGCCGAAAATCGTGTCGGCGTGGTTGTGCAGGTAGATCTTCAGCCAGGGTGTAAACCGGTCGGGATGGCGCTGCACTTCGGCCAGCAGATCGTGGTAGTCGATCCAGCGGATATCCATCACTTCCTCGGGGTTCGGCTCGATCTTCAATGGCCCGCGGACATGAGCGAGGAAAACATCCACCACCTCATGCTCGATCAGGGAATTGCCGACATCGGCATGATATTCCAGCCGGTGACGATATTCGGGATACAGCCCAGTGATCCCCAGTTCCTCATGCAGGCGACGCACTGCACAGACCGAGGGCATCTCACCCCAGTCAGGATGGGTGCAGCAGGTATTCGCCCAAAGACCCGGCGTGTGGTATTTGCCCATCGCCCGGCGCTGCAGCAAAATCTCGGTGCCGCGCACAACAAAGACCGACACCGCTTTGTGCCGCAGACCCTTTTCATGGGCTTCAAGCTTTTCAACGGGGGTCAATTCACCATCAACCCAGGCCGGGATCATGATTCCCATTTGTCGTCTCCTGCTGCCGATCCGCCTGTGCGACCGGGAATTCCGGAATAGCTTTGGCCTGATAGGCTTGGCTGTGGTGCAAAGCGGGCAATGCACCACGCGATTCCAAACTGGCGTCTATTGATCCGGTTATCAACCGCACGAAAGGCCGCAGGGGCTGCGGCCTTTTCTGGTCTTACCGATTGCGTGGTTTCCCAGGTTATTCGCCCGAAACACTGACGATATAGGCGTAAACGTCCTCAGCGCCCTTTTTCAGCTTGAAGGTCATTTTGGACTTGGCCGAGGTCTGATCCAGATAGGATTGCAGGAAGGCTTTGGGGTCCTGGGCATATTCGACAAAGGTTGCCTCGTCCCAGACCAAGCCGTTTTCACCGGCTTCGACAATGCTGTCACCGTATTTAAACCCTTCGACCGTCCCAGCAGTACGGCCTGCAACCCCATAGAGGTTCGGGCCGGTTTTTCCGCCCTTTACGATCACCTCGCCATCGGGATCAGCAATCAGATGGCAGGATTTGCATTTGTTGAAGGCTTTCTTGCCAGCTTCGGTGTCACCTTCAGCATAGACTGGAAGGGCCAGTAGGCCGGCAATTGCGGTCGCGAGGATACGATTCATAACTTTTGCTCCGATACGAATTGGCTGCACAGAAAGGACCTCTGGCGCAGCAGAGAGTCAACGCGCAGATTGCCGCGCGATGGCACTGTGTCACAGCCGGGATCGGGTCGTCCTTAACTTAAGTCATGTACGTCTGCCCAACAGGGCAGAAGATCGCCTGCACTGGGTGACGCCAGATAAATCGCACGGGCGATCGCCCGCGACAGGCAAACCGAGGCTGCATGCGCGATCATAGGCAGCACGCTTGGGTCAACAGCTTGACCGGAGGTGCTGATGCCGAAAACCAGATCACCATCTTGTGAAGTATGCGCAGGCACAATCGCGCGAGCGATGCCATCATGAGCTGTCACCGCCAGGCGGTGGCACTGTGTCTTGGTTAACGCTGCATCAGTTGCGACAATTGCAATGGCCGTGTTGGCCCGGTCCGGGTCAACCTGCCCCATAGCTAGAGCTTTGCGGCTTTGCTGAATCTGTGCTTGACCCGATGAGAGGTCTGGCCCCAGGCCGCCAAATTCGTTGTCGATCTCGAATGGCGCCGCCCAAAAGTGGCGATCCCCAGGTGTCGTGACGCTGCCGACCGGATTGGCTGCCACAAGCGCGCCTACAGTGATGCCGTCGTCCAGAACCAACGATGCAGAACCCAGGCCACCTTTTTGCATAGCCGCCAATGCGCCGGTTCCTGCCCCGACTGAACCGAGCGCAAAACGTTCTGCGGCAGCGTGGTAGGCTGCCTTTCCGAGAGCGCGGTATGGATTCTCGGACCAAGTTTTATCGCCGCCATTGAGTAAATCGAACAGAATTGCTCCCGGCACGATGGGCACAATCGCATTCCCGACAGCAAAGCCGCGCCCGTCGGCCCGCAAACCATCCGTAACCCCTGAGCAGGCGTCCAACCCGAAAGCCGAGCCACCAGACAGCACGATCGCATCGATTTGATCAACGGTTTTGTCCGGTGCCAACAAGTCAGTTTCACGCGTGCCCGGCGCGCCCCCCATTACATGGACAGAAGCAACAAAGGGTTTGTCCGCTGTCAGAACAGTTGTGCCCGATTTCAACGCCTCGTCCTGCGCGTTGCCGACCTTCAGCCCTGGGACATCGGTGATCAGGTTTTTGGATCCGGGAGTCATCGAAACCTCTGACGTTGGGCAGGGAAGCGCGCCTCGGCGCGCTGCCTCTGGCGGAGATATTTTGAGCCAAATGAAGTCCGGATCAAATGCATCGGCCCCCGTCCACTTCGAGCGTGGTGCCCGTAATCATACTGGCTTCATCCGAGCACAGAAAGCAGGCGGCGTTGGCCATGTCTTCGGGAGTCGAGAAGCGACCCAATGGGATGGTCGACAGGAATTTGGCGCGATTCTCGGGGGTGTCTTCGCCCATGAAGGATTTCAGCAATGGGGTTTCGCCCGCAACTGGGCAGATCGCGTTGACACGCACGCCGGACGGGGCGAGTTCCACCGCCATGGTTTTGGTTGCGGTGATCATCCAACCCTTGGACGCGTTATACCAGTTCAGGTTGGGGCGCGGGGACAGCCCGGCGGTTGAGGCGACGTTCAGGATCGCCCCGGTTCCGCGTGCCTTCATCATCGGCACAAAGGCGCGGGCGGTCAGATAGACGGATTTCATGTTCACGTTGAAGACACGGTCGAAATCCTCTTCGGAGACGTCCTCCAGCGGGGTCGGCAGATGGGTCACTCCGGCATTGTTGACCAGGATGTCGAGCCCGCCGAAGGCGTCGCGGGCGGTGTCCGCCATTTCCTGAACCGATGCCGTGCTGGCCACATCAACCTGCTGCGCGATGGCCTGCGCGCCCAGCGTTTCTGCCATTTCGCGGGCCGCAGCGCCGTTGATATCCGCGATCATCACGCGTGCGCCCTCTGCAATGAACTTCAGCGCGATACCGGCCCCGAACCCGGACGCGCCGCCTGTTACGATTGCGGTTTTTCCCTCCAACCTCATGGCTTTGCCTCCTTGTCGCCTGTCAGGGCAGAGTAGCAAGGCGCAAAGAAGTTACCAGATCAATCTTCGTCGACCCTGCCGCGCAGAGATTTGACATCCGAACGGGCCTTTTTGGCGGCCAATCGACGTTTGACCGAGCCATAGGTGGGCTTGGTGGCGATACGCCGTTTGGGTTTGACCAGCGCGCGGGTGATCAGTTCGGCCAATCGCACCCGCGCAATCTCGCGGTTGCGAGCCTGGCTACGCGTTTCCTCGCACTGGATGATGATCGCGCCCTCTTTGGTCCAGCGCCGCCCAGCCAACCGTTTCAGCCGCGCCTTGACCGGATCAGGCAGTGAGGGCGAGCGCGCCGCTTCGAACCGCAACTCGACTGCGGTCGAAACCTTGTTCACGTTCTGCCCGCCAGGGCCGGAAGAGCGCACAAAGCTTTCGGTCATTTCCCAGTCTTGCAGGGTGATATCGTCATTGATCCGCAACATGGGGCGGACCTTACAAGTGCTGTGCGGAAACAAAAAGGGCCGCCCTAGCAGGACGGCCCTTCGAAAGTTCAGGAGGTTGGGTCGGTTAGATCAATCGACCAGCCGGAGCGAGCGCTCCGCCAAGGGCTGCCCTAACGGGCGATCCCCCCGGTTGTTCCAACACCTCTCTCCAATCTCTTTCTCGACACTGGATCACCTCCTTTTCTATCTGTTGCGGTTAACAAGGATGGTGACACAAGCTGTGCCATTCTCAAAGCGTTTTTTACACGGGCTGCGCGGTCAGGCGCGCAACGATCACCTTGAAGGGGATCAGCGCAATCAGTGCCAGCGACAACTTTACCAGCCAGTCCGCAAAGGCCAGCGTGACCCACAGGGGTGCCATCGGGCCAGACAGCATGAAGGGAACAGGCTCCCACGCCCAGCTGATCGCAGCGTCTGCATTGGCGCCAAAGATCGCGATCGAGGCGGAAAAGGCGATGGTGAAGAACAGCGCGGTGTCCAGTGCGGACCCAACCAGGGTTGAGACCAGCGGCGCGCGCCACCAGCGACCCCCGCGCATTGCATTGAACACGGTGACATCGGTCAGCTGGGCGATCAGGAAAGCAGTGCCAGAGGCAACAGCGATCCGCAGCGGCACAGCGGCATAGGTGAACCCGTCGCCCTGCAGCATGATCTGGCTGCCGATCAGCGAGCAAACGATGCCGGTGACGAACCCGGCAAACACGACCTTGCGGGCGGTTGCCACGCCATAGACGCGGTTCATGATATCGGTGACCAGAAAGGCCAGCGGATAGGTGAAAGCACCCCAGGTCAACAGCCCGTCAAGGATCAGGAACTGGACCAGAATGTTCGAAGCCACAACGATGGTGGCCATGGCAAGGATGCCGGGAATAAAAGCGCGTTGCATATTTTGATGCCCGTTTTGACAAGGTAGCGGCGACTTGGCCAAGGGACTGTCCCAAGGCAAGCCGTGCGTTTAGACCTTTGTTTCAAGCCTGTCAATCGGGCAGCAGATATTCCACCAGTTCCGTCCGCTGAATGGCCAGAAAATTGTCATCCGAAATCATCGTAACCCGCAACCTTCCCTGATCGTCACGCCAGACCGACAGGCCTTCGAGGTTGTCATGCGTCCCGCGCGCGGTTTGCAGCAAGATCTCTTCGGATTGCGGAGTGTCACCATTCAGTTCCCAACGCCTGAGCTGCGACCGAAAGCCTGTCAGGGACACCGATCGTTCCAGCACATAGAACCGCCCGTCGGGGCCAAAATCCGCCGCCACTGGCAGGAACTTGCCCCGTTGCGGCAGGACAAAAGGTGTCGACCAGGCCTGACCATCCCAACGATACACCGGTATGTCCCCCAATACGGTACGGCTCTTTTCGGTCAGGGTGTACAGCCGCCCAAGCCCGTCAATGGCCAGCCCCTCGAACGAGCCGTTATGGTCAAGAACCTCAAAGGCTTTGGGGCGTGGCAGAACCTGCGCCGGGCCGGTCGGATCGGAATAATAAGCCACCCGGTGCACACCCTCGAATGAGATATAGACCCCACCGTCAGGGGCGATTGCCAGGCCTTCGGAATCGCCCGCTGTGCCCACCAGAACCTTGCCGGTGCTGGACAGGATGGGCCAGTGCCGCTGGATCTCGATGCCGGTAATCGCACCCTCGCTTCGATCAATACGAGCGTCCAACATCGTTGCACGATCACTCAGCGCGATCATACGGGTCCCACCGTCAAAGATGTGAATTCCGGAATATCCGCCGAACCAATCCGCCTGATGTCGCCAGGCAAAATTGTTCAGCAAAGCGGCAGGCTTTACCCCCTCCGCCCAGACCATACCTGTCAGTAGCAGCGCCGCGATCAGTTGGATTGCAAGACGTTTGTGCATTGCTTGGGCAGATCGGCCAGCCGGTATTCGCGTCGTTTCTTGGGTGCTGGCGCGTTTGGATCGGGCGGCGGCGGGTTGAGGATGTTGTTCACCCATTGCTGTGCTTCGGCGCAACCATCACCCTTGGGCGGCGGATCCTGGTTCACGCAGCCGCTTGATCCCCTTGGACAGGCCAGCCGCACGTGGAAATGATAGTGATGGCCCCACCACGGCCGGATTTTACGCAGGTAAGCGCGGTTTCCCTTTTCGTCATTGCACATCTGCACCTTGGCACCGGGAAAGACGAATATCCGCGCCACGCGCTTGTCTTTTGCCGCTGCACGCAGCACTGCGTGATGCTGTTTGGTCCAGTTGCCGTTGACGAAGGCACCGTTCGAGCGGCGCAGGGAAATCGAAGAGATATTCTCGCGCGCCTTGCGGGAAAGACGCATGTTGTCACCGGGCAGCATCCAGATATCGATGTCCAGACCCAGCTGGTGGCTGCGGTGGCCCGATGTCATCGGCCCACCGCGCGGCTGGCTGATATCGCCTATATAGAGACCATTCCATCCTGACTGCTTGGCCGCAAACCGGCTCAGATCCTGGACATAGTCGATCGCCTGCGGATGGCCCCAGTTGCGGTTGCGTGACAGGCGCATGGCCTGCCATGTGGGTCCGGTTTCGGGCAGTTGTACCGCCCCCGCCGCACAGCCGCGCGAATAACTGCCGAAAGCGGCCGGTTTTTGTTGTGAACTTTGCTTTTGGCCTCCGAATAACTGCTTGGCCAGCGGCTCAGAACCTGCGGTACCGGCGAATGTGATTGCGGCAATGACCGCGAAAAAACGTAATAAAATCATCTGCTCTGATCCCCTTCCGGTTTCACCCAGCGCATTAGGAACAGTCCCAGAATAAACAACAGAACTATGGGTGACACCCCCAGTCGCGCACTACCGGTCAGGGTTGTGGCAATCCCGATCAACAACGGGGCCGCAAATGCGGTGGCGCGGCCGGACAAGCCATACAGGCCAAAGCTCTCGACCGGGGCAACGGGATCGGTGTGGCGCACCATCAGAGAACGGCTGGCCGATTGTAGGATACCCCCCATGCCGCCGATCAGAACACCGCAACCAAAGAACACCAGATCCGGCAGGCCCGACCCTTCGGGCAAGGTGATGCCGTAGATCTGGGTCCGGTCCATCATCACGACGGTGATACAGACAAAGATCAGTACCCAGATCGCAACCAGAATGACAGGTTTGGGGCCGTATTTCTTGTCCAGCTTGCCGCCAAGCCAGGCAAAGGCTGCCGCAGCCAGAACGCTGACAATCCCGAATACGCCGATCTTGATCAGATCCCATTCCAGCACCAGCCGCGCATAAACGCCGCCAAATGTATACAGCCCGTTCAACGCATCGCGATAGAACATGGACGAGGCCAGATAGCTGGCTAGGCTGACGCGATTGCGCAGGTTAGAGACTGATTTGACCAGCAGCTGCAGCGCCTCTTTGACGCTGCCTTTCTTTTCGACATCTGGATCGTCGCGCACCCACAGGAAATAGGGGATCATGAACAGAATGAACCACGCGGCGGTGAACGGCCCGACAAATCGCGTGCCTTCGCGTGCTGCGGCGTCCAGACCAAAAACAGGATCCATGCCGATCAGGGTCTTGCCATTACCTTGCTCAACAAACAGGGCCAGCATGATTGCCAGCGAGATAAGCCCGCCGAAATAGCCAAAGGCAAAACCCGAACCCGATATCTCGCCCACCTCACTGTCATCACCCAGATCGGGCAGCTGAGAATTGGCGAAGATCAGCGCGTATTCCGCCCCGACAAAACCCAGGCCAAAGGCCGACAGCATCAGCCACATGTTTGACCCGTCCGGCAACGTGTACCACAGCGCAGCAGAGCCCACCGCGTACATGATGGAAAAGCCGAATATCCATGGTATTCGACGGCCCGAAACATCCGCCATCGCCCCCATCAGCGGGGCACCGAAGGCGATGATCAGCCCCACGATGGTCATGCAGTTCGCCCACACCGTCTGCGCCCGTGCGTCTGCGGCATCGGAACCCAGCCCGGCGTTCAGATAATACTCGGCGGCTACTCCGGCAAAATAGGGCCCAAAAACAAAGGTCACCAACAGCGTGTGATAGGGCTGACTTGCCCAGTCGAAGAACCACCAGCCCCAGATGCGTTTGCGCTTGGAAATCTCTGCCATACCTGCCCCGTTTTTTATCGTTGGCGTCATAAGACGGGGCTTTGGCCCAATTCGCAAGCGTTCTGTTGGCGCGGACTTGCTCTTTTGTGCAGGGGCGCTTAGGTCTCATCACAAGCGAAAACTGGAGGCCCCATGCAGTCACTATACGATATCCTGCAAATGCTACTTAGCATCGCTTGGTACTTCATTCTGGCCCATGTGATCATGAGTTGGCTGATCAACTTCCAGGTGCTGAACCTGCATCAACAGATGGTGGCGCAGATATGGTACGGCCTCAATCGTATCCTCGAACCGCTCTATGGACCTATCCGCCGTATCTTGCCATCCATGGGTGGGCTGGACCTGACACCTCTGGTCGTTCTAATCGGGATCGCGATTTTGCGCACCATTCTTTACAACAACCAAAGCTTCTTTAACTGACCTCTTGTTCAGTGAATCTTAGTATGTGATTGTCCTGTCTTAAGAGCAGATAAACCTTAAAACAGGGCACCCCCGCACATGTTTGACGCCGCGCCTTTGCTGCGAGATGTCTTTGGATTCGACGATTTCCGACCGGGTCAGGAAGAGATCGTCGATGCCGTCACGCTGGGCGAAAACGTGCTGGCCATCATGCCCACGGGCGGTGGCAAATCCCTGTGTTTCCAACTGCCTGCGCTGATGCGCGATGGGGTCACGGTGGTGATCTCTCCGCTGATTGCCCTGATGCGCGATCAGGTGCGCGGGTTGCAAGAGGCCGGGGTTGAGGCCGGCGCGCTGACCTCCGGCAACACGCCCGAAGAAACCGATGCTGTGTGGGAAGCGTTAGAGGCCGGGCGGCTCAAGCTGCTGTACATGGCTCCCGAACGTCTGGCCGCCGGATCGGCGCTGGGCATGTTGCGGCGGATCAATGTCAGCCTGATTGCGGTGGACGAGGCGCATTGCGTCAGTCAATGGGGCCATGATTTCCGCCCCGACTACCTTCGGATCGGAGAGCTGCGACGTGCGCTGGATGTGCCTTTGGCCGCTTTCACCGCCACAGCAGATGCGGAAACGCAGGACGAGATTGTCGAAAAGCTGTTTGACGGCGCGGCCCCACGCAAGTTCCTGCGCGGGTTCGACCGGCCCAACATCCACCTGGCCTTTGCCGCCAAGGATGGGCCCCGCAAACAGGTCCTGGATTTTGCCGCCGCGCGCAAAACCCAATCCGGCATTGTCTATTGCGGCACCCGTAACAAGACCGAGGTTCTGGCACATGCCCTGCGTGCCGAAGGCCACACCGCCTGTCACTATCACGGCGGCATGGATCCCGAGGATCGCCGCATCGTCGAGACCCGCTTTGCGCGCGAGGATGGTCTGATCGTGGTGGCCACGGTTGCATTTGGCATGGGCATCGACAAGCCCGACATCCGCTGGGTCGCCCATGCGGACCTGCCCAAATCCATCGAAGCTTATTATCAGGAAATCGGCCGCGCCGGGCGTGATGGCGCCCCGGCAGAAACCCTGACCCTGTTTGGGGCAGATGACATTCGCCTGCGCCGGTCACAGATAGACGAGGGGCTTGCTCCCTCTGACCGGCGGATGGCCGATCACGCCCGTTTGAACGCCCTGCTTGGCCTGGCCGAGGCGCTGGCCTGCCGCCGTCAGACTTTGCTGGGTTATTTCGGTGAACAGACCGAACCCTGTGGCAAATGCGATCTGTGTGACAGCCCGCCGGAAGTGTTCGATGGCACCACCCCGGTTCGTATGGCCCTGTCCGCGATCCTGCGCACCGAGGAATGGTTCGGCGCAGGCCATCTGATCGACATCCTGCTGGGCAACGAGACCGACAAGATCCGCGCCCGCCGCCATGATGCGCTGTCCACCTATGGTATCGGCAAGGACTGGTCGCGCCCGCAATGGCAGGCGATCTTTCGGCAGATGATGGGCCATGATCTGGTCCGTCCTGATCCCGACCGCCACGGTGCGCTGCGCATGACTGAGGCCGCCAAGCCGATCCTGAAAGGCGAGGCGCAGATCAACCTGCGTAAGGACACGATCCGCAAAGCAACCCGTCGGCCTGCAGTCAAAGAGATGGTATCCGAAGAAGACGCACCGCTGCTGAGCGCACTGAAGGCGAAACGCCGTGCGCTGGCCGAATCCGCGCGGGTCCCGGCCTATGTTATTTTTCCCGATCGCACCCTGATCGAAATGGCGGAAACCCGCCCTGCAACGCTGGACGATATGGCCCGGATCAGCGGGATCGGTGCTAAAAAGCTGGAACGCTACGGGGCCACGTTTCTGGAGGTTCTGACCGGCGCGGTCGAAGAACTGCACCCGGCCCGCCGCAAACTGGCCGGGCGCGATCAGGGCGAGATTTACGACCGCCTGCTCGAAGTTCAGTCGCAACTGTCGCGCGGCCCTGATGGAATCGACAAGCCGCTGACCTGTACCGCCTCGCAACTGGCAAAGGTGGCGCAGTTGCGATCAGACGACCCGCGCGCCATCGAACAGGTTCTGGGTGACCGCCGTCACGAAAGGTTTGGCGCCGCCTTTCTGGACGTGCTGCGTATGGCAAGCTAGATACCCACCAACAGGCAAGAAACGAGGGCGACTATGCTGGTAGTGATTTCCCCGGCCAAACGGCTGGATTGGGCAGAACGGAATGTTGAGGTCACGCAACCCGACTTTCAGGATGACGCGATCCGCCTGTCGAAAACCGCCCGCAATCTGACGCTGGGCGACCTGAAAAAGCTGATGGATCTGAGCGATGATCTGGCCCGCCTGAACCGCGACCGTTATCGCGCCTTTTCGGACGCCCCCGATGCTGTGGCGACACGCCCGGCCGCACTGGCCTTTGCCGGAGACACCTATCAGGGGCTCGAAGCGACTTCGCTGGATGCGGAAGAGATAGCCTGGGCCCAGGATCACCTGCGTATCCTGTCCGGACTATATGGCATATTGCGTCCGCTGGACGCCATTCAGCCCTATCGGCTTGAAATGGGCAGTAGGCTGAAGACCCGGCGCGGCAAGAACCTGTACGATTATTGGCGCGACCAACTAAGCAAGGCGCTAAACGCTCAGGCAGCCGGGATCGGTAGCGATGTGCTGTTGAATTGCGCCAGTCAGGAATATTTCGGTGCAGTAGACCCCAAAGCGCTGACATTACGGGTCATCACGCCGGTCTTCATGGAAGACAAGGGCGGCACGCCAAAGATCGTCAGCTTCTTTGCCAAAAAGGCACGCGGGGCGATGGCCCGCTATGTTATTCAACACCGTCTGTCCGAACCCGCCAGCCTGACAGAGTTCGACTCGGGCGGCTATGAATACCGACCCGACCTGTCAGAGAACGACAAGCCGGTCTTTATCCGGCCCTATCAGGCCTCAGCCAGCATCGACGGGTCGTAAGAGACCAGTTCAACTGTGTTGCCTTCCGGGTCTTCGGTGAAAATTCCGCGCCAACCAACCCATCCGAACTGCTCGACGCGATAGGGTTGGCCGATCTTGTCATACCAACTCGTGACCGCCGGCTGCTCGTCGAAGGGCAGCGACAATGCGATATGATGCAGCGACGATCCCGCTCCTGTTACGGGACCTTCTGCACCGGCCCGATGTTGCCCCGGTCGTGGCGCGGTGCTGTGGTGAAACAGGGCCAGAACTTGCGTATGGCCGCCAAACCCCTCGGCTATCCGGAAGAAGGTTAAAGCGCTGTCATGGTCACCGCTCAGACGCTGCAGGCCGATCACCTGTTCATAGAACTGCACCATAGCGGCCATATCTGCGCAGCGAATGGCAATCTCGCCCAGCGCGCGGGGGTGAAATCCACGGTCATCAGTCATGTCGGCAGCCTAGAACGCTCGGGTTTCGTCATCAAGAACCGGTTGCGTTCCGTCTGGCCGATGGTCAAGGATCATCTGGTGGATTTTCTGTTTTTGCAGCGGTTTGGTCAGGTAGTAGTCCAATCCAGCCGATAAAATACCCTGATCATCTCCGCTCATTGCATGTGCGGTCAGGGCTAAGATCGGGACGTGCTGATTGGTTTCAACCTCGCGGCGGCGGATTTCACCTGTAGCCTGTTTACCGTCCATTCCGGGCATCGAGATATCCATGAATATCAAATCCGGGTCGAATTCCAGATGGGCGGCGACCGCCTCAAGCCCGTTGCCCGCAAAGCGAAGATCAATGTTCAGATCCTTGACCATCTTGCGAAGGATCAGCTGGTTGGTCTTGTTGTCCTCAGCAGCCAGAACCCGCATGAGCCTTTGATCCTCGGCAATCGGTCTGACCTGCGCAACCGTTGGGTTTTGCGTGTCGGAACCATTCGATATCGAATTCGCTGATCGTCCCAGAGCGGTCAGACGTGCATATAATTCTGAACGAGGGATCGGCTTTTGCAACACTCCGTCAATAAGCTCGCAGGCCGGATGAGCATGAATCACGCCGGGGTTGGCCGACATGACCACGACAGAGGTATCCGTCCACCCCCGGCCCTTTATCGTGGCCGCCAAATCCAGCCCGTCCATGTCCGGCAGATCGTGATCGCACAGCACCAGATCTACCGTGTCATCAAGCATAGCCAGCGCCTCGGTTCCGGTGGTACATTCGGTAACCTTGGCACCCAGGCGACCAAGTTGCTTTGACAGGATCGCGCGATTGACAGCCAGATCTTCAACCACGACCACATGGCGCAGACATCCTTCCAGATTCGGGGGGGCGGGTTGCGGACCTTCGACCGTCGGCAGCGTTATCCGAAATCCAAAACAGGACCCCTCGCCCGGCTCGCTTTCGACCCAGATGACACCGTCCATCAATTTGATCAGTCGTTTGGTGATGGCCAGACCCAACCCGGTCCCTTCAAACTGTCGGTTTTGTTCATCCTCGACCTGATTGAATTCACCAAAGATATGCGCCGCTTTATCCTCGGCAATACCGATACCGGTATCTTCTATGGCAACATGAATATCACAGGCCTGGGCCTCCGCGCGGGGGACCCCCGTGACGCGGATCAAGACATGCCCTTCCGCGGTGAACTTGACCGCGTTGCCAACCAGATTGGTCAAGACCTGACGCACCCGGCCCGGATCGCCCACGAACAGGGTTGGCAAAAACAGGTCATAGTCGACTAAAAGGCTTAAACCCTTGTCACGAACACTGGGCTGCAGCAGCATCGCCACCTCAAGGATACAGCGTTCGAAATCGAACTGTTCGGGGTGCAGGACCAGCTTATCCGCCTCAATCTTCGAGTAATCCAGAACATCGTTGATGATCACCAGCAAGGCTTCACCGGAATTGCGGATCGTGTTGAGATAGAGCCGTTGTTCTTCATCCAGCGCGGTTTCGGTCATCAACTCGGTCATGCCAACAATACCGTTCATGGGCGTGCGGATTTCATGGCTCATATTGGCCAGGAATGCAGATTTCGCGCGGTTTGCGGCCTCGGCCCGTTCGCGCGCAGCGGTCAGTTCGGCCTGATGCCGGACCGAGGCGGTTATATCAAGCGCAAGGCTGACCACATCGCCACCGCCACCGCGTTGATCAATCAGCTTGATATAGAGCCCGTTCCACAGTTTGACGATTTCTGACGGCGGGTTGGACAACTTCCAACGGGCCAGCATCCTGGCGCGCCAATCATCCTGTGCCTCGTCGACGGTATCAATCAGACCCTCCTGCGTGAGGGTTTCCAGAATTCTGCCATAGCTGATACCGGGCGCTACTTCATCCAGCCCCTCAAACAGGCTGAAATATGAGGCATTTGCCCCGATCAACCGGCTCTCTTCGTCGAAAAACGCAAACCCGTCCGGGAAGGTCTGGATCGAATGCCATAGCCGCCGTTCGGCCACTTCGATTTTGGCATTGGCCAATGTCAGGTCCGATTTAACTTTTTCATTTTCATCGCGCACCGTCTCAACCTCGGCCCGCGTTTCACCAATGCGTTTGGTCAGAGCCATCGCGTGCAGGCCCAATTTCCGGTTGGCCGCTGATAGCTCGGCTTGTTTCATCTCCAGCAGACGTTCAGCGGCAAGCCGTGCGCGTCTTTCCTGTGCCAGTTTGGTTGCAAGACTCATCAAAGGTGATCCCGGTACAATCTGCCCACAGCATCCTGACAGAGCGTGAAAAAGTGTTTAAGCCGTGCCTGTTGCCACAGACCAATGGCAGGCTCAGAGGCCGCAAACGTCCAAAACTGCCTGCCTCGCCGGTACCTGCCTTTTCCTACTCAACGCAAAATCTGCTGTATCTGAATGCGCTACAGGCGCTCAGATCAGAAAAATTGTGTGGGATTACACGACAAACCTGACGCAGCAAAGCCGGTTCAAACGGTGCTTTACCATGACATGATGCTGGTGAATGGGGCCACAATCAGCGTTGTGGTCGAATGACCTAACGCCGACCTTCGCGCAGCCAACCCGCCAGAAGGAAACCACCGGCCAGCAAAAGCACCAGCCAGGGCGGCAGAACACCAGCCTGTGTTACAGAGCTGGTCTGGTAGGCATCGCGCGGGGTCAGCCCGATCCAACCGCGCCCCGATGCTGGCCGCCCAGCGCGGACATTGCGGATCGAAGGCAAACCGTCCTCGACCCGGATCACACCGCCGCGCAGTTCGGCCAGAACCGGCTCAAGGATCTGATCGGTAGCAATCGTACGCTCAAATTCTTTGGGGGCCGCAGGGCCCAACCCAATCACCGCCGAATGTTCACCCTCTTGCAGACGATAGAGGCCAATCTCGGGGCCGAAGATCTGAGCTTCGAACCGCCCTGGAGAAACTTCGTTCAGCGTCACCTCAAGTGTCTCACCATTGGGCTGCGTGATGGTAACTGTTCCGACGTCATCCCCCAGGGTTTGACGGATGACGCGCATGATTTGACCATTTGCTTCGGCCCACAGAGCCTCTTCCTCAAGCTCGGGTTCTTTCATCATCCAATGCGCCAATCGCCGCAGCAGTTCAAGCTGCGGACCACCGCCGTCGAAGCCACGGCTCCAGAGCCAAGCGTGGTCAGAGGCCAGCATTGCCACGCGCCCCTCTCCGACCCGGTCCAGCACCAGCAGCGGCCGGTCATCGACGCCGGTCATCAGCGTTTCACCTGATCGGAACAGGACATCAACCTGGCGCAACCATGCACCCCAATGCTCGGAATCGCCCAGATCCGTGGTCACCGGGTGCCGGTGCCCCATATCTGTAACTGTGGGGACAAAGCGTTCTTCGATGACCCGCGCGGTGGGCTGCGCCGGAAGAATCGGCGCCAGCGGCGAGCGGAAGATACTGTCGGCGCTGGCAAAATCAGGACCAGCCGCAATCAGAACCGCACCACCATCATTGATGTAATTGGTGACATTCTCCAGATAGACCGCAGGCAGAATACCGCGCCGCTTATAGCGATCAAAGATGATCAGATCGAAATCGTTGATCTTTTCCAGAAACAGTTCTCGAGTCGGAAAAGCGATCAAAGACAACTCGTCCACAGGCACACCATCCTGCTTTTCAGGCGGTCGCAGGATCGTGAAATGCACCAGATCGACCGAGCTGTCGGATTTCAGAAGGTTCCGCCAGGTCCGTCCACCGGGATGCGGTTCACCCGAAACCAGCAGCACCCGCAGACGGTCGCGCACACCATTCATCTGAATCAGTGCGGTGTTGTTGCGGTCGGTCAACTCTCCTTCGACGCCGGGTACGGTAAACTGGATGACATTCCGCCCGCCATGGGACAGCTTGACCGGTAGCTCGACATCGACACCGATTGGAATGGTGAAATGTTCTGGCGCATTGCCATCAACCGAAATTTCCAAAGGCGCATTCGCAGCTGCAACAGGAACTGCGCCGCTATCCTCAACCCGCAACGTCAGCGTGACCGGCTCTCCGATAATGGCAAAAGCCGGTGCATTGCGGACGATCAGACGGCGGTCCCAGTCGCTGGCCCGCCCAGTCTGCAACAAGTGCATCGGTGCAGGCAGGTCAGGGGCCTGATCAACGTCATGCACGATCCCGTCCGAAACCACGAGGATCCCCGCAATGCGCGCACGGGGTTCCTCGGCCAGGACTTTGTTCAGCGCAGCCATGACCTGTGTGCCCTCATCCCCATCGCTGTCACCCACCTGGATCCGGCGCAGCTCGGTATTGTCGCGCGCGTCGATCTCAGCCGCCAGTTCGGCAGCGGCCTGTGCTGTCTGTTCCGGGCGATCGGACAGGGTCTGGCTGGCGCTTTCATCCTCGATCATCACCACGATTTCGGTCAGCGGAGTGCGATCTTCGACCTGATAAACAGGCCCCGCCATGGCCGCGATCACGACCAGGGCGGCCAACCCGCGCAAAGCCCAGCCAGACAGGCCCCGCCACAGGGCTAGAACAACGCCTGATATGGCAATCGCGGCAACGACCATCAGAACGGGCCACGGAATCAGAGGGTCAAAGATAACGGTTCCGGTCATTGTCCCAACCTGTCCAGCAGCGCAGGCACATGGACCTGATCCGATTTGTAATTCCCGGTCAGCACATGCATCACCAGATTGACGCCAAACCGATTGGCCAATTCCCGCTGCCGCTCACCGGCATATCCGCGCCCGACCGGCAACAAGGCCTGCCCGTTTCGGTCGACGGCCCAGGCCCCGGCCCAGTCATTCCCGCCGATCACTACCGGTGTCACATTGTCGTTTAGGTTGCGGAACGGCATGCCGTCGATCTGTTCCGCATCCGGCGGGGCGGCTTCGACCCAAATCTCGGTACCAGCATATCGGCCCGGGAAATCCTGCAGCAAATAGAAGGCCCGCGTCAGAACATGGTCATCCGGAACAGGCTCTAACGAAGGGATATTCAGCGGGGCGGCCAGTTGTTGCAGCTTGCGGCCATTGGGGCTTGCTGCACCGAAACGCGCCACATCCGCGTCGCGCGTGTCGAACAGGATCATGCCGCCCGAGCGGAGATAGGCATTCAGCTTGGCATAGGCTTCGTCCGAGGGTTGCGGCTGTTCCGGCGTGATCGGCCAGTACAGCAGCGGGAAAAACGCCAGCTCGTCCCGTTCCAGATCAACGCCGATGGGCTCTGCCGGTTCGACCGAAGTGCGGAAGAACAAAGTTTGCGCCAAGCCACGCATCCCGGCGCCCGCGATATCGTCAACCTGCGCGTTTCCGGTCATGACATGAGCCAGTACCAGCTCTTGCGTTGCCATCAGGGCAAAATCGGTTTCCTCGGGCGTCTGAGCCTGAAGGTCAGGTGCAATCAGCAACGCACCCAGCGCCATCGCCGCGGCCCGGGCCAGCCCAAGTCGCCCCGACAACAGAAGTGACGCAATGACGTCCACCGTCAGCAAGATCAGCGTGAGGCTAAGCAAAATGCCCCCGACCGGCGTTTCGGCGCTGATTTCCTGCCCTTTGATCGGCACATCAGATGGCCAGATGGCTGGCGTCAGCACCGTATCCGCATCCAGTACATTCAGCGCCAGTTTTTGCTTGCCGCTTTCATACAGGCCCGGCCGCAGGTCCGGCCCGATTGCGCCCGAGGCCAGATCAACCCCATCGACACCGGCCAGGTTATCCGCATCCGACAAACCTCCGAACCCATCCATGACCTGCAGCGGTTCCCAGGTCGTGCCCTGTAGTTGCGATTCTTCCCGGGATTTCGCAGCCGAGGCAACGGCGAGCCGGTCCAGCATCTCGACAAACAGGCCCGAGAGGGGAAGGCTCGACCATTCGGCATCAGCGGTGACATGGAACAGCACCACCTGCCCCAACCCCAACGCCTTGCGCGTGACCAGAGGCGTGCCATCCGTCAGCGATGCAATCACCCGATCAGCCAAATTAGGGTCTGGTTGCGCCATGACCTGTGTGGTCACGGAAACATCCGGTGGCACGCGCAGCCCGTAGAAAGGAGACGTTTCGGGGAACGGAGCCAGACCTTTGGCCTCACCCCAGCTCATCGCGCCGCCGACCGAACGGCCACCGCTGCGCAGGCGCACCGGCAGCAAAGTATCCTCGACATCCCGCCCCAGATCGCTGGCGGCCATGCGCGGCCCAGCAAAGCGCAATAGCAGCCCGCCCTGTTCGACCCATTCGGTCACCGCCAGTTGTTCCGCTTCGGCCAATTTCGCCACATCCGCCAGAACAATCACATCCGGATTGGCGGGCAACACATCCATCAACCCGCCCTCGACAAAATCCGCGGTCGGCACCAGAACCTGCGTCAGATAATGAAGCGGCGACAACAGCTCCAACCCTTCACGGTTCAAACTGCCCGCAAGCAGGGCCACCTCACGCCTGCGCAGGCTGTCATCGGTCAGCGTTACGGCACCCGCCGACCGCTGGCCCTGAATCTCGAACCGGGTGATTCTGGCCCGTAGTTCCGAGGGCAGCGCCAGCTCCACCTGAGCAAGCGTTTCGCCTTCAGCAAAGACGACATTGGCGGATTGCAGAACCCGCATTGCGCCCGCCGGATCGCGCCCCTGTGCCAAAATGGTCAGGGTGTCTTCCGGACCAGCAGTGGCGCGTTGGGCCGTCAGTTGAATGACACCATCCTGATAGGCGGCGGGCAGAATCGCATAAACAGGCGAGCCTAACTGGTACACGGTCACTTCCCCGCGCGATTGCAACGCAGCCAGAACCGTTTCCCGACCCGCAAATTCCAGACCGTCGCTGAACCAATATGTATCAAAACCACCATCAAGCTGATCCAGCACATCGAGCACCTGATCCATCTGCAGCTGAGTTGGTTGCCAGGGCATCGGAGTCACCCCCGGAAGCCGACCCCGCCACGCTTCGGCGGCCTGAAAGACTGGGGCTTCTGGCTCCGTCAAGTTGAGCAAGGCCACCGTGCGTCCGGCGCGTCCGGCCTCGGTCAGCTGCGTATCAAGCTGGTCCTGAAGCGATGGCCAGCCGCTTGCACCTGCCCAGCTGGCATCCAGCACCAACAACAGCGGCCCCGAACCCACCTGATCCCGCGAGGGATTCAAAACCGGCCCGGCCAGACCGATAATGATCGCCGCCGCCGCCAGCATTCGCAACAGCAGCAGCCACCATGGTGTCCGATCCGAAACACTCTCGTCGTCCTTCAGCCCCAGCAGCAGCGTTACGGCCGGAAACATTCGCCGGATCGGCGCAGGCGGCACAGCGCGCAGGACCAGCCACAGGATGGGCAGGGTCAACAATCCCAGCAACACCCAGGGCGCGGTAAAGCCTATCCCAGCCAAAACCGTCATACTCTGCCCCCGTCCAAAGCGCGATACAGCCATAACAGAGCCGCCTGTGCGCTGTCGCCAGTGTGGTGCAGCCCCAGTTGCCATCCCGTCACCCGACACAAGCGCATCAAGGCATCCTTTCGTTCGGCAAGGCGCGCAAGATACCGGTGGCGAAGATCAGAAGCCTTGAGCGTTTCATGCCGGGCCGAGCCGCCCACGCTTTCGAAAATGGTACGCCCGCGATAGGGGAAATTCTCTTCACCGGGATCCAGCACCTGCAGGACCACCCCGCGCACGCCACGATCCGCAGCTTTGGACAGTGCCAGTTCAACCTCTTCCATCGGGCCAAGAAAATCAGAGATGAACACCGCCCGCGCATGGGGGATCATGGCGCGGTGCTCGGGTGGCGCATAGTCGGCTTGATCATCCTCGGACCAGGCCTGCGCAAGCCGGATGATCTGTGCGTTGCCGCGCCGGGGCGGCAGAGTTGTGCCCGTCAGGCCCACACGCTCACCACCGCGCGCCAGCAGGATCGAGGTTGCCAGCCCCAGCAAACGCGCGCGATCCGCCTTGGTGGGCAGCGAAGCGTCCGAGGCAAAGCGCATTGACGCGCCCTGATCCACCCACAGCATCACCGATTGGGCAATCTGCCATTCGCGTTCGCGCACAAATTGTTGATCGCCACGGGCCGAGCGGCGGTGGTCGATCATCCGGCGGCTGTCGCCAATCTGTGCCGGGCGGTATTGCCAGAAATCATCGCCCATCCCGGATCGGCGACGCCCATGGTCACCCAGCAGGACGGTTCCGGCCAGATGTTCCGCCCGCGCCAACAGGGGCGGCAACCGAGATGCCTCGGCCTCGGATCTTTCACGAAGGGTCAGCCCGGCATTCACGCCGCAGCCTCGGTTCGGATCAGCCCAAGTGCAGTCGAGTCAATCAGATCGGCCAGGCTGTCACCGCGCGCCCGGGCCGCAAAGTTCAGCGCCATACGATGGCTGAGGACAGGGCGGGCCATCTCAAGAACATCTTCGGCGTTGGGGGCCAGTCGCCCCTGCAACATGGCGTTGGCACGCACCGTCATCATCAACGCCTGCGCCGCGCGGGGGCCAGGGCCCCAGGCCACGGTTTCGGCCACACGATCGGACACGCCTGCTTCGCCGGGGCGGAATGCGCGGACCAGATCCAGAATCAGTTCGACCACAGACTCGCCAACCGGCATCCGGCGCAACAGAAGTTGCGCCGCCAGCAATTCCTCTTTGGTGAAAATCTGATGAGCGTCGTCTTCTTCGACACCGGTCGTGGCCAGAAGGATATCCCGCTCGGTCTGACGATCCGGGTATTCGACGTCAATCTGCACCAAAAAGCGGTCCAACTGCGCCTCGGGCAGCGGATAGGTGCCTTCTTGTTCAATCGGGTTCTGCGTGGCCAGCACGTGAAACGGCTCATCCAGCGCACGATCCTCGCCCGCGACGGTGACGGTGCGTTCCTGCATCGCTTGCAGCAAGGCCGACTGTGTGCGCGGGCTGGCGCGGTTGATCTCATCCGCCATCAGCAATTCGCAGAAGATCGGTCCGGGAATGAACCGGAAGTGGCGACTGCCATCCTCGGCCGTATCCAGAACCTCGGACCCCAGAATATCAGCCGGCATCAGATCCGGCGTGAACTGGATACGGTTGCCATGCAGGCCCATCACGGTCGACAAAGTCTCAACCAGCCGGGTCTTGCCCAGCCCTGGCAATCCGATCAGCAATGCGTGCCCGCCGCATAACAGCGCGGCCAGCGTCAGATCCACGACCCGCTCTTGCCCGATAAAGCGTCGGGTGATCGAGGCCTTGGCCTCTTGCAGTTTAGTTTCCAGCGCTTCGATCTCGGATACGAGGTCGGCAGGTTCGCTCATGACTTTCCCTTCCGTGGACGAGTATGGTTGAAGTGTATCGCGCGAAAAGGAAATGGCAAAAGTAATGAGCGGACAAATCCCTGTGACACCTTCTCCTGATGGCATTGCGGCATCAGTCAAAGCCGCGAAAACACGGGATTTACCCCCTGTTCACCTGTGGAATCCCCCGTTTTGTGGCGATCTGGACATCAAGATCGCAAAAGATGGTTCTTGGAGTTATTTAGGCTCGCCCATCAACAGGTTCGAGCTTGTGAAGCTTTTTTCCTCAATTCTTAAGAAAGAAGAAGGCAAATATTACCTGGTGACCCCGGTCGAAAAGGTGGGAATCACGGTTGAGGATGTCCCGTTCGTCGCTGTCGACTTTGATGCCACAGGCTCAGGCGCGGCGCAGATTTTGACTTTCAGCACCCATGTGGGTGACACGGCCAAGGCCGGACCGGATCACCCGATCCGTGTTGAGTTTGATCCGAAGACCCAGGAACCCTCGCCCTATATCCTGATCCGCGCAAATCTAGAGGCGCGCATTGACCGCAAAAGCTTTTACCGGCTGGTCGAGATCGGCACCGACCATGAAGACTGGTTCGGGGTATGGTCAGGCGGTCAGTTCTTTCCGCTGATCCGCTCAGCCGATCTGGGCTGAGCGCGGCCTGCGATCCTGCGCCAGAACAACGGCGACCGCCACGATGCCCGCGCCCAGCGCGCGGGTTGAATTCCACTCATCCCCCAGCACAATCATGATCAGCATCACGTAAAATGGCGCGATGTTCATATGGAACGAGGCCAGCGCCACGCCCAGCTTTCCAACCGAAGCAACGAACAGGATCTGGCTCAGCCCCAGCGAAATCAGCGCGTAAATCCCCAGCATCCCGATCTGCTGCGCGTCGATGGCAACCTCAGGCATCACCTCCATGCCCAGCAACCCAGCGGCAAAGCACAAGATCACGGCCATGGCAAAGCCCCCGATCAACGTGATCGTCGCGCGCCCGGTCTGGCTGAGTTCGGGGAAATCGCGCGCTGTGGTCATGCTGCCCCAGCTGAAAAAGACGACCGACACGACCGCGCATAAGGCCCCAAGGCCCAGCTGCGCCGGGGCGACGGCGCTGGTGGCGATCAGCCCGCCGATAATTGAAACCAGAACGCCTAGGCCAAAATTCCAGCTCAGCCGACGTGTGCCCGCCTTAAGCTCCAGCAGGGTTGCGATTAGTGGCGCGCAAGAGGCGATGATGACGACGGTTACCGGATCGGTCAGCTTTTGCGCCAGGATCAGCAGGAACATCGGGCAGCCAAAGCCAAAAGCTCCGACGATCATGGCCCATCCCCATCTGGCCCTTAGAATACGACTGGGACCGTCCAGCATCAGCCAGATCGGCAGCAGCACCAAAACCGCCAGACCCAGACGTGCCGCCAGCAAGCCCACTGGCGACCAGCTTTGCAACAAGACCTCCGCCGCCGGAAAGCCTGCGGCCCATGCCAGCATCGAGGCAACCGCCAACCCGTTGCCAGACAAGGCGGAGTTGCGGTCGGCGGACATAGAAATATCGGTCCCGCGCACGGGGTCAGGGCTCATTGCCATGGGTCATACCTCTGGTCAAAGCGGCGCCAGAAATGATTCGCCGCATTGTCCCGAACGTCACTGAATTAAACCGGGTGATCTGGCAGATTTTCGACAATCTGTCGTTTTCAGTCCCTTTCGCTGAAATCACCCGACCGATATGGTCCGGCGAACAGACACGCAAAGGCCATCCATGCCCAAATTCGCTGCAAATATCTCACTGCTCTTTGCCGAACTGCCCTATCTCGACCGGTTTCAGGCCGCCGCGCAGGCCGGGTTCAAGGCGGTTGAGGTTCTGTTTCCCTATGATCTGGCTACCAAGGAAACCTGCCGTGCCCTGCTGGCTAATGGGCTCGACCTGGTGCTGATCAACGCGCCGCCACCCAACTACACCGGCGGCACTCCCGGATATGCCGCCGTTCCGGGCGGTGAGGCGCGGTTCCAGTCCGACATCCGCCGCGTTCTACGCTATGCTCAGGCGCTGCGGCCCGAAAAAATCCACATCATGTCCGGATATTCCTCGGGCGCGGATGCTATGGATTGCTTTGTTCCAAACCTGCAATGGGCAGCAGACCACGCGCCCCAACAGCCGTTCACGATCGAACCGCTCAACCCGGTGTCACAGCCTGAATATTTCCTGAACTCTTACGATCTGGCCGCCGAGGTTTTGGATCGTGTGAACCGGCCCAATGTTGGTCTGCAATATGACAGTTTTCACGCCCAGATGATCCATGGCAACGCGTTGCAGGTCTGGCAGCAGTTCCAAGCCCGCATCGTGCATGCCCAGATCGGAGCGGCACCGGATCGCTCAGAGCCCGGTCGAGGTGAGATGAATTTTGCCGAGTTGTTCCGAGCGATTGATGACAGCGGCTACACCGGCTGGGTCAGTGCCGAATATCAGCCCTCGATCCAACGTACCGCCGATACACTCGGCTGGATGCATCTTTGATTGTCCGTCCGCACTGGAATATCCCGGAAAAATAGCGCAGATCAAGGCAACCACAGACCAAGGATGCCCGGATGATCCCTGCCCGCTATGCCCGCGCCCTGTTCAGCCTGATCATGTCAGGCCTGATGTCCTGTATCGTCACCGGCATCGCCACAGCCAAGGCCATCGGTTTCGGCCCCAACACACTGGGCGACTGGATGAGCTCATGGGCCTTTTGCTGGCCCATCGCCTTTACGGTCATCCTGCTGCTGGGACCCAGCGTGCAACGGATGGTCAACCGCATGGTCAGACCGCAGGGCTGACCCGCCGCGAAGAGGGCCCGCCGGGCCTGATGAGAGGCGTTGCTAGTGCGCCTCGGCCCAGTTTGCGCCCTGGCCCGCATCCACGCTCAGCTTGACGTCCAGTTTCACCGCCGGGTCGGATGCGCCCTCCATGATGTCACGCGCCGCGTTGATCAGCGGGTCAACAGCGTCCTCGGCCACTTCGAACAGCAATTCGTCATGCACCTGCAGCAGCATCTTTGCGGGCAGGCCCTGGATCGCATCCGGCATCCGCACCATCGCGCGGCGGATCACGTCGGCCGCGGTGCCTTGAATCGGAGCGTTGATCGCTGCCCGACGCGAAAATCCGGCATGCGGCCCCTTGGCATTGATTTCGGGCGTATGGATTTTGCGCCCGAATAGGGTCTGCACATAGCCATTCTCTTTGGCAAAGGCGACGGTGTCGTCCATATAGGTCCGAATGCCGGGGAAGCGTTCGAAATAGCGGTCGATGAAGCCCTGCGCCTCGGCCCGTGGAATGCGCAGGTTGCGCGCCAGACCAAAACCCGAGATGCCATAGATCACACCGAAGTTGATCGCCTTGGCCTGACGGCGAATATCCGGCATCATCTCATCCAGCGGCACGTCGAACATTTCCGACGCAGTCATGGCGTGAATGTCCAGCCCATCGGTAAACGCCTGCTTCAAGGCCGGAATATCGGCAATATGCGCCAGAATGCGCAGCTCGATCTGGCTATAGTCGAGGCTGACCAGCACATTTCCCGGTTCGGCAATGAACGCCTCGCGGATGCGACGACCTTCCTCGGTGCGCACGGGGATGTTCTGCAGGTTCGGATCGGTCGAGGCCAAACGACCGGTGTTCGCCCCGGTGATCGAATAGGACGTATGTACCCGGCCCGTATCGGGGTTGATATGGGTCTGCAGCGCGTCCGTATAGGTCGATTTCAGTTTCGACAGCTGACGCCAATCCAGCACCCGACGCGGCAATTCATGCTCGGTCGCCAGATCCTCAAGGATATCGGCCCCGGTTGAATATTTTCCGGTCTTGCCCTTCTTGCCGCCTTCCAGACCCATCTTGTCGAACAGAATCTCGCCCAGCTGAGCGGGCGAGCCGACATTGAAGCTTTCACCAGCCAATTCGTGGATTTCAGCCTCTAACCCGGCCATTTTCTGGGCAAACGCGTTGGACATGCGGCTGAGGACATCGCGGTCAACCTTGATACCATGCATCTCCATTTCGGCCAGAACCGGCACCAGCGGGCGTTCCAACGTTTCATAGACGGTCGTCACCTGCACCTGATGCAGTTGCGGCTTGAACAGTTTCCACAGGCGCAGCGTTATATCAGCGTCCTCGGCCGCATAGGCGGTCGCTTCATCAATCGGAACCTTGTCGAATGTGATCGCCGATTTGCCGGATCCCAGCAGCGGTTTGATCGGAATCGGCGTGTGGTTCAGATAACGCTCGGACAGGGTGTCCATGCCATGCCCATGCTCGCCGCCATGCATCGCATAGGACATCAACATCGTGTCATCAATCGGCGCCACATCCACGCCATAGCGGGCAAAAATCTTGGCATCGTATTTCATGTTTTGCCCGATCTTGAGGATCGACGGGTCCTCTAACATCGGTTTTATCAGTGTTAGAGCCTGTTCAATCGGCATTTGCCCCTCGGCCAGCGCGTCCGAGCCGAACAGATCGTCGGTGGCGCTTTGACGATGGATCAATGGGATATAACAGGCCTCGCCCGCCTCAATGCAGAGCGAAATGCCAACCAGATCTGCGATCATCTCGTTCAGCCCGGTGGTCTCGGTGTCCACTGCAACCCAGCCACGCTCATAGGCCTGGTCTATCCATTTCTGCAAAGCCCCCGCGTCGCGGACGCATTCATACTTCGACGCGTCGAATGGAATGTCTTCAGCCTCGGCCACATCTGCAACGGGCGCAGGCGCGTCTGCAATCACCGGTGCCTCGGCCCCCAGCTTGTCCGCTATGCGCTTGGTGAGGGTGCGGAACTCCATCTCAGCCAGAAAGCCCAGCAGAGTGTCCGGTTCAGGGTCTTGCACCTCAAGATCGTCTAAGGTGAAATCCAGCGGCGTGTTCTCATCCAACTGCACCAGTCTTTTCGACAGCTCAATCTGGTCGCGTTTGTCGATCAGGGTCTGGCGGCGTTTGGGTTGTTTGATCTCTTCGGCGCGGTCCAGCAGGGTTTCCAGATCACCAAATTCATTGATCAAAAGCGCCGCCGTCTTGATCCCAATGCCCGGGGCCCCCGGCACATTGTCCACGCTGTCCCCGGCCAGCGCCTGCACGTCCACCACACGTTCAGGCCCGACGCCGAATTTCTCGAACACGCCATCGCGGTCGATGCGTTTGTTCTTCATCGCATCCAGCATTTCGACCCCATCGCCGACCAGCTGCATCAGGTCCTTGTCGGAACTGACGATCGTGACGCGACCACCGGCCTCACGCGCCTGTATGGCAAGGGTGGCAATGATGTCGTCGGCCTCATAGCCCTCAAGCTCTTTGCAGGCGATATTGAAGGCGCGGGTCGCCTCGCGGGTCAGGGGCATCTGAGGGCGCAGATCCTCGGGCATGGCCTCGCGGTTGGCCTTGTAGAGGTCATACATGTCATTGCGGAACGTATGAGAGCCCTTGTCAAAAATCACCGCCACATGCGTCGGCGCGTCTGGCCCGGTGTTTCCTTCGACATATTTCTGCAGCATGTTGCAAAAGCCCGACACGGCCCCAATCGGCAACCCATCGGACTTCCGCGTCAGCGGCGGCAGCGCGTGATAGGCCCTGAAGATAAAGGCCGATCCGTCAATAAGATGAAGGTGACACCCTTTTCCGAAATTGCTCATGCGCGCGCTCCCTGTCGGTCAGGGATGGTTCTGCCACAGGGGCGCACGGGTGACCAGTACAGAAGGTGAACTATCCGCCGAACAGGCCGCCAAATACATCCGAAAAGCTGTTGAGCAGCGCCATGATGACCAGCACACCGAGGAAAGCGAAAAACGCAAAAGCAAAGAACTGAAACAGGATTGCGCCGATGCCGATTGCGATACCCGCAATGGCCGGGCGCAGTTTTTCGTGGCGCAGAATGCCTATGGCCGACAGGATGACGGCCAATCCTCCCAAAAGGGCTACGCCGATCTGCAGAAAGTCGTCCAGATCACGGACCCGGGCCACCGGCTCGGGTTGGTCCAGCCCGGCGGCCGAGCGCAGGGTGGATTTTCCAAGCTCGGCTGCAAGCTCTCCCAAAGACACGCCAGTCGATTGTTGCGGTGCGAATGGCCCGGCCCAGAACAGGAACAGGGCGCCCAACAGGGCCATCGCGGAAACACTAAAACCAATCCATCCGAAGACCGGTTGGTTGGTATTTTGGATACTGGCGTCCATCAACACACTTCCTCCATTGAGCCGGCGCAAAGCTATCGTCAGAACACGACATTAGTTGGGCAGGTTAGACCTTGCCGGATTGGTTTATCAAGCGGGACAAAGTGATCGAGTAAGGCAATGGCATCCTTGTGCCGAAGTCTTCATTCGCAGCCCACAGCACCTCACCGGCCCAGACATGGCAGGTTCGCAGCGCGTTGAAACGCCCTCTGGCCTTAAAACTGATTTCGGTCGAAAAAACCCGGCACCCAGGAGGCCTGTAGATCGGCCCGCTGACCAGGTGATTTCGATCGTATCATCGCCCTTCGCCCGATTTCCCGATCCGGTTAGAAGCATTCCGATAGCGGCGGCCAGAAAATAGCCAACAGCTCCAATGATCAGGCAGAGGCCAAACCTGCCCGCGGCTTTGCACAATCAGGCGCTGGCCTCGTGCCCTTTTAAGACAAATTTGCAGTCGCAATAGGGGCACTCGACCCAGCCGGTGTCTTCGGGGATCTGTAACCAAACACGTGGGTGGCCCAATGCACCTTCGCCGCCATCACAGGCGACACGAGAGGTTTCGACGATCTTGGTTTCCGGCGCTTCGATTGTCACGGCTGGCGATCCTTCACTGGTTGTCGGCCTCGCGGGCATGCATTAGGTGCGTTTATGAGCGATGAGCAAACCGGGGGCAAGAGCCACATGGACAATGCGGCAATCAGGATCGAAGGGCTGCGCAAGACCTATCGCGGCAGCAAGGGCCAGCCTGAAAAGCAGGCGCTGAAGGGTATCGACCTGACAATCCCGCGCGGTTCAGTCTTTGGATTGCTGGGGCCGAACGGGGCCGGGAAATCGACCCTGATCAACATTCTGGCCGGGTTGGTGGTGAAATCGGCTGGCCATGTGTCGATCTGGGGTCATGACCAAGACCGCAACCCGCGCCAATCTCGCGCTGCCATCGGCGTTATGCCGCAAGAGCTGAACCTGGACCCGTTCTTTACTCCGCGCGGTGCTTTGGAGGTTCAGGCTGGCCTATATGGTGTACCAAAGGCGCAGCGGCGCAGTGATGAAATCCTCGAACTGGTTGGCCTCAGCGACAAGGCCGAGGCCTATGCCCGCACCCTGTCCGGCGGGATGCGGCGCCGGTTGCTGTTGGCCAAGGCTTTGGTGCATAACCCCAAAGTGCTGGTTCTGGACGAACCCACAGCGGGCGTGGATATCGAGCTGCGCCAAATGCTCTGGGCCAACGTGCGCAAGCTGAACCAGCAGGGCATGACCATCATCCTGACGACGCATTACCTGGAAGAAGCACAGGAGATGTGCGACCAGATCGCCATCATCAATCATGGCGAAAAGATCGCACAGGACAGCACGGCAGACCTGCTGAGCCGCATGGATGGCCGGACGATGGTAATTATTCCGGATGGCCCCGTCACTGAACTGCCTGCGGCCGAGGGAGTCGAGGCCACACTGCGCGACGATGGCAGCCTGGTGCTGCGCTATCGCAGTGCCCAGACCAGTGCCGAACAGGTTCTGGAATCCGTCAGGGCCGTGGGCATCCGCATCCGCGACGTCCGCACCGAAGAAGCGGATCTTGAGGATGTGTTCCTGGCCCTGACCTCGACCCGGGCTGGCGATGTCCCGGCAGCTGATCTTGATCAGCCGCGCCGGGGATTGCACCGGGTTAAGCTTTAGGCGCGGTCGATCCGCGCGTGATAGCAGTTATTCGACGCGGATCTGATGTGGATATAGGCGACATCCGCGCGGGCAAAGATATCCCCGGCAGCGTTTTGCAATTCCGCCTGCGGCGTAATGATCCCGGTGCCGTAAACAATCCTGTCGTCCGATCCGTACCCTTTAATCAGATAAGTGGTTGAGGCGGTCAGCGCCTCGGGCAGGTTGGTGAGATCCTCATAGCGCTGACAAGGCTCTACACAAAGGTAAATCGGCCCGGTTTCAGCAAAAGGTTGTGTCGCTGGAAATGGCCGGTGCGCCAGCACCAGCATTTCCTTTCCCCTGGGAATATAGGTCAGGCAATGACGGCAGGGGTTTCCTTCCCCGTTCGATATCGCCCGTTCGGGCGGGTTGCCATAACCATCAGGCGCACCTTGGCGATAGGCTTGAACCTGAGCGGTGGGGAGGGCAGATATTTTGTGCATGTTAGGTCTCCTTCTTTGTACAAAAGATGCCTGACCCGGCGAGGGGAACCGACCCGTTTCCTGCGCAAACGCTTCTTTGAGACAGCGCGACATATACGCGCCGTGGCTTGACAGCACGGGCTACAATCCGATCTGAACGGGACGCAATTCAGTTTCGGAACGCCCATGTCCAAACCTACCTCTCCTGCCCGCCCAGGAATTCCTCCGAGGTTTCCCGCCACCGCTGAACAGATCATGTCGCAGGTGAGCGCATTCTACGCCCGCGTCCGGCAGGACGAGGCACTGGCGCCGGTCTTTGCAAACCATGTCAGCGACTGGCCCCCGCACGAGAACAAGATCGCCGCGTTCTGGCGCAACGCCATTCTGCATGAGCGTTGTTATGACGGAAATCCGCAGCGTATTCACATCGAAAGGCCTGATATCAGGCCCGAATTGTTCGATCATTGGCTGGACCTGTTCGAGGAGGTGGCCCATAGTACCCTGCCCGCAGAAACCGCGCTGCCCTGGGTGGCGCTGGCCCGGCGCATCGGCGTAGGGATGAAAGTGGGTGTACAATCCGCGCGCCAGCCAAAGGACGCGCCACCGATCCTGCGATGATCTCAGATCATGGCCGGTTGCCATGTTAGCGGTAAAATAAGGGCTATCAGACTCTGAAAAATGGGTTTATGCAACGGATGAACCCACCATTCCGCTGCCCAAGGCCAGACCGATGAGCACTCAAAACACCACCCTCAGGGGCCTTGGCTAT
Organism: Ruegeria sp. CDSA193; assembly: GCF_059611885.1. Lineage (NCBI taxonomy): Bacteria > Pseudomonadati > Pseudomonadota > Alphaproteobacteria > Rhodobacterales > Roseobacteraceae > Ruegeria > Ruegeria sp. CDSA193. Next base: position 41,349 of record NZ_JBXWPN010000008.1, on the reverse strand, counting down.
GCGTTTCTGGGCTTTGCTGTCTTTGCCAGCCACGATGCTCTGATCAAGGTGCTGGGCGGAACCTATTCGGTGATGCAAATCATCTTTTTCGCCACGCTGTTTTCCTTTGTGCCGATGGCCGTGACAATCCTGACAGACCGCTCTACCGGCAACTTCCTTCCGCACCATCCCTGGCTGGTCCTGCTGCGGTCGGGGTTGATGGTCACAGGCATGTCCTGCGCATTTTATTCCTTTTCGGTCCTGCCTTTGGCCGAGGTATATTCACTCCTGTTCTCTTTCCCGCTGATCGTCACGGTCCTGTCGATCCCCATATTGGGCGAGGTGGTCCGCGCCCAGCGTTGGGCCGCGGTTGGCGTGGGCCTGATCGGCGTGTTGATCGTTCTGCGTCCGGGTACCACGGACATCACGCTAGGCCATCTGGCGGCGCTGACGGCCGCGTTCTGCAGCGCCTTCGCGTCAGTTCTGGTCCGTAAGATCGGCAATGAGGAACGCTCGGCCGTTCTGATCCTTTATCCGATGCTGCTGGCCATAGTGGTCATGAGCATCGCGCAACCGGCCGTTTATCAACCTCCGTCCCTGTTGCATCTGGCCATGATGGCACTGGTCGGAGTGTTTTCTGTCATTGCCCAACACCTGATTATTCTGGCTTATCGTGCCGCGCCAGCGGGGGTCATCGCCCCCAGCCAATACAGCCAGATCATCTGGGCCACGATCTTTGGCATGGCGTTTTTCGGCGAAAAGCCAGACGGCTGGGTTGCCGTCGGCGCCAGCATCATCATCGCATCTGGTGTCTTCGTCGTCTGGCGCGAGAGCCGGTCGAACACCACCTCGGTCAATACCCCGGTTCTGCGGGTTCGCTCACCGCGTTCGGATACAGGGGCGACGCGACCAGGAGAATGACCCCTGCCTTTACGGCTCTTTGCATCTGATCCTGAGACCACCATTTTCGCCGCTCTTTTCAAACCGGTCTATGGCACGCACCAGATCGCTCAGCCTTTTGTGGCCATAAGAGCGGGAATCAAAATCCGGATACATCTTACCCAGCTGACTTCCGACAATCCCAAGGCTGGTCCAGCCGTCCGGCTCATTGGTATTCTGAACGACATTGCGAATAAGCTGATAGGCATGGTTCAGCTCTTGCTTTGGCTTTGGGCTTTCGGACTTTTTGGCCTGTGGGTTATGTGCCGCTGGCTTCTCAATATTATCAATATAGATGAACCGATTGCACGCTGCCACAAAGGCCTTGGGGGCTTTGCGTTCTCCTATTCCGAACACATCCAACCCCTGCTCGCGTATCCGACTGGCAAGGCGCGTGAAGTCGCTGTCTGACGAGACCAACACAAAGCCGCTGAACCGACCCGAATGTAGAATATCCATGGCATCAATGACCAAGGCAATGTCGCTGGAGTTCTTGCCGGATGTGTTGGCGAATTGCTGATGCGGAACGATGGCGTATTCGGCCAGAGATTTGGCCTCCCATCCCTGCGGTGATCCGTTCGAGAAATCCCCGTATATCCGCCTTAAACCAGCCTCACCGAGCGTGGCAATTTCTTCGAAAATCTCTGCTGCATGTTTTGCAGAGACATTGTCCGCATCGATCAGAACCGCCAGACGGTCTGTCTTTCCTGTCGTCACCTGAAATCCTCAACCTTAAATTTAATTCATAGTGAGGAATGTAAGACCCAAAAAGGGCGAGCAAAAGCCCGCCCTCGGAAACTATTTCGGTTTTCTCAGTAAACCACAACCGAGCGGATGCTTTCGCCCTTATGCATCAGGTCGAACCCATGGTTGATGTCGTCCAGGCCCATGGTGTGGGTGATCATCGGGTCGATCTCGATCTTACCTTCCATGTACCAATCGACGATCTTGGGCACATCCGTGCGGCCACGGGCGCCGCCAAAGGCCGTACCGCGCCAGGAACGACCAGTGACCAGCTGGAACGGGCGGGTCGAGATCTCGGCCCCTGCAGGTGCCACGCCGATGATGATCGATTCACCCCAGCCCTTATGGGCAGATTCCAGCGCCGTGCGCATCACGCCAACATTGCCGGTGGCGTCAAAGGTGTAATCCGCGCCGCCTTTGGTCAGGTTGACCAGATAGGGCACCAGATCGCCTTCAACCTCAGCCGGGTTGACGAAATCGGTCATACCGAACCGGGTGGCCATTTCCACCTTGGAGGGGTTCAGGTCGACGCCGACGATCTGGTCGGCGCCTGCCAATCGTAGACCTTGAATGACGTTCAAACCGATGCCACCCAGACCAAACACAATCGCACGGCTTCCGATTTCAACTTTGGCGGTGTTGATCACCGCGCCGATGCCGGTGGTCACACCACAACCGATATAGCAGATCTTGTCGAAGGGCGCGTCCGGGCGCACTTTGGCAAGCGCGATTTCCGGCAGGACCGTGTGGTTGGCAAAGGTCGAGCAGCCCATGTAATGCAGGATTGGATCACCATCCAGCGTCGAGAACCGAGAGGTGCCATCGGGCATCAACCCTTGGCCCTGCGTCGAACGGATCGCCTGACACAGGTTGGTTTTGGGATGCAGGCAGTATTCACATTCGCGACACTCGGGGGTGTAAAGCGGGATCACATGATCGCCCGGCTTCAGGCTGGTCACGCCCGCGCCGACCTCGACCACCACACCTGCGCCTTCATGGCCCAGAATGGCGGGGAACAGGCCTTCGGGGTCTGCACCCGACAGGGTGAATTCGTCGGTGTGGCAAATGCCGGTCGCCTTGATCTCGACCAGAACCTCGCCCGCCTTGGGGCCTTCGAGGTTCACATCCATCACTTCCAAAGGTTTGCCGGCCTGAACGGCAACGGCGGCACGGGTGCGCATGATGTACTTCTCCCAGTCAAATTTGGCCTGACCCTGCGTTAAATGCAGGGTTTTTTCAACTGCGCTTTGATGGCAGCAATGCTAAATATTTGATATTACAGAAACGACATTGCCAGAAAGAGGAGCGCCAATGCGCCGTTTGACCCCTGTTTTGATTTTGCTGGTCGCATGTACGGAGTCGCCCGCTCCTGAGGACGCGCCACCGCCACTTGAACCCGCCCCGGTGGATTTGGCTTTTTGCAAAGGAGAGCCATTTGCCGATGCGATTGGCAAGCCTGTATCGACCATTCAGTCGCAATTACCCGAACGGTCGCGCGTTTTAGGCCCCGATGACATCGCCACACAGGATTATCGCATCGACCGGCTGAACGTCTTTGTGGACGGCTCAGGGATCATACAGAGCCTGACCTGCGGTTAAGCCTGGCAGAAGCTCAAAACCCCAATGTTAGGGCCTATCTTCCGCGATATATCACCCAATCCGGCAAATAGCCCACAAGGCGGATCAGCCATGAAAACGGCGCTGGGAAGTCTGTGCGGAATCTGTGGCGGGACATTGCCCGAACCACATGCTGGGCCGCGCCCTGAGGCGTCATCAGCATCGGCATCTTGAAACTGTTCTTTTCGGTCAGGCGAGTCTTGATGAAGCCGGGATTTACGATCCGAACCGTGACGCCCGAACCAGCCAGATCATGCCGCATGGTTTCTGCCAGTGAAATCAAAGCCGCCTTGCTGGCACCATACCCGACTGCAGATGGCAGGCCATGATAGCCGGACAGCGACCCGATCAGCGTGATCTCCCCCTGCCCGGCCTTAACAAACCCAGGGAGTATTTCGCCCAGAACCCGCAAAGCGCCCTGAAAATTAACATCGGACATCCGAAGAGCGGCCTCGGTGTTCCACTCGGTGCTGCGCATCGGGTCATAAGCCCCGGCATTATAGATAAGGCCATCCACGTTTCCGGCAGCGGAAGCAGCACGTCGAACAGAGTCTAAATCGGCGACATCGCAACGAATGGCTTTTGAATTTGGCAGAATGCTGCAGATTTCATCCAGGCGTTTCGCGTTTCGCGCCGACAGGATCACCCGGGCGCCGCGATTGCTTAGAGCCTGCGCCAATGCACGACCCAGACCTTCGCTTGCGCCGACTATCCAATAAGTTTTCCCGTCAAAGCTGTTCATGCCGACCATTTCTGAATTGTGTTATTTCAATACGGTTACACGGCCAGTTTGGATCACCTTCGGTTGCTCGCGGTGAGGCCGCTAAATTGCAGCCGCACCTGAAAAACCCCTGTCTTGAATGATCCAATCCTGCTCCTACTGCGTATTCATTATCAAAACGTCACGTAACGAGGCTATCATGTTCGACGAAACCCAAAGGGGCAGGAAAAAAATCGCCATAGTTGGCGCAGGCATTTCAGGCCTTTCAGCGGCTTATTATCTTTCCGAAAACAATGACGTGACACTCTTTGAGGCTGAACCCAGGCTTGGCGGGCATGCCCGCACGGTCACGGCGGGAAAAAATGGCGATCAGCCCGTCGATACCGGTTTTATCGTCTTCAACTATGCCACCTACCCTTACCTGACACGGTTGTTCGATACGCTGAACGTGCCTGTCGAAAAATCCGAGATGAGCTTTGGTGCGACCATCGACAACGGGCGCATCGAATACGGGCTGAACAACCTGCGCACTCTTACGGCGCAGAAACGCAATCTTGCGCGGCCGGCCTATTACAAGATGATCGCCGACATCCTGCGTTTTGGCAGAGAGGCCCCGGACGCAGCCAAGGACGATGACACAACCATCGGAGAGCTGGTTGATCAGCTGCGGTTGGGGCACTGGTTTCGGCACAATTACCTGATGCCCATGTGCGGGGCGATCTGGTCGACCCCGGTTGAATTTGTGGATCAATTCCCGGCGCGGTCGCTGGTGCAGTTCTTTCGCAATCACGCTCTGCTGGCCAATGGCCGCGCCAATCAGCACCAATGGTACACGGTCAAGGGCGGCAGCATTGAATATGTCCGCCGGATTGACGCCACCCTGCGTGCCCGCGGGGCCGAAATACGTCTGGCCAGCCCCGTTCAGAGGGTTCAGCGCAATGAGATAGGCGTGACCGTTCACAGCCAAGGCCAGTCGGATCAGTATGATGAGATCATTCTGGCCACCCACTCGGATCAATCCCTTGCCATTCTGGGCCAGGATGCCACCCCAGCCGAAGCAGCCGCGCTTGGCGCGATCCAGTATCAGCCCAACACGGCCATCCTGCATTGCGATCCGTCGCAGATGCCCAAACGCCGGGCCTGCTGGTCCAGCTGGACCTATCGCTCGCAGGCCGGGAATGTCGGGGTGACCTATTGGATGAACAGGCTGCAGAATATTCCCGACAGTGACCCGCTGTTTGTGACGCTGAACGCCTCATCCGAGATCGCCGCCGACAAGATCTATGATAAGGTCGAATTCGCCCATCCGGTTTTTGACAAGGCCGCACTTTGGGCACAGGGGCAAATCCGCGAGATGCAAGGACAGAACCGCACCTGGTTTGCGGGCGCCTATAACCGGCACGGGTTTCACGAAGACGGGATTGCCAGCGCGATGCATGTCGTCGAGCGGATCACCGGCACCCCGCAAACCATCGGAGCAGACAATGGCACCCCCGAACAGATCGCGGCCATCCCTGTTGCGGCCGCTCTCTAAGCTGATGTGCCCGGCCATTCTGGCGCTGGCGATGATGCTGCCCTGCGGCTTGGCGGCGTCGCCTTTGGCTGACCGGCTGGGCGATCCACAGGTTCTTGGCAGCTCTACGTTCCGGTTCCTGGGTTTGCCGGTTTACGATGCCAGGCTTTATACGCCCGGCGGCGCACCGTTTAACTGGAATCAAGAGTTCGGACTGAAACTGACATACCGCAAATCCATCGCGCAGAAGGCTCTGATCAAGTCGACGCTTGACGAAATGGTGCGACAGGGCAACCCGACTCCAACCGCCGATCAGTTGCAGGCCTGTTTTCAGGCCGTCAGCAAAGGCGACAGCTATCTAGCAATCCCGGAGGGGCCGGACAAGATCGGGTTCTGGCGCAATGGCAGCAGAACCTGCACCTTGTCGAGCCCGGGCATCACGCGCGCATTCATGTCGATCTTTCTTGGCAGCAACACTAGATCGGCCAACTTTACCCGGCAGTTGAAGGGTCAGTGATGCTGTATCCCCGGGTCAGTCTCTATGCGTTGATGCTCGCCGCCGCAGGCATCCCACTTTACATTCACCTGCCGCGTTTTGCGGCGGTCAATCTGGGCATTGGCCTTGGGGTGATCGGCGCCGTCCTGTTGCTGATCCGTTTGGTTGACCTTGTGCAGGATCCCCTGATTGGCTGGGCGATTGACCGGTGGCCTGGTGGCCAGCTTTTGTTTGCTGCCCTCGCCGCACTTGGGCTGGCCGTTGGCTTCCCGCTGCTGTTCACTCTGTCTGAGGGTGCGTCCGTTGCCAGTTTGGTGGCCATCCTTATCCTGCTGTTTTCAGCCTACAGCCTGGGAACCATCCTGCTCTATGGCCGCAGCGCCACGTTGGCCAAAACGCCCACCCCGTCCGAGCTGATGACACTCGCCGCCTATCGCGAGGGCGGGCAGCTAACCGGCGTGATACTTGCCGCAAGTGCCCCCGCGCTGTTTGTCGCCTTTGGCGCGCAGGCGCAGGGCTATCCTGCGTTCGGGCTGTTTTTGGGCCTCATCGCCATTCTGACCTTTGTCCTGACGGCCCCGATCTGGCGACGCGCGCCGATAACCGGACAAGCCCTGACCTTTTCCGGGCTCGGCGATGCCGGTGCGTTGCGCCTGCTGGTTCTTGCGCTGATCAACAGCTTGCCGGTCGCCATCACCTCTACCCTGTTTCTGTTTTTTGTCGAAGACCGGCTGCAACTGCCAGGCATGGCAGGACCGCTGTTGATCTTGTTCTTCCTCAGCGCGGGGGCAAGCGTGCCCCTTTGGGCGCGGCTCAGCAATCGGATTGGCCCGAAACAGACCCTAATGATCGCCATGCCGCTGTCGATTGCGGCCTTTGTCAGCGCCGCGACGCTGTCAACCGGCAGCCTAGCCGGGTTCGCCCTGATCTGCATTGCATCGGGCGCCGCACTTGGGGCGGATATGGTGGTGCTGCCGGCCATGTTCTCGGTCGCTCTGACACGCGCAGGTCTGAACGCATCCGCCGCATTCGGCATCTGGTCATTCGCGGGCAAGCTGGGGCTGGCCCTGGCGGCCTTTTTCACCCTTCCATTGCTGGAACGCAGCGGATTCACTCCGGGACAGGCAAATTCAGCCGAGGCGCTGCGAACGCTCAACCTCGCCTATGCCATTTTGCCGTGCATCCTGAAACTCGGCGCGTTTGGAATGGTCCTGACGCTGCCAACTGAGGTCTCAGCCAAATGAAACTACTTGCTATAGCCCTGCTCATCATCTTCGCCCTGTCCATTGCAAAGGGGCGCTATCTTAGCTTTCGGGCCCAATCGCCTGAGGATTACAGCGGTACCGGCCCCGCCTTTGAAATGAAGGAAAACCTGAACGGGGAGATCCTGTCCGAAGGGCTGATCTATGGCCCCGACGGCAAGATGTCGAACAGCTTTGTCGCCCGTATGGTCGGGGAATGGGACGGCAACACAGGCACCCTGACCGAGAATTTCACCTATTCCAACGGCAAGAAGATGGCCCGCAAATGGTATCTGACTCTGGGCACAGGAAACACATTCATCGCGACAGCAGATGACATCGTGGGCGAAGGGCGCGGCACGGTCTCGGGCTCGACCGTAAAGCTGACCTACAAGATCATCCTGCCCGAGGACGCAGGGGGGCACACGCTGGACGTGACCGACTGGATGTACCTGACGGAAAGTGGCGTGATCATGAACCGATCCGAGATGCGAAAGTTCGGCATCAAAGTCGCCGAGCTGATAGCCACCATGCGCCCGGCGCCCTCCACCAAATCAACCTATCTGGACCGGGCGAATGGCCATGACACCGCCGCTGAAACACGGGTGCTGCAATGAAACCACGTCGTCTTGTCATCGCGGGCCTTGCTGTTCTGGGGCTGACCGTTCTGGCTGCCTGCTCTGCGAAACCCCGAACCCCCAAGACCTTTTTGTCCGATCGGCAGTTGAACCTGGAAGAGTTCTTTGAGGGTCAGACTGTGGCCTATGGTCAATTTCAGGATGTTCTGGGCAATGTGCCACGCCGGTTCACTGTTGATATCAATGGCACATGGGATGGCGAGACGCTGACCCTGATCGAGGATTTCGTCTATGACGACGGCGCAACCGAGCAGCGCGCCTGGACCCTGACCAAAACCGGCGAGGATACCTGGACCGGCACAGCCCCCGGCGTGCTGGGCACCGCCAGCGGGATCGAGCGTGGTGACACGTTCAACTGGACCTACAAGATCGACCTGCCCGTCAAGGATGGGACCATGCGGGTCGATTTCGATGACTGGATGTGGCTGCTGAGCGATGACCGGCTGCTAAACCGGGCCTATGTCTCGCGCTATGGCATCCGGCTGGGTGAGGTCATTTTGTTCTTTGAAAAGAAATAGTCAGACAGAAAAAGGGCGAACCCGAAGGCCCGCCCTTAGATCAATCTGGTTCAGATCAGCTTAGAAGTTGAACTGAGCACCAAAGTCGGCACGAATCTTGCCGTCGTCGTCGCCGTCTTTGATCTCGCCAACTGCACCACGCAGCGATACACCGCCGCCCAGGTCATAGATGGCGCCAACACCGATATTGCGGGTGTCGTCGTCAGCCGAACCGTCACCGTAAACCAGCTGCAGCGTGGTTGCCGCACCCAGATCATAGGCGACCGAGAAACCATAAGCGGTGCCATCTTCGGCGTCGTTGTTGACGTCATCGTCAGCCACGAACAGGGTGCCGTAGAAATCGCCCAGTTCTGCACCAAGGGTCAGAACAGTCAGGCTTTCCTTGTCAACGCCTGCGCCTTCATCAGTTTCACCATATGCCAGCGAGGCTGTGAAGTTGTTGAAGGTGTAAGATGCGCTTACGTCCCAGCGATCACGGTCGTCAGTGATGCCTGCGCCCAGGAATTTCGTGTCCTGGTCATAGGATGCCGAGAATGCCAGATCGCCAACGGTGTAGCGGAAGAACACAGCATTCGCGCCCGTGCCGGTTGAGCTGTATTCCAGGAAGGAATAGTTCACGCCCGAATACTGACCCAGGAATTCTTCCAGGCCCGGCTCGGTACCGAAGTAGTCATCCAGGTTGTCGAACGAACCCGAAACGTTACCGGCGTCAACACGCAGGCCGCCATAGATAACCGAGAAACGGGCGCCATTCAGGCCAGCTTCGTTCTGCTCGCCGGTGCTTGAATCGTCATCCGCCTGCAGACGAACACGGCCCTGGAATTCAACGCCGCCATCTGTTTCGGCACTGGCGTCGATGTTCAGACGAAAACGCGACACCAAAATGGTATCGTCGGTCGAGGCGTTGTTTGAATTGACCGCACCAGACGCGGTCGTTGTGGTGGTGGTTGCTGAACGGTCTTCTTCATAGCCCAGACCAAAGCGGCCATAGCCGCTGAATTTGACTTCCGCGGCAGCAACACTGGCGGTTGCAATCAGCGCGGTCGATGCGATGAGTACGTTTTTCATGGTTAATCCATAAGTTTTGAGAGGAGTAGTGCCACCGAAGCGGCGGCTAAATTCGTCGAATAATTTCAACATGGGCACAATAGCGAGACGGGATTTTCCACGCCCTCTGCCTGCAACGGTGTTGCCACTTTGCACCGGGCAAAAAGGCCGCAGGGCCCAGATATTCAAGCTTTTCGAGCACTTTGTTCGCCCATTGGAAACGTTACAAAAATTTGAACGCAAAAAAGCCAGACCACCTCTTTAAACCGGGAATTATTGACAGGTCGCATGATTCAGGGATTCTCGGTCCCTAGCCCTGTTGTGACTGCAGCCCAATTTCAGGTGAGTCGCAATCTGAGATTCCGCGTTCCGGGTATTGTCTCGTCCAAGACCACGCCCATTCAGACGGCATAATGCCCAGCCGCGCCTCGGGTCGGATGCGATCCTGCTACGGCACCATATGCTAGTTGCTGCTATAGAAAAATGACAGGCTGCGGCTGACACCGCCAGGGGGCAACGGGAATGGCGACGCCGCGCGAACCTGCGCCTTGGCAGCACGGTCGACTTCGGGGGATCCAGAGCTGTCGACCACATCGACAAAGGCCAAGGTTCCATCCGGGTTGATCTGAAAAAAGACCTGAGCGAAACCGCGCGCCGAAACATAGACCAAAGGCGCCCGGTTCAGATGCATGAGCACACGGCCAGCATAATTGGTTTTGGTGGAATTGCCTGGCCCCCTTCCCCCTGAACCGGCACTGGTGTTGCCGCGTGTGAACGGGTCAATTCCCGCGCGTTTGTACTGCGACAGCGGGGATTCGACCTCTTTCTCAGGGAACCGCAGATCACTGAAATCGTTGGAGCCCGGCAAGACGCCCTGCGGTTTGGAACTAGGCCGTTGATCCGGTAGCTTCGGACGCACCGAAGAGGTCAGTGCCGTCTCTGTCTCTTCCTCCGCCTCAGGTTCGGGTTCGGGCTCGACAAGTGGGATGTCGACGTCGGGAATGTCAGCTATCAGCGGTATGTCGGGAACCGGCGATGGCTCGGGCGTGGGAACTTCAGCCGGGGCCGGGTCAACCGCTGCCTGTTCTTCGGCTTGAACCGGGCTGGCCTCGGGCACTCCTTCGGGTGTTTCGGCCTGCTCACTGGGTTCGGCCTGAGGCGTGGAATCTTCGTCCTGGCTGGCGGCTTCATTTGCGTCCGAAGGTGTCTCAGACGTGGTTTCCGACGGCTCAACCGTTTCCGTCACCACCGGGCGCACGATTTCGGACTTGCCCAGATCGGGTGAAGGGACCTGCTGAGGGTTATCAGAGGCGACCAATGCTTCGCTGACCGGCACTTCTTCGGGTTCGGGTGCCGGTTCGGGCTCCAGCGGCTCTTCCGGTTCCGGTTCGGATTCGGGGGCGGGCTCGGGCTCAACCGGGTCCGCAACGACATCGGCAATCTCTTCGAACTCATTGCCCAGCGCGATGGCATCGGCCGGGCCTGCGGGTTCTGCGGTTTCCGTCAGATGGGGCGCTGTCACGCTCAACCCGCCTAAGTGAATCAACAGCGACACCAGCACCGCAATAGTCGCAATGACAACCGAGCGTCTGATCATTCCAGCGCCTTTTCGGTCACGACAAAGACCGACGTCGCCCCCAACCGCCGCAGAGTACCTGTCACCTCGATCAGCCGGTGGCCGGGTGCATCCCGGTCGGGCACGATCCGCACCGGCGCGGGGTCACGGCCGGTCATATAGGCTTCGGGTGTCATCGGCTGGCCCCGAAAGCTGAGCAATCCGTTCTTGTGCAGAACCAATGCGTCGGGGGGCTCACTGCCCTCCAGTTCCGACGTATCCACAAGTTGCAGATCCGGATCCAGCGGCGGCGCGATGGTTCCGGTGATCAAAAAGAAGATCAGCATCAGAAACACGACATTGATCAAAGCAATGGTCGAATCGCGTTTGCGGCGGGGTCGAATATTGCGGATCATCGCCTCACTCCAGCACCAGAACGCTCAACCCGTCACGGCCACGCAGCCGCACCAGCAGATTGACCAGCCTTTGTGAGGTTGTATCGGGGTCAAGGCTGACCAGGACCTGCCCTGTGTTCACCTGCTCGACCACCTCGTCCAATGTGACCGGAACGCCGTTCAGGATCAGGCGCTCTGATCCCAGCTGCAGAAACACCCGCTGACCCGTAACTTCGTCGACAGAGGCGCCATCGGTGGCGCTGCTTAATTCGATCTCGGCATATTTCGAGAATGTCGAGGTTAGCATGAAAAAGAGCAACAAGAGAAATATGATGTCGATGAGCGGCGTCATCGACATTGGCCGTCGCACAAATGGTGCAGAATTACGCATGATCTGCTGTCGTTGGGACAGCGGCCACCTGGGCAGAGTCTGACGATCCCCGCCCCGGAACAAGAACGGTCCTCAAGGCCTTGTCGGCAAAAACCCGTTCGCGCGCAGTGCGACTTTCGAACCAGGACAGAACCATCGAGGTCGGCATCGCCACGGCCAGACCAACCGCTGTGGTGACCAGCGCTACCCAGATACCGCCCGCAAGCAGCGAGGGATCAACGGATGATCCGGCAGTCTGCAGGCTCTGGAACGCTTCGATCATGCCAAGTACGGTGCCGAACAGGCCCAGCAGCGGTGCCAGCTGTGCCACGGTGTCCAACAGACGAAAGCCGCGCTCAAGGCCCGCCAGGGCCAACCCGGCCTCGGCATCCAGCCTTTGGTCCAGCCCCGGCACGATGGGCGCATCCATGGCAGAGTTGACCAGCGGCGCAAGATAGCTGCGGCTTTCCGCCAGCTTGGCCCTTGCGGCCTGCGTGTCACCGGCATCCCAGGCCGCAAGCGCCTGGGACAGGATCTTGTGCCGACCGACACCGGAAACCGTGAATTGCCAAAGCTTGTACAGCGTGACGGCCAGCGTCACGATCGACATGGCGATCAGGACCGCAACCACCGGCCCGCCAAGGGCAACAATTTCACGCAAAGCATCAAGCGGGCTCATCTGAGAAACTCCACATCTGTTCGGTTGTTTAGCGTAAGGGCTTCGTCGCAAAGATCGCTTTCGGCGCCTTCGACCGTACATGTATTGGATCCGTTGATCAGAATCCGGCCAACATCGCCGCAGATCATGTCCGCGATGCTGAACTGCCGCACCCGCAGACGTCCCGCAGGAATATCGCGGAAATTATACAGCGACAGGCTGACAACATTGCCCTCCGCGTTAAAGATAACGGTTTCAAAATTGGCGGCCTCAATCTCGACACCGGTCTGATTTTGCAACAGAAATGACAGTCGGCAGTTGCCTTCGACCTGTTGCAGATTGTTCAGTTCCATCAACAGCCCAGCGCTTGGGTCCTCGGCGGATTGCGCAGGGGACATGGTTGGAATGCCAAGACAAAGGATCGCGAGTTTCGCCAGGCGGAAAGACGTCACAGGTATTCTCCCGGTAATTCAATGAAGACATCGAAGGCCGGCGTTTCGGTGCTGGCGCGTTATTCTTTTATCCAAGAGCTATGGCCCGCGAAAGGGCTCGCGACGCATTTGTGACCAACCGGCATATTTACGGCCATCCGGTCAGGCCACTGGTTTCCGGCCGGATTAACCTGAACCCCTGAGGCCTTGTACCTGGTGCCAATTAACCTCGGACCGACCGAAATTGCGTCTGAGTGGTGTGACCACACCGGGCTGGTTCCGATTTGACAACAAAACCATTCATTTGGGAGGCTTGACCGCAATATCATAGCAATTCGGCCTGACATCTGCCACACTTGTTACCAAATTGGTCTGATACCACGTCAATCTTTTGGATTCGGCGCGATATTGACGCGAAAGAGGCATGCAACGATGTGCCGAAGAAGTACCAGGGGGCAAGCGCTGATCAATGACGACTGTCATCGGGAAATCCACACGCCTTTCAACTATTCTGCAAAACGCCGATCTACATGACTTCAGCGCGCGGTTTCTCGAAGAAGGGATAGACGACGTAATATTGGACGAATTGACAGATCCGGAACTTCGAGATCTGGGTTTGACGGTCGGTCAAAGGAAACGTTTTCGGCAAACACAGGCAGAACTCAAGCTTCAGGAAGCGTCCGACAAACCCGCAATGTCCCGTGTGGCCGAACGGCGACAGCTGACGCTTGTATTCTGCGATCTGGTCGGGTCCACACAATTAGCACAGCGGCATGATCCGGAAGAGTTGATGCAGATCATGAATCTGTATCTGGACACCGCCATCGGCACGATGAAACAACACGGATGCCACCTGGCTTATAAGCAGGGCGATGGCATCATGATGTATTTCGGATATCCGAAAGCCACTGAAGATGATACCGAGCGCGCGGTGCGTGCGGTTTTGGAAACCATCGAAGCGGTTCAGAATCTGGAAAACAAGTTCGGTGAAAACCTGGACCTGCGCGCGGGAATCGCAACCGGAGTTGTCGTTGTCGGGGTTGTTTCCTCTGCCAGCCTGGGAACACAGGATTTCATTGTTGGCGAAACGGCCAACCTTGCCTCACGCCTTCAGGGATTGGCCAATCCCGGTGAAGTTGTCGTCTCGTCCGAGACATGGCGCCTGACAAAAGGGGCCTTTAACTTTGAACCGCGCGGCAATCACGAATTGAAGGGATTTGATGGTGAGCGCTCGGTCTTCCGCGTTATTGACGAAAAGATCGCCGCCAGCCGGTTCGACGCGCGCACCGGCAAGTCCACGGTCAAATTGGTTGCCCGCGAAGACGACCTGACCGGCCTGACAGGGCTTTGGGATCATGTGCTGCGCGGATCGGGTCAGGTTGCGCTGGTTGGTGGCCCGGCCGGTATCGGGAAATCGCGCCTGATCAATTCCCTCAGCAAAACGCTGGGACAAAGGCCTATGACCCTGCAATGTGTCCCGCATCTTGCCAGTTTGCCCCTGCACCCGCTGCGTGCCGAGCTTCGGCGGTTTGCAGGGGATGAGACTGATACCGACAAGGTAACCGAGTCGATCAGGGAATACGCGAAAAACGCCTCTCGTTTGACCGAAGAAGATGCTGCGCTGCTATTGGATTTGGCCGGGTTTGAAACTGACGCTCCGGTCGAACCCGATCCGATCAAGAAAGCCCGCAAATCTTTGGATTTGCTGATCCGCTGTGCCGGGAGCATCTGCGATGAACGCGGGTCATTGCTGTTGGTATTCGAAGATGTGCACTGGGCGGACGCAACCACGCTGGATGCCTTGGACGCGCTGATCGACGCCTTGGATCAGTTGCCCATCCTTGTGGTTCTGACGCACCGCCCTGAATACGAGCCTCCGGAACATTTTGAAGGCCGCGCGTCAATCGTCGAATTGACACCTCTTTCGGTTCTCGAAGCGTCTGAACTGGTGCGCCGTGTTGCCGTACCGCGCAGCCTGCCGGTCACTTTGGTCAGACAGATTGTCGAAAAAGCCGATGGTGTGCCGCTTTATATCGAGGAAATGACCAAGGCGGTTCTGGATCAGCTGCCGCAGGACGTACCCATCGACGCCGGGGTAATGGGAACCCTCAGTATCCCCGCAACTCTTCATGACTCGCTGATGTCGCGGCTGGACCGGATGGAAAATGCGCGACCTGTAGCGCAGTTGGGATCCGTGATTGGCCGCAGCTTCACGTCGGCGATGATCCATGCGGTAGCGCCCAAGGACACGGATGTGGAATCGGCATTGATCCAACTGATTGGTGCAGGTCTGGTATCCATCACCAGCGAAGCCGGGGCGCCGACTTACACGTTCCACCATGCGCTGGTGCAGGACACAGCGTACCAGTCGCTTTTACTTGAAGACCGGGAACAGATTCACCTGAAAATCGCCAAAGAATTGCTGGCCGGTCACAAGGCTTTTGGTAACCCGACACCGGATACCGTGGCGCATCACTGCGATCTAGGCGGTCTGAAGGGCGAGGCTGTTACCCACTGGGTTCTGGCTGGTGAACAGGCCCTCAGCCGCCTTGCGAACCTACCGGCGATTGCCGCTTTTCAGGCCGCATTGCGCAATATCGAAACGATGCCCGGCGGTCCCGAACGAGATGGGGTAGAGCTTGGCGTTCAGATGAATGTGTTGCCTGCGTTCATGGCGATACACGGTTGGTCATCCACACAGGTTGGGCAGACCGCAGCCCGTGCGATGCATCTTGCACAGGCGCTGGGTGCGGGCGAAACCCTGTTTGCCGCAACCTTCTGCCGATGGACGCATTTCTTTGTGTCGGGCCAGATGAACCGCGCACTTGAGATGGCGCAGGCCCTTGACGGCATGGCCAGCCTTGCACCGGATCCGGTTACAAACGTCCTTGCTGCTCGGGCACTCAGCTATACTCATTATTTCCGCGGCGAGTTTGCCGATTGCGAAAGACAGCTTGAACGGGGCCTTACCCTGATCACGCCCGAGCTTGACATGGCCATGATGCCGATGACCCAGTCCTCGACCAGCGCGTCGTTCTTTGCCATTCAGGGCTGTCTTTTGTGGCAGCTTGGCAAATTCGACGAGGCCGAAGAGGCCCGCCTGAAGTCGATCGAAATCAGCAAGCCGTTCGAACACGCCCCCAACCTTGTCTACATTATGGGCGCGTCGTCGATGTTCCTTCCGTATGCGGGCGAATGGGACTTGCTTGACGATACGATGAACGAAGCGCGTCGGATCGCGGACGAGGAAGGGTTCCTGTATCTTCACGCAATGCAGGATATCTATCTGGGTCTAGCTCAGGCGGGCAAAGGTGACGTGATCGGGGGGGCTGCTCGTGTCGGGACCTATATGGACCTTGTGTCCCAGGCTGGCGGCAACTTTACCTTCCCGCAAAACCAGATTGTCCTGTCCGAGCTGTTGATAGATCAGGGTCATATCGAGGATGCCCTGAACCGGCTTGAACATGTTTGCACGCCCGGGTGGGAGCGTGGAGAGATGTTGAACAAGCCGGAATATCACCGTGTGCGCGCTAAAGCATTGGCCGCCCGTGGCGACCTTGACCAAGCTGTCACCGAGGCAAATCAAGCCCTGCAGCTTGCACGTGACATCGGGGCAGTTGTTCAAGAGAAACGCGCTCTGGATTGCCTGAACAAATTTGCTAAAACGTTATGAAATTAGATAGCTGCCAGATTTAACCGCGCAGTGCCATCCAGAAGGGGGAGACGATGACCGAAGCACTTGAATTGGACCAGCAGCA
This sequence comes from Ruegeria sp. CDSA193, assembly GCF_059611885.1. NCBI lineage: Bacteria > Pseudomonadati > Pseudomonadota > Alphaproteobacteria > Rhodobacterales > Roseobacteraceae > Ruegeria > Ruegeria sp. CDSA193. The sequence goes on along the minus strand of NZ_JBXWPN010000008.1, from coordinate 24,729 downwards.
GTGGGACGCTGTGAACAAGGCCGTCCACGATGAAGCGTTGCGCGCGCGTATTGCTGCCAGTTTTCTGCCGCTCTATGGCCCGCTACCGGCTGATACCCAATCGGTTCCTCTGAACAAGCTTGAACTGGTTCCTGAAGCGACCGGCCCAAAGATGCGCTTTGGCGTGAATGATTTTGATACGACGCGGCTGTCGACAGTGTCCGTGAACGTCCATGTCAAAGGCGCACAGCTTGCAGATCCCGAACTGGCCGCCGCGCTGATCATGTTCCGCCGGGCGGCTGCCATTGTCGCACGGGTCGAGGATGAGATCATTTTTAACGGTCAGGCCGGCACCGGTGAAGGCCCCCAACCCGCGCCCGGCGCACCCGTCACGCTGCCCCCAGTTTATACCGTAAGCGGTGGTGGAAAATACGAAGGCCTGCTGGAAGCGGGGGAGGCACAACCCATTTCCAGCGGTTCCAAGAAAAAGCCTACCGGCCCCGAGGTATTCGAGGCCGTGGTTGCGGGTATCAGTCAACTGGAATCCCTGGGTCATCTTGGACCCTATGCCTGTGTGATGGGTAACGGCCTGTTCCAGGCGGTCACGACACCGATGGAAAACTCGATGGTCCTGCCCCGCGACAGCATTCTGCCATTTCTGGACGGGCCGCTGCTGCGGTCTGGCGCATTTCCGGTGAACAAGGCCGTGCTGGTGTCTTTGCAGGGCGCACCGGTTGAGATTGTTGTGCCTTCTGACATTGCTGTCAAATATCTGCAGACCTCGGCAGATGGCGATCATATCTTCCGCGTTCAGCAGAAATTCCGCCTTAGGATCAAAGAAGCTCAGGCTATCTCGACCATCACGTGCTGACCGGCGCGATGGGTATGCGGGAATTCAGCGACGGCGGGGTCACCCTGCGCTGGTCCGAGGCCGCCTTTCAAGCAGCCACCGGGGTACAGCGGGTTCTGGTTGAGGCCGGGCCTGCGATATCTCCGCATGACACGCTGCGCCTGTTCTATCGCGAAGGCGGCGGACCTGAACGGGCTGTCCGTGGGTGGCCACTGGGTCAGGATCCACAAACGGGGTTGCAACAATTTGCAGCGGCCCTGCCCGTTCCCGCTGTGGGAAAACAGATGACCTGGCGGCCGGTTCTGACCTCGGGCGGGCGCGATTATGACCCCGGAAACGCGGTCGCGCCGAAACCAGAAGATCGCGCGCCAAAACACGAGACATCCAGTCCGGTGCTGGATCATATCGCCCATTTTGAGGTGCCGTTTTCGGGCAACTTCAACCCATCGGGTGAAACTCCCGATGGCATATGGCTGCATTTTGCGATCAAAGAAGGCGGTACCGTGACCGGCCCGAACCTGAACGGAACGATCGAGCCCGTGGGCGGAGACTGGATGCGCGTGCGCCCTGATGGCGTGGGTATTCTGCATGCCAAGGCGCTGATCAATCCGACAACCGGCGGTGCCCCGGTCATGTTCGACGATACCGGGATCTGCGATTTCGGTACGGATGGCTATGCCGCCCTTGCCAAGGGCAAGCTACCACCCAGTGCCCCGGTTCGGCTGGCACCCCGGTATCTGACCTCGAATCCGCGTTATATGTGGATCAACCGTCTGCAGGGTTTCGGAATCGGAGAGGCCAGCCTGTCCGACATCACCCTGCGATTTGACGTCTATTCCGCGAAAGGAACATCCGATGGCTGAAAAGGTGGTCATATTAGGCGGAGGCGTCGGCGGGATGAGCGCCGCGCATGAGCTGATCGAACGGGGTTTCGAAGTCGAAGTGTATGAGCGTCAGCTTATCGCCGGCGGCAAGGCACGCAGCATTCCCGTGCTTGAAGGTGAAGACGATCACGGTTCGAAAGAGGAACATATCAGAGCGCTGAAAGACTGGATCGGGATGCACGGCTATGACCTGCCACCCGGTGTCAAACGCCCCTGGTTGCCCGGTGAACATGGGTTCCGGTTCTTCCCTAACTTCTACCGGCACATCACCAATACGATGTCGCGCACGCCCTATTATGACAAGGGCACCTGCTACGACAATCTGGTTCCGACAACCCAGGTATTGGTCAGCCAGTTCGACCACCCCGGTATCATCGTACCCGAGCGGTTTCCACAATCGCTAAAAGAGGTCGCCAATGCGCTCAAGACCTTTGCCTATACAATCTCGCCGCGCAACGAAATCGACTTTGAGGATATCGAACATTTCCTTGGTTGCATGTGGCGCATTGCGACCTCGTGCAAAGAGCGCCGGTTCGATGAGTATGAACGTATCGGCTGGTGGGAATTCATCGGCGCCGCGGAGCGGTCCGAAGCCTATCAGAAGTTTCTGGCAATCGGCCTGACCCGGTCACTGGTGGCGGCCAAAGCGACAACCGCAAGCACCAAGACCGTTGGCGATGTCGCCATTCAACTGCAGCTTGGGATCGCAACACCCGAGGCGACCAGCAACAGGCTGCTGAACGGGCCGACCAATCTGGTCTGGATTCAGCCTTGGCTGGAATATCTGAAAAGCCGGGGTGTGGTGTACCATTTCGATTCCAAGGTGACCGGGATTGAATGCCGAAACGGCCGAATTGCCAGCGCCACGGTTGAACAGGACGGCACGCAAAAGCAGGTCACCGGTGATTGGTTCATCAGCGCCTTGCCCATTGAACGCATTGCACCTTTGGTGACGCCGGCCATGACAAAGGTAGATCCGGGTCTGGCCAAGCTGCCTTTGCTTGCCGAAGACGTGCAGTGGATGAATGGCATCCAGTTTTACCTGACCAAGGATGTTGAACTGGCCCATGGCCATGTGATCTTTATCGACAGCCCTTGGGCGCTGACGGCTGTTTCGCAAAAACAATTCTGGTCCCAGATAGATTTTGAAAACTGGGCCGATGGTAAGACCAAGGGATTGCTCTCGGTCGATATTTCCGAATGGGACAAGCCGGGCACAAACGGAAAAACCGCGCGCGACAGCTCTCGTGAAGAAATCGCCAAAGAAGTCTGGGAACAGCTCAAACGCAGCCTGAACGTTGATGGCAACATCGTCCTCAGGGATGAAGAACTGCACTATTGGTTCCTGGATCCCGACATCGTCGAGGACCCCGATCATCCTGCCCGAGAAAGCAATGTCGAACCGTTGTTGGTAAACCGCATTAACAGCTGGCGGCTGCGGCCCGAAGCGGCGACGCTGATACCGAACTTTATGCTTGCGTCCGACTACGTCCGGACCAACACCGACCTGGCCACCATGGAAGGCGCAAATGAGGCTGCCCGAAGAGCCGTCAATGCCATCCTGCGGCGCAGTGGTTCTGAGGCGCAGCCCTGTGAAATCTGGGATCTGCATGAGCCCGACATCCTGCAACCCCTGCGGGCCTATGACTATGCCCGATATCAGGCGGGTGAGCCCTGGGATGAACGCTTTGCCATCGCTGTCGAGGCCGCTTTGCGCATGGGACAAGACGCCACCGGCACCAAACGTGGTGGGCAAGGACCGCTGGCCGCGATTGGTCCGCTGACGGCCGAATACTCCAAGCCCGGCGGAATTGTCGAAGACCCTGCGATCTCGGACGCGTTGCGCATGGTCGCGGCACCTCCAGAGCTCTATAATCTGATGGCCGCGCATCTGCCGGGCCGGGACACACCGATCCCCGGCGCGGACTTTGCTGAAGATCTGGCGATCGGCATTGTCGAGGCGACCACACCGCCAACCGACACGTCCGGTCGCAAAGTCATCATCACACAGAAGGGCTGACAGGTGACTGTTCCCAAGGCGCAGCCGGCATCCGCGGCCACGCAAGGCTTCCTTGAGCAACTGACGCGTTATGGCGATCAGGCGCGCAAGGTACTGTTGGACAAAATGCCAACGGGTGAGCCGCAAGCCTATCTCTATGGGCCTATGCGGGACTATATCGAAACCTCGGGCAAAGGGCTTAGACCTGCCCTTCTTCTGGCCACGTGTGAAGCATTCGGCGGAAAGGCCGACGATGCCGAAATTGCTGCTGCGGTCATCGAATTGCTGCACAATGCATTTCTGGTTCATGACGATATCGAAGACCTCAGCGATTTCCGAAGGGGTCGGGAATGTATGCACAAACGTCTTGGTGTGCCTTTGGCGATCAATATCGGCGACGGCATGCAATCTCTGGCGCTGAGCCTGCTGCGCCAGAACCTCGGCCCTCTGGGCCCGATGACCGGCGCGCGCGTGGTGGACGAGTTTGATCACCTGCTGAAAGAGTCGATCGAGGGCCAAGCTCTTGAATTGGGATGGATAAAAGACAATCGCCTTGACCTTAGCCCGTCCGACTACCTGACCATGTGTCTGAAGAAAACCTGCTGGTACAGCTTCATTCACCCGATGCGTATAGGTGCCCTGATCGCGCGCCCGGACGATGTCGCCTCCGGAGCGCTGAATCTGGATGACTTCAACGCATTCGGCTTTTTTCTGGGGGCCGCCTTTCAGATCCAGGATGACGTTCTGAATCTTGTGGGAAGCCAGGGTAAATACGGCAAAGAGATCGGTGGGGATATCTACGAAGGCAAACGCACGCTGATGCTGGGACGTCTTGGGGCGCAGGCGGATCGGCAGGAACAGTCACGACTGTCAGAGTTTCTAGAAAAGCCAAGAACGGCCCGTTCGGAGCAAGAGGTCGAATGGGTATTGGCGCGGATGAACCACTATTCTTGCATTGAATATGCTCAGGCCGCAGCAAATGACCTGCTTGCGGCGGCTCGTCGAGAATTCGATGTTGTATTTGCAAATACCAACGCGGCGCCGCGCGCGTTTCTTGGTCAGTTCATGGATTATCTGGTGGCGCGCCAAGTCTAACACTCGCCCTATTTTTTTGTAGATATTCAATATCTTAAATTTCGAAATTCCGTGAATCCACCACCGAATCCAATACGCATTCCTTTCAAGTTTGTCATTTACTAAACGCTGTAGGCTGTGCACATTAAGCTATGCCTTATTTCGAGCGAAAACCATTTGTCAGCGCTCTCCGCACGGCCACCAAGGCCGTTCCGGAGCAGGATACACTTCCGATATCTCAGATCGCACGGGGCATTCTGAATGCGGAAAACAGCACCACACAACAGCTGGACGGACCCTTTCACTGCCGCAAGCCCTGCAGGCCCGGTGAGACAGGAACCATTCTGTTGTCCTTTGCTGCACCTGCCGGAGCAGACGTTGTCGACTTGCAGTTCGAACCGGGCGACATGATCAGCCGCGACGGCAACGTGTTGCCAACCGACAAGATGAGCATCCAACCTTCCGCAGTCCGTATTCCCCCGGGACAGGCCGTCGACGTTGCCGTAAGCCTCACCATTCATGATCTGGCAGAACCCGGCCAATATCAGGGGCGCGTATACACCAAAGGCAGCGAAAACACCGCCATCGTTGTCACCTTTGAAGTTGTGGCTGACTAAAGTGATCCTGCCTCGATGGTACGATGCAGTATTGCCCGTGGTCGGAGTTTTCTATTTCGATTGCACATATGCAGAAAAATAGCTTCGAAAAATATTTCGATTTGTAATCATCTGCCTCATACGAAGCTGGCACCGGGCGAGGCTAAACATGCGCCTCATAGATAGCTTAACTATTCCTGCCATTGGGCTGTTAGGTGCCACAGCCAACGTGAACGCAGAGCAAGAACAAACAGCTTTTTAAATCGGGTGAGATGGGTCGCCTTGGCACAAAAATCGACTAAAAGATTACCGGGCAAACGATATAAACTGCTGAGCAACATCGACGCGCGAAGCGAAATGACCAGCCAGAATTGTCCCCCGTCTCTCGCATACGGAATCGAAGGCGGTCAGGCATCGCGCTTTGCTTCAGCCACCTCACGCAACCAAAAAAATAACGATGCCCTGAACCCAAATTGCGCGCACTCGGAATTGCCGCGATTGTCCTGTTAGAGAACGCGCTTCTGCTTGATACTCAACCGCTCAAATCTTCTACGGCTTGGCGCACAGCAGCGATCATCTGCGGCGCCAAACCGTTGTGACCCAGTCTCTCAATCTCCTCAAATTGAAGCTTTCCAGCTTGGGCAAAGGCACGGGCAGGTTCAATCGGGCATATTAGGTCATCCTCTCCATGGATCAAACGATGTGGGAGTACGGCGATTGTATTTGGATCTCCGGGGCCGGTAGCAGGTAGGAAGAAATTATTAAGCCAGTACCAAAGGTACACGCGGGTGCGATTTATGTCGCTTTGGGTGACGGCTGCCGGAAGCCGCACAGTGCCGGGTTCCGGTCCATGAAACGCATCTTCAAGGGCCATCACACGGCGGGCTGCCTCACGTGCTTGCGCGTCATTGTCTTCCATACGGGCAAACCATGCTATGGCAGGATGGAGCTGTTCAGTCGCGTCGAGAGGATCGAGAAACAGGCCGCGCGCACGCTGCCCGGCTTCGAAACGCTTTGCCCTATCGCGCAACATCCACTGGTCCATTGAAGGACGGCAGATATGCGTGCTGCGCACGATCAATGCGCGTACCCGATCAGGATGAGCGGATGCGTAGGCCAATGCCAGTGCGCCACCCCATGAACCACCCAGCACAATCCAATCTTCATATCCCAGGGCCATCCGGATGGCCTCGGCATCGCGTAGGGTGTGCTGAGTCGTGTTTGCTGTGACCCGACCAGCTCTGCCCGACAACCCTGTTCCGCGTTGGTCAAAAAGAACCACCCGATGGCGGTCGGCGTCGAAATAGGCTGTGTGCTGCGGGTTGAGACCCGACCCTGGCCCCCCATGGAAAATGAGCGCGGGCGTATCGCCATGCCCCCAAATCTGTACGTTCAAGCCGTCTATTGGGACAGGTTTAAAAGTGTTCATCGGTAGGTCTGCGACCTCCTTTATCATTGTCTCGCGACTGTCTTACTGGTGACGCTCTTCGACGAAGTTCGACGCGAAAGCCAATACGCCACGATGGCCAATACCCCGCAGATTACAAAGGTGAGCTGCATCCCGTTGGCAATAGCTTCAGCAGATGCCGCCTCGACGGTGCGGGCGCCAATCCCAAAGGAAAAGACCGTCCCCATGACAGAGGCTCCGAAAATAAGTCCCAAATTGCGCGACAAGCCAAGCAGCCCTGAAACTGTCCCCCGCTGATCTGCCCGAACCCCTACCATTATCATGGTGTTGTTGGCCGCCTGAAACAACTGGTATCCCGGTGTCAGGATGCTGATTGCGCCAATGTAACCAATGACACCGAATGCGACTGGCAGGATCGCAAGTGCAAAGGTCCCGGTGGTCAGAGCAATGAGCCCAAGCGACAGAACACGCGCCGCCGCCCATGCATCCACAAGCCGACCCGATGGGACGCCGAGGAAGATCGATATGATTGGTCCGACCGACATGACAAGCCCCACTTTCGCCGCGCTTAGCCCAAGAGACTGCCCCAGAAAGAAGGGGCCTATCAGCAAAGTGGTCAACATCACATTTGCCACCAGAAAATTTGCCGCAAGGCCGGGGATAGCGCCGCTCTTTCGCAGTGCAGTTAGTCCGACCAGAGGTGTTATCCCAGAGGAAACACTCGCGGGCAAAAGCCGAACGGCCAAAATGGCCGTAGTCAGGCTCATCGGCACCAGGACAAAGAACACTCCTTGCCACCCGAGTTTTCCAATCAGCACCCCACCCAACGAAGGTCCCAGTGCAGTTCCGACCGCCGACATCGTGCCCAACAGGCCCATGGCTTGCCCGACACGCTCTGTTTCAAAAATATCGCGAACGAGTGCGACGGTCAGCACCATGAGGAATGCAGCGCCAATTCCTTGAAGAGACCGCGCGGCACTCAACACCTTAAGATTGGGCGCCAAGCCGCAAAACGCAGAGGCCAGCGCGAAAAGTATAAGCCCGAAGATCAGCATCTGCTGTCGTCCAAAGCGGTCCCCAAGTCGTCCAGCCAGCACAGAGAACAGCGTCAGTGTCGCGAGATATGCGATCACCACCCATTGCACTTGATGTACCGGCGCCTTCAGGTCCTGGGCGATTGCAGGCAAGGCGATATTGGCAATGCTGGTGCCCAATGAGGCCAGCAGCATGGACAGGGAGAAACACAACAAAGCGCCGGGTCTCGTTGTCTTCAATGCATTTGATTTGATGTGCACCACTATTTTCCTCTTGTCGGAATCGCTACAGAAGGCGACGTTACGAATTCAAGTCGACTTGAGGTCAAGCATGAAACTTTTGGATATAGGCGAGGTGTCGAAAAAGACCGGCACCCCAACTTCAACGCTGCGTTACTATGATGAGCTTGGCCTGATTTCGTCTGTTGCGCGGCACGGGCTTCGTCGGCAGTTCACGCCGGATGTCTTATTGCAACTAGCCCTGATCACGATGGGCAAATCTGCGGGGTTTTCACTTGAGGAAATCTCGGGGATGTTCGGCCTTGATGGAACTCCGAATATCCCCCGGCAAGAGTTTCACATTCGTGCGGATGCGCTGGATCGGCAAATCCGCGAGCTAACGGCGCTGCGCGATACCCTGCGACATGTGGCGGATTGCCCGGCACCATCGCATTTGGAATGCCCAACATTCAGACGGCTCATCGACCTCGCCCATCACCGGGGCACGAAGAAAGCCAGTGGCAGGTAGCGGCAAGCCAACTACGAATTTTTGGTATACCGCTGAGGGGTATGGTCGGCCCGAACCATTGGATGCAATGCCGATATGTAAGTGTCCGAAATACACTAATTCAGATCGAAGTGAGCGGCCAAGCTGTCAATTATCATGTCAAGAACTTGGGCGCGGTCCGTTCCCCCAGGATCAGTGCAAACAGGATCGTCCTGCTCTTCGATCAAAATCGCTTCACCGGCGGGCTTACATAATCCAAGCGCGGTGAAATGCATTGCGGGCGCGATCGTCATCACCGCAGCCTGAGGAACCAGCGCCTCAAAATTGCTTCCCAGGGCGCTCGTGTCTGTTGCATTCAGCCTGTCGGCCCCGTCACCCAATCCAATCAGAAAAAGCGAGGCTGTCACGTCCCGCACATCCTTATGCGCAAGATCCCAAGTTAGTCCCGGATCAATGGCTGCGACGGCACTGACCCGTGGATCCTTGTAAGATGCCTCATATTTTTCCTGGTCGATTGCGGTTACATCGACGCCCTCTGCCGTCAACTTTGCGCAAAATTGTGACCCTGCCCCTGCGGCCTCGCAATAATCGAAAAATCCGTCACGATTGCCCTGGACGCCCGCAAGCGAAAGGGCTGTCCAGCCACCATAAGAGAAGCCCGTGGCGTAGATCCGTGAAGTGTCGATGAGGGGGGCGAAATCCGGGTCTTGCAGAGCGTGATCCAACGCGGCGGACATGTCCTGGGCGCGGGTCCAATGATTAAATGCGGTATCGAAATCCAAATCTAAGGTCGTGCTGCCTGGATGGTTTACTGCCACTACGATTGCACCTTGCGAGACCAACCCCGCACTAAGCCACGCCATTCGCGCATAATTGCCACCCCATCCGTGTGAGAGAAGAACAACCGGATGTTGCCCTGGCACCGGCTTGGCGTTTTCGACTACTGCTGTTCCATAGAACACTGCATTTTCTGCAAACATAGTCTGGCGCTGACCTGCCGCAGGGAACATGACAGCCATTTGCATGTCCTGATCATGATGAGGTGCGGCAATCGTCAATTCGACGAGGCCGACATCTTGTGCAGCAATTTCCGTGCCCGCCGAAAGGGTCATGACGAGGGTAAGAAGAGGAAGTTTCATGGCGCGCCTTTTTTGTAGGGTGGCATTAGTGTCGGCCTACATTCAGACGCTGTCGGGATTTCATACGACCTGAATCCGGTTTAAGGTCGCGCAGATCAGGATTTAGGTCCTATGACAGACGAAAACGGACCCCCCTGATGCCAGTTCTACCGATCCCAATGATTACTGCCCTGCTGCTTTCGGGCTTTCTTTTACATCGCTTTCTGACCCGCAAAACCCATCCCACGCTTTTGGTCCTCATCGGATGCTGCGCAGCACAAAGTGCGGTTATCGCGCTTGTGCAATATTATGGCTTTACGGGTCTCAGGGTCGTTCAGCCCATTCTTGCGACTGTAATTGCCGCATCCGCGTGGCTGTCCTTTCGTCAGGCCTCGGTGGGTTATCTGCGCAGACAGGACTTGTATTTGCATGCGGTAGGTCCGGCCCTTGCGATAAGTTTTCTGGCAACCCAACCCGAAGCGCTGGACGTGTTGATCCCCTTTCTCTTTGCGGCATACGGTATCGCCATCGCGTTTATGCTCTTGCGCGGCGAAGATAGTTTGCCCCATAGCCGCTTAGAAAACGGGCGCATGATTGTTTGGGTTTGGCGTGTTCTGGCCATCGCTTTGATTGCCTCAGCAGGCAGCGACATATTCATTGCAGTCCGCCTTGCATCAGGAGACACCGAGGTCTTGCTCTGGCTGCCAAGCCTGTTTTCCGCAATCACATTGCTCATACTAGGGGCGCTCAGCCTATCGCATGCAATCGAAAGCCAGAGCGTTGGCGCTGACACGCGCGATGCGTATTCCAAGCAAGATAAAACCCGTGACACCGCTATTGTCGAAAAGCTCGACGCCTATATGAAAACACATAAGCCATATCTCGATCCCGATCTCACACTGGCCCGGTTGGCCCGAAAATTGCAGGTTCCAGAAAAGCAGCTTTCAAGCGCAATCAACAAAGGCAAAAGCGAGAATGTGTCTCGCTACATCAATAGGCATCGGATATCTCACGCTTGCGCCGTAATGAAGACTGGAAAATCGGTGACCGAGGCGATGTTGGCCAGCGGGTTTAACACCAAGTCGAACTTCAACCGCGAGTTCTTAAGGGTGATCGGCGTCAATCCGCGTCGCTGGTTGAGGTCTCTTGTGGAAGTGCCCGATGAAAGGGTCAAAACCTAAGACGTTCTGGTGTACCAAGCATCCTTGCCACAGCTGCCGAACCTTGATTTAGGACATCGGCGTCAGAGCCGTGAAAGCCGTCAAACAGTGAGAACCCGATCTCTATTCTGTTTTCTGTCAGCATGATTATATTACTATCAGGAAAAACTGATGCTATGGTAATCCGAATAGAATTGGGTATTGCGCCGCGCCTGCTTGCAGAACCGGTTTGGACACGTGTAGCAAGACGTTGAAAGAATGAAATTGAAAAAACGCGACAAAGAAATGGCAGCAAACCTGACGCAGGACCCACATTCCGTTCGTTCGGGTGACAGAGAGAAAGTTCTTGAAGTTGCCATCGGCCGCGAGGTTCGTGCCTTTCGCAAACAGCAGAACATAACGGTCGCAGAGCTGGCCCAGTTGACCGGCCTGTCGATTGGCATGCTGTCCAAGATCGAAAACGGAAATACGTCGCCGTCCTTGACGACTCTGCAATCGCTGGCGGATGCGCTTTCGGTTCCTTTGACAAGCTTTTTCCGACAGTTTGAAGAACGCCGTGAGGCGGTTCATACAAAAGCAGGAGAAGGCGTCGAACTGGAGCGTGAAGGAACACGTGCGAACCATCAGTATAACCTGTTGGGACATATTGGTGCCAACGGATCCGGCGTGATCGTCGAACCGTATCTGATTACCCTGACCGCTGAATCAGATGTGTTCCCAACTTTCCAACATGGCGGGATCGAGACGATTTACATGCTGGACGGTGAGGTGGATTACCGCCACGGGGACCAGATTTACCCGCTAAAACCCGGCGATACCCTGTTCTTTGATGCAGATGCTCCGCATGGGCCCGAACGGCTTGTCAGCCTGCCGGCGCGGTATATATCAGTTATCAGCTATCCGCAGACAAACTGATCGGTTTGCGCAATAAGAAATCTGTGGGTCTGTCATAGCCTTCGCGACTGCCCGTGCTTACGATCGTGAACCCCAGCCTCGAAAATACGCGATGGTTTTCAGTAAGTTCCACGCGTGTTTCCAGTTCCAGCGCAGGTAAGCCAAGCTCTGCTGCACGGCGTGCAGCATGATGCACTAACCTGCGGCCGATACCCTGACCCCGCAATCCATCCTTCACCGCAAGCTTTCCAAGGTACAAACTGTCTGGCTTGGGCGTCAGAAACATACACGCGAAAAGTGGTCGCCCAACGGCCCAGATTTCGCCGCCACCCTGACAATGCACCTGCATTCCTTCCACGTTCAGACTATGGATAGAAGACGGAGGGTCGATCCGGGCATCCATGTACTGAAATGACGCGCGAAGCAGCGCAAGCACGTCATACAATGCAAAATCGTCACTCGAGATGAGCCAAGGCGCTTCGCCCGGATCAATCATATGAGTTGAGAAATTTCGCAAGTCTCGCTTACTTAGACAAAGGCGGTTCCGTTTCCAAATCCGGCCATATCCCCGGAGACGTGGGCAACCCGTCGTCAAACTGGCTGAGATAGTCCAACATCATGGGGCGGTTATCGATGAACCCTTTATAGGTTGCCAGCTCGACCGGCAGGTCCCGGATGACCCGATGCAGACGGCGGCCCCATTTGGGAACGGTCATCAGGTCCTGAAAACTACACAGGTAGCAGCGGATCGGGAATACCAGGGCGTTGGATCGCGGTAGACGGAAAAAGGTTTGCAACTCGACCCGCAGATACTGTTTGTGCGCTATGTTTTCAGGTGTCAGCGTCGTCTTCTGGATACCCCATTTGTGATAGTTCTCCGGGCTGGTATCCAGCAGCGGATTCACTGTCATAGTCCAATTCAGACGCCGTGCCGGGGCACCCTGTTGAATGTTCAGCAGGAATTTCAGGGCACGTTGAAAAATACCCATTTCATGGGCTTTGGGAACCGGCGCATGCCATTCGAAAAAGTTCATGCCGATGTCGAAATCCAGACTCCAATCGGCTTGCGTCGTCACCATACCAGCATCCATCCACAGCATCTCATCACGCTGATCCAGCACGGCGAAATCACCCTGTGCTTGACGGGTGATGTATTCCATCGGCCCGTACGGAAGCGTTGTTTCGTCCATGAAGGTAAAGCTGTGATCAATGCCCATCGGTTTGTTGACCCAGCGCCACTGGTTGCCATTGCGATGCAGTTCGAACAGATCGGGATAGTCTTCGGATTTGCTGACCATGATCAGCTCCAGCAAGTCCCAACCGGCCAAAGTCATATGCGGCAGTGACTGGCAGCGCAGCGGATCCTGATCCAATACCATGGCGCGGTCTTTCATCTCGGACACATAGTGTTCGTCGACGTCGAACCGCATCTCGTAGACCGATCCTTTGGGCCCGCCGCGATGCTGTTCCATGTTGACCGAATACATATAGCTGTCTTCGTGAAACGGAAACGGAAAGCGTTTGATCGCCCAGTCCGAGTTGTGGAACGTATAGTCGTCGCGGAAGGATTCGTCGTTGAATTGAATGGTCATGTTGGGCCTCCTCTCAACGGTCCAGCACGAGGGACTTGCCCTCGAAGCGCGATACACAGGGCATGATTTTCTTGCCCGCGGCCTTTTCTTCGCCGGTCAGCCAGTGATCGCGGTGAACGAAATTACCTTCATGGTCGAGCACAACGGTTTCGCACTGACCGCAGGCCCCTCCGCGGCACAGATACGGTGCGTCCACGCCTTCACGTTCGATGGCCTCCAGCAGGCTTTCGTTTTCACCCACATGAATGACCTTATCCGATGCCGCCAAGCGCACCTCGAACGGTTTGCCGGGCTGAGGCGCCAGGAACTCTTCGTAGTGCACGCAATCTTCGGGCCAGCCTTCGGCGGCAGCCGTGTTTCGGACCCAGTCGATCATGCCCTTTGGACCACACACATACACATGCGTTCCCAAGGGTTGCCCGCTGAGCAGATTTTTCAGATCGATCGCCTGGCTCTGATCGTCATAGTACAGATGGGTTTCGTTCGGATGCCTGTCTGTCAGTTGCTCAGCATAAGATGCCAAGGCAGTGTTTCGGCACGCGTAATGCAACTCCCAATGCCCGTGCAGCAATTCCAACTGTTTGATCTGCGCCAGAAACGGGGTGATCCCGATGCCACCGGCCAGAAACAGATGCTTGCGGGCGCGCAAGTCCAGTGAAAACAAGTTGACCGGATAGCTGATGGTCATCTCGTCGCCCAGCTTGACCTGGCGGTGCATGAACAGCGACCCCCCCCTGCCCTCATCATCGCGTCGAACCGAAATTGTATAAGATGACTGATCAAACGGATCCGACATCAACGAATAGGGGTTAAGCCGTGTAATGGCACCATCCTGCATTTCGACCACAGTATGTGCCCCGCCCGAAAAGGTTGGTAATGGCGCGCCGTCGATACGTTCGAACCGGAACCGCGTCACCAATTCGTTCAGCGGAGTGATCTCGGTCACTTTGACCTGAATTTTCTCAGCACCGCTCATTCGTAAATCCCCTTCGACTCGGGCACATTACCATGATCCTCGGCGTCGATACGGACGCCCTGATAGGCGGCAAGACGGCGTGAGTAGTGATCGCGCACAAACAGGTTTAGGCCGCAATGTGAACAGACAAACGGGTCAATCTCGACGTCTTCGGTGATGCCTTTGCAATGCACGCATTGCATCCGACGGGCGACCGATCCGCGATGTTCGGTCTGGATCGCCGTGTGTGGCAGACCCACAGCCATCACTTCATTCATGGCCTGCCCCATCATGCCTTCGGTGCCGGTCAGGTAGACCTGCAATCCCATATGCGCGTCCTCCAGAACCCGGCGAATGCGCGTCAGAGACGCCTCGAAAGACGGGCCTTCATAGAACTGAGCAGGGTTCAATGCCCTTAGCTTTTCCGCGAAATCCGTGCCTTTCGGGATGTAGATCAGATGGGTTTTGGCCATCAGGCCAGGTGTTGCGATGTCGAGAATGGCTTCGGCCCCTTCGGCCTCGGCTATCATGAGATGATGTTCGCCCTGGCGAACCTCTAGCGCGCCCCAGACCGGGCGGCTTGCGATTGACTTGGGAAATTCGAACTTTGACATTGTGCCCTCAATAGGAAAAGGGCGCCACGGTGTGTCCGTCGCGCCCCCTGAAATTCAGCCCTTTGCGGTTCTGATCGATTTGTCCTGATCGTAGAACGGCATCTCTTCCGCAGTTGCCGTTATTTCTGTCCCATCGCCGTTGCGCACCGTCAGCTTGGTGCCGGGTGATGCACATGCGACCGGCATCCGCGCGATACCCACATTGTGACCATTGATATCAGAATACATGCCGAAGGTGACAACGCCGACTTTCTCGCCGTTTTGCAGCAGATCCGCGCCTTCATCCGCCGGCGTCGAGCCGTTCAGTTTGACGCCATAGATCTTAAACCGCTCTTTGCCTTGCGATGCATAGTGGTTCTCGGCGCCGATAAAGCCGGTTTTTCCAGGTGAGACAGTGAAATCCAGGCCCAGTTCCCACAGTGTATCGCCGCAGGTATCGCCATCGAACGGATAGGTTTCGGAATTGTCGCCGGGGTAAAACAGCAAGTAGCTTTCGGTGCGCAACAGGTCGAGCGTCGAGAACTGGACCGGGACGATGCCCATATCCTTGCCATCAGCCAGAATGCTGTCCCACAAGTGCACGGCGTGCTTGGCCTGACAGAAGATCTCATACCCGCGCTCGCCGGTATAACCGGTCCGTGAAATCATCACCGGGCAGCCATATAGCTTGGTCTGCATGATGCCGAAATAGGCCAGATCGCGAATTCCGGGGATGTGCTTAGCCAGGAAGTCTACAGCCACCGGGCCCTGCAGCGACATGTCATGCATGTCATCATCAAAGATGACCGAACAATTCTTACCCGCCGCCACGGATGTCAGCTGCTCCATTCCGGTGCCTGTGCCATGCACCACCAGCCACGTGTTCACCGACAGGCGATAAATGATGCAATCATCAACAAACTTGCCTTCGGCATTCAGGATCGAGGCATAGGTCGACCGTCCCGGCATGATCTTTTCGACGTTCCGCGTGGTGACACGATCAATGACATAGGCGGCATCCTCACCAACCACGTGAACCTTTTTCAAGCCGGAAACATCCATAAGACCAGCTTTGGTTCGAATTGCTTCGTAGTCAGCTTTGGCACGTTCAGGGCTTTGGTCATAGAACCAAGCAGTCCCCATCCCGTTCCAGTCTTCAAGCTCGCCGCCGATCTGGGCGTGGCGTTGCGCAAGGGCCGACGTCCTCCAAAGAATGGCCATGGTTCGGTTCTCCCGTTGATCGTTTTTGTTGCCCATATTGAGGCCGATGTTGGGTTGAAAATCAACACTTGTGTGCAGAATTTTTTCCTGTTGGGAATATTTGCCTGCAATTTTTGCACCCTAAGAACATCCGGGAATATTGATATTTCTTTTCTTTATCTGTGGTTTAGTGCGTTTTTGGACGTGTGAGGACATACATCAAGCACAGACCTTAAAGATGTTTGCCCCACATATCTATTGACAGGTCGCCAATGAGATTGTCCCCTTAGTATACAATTATTCCCAGCAGGAAATGCTTCGCAGAAAGACCTCCTGCTGCAACAACAGGGAGACTACGAAGTGGATGGCAATCTAAATGCACTTACGACGGTCTTTACCGAGTTTTATTACTGGGTAACGGTCGTCTTCATGTTCCTCATCCATGTGGGCTTTTGCATGTACGAAGTCGGCGCCAGCCGGGCCCGTAACCATATGCACACATTGATGAAAAACATCATGATCATCCCGCTGGTGACGGTCACGTTCTTCTTCTTTGGATGGTGGATCTACTGGGCGTTCCCGAACTTTCCGTTCTGGGGCGGTCTCGACACCGAAGCAGGTGCCGCAAATCTACCGTGGGCGAACACAATGGCAACCAATTTGGACGACAGAATCACAGGGGTCTTCTGGGCCGCGTTCCTTCTGTTCTCGTGGACAGCTGCCTCGATTGTTTCTGGTTCAGTGATCGAACGGATCAGGTCATCGGCTTTGTGGGTCCATGCAGTCATGATCGGGTCCGTCTGGTGGATCATCGACGCTGCTTGGGGCTGGCACTATGGTGGCTGGATGGTGCGCATCTTGGGGTATCACGATGCTTATGCATCAGGCGTTATCCATGCAATCGCAGGTGGTTACGCACTTGGTGTGATCATGGTGCTGGGTCCGCGACTTGGCAAGTTTGCCAAGGATGGAACGCCGCGGGATATTCCTCCGCATAATCCATGGTTGCTGACCATCGGTATTTTCCTGATCTATACCGGGTTCTGGGGTTTCTATGCGGCATGCAACGTGCCTGTAATCTCGCCCGAGGTTATCGACGGTCAGATCGTTGGCGCCACCTGGACTGCAACCAACATCTATCTGGCCCCGACCACGCTGTCGGCGATTACCTTTAACTTCCTGATGTCGCTGTCGGGTGGGTTGATGGCAGCCTATGTCGTCTCGAAGGGAGATGCCTTCTGGACCTTCTCGGGCGGTCTGGCCGGTATCATCACCGCGTCTGCTGGGAACGACTTGTATCACCCGATCCAAGCGATGATCATTGCCGCAATCGGCGTCGTGATCGTCTATAATCTGCACTACTGGGTAGAGCGTCGGTTCAAGCTGGATGATGCTGTCGGTGCTGTTGCCGTGCATGGCTATGCAGGTGTCGTCGGGCTGGTCATCGCGGGCTTTGTCCTGTGGGGCGTGCCTTCGTCACCATATGAAGGTTATGCAACCATCAACCCGATCGGTCAGATCACGGGTGCCGTCATCATGTTCTTTGTCCTTGGGTTCCTGCCAGGCTGGGCTCTGGCGAAAATGCAATCCGCTGCCGGCGTACTGCGCATCCCGGAAGAAGTTGAACTTCAGGGTCTCGATTACGCTGAACACCATGCCTATGAGGACGCCAAAGCTGCCATTATCGAAGCCGATAAAGAAGAACTGGCCGCCCGTGGCGTAGCAGCGAAATGAGGGAGTAAGATATGTCTACGAATGGTTATACAAACTGGGCCGTGGATCTGGCCGAAGTCGGGCCGGTCTATCCCTTCCAAGGTTACGAAGTTCTAATGGTCATCATTGGTGTCGTCTTCTGGGTTGGCTGGCATCGCATCCAATTCGTCCGCGAAGCTGAGCACCTGGAAAAGGCGCGCCACACCGGTGACGAAGAAAAGGTGAAAGCACAGTTGGAGCGATATTGATCCAGCCTTGAATGCTTGCAATGGGCGCGAAAAACACAGGTCGCGCCCATTGCCTCTTAGGAAAAAAACTTTCCTATGATTATTGATGTCCCACTGATTTGTTGGTACCGTCGAATCATAATGAAACACATAAGGAGATCTGCCAGCCATGTGCGGAATTGTTGGATTATTCCTCAAAGACCAGTCTCTTGCGCCCCAACTGGGCAATATGCTGACAGACATGCTGATCACGATGACAGATCGTGGCCCCGATAGTGCCGGTATTGCAATCTACGGCTCTGAGTCCGATGGCAAAACCAAGATTACAGTTCAGTCCCCCAATCCCGAAACGGACTTTGTCGATCTGGCTGATGAGCTAGGCAAAAGTCTTGGCGTGACCGTTGGTCAGGCAGACAATGATACACATGCCGTCTTGGAAATTCCCGCCCGTCAGTTCGAAGCCGCGCGCGCCGCGCTGGCTGAAATCCGGCCGACGGTTCGAATCATGAGTCGTGGCGAAAGCCTCGAAATCTACAAGGAAGTTGGCCTGCCCAAGGATGTTGCAGAGCGCTTCAGCCTCAGCGGCATGAGCGGCACTCATGGCATTGGACACACACGCATGGCGACGGAATCCGCCGTGACAACAATGGGCGCACATCCGTTCAACACGGGGTCCGATCAATGTCTGGTTCACAACGGGTCGCTGTCCAACCACAACTCGTTGCGCCGCAAGTTGCGCCGCGAAGGCGTTACCATCCAGACAGAGAACGACACCGAAGTTGGTGCCGCATACCTGACCTGGAAAATGATGAATGGCGCCACTTTAGGGGAAGCTCTGGAATCCAGCATTGATGATCTGGACGGGTTTTTCACCTTTGTAGTAGGGACCAAAGACGGGTTTGGCGTCGTACGTGACCCAATCGCTTGCAAGCCTGCAGTGATGGCAGAAACGGATCAATATGTTGCCTTTGGCAGCGAATACCGCGCCTTGGTGAACCTGCCAGGAATCGAAGACGCCCGAGTTTGGGAACCTGAACCGGCCACCGTATATTTCTGGTCGCACAACGACAGTCCCACAACCCACGAAAAGGCCGCCTGAAATGCAGACCTATGATTTAGAGGCAGACGGACTGCGTGGATTGAACTCGTCCCTGCAGGCGCAAAACGCCGAGACCAACCAAACCAGCTGGGAAATTGTAAATCCAAAAGGCAGCCATGCGATTGCTGTCGGACTGGACGCGCCGATCGAAGTGACGGTCAAGGGGTCTACCGGGTACTATTGTGCCGGCATGAACCAACAGGCGACCATCAAGGTTCAAGGCTCAGTTGGTCCGGGTGTGGCTGAGAATATGATGTCCGGCCAGGTCATCGTCGATGGCGACGCCAGCCAGTATGCCGGGGCCACAGGCCATGGTGGGTTGCTGGTCATCAAGGGCAACGCAAGCTCGCGCTGCGGTATTTCGATGAAAGGTATCGACATCGTGGTGCATGGCAATATCGGCCACATGTCCGCCTTCATGGCACAGGCAGGAAATCTGGTCGTCTGCGGAGATGCGGGCGATGCGCTGGGGGATTCACTCTACGAGGCACGGCTGTTCGTGCGTGGTTCGGTCAAAAGCCTCGGTGCTGATTGCATCGAGAAAGAAATGCGCCCTGAGCATCTGGATATTCTGAGGGATCTGCTGGACCGCGCTGGCAGCGACGCCAAGCCGGAAGAGTTCAAACGCTATGGCTCGGCTCGTCAGCTTTACAATTTCGACATCGACAATTCCGCAGCTTACTGAGGAAGAAGGGTATGAAAGATATGGACGATCAGATCCCCCGCACCCTGCCGATTCAGTCGGCGACATTTACCAATCCGATCAATGCTGAGATCCGTCGCGCCGCTGCGACAGGTATCTATGACATTCGTGGCGGTGGCGCCAAACGGAAAGTTCCTCATTTCGACGATCTACTCTTTCTGGGTGCATCGGTGTCGCGCTATCCGTTGGAAGGCTATCGGGAACGTTGCGATACCTCAGTAACGTTGGGCACGCGCTTTGCCAAAAAGCCGATCGAGCTGGATATCCCGATCACCATTGCGGGTATGAGCTTTGGCGCATTGTCAGGTCCGGCGAAAGAAGCTCTGGGCCGCGGCGCATCCGCAGCGGGCACGTCAACCACCACCGGTGATGGTGGCATGACGCCCGAGGAACGTGGCCACTCAACCAAGCTGGTGTATCAATACCTGCCCTCACGCTATGGCATGAATCCCAACGATCTGCGTAAGGCTGATGCGATTGAGATTGTGGTTGGCCAAGGCGCCAAACCCGGCGGGGGCGGTATGTTGTTGGGTCAAAAGATCAGTGACCGTGTGGCCGAGATGCGGACCCTGCCCAAAGGAATTGACCAACGGTCCGCTTGCCGCCATCCAGACTGGACAGGGCCGGACGACCTTGAGATCAAGATCCTCGAACTTCGGGAAATCACTGATTGGCAAGTGCCTATCTATGTGAAAGTTGGCGCCACGCGCCCCTACTACGACACTGCATTGGCAGTGAAAGCCGGGGCGGACGTTGTCGTCATGGATGGCATGCAGGGCGGCACCGCTGCGACGCAAGACGTATTCATTGAACATGTCGGGTTGCCAACACTGTCATGCATCCGCCCTGCCGTTCAGGCATTGCAGGATCTGGGCGTACATCGTGAGGTTCAGTTGGTCATCTCGGGCGGCATTCGCACCGGGGCCGATGTGGCTAAGGCATTGGCGCTGGGTGCAGATGCAGTTGCCATTGGCACGGCTGCTCTGGTGGCCCTTGGGGACAACGATCCCAAATGGGAATCCGAATACCAGAAGCTGGGCACAACCACTGGCGCTTATGACGATTGGCACGAAGGTCAGGACCCGGCAGGGATAACCACGCAAGACCCCGATCTGGCTGCGCGTCTTGACCCGGTTGCTGCGGGTCGCAGGCTGCGCAACTATTTGAAGGTGATGGCGCTTGAGGCCCAAACCATCGCGCGCGCATGTGGCCACAATCACCTGCACAATCTCGAACCTGAAGACCTGTGTGCCCTGACAATGGAGGCGGCCGCCATGGCGCGAGTCCCCTTGGCGGGCACCAGTTGGTACCCGGGCAAGGAAGGGTTCTGAACCGATGCTGCGCGGCTCCCTGATGGGGGCCGCGTTTTTGCTTTGAAAAACTAGAATTCAACAGGGAAAGGAAAGCAATCGTGACGACAGATCTCGCAGCTTTCGCAAAAGAAAAAGGCGTCAAATACTTCATGATCTCGTTCACCGACCTGTTCGGTGGACAACGGGCCAAGCTTGTGCCGGCGCAGGCGATTGCCGACATGCAGCAAGATGGTGCGGGCTTTGCCGGGTTCGCCACCTGGCTGGATATGACACCGGCTCATCCTGACATGCTGGCAGTTCCAGACCCATCATCGGTCATTCAGCTGCCCTGGAAGCCCGAAGTGGCTTGGGTTGCTGGCAACTGCGTTATGGAAGGCAGCGATGTCGCGCAAGCCCCTCGTAACGTATTGCGCCGCCTGATCGACGAAGCTGCAAGCGAAGGAATGCATGTCAAAACCGGTATCGAAGCCGAGTTCTTCCTGATGACGCCGGACGGAGAACAGATTAGCGATCCTTTCGATACAGCTGAAAAGCCTTGCTATGACCAACAGGCCGTGATGCGCCGGTATGATGTCGTGCGCGAAATCTGTGACTACATGCTGGAACTGGGCTGGGGACCTTATCAGAACGACCACGAGGACGCCAACGGCCAGTTCGAGATGAATTGGGAATTTGACGACGTTCTGCGCACTGCTGACAAACACTCTTTCTTCAAGTTCATGACCAAATCGGTTGCTGAAAAACATGGGCTGCGTGCGACATTCATGCCGAAACCGGTGGAAGGCCTGACCGGTAATGGCTGTCATGCGCATATCTCGGTCTGGGATGCGCCAGGCGATGCGGCCAAGACCAACGTGTTTGCAGGCGAGGGCGACGGCCCGACCGGTGAGGTTGGTCTGGGAGAGCGTGGCAAGCACTTCCTCGGTGGCATCATGAAGCACGCTTCAGCACTGGCCGCGATTACTAACCCCACGGTGAACAGCTACAAACGCATCAACGCGCCGCGGACGATGTCGGGTGCAACATGGGCGCCCAACACCGTGACATGGACGGGCAACAACCGGACTCACATGGTGCGTGTGCCCGGCCCCGGACGGTTTGAATTGCGTCTGCCGGACGGAGCAACCAACCCATACCTGCTTCAGGCCGTGATCATTGCGGCTGGACTGTCAGGTATCCGATCCAAAGCAGACCCTGGCAAGCGCTGGGATATCGATATGTATGCCGAAGGCCATAAAGTGCGCGGAGCACCAAAGCTGCCGTTGAACATGCTTGATGCACTGCGCGAATACGACAAAGACAAAGACCTGAAGGGCATGATGGGCGCCGAATTCTCGTCTGCTTTCCTGAAGATGAAGCATCAGGAGTGGAATTCCTTCGTGTCGCATTTCTCGCGCTGGGAAAAGGAAAACACGCTGGATATCTGATCTGGTAAAACTGGAAGACATCGAGGTTGCGGCCTGTGCCGCGGCCTTGTTGTTCATTCACCAACAACGATCACGCCGGGATGTTTTTTCAGTCAACACGCGCCGGGCGAAGATCGAGGCGCGTCTTTTGCACACATATCGTCAAACGGGGATTCCGTTGAAATTGTGCGCTTTAAGACGGGAACCCAATCCCCGCATTGCACAGCTGCTTTGTGCGGCCCCTTGGTTGTCTGGGAAATCGGAATCATCCCTGGCTTGCGGCCGAAAAGCAGTCAATCAGGGCATGGGCTAAGGGTGCTGTGCAAGAGATGACACCTAATCGACGATATCGCGATCGAGCAAATCTTTATGACGTTCAACACTTTAGACCAGCTTCATCTAATCTGAACGGTCGGTTGTTTGACGACTGATTTCGAGACCCTGCAAATAGCCTATTCTGGGACTTCTTGTTCTTTTTCCCTATCCACCTCGATGCGCCAGTCGGGAACGTCGTTAACAAGCATCAATGCCGCACGTCGCAGGGAGGTTCGCATTTTATCCACCGTCGGGCCGCGCAGTTCACAATCTTCCAAAGCGGCGTCAAAGGTTTCCAGCCAAAGCTCTGCATCGGCCTCGCGAATAGGCACATGGGCATGTATTTCCCGTAAATCCATGTGGCCAAATCGTTCCCGGTAATATGCTCTCCCGCCCAAAAAACCGCTGAGGAACTCGAACTGCGCTTGCCTTGTATGGTTCAATCCGTGACCACGAAAATGCAGCCGGTGCAAGGAATACACAGCCGGATCGGCCTCCATTCGATCATAAAATTGTTCGACAAGCGCGCGCAGGCTCTCTTCGCCTCCAAGTTGATCCAAAGCCGAGGACATAGTGGATCCTCCGGGTCTCCATTGCCTAAATTATTGCATAACAGGAATATTAGTTTATCAACAGTGACATCTTGGCGCTGTTGATATCTGGGACCGAACACATGCCAATATGGTCGACACTACAACAATCTTCCCTTACATGAGCGCCCTTGCACTCGGGTTGCTAGCTGCGTTGTGCTGGGGCATTCATGATCTCTCGGTCCGCTATATCAGCCAGTCCGTCAGCGTGGTCGCCTCGCTTATGTTTGTTTTGCTCTTTGGTGCCATCCTGCAGATCGGGATGGTTGCAGCCTGGGGCGACATCAACTCCATATCGGGCAACGCGATGGCTTATGCGATTGCAGCAGGTTTTTTTTACCTCTTGGCCGGGCTCAGCATGTACGAGGCTTTTCATCGAGGGCCCGTGCGATTGGTTGCGCCGCTAGTTGCCAGCTATCCGGTCTTGTCCGTCACCGTCGCAATTTGGCGCGGCTCGATGGTCAGTGCGTGGCACTGGTTGGCCGTAATTGCAATCGGCCTCGGAGTATCCATCGTCGCAGCCCGCTCAGACAAAACCGAGACAACCTACCCTGCCCGTGGCCCAACCATTGTCTTGTCTTTGCTCGCCGCAACCGGGTTCGCCGCAGCATTTGCCCTGGGGCAATACGCGGCAGAGATCAGCAACGAATACACCGTGTCTCTAATCGGTCGACTCACGGCAATTCTGGTTCTGGCAGCGATAGCTTTTGCGTCTCGCAAGTCGATTTGGCCCGGCACAAAAGCACTGCCCCTTTTGTGCTTAATGGGTTTACTGGATGCCGTCGCAATTCTCAGTGTGGTCGCGGCTGGTAGGTTGCCCAATGCCCAATATGCATCCGTCGCGGCTTCGGTTTTTGGATTACTGACCGTTGTCCTTGCCTGGGCAATCTTGAAAGAGCGTATGTCACCAAGCCAGTGGCTTGGTTGTGTCGTCGCGTTTGCCGGAATCGGCTATCTCGCGCTCTGAGAACGGCCTTGCGAATTGACGTGCCTGATGGGCTGCAGCCGGGCTGTTTCGCAGGCACTCAATCTCGCCTGAGCGTGGCGGTCCGGATTTACACCACGCTCGTAGTAGGGGGGATCGGAGGGAATTGGGAGGCGACACGCCAATGGATACGATCACCATGCACAAGTCGCGATCTACAAGGTCGCCAATACCTACCAAAATCAGAACGGAAAAAAGAACAGCCGCAGTTTGAACAGCGGCGGCCTCGTTTTAAGCCGTCAGGCCTTCTGGTTCTGGGAGTTTGTTTGCGCGGCATGCGGCGGTCAGGGTGTTGGCCAGCAGGCATGCGATTGT
>NZ_JBXWPN010000007.1:0-189242 GCF_059611885.1 Ruegeria sp. CDSA193 | reverse complement strand
TCGACAACGCATACGGAGACCGAAACCTCATCTGCACATGCCCACCAATGGACGCTTACGAAGAAGCCGCAGAGTAAGAGGCTGATATCAGGGTTCGAACCCCTTGGGCACGCCAAATGGCGGCGTGTCCACGCTTGTGCCCGTCAGGGCGTTCAGGAAGGCCACTAACTCGCTGATCTCGACGTCTGATAGCTCCATCGGGATGATGTCGACCTGACGACGCTGTCGCGCCAGTTCGAACCGGTCGTTCCACACCGCAAAATCAACCTGTTGCAGCCACGGGACTTTGGGCAAGGCGGCCATCTCGGGAGTCCAATGCGCAAGGCTCTCCTGCGGGTTCAGATGATGGCGAATGATGCTGTCGAGGTCAGGAAAGGCTCCGTTATGGCCATAAGGCGCGGTCAGGGCGACATTGCGCAGCATGGGGGTGCGAAAGCGATACGCATCCTCTAGCTGGTCGCTTTCGCCCATGCGCCCTACGTCCCGCACATTGGGGTCCCATTGCCGGGTGCGACCGGGGCCAAAGGGCGGAAGGGCCAGCGCGTGGAACTTCTGATCCGACAATAGCGGGCCAGAGTGACAGGTGGCACAGCGCGCCTTGCCGTAGAACAGGGCCATCCCGGACTTTTGGGTTGGTGTCAGAGCATCGGTGTTCCCAGCCAGATATTGATCAAACGGGCTGTCGGTGCTGCGCCATTCGATGGCCATGAAAGCGGCCAGAGCATTGGCGATCTGGGTGATGGTGATGTCTTCAGGCGTTTCGATCTCATCAAAAGCGCGGGTCATGGCGGGGCCGTATCGCGGGTCGGTACGGACGCGTTTCGCCAGAATCGGCCAGCCCTTGTCGATCCGGTCATGCACAGCGCCAGTCACCTGGTTTTCGGCAACATTCCCGGCCATCTCAAACTGCGAGGTCAGCGGGAACAGGGCCTGCGCGGCCAGCAGAGAATTCAATCCCGCGGGCAACCATTCCTGCGCCGGAGAGTTGAAGCCGTTGCCATAGACATCCGAGATACTCAGTCGTCCGTCATGGAAAACAGTATGGATATCCTTCGCCCCGAGGTTCCAAAGGCCGGGCGAATTTCGGGGAATACGCTTGCGGATTTTGTCGGACCCAGTGCCCGGCGTGCGATCGGGGCCTAACCCCTGACCGCCTTCGCCAATACCCAGCGACAGGCCGTCGGATGTTCCGAAATCGGGATGGTGGCAATGGGCGCAGGCGATGTTTTGATTGCCCGACAGGATTGGATCGTAAAACAGTTGATGACCGATGGCGGCCTGTTCCATATCAAAGGACAGGAAATCATCATCGGTCAGCGGGCGTGGCAGCTCTTGCGCTGCGGCTGCGCCGGCGAAAAGGAAAGCAATCCCATGCGCCAGATTATATTTGCCCTGTGTATGCTTGCGACCCCTGCGCTGGCCGAGCTGGAACAGGCGCGTGACATGATGGAGGCCGGCGCGTTCGAGGCCGCGCGCGAGGAACTGCTGCCCGCCGCCCGATCCGGCAATGCCGAGGCCGAGGAATTGATCGGCGTGATGTACGGGTTGGGTCTTGGGGTCGAGCAGGATTATGAACGGGCCTTTGAATGGTATCTGCGCGCATCGATGAAGGGGCATCCGGGCGCACAATCGGGGATCGGCTGGTATTATGAGCTGGGTCTGGGCATGCCCGCGCCCGATCTGGTGCGGGCCTACTTGTGGTACACGCTCAGCGCTATTGGCGGCGATCCCGATGCGGCGATCAGCCTTGAGGAAGTGGTCAAGAAGATGTCGCCGGAGCAGATCGAAAAAGCGCATGTTCTGGTCAACGACTACAAAGGGTGGATGTACCCGTTTCGGTAAGGGCCGGGCCCGAAAGCCCGGCACCATAGCTTAGTTCAGGTCCGCATCACGCGATGCGTTGACGTCTGCCTCGGCCGCGGCAACGGCTTCGGTGAGGGCGGTGAACACCTCATCCCCGCGACCGACATTGGTCTGGAACCACTCGTAGACGGGGGTTGCGGCCTCTTTGAACGCGGCTTTCTGTTCTGGGGTCGGGACATAGAGATCACCACCACCGGCGACGAAATCTTCATAGGCCTGGATCGACTTGCGCTTGGGTGAGGCAAAGGTCGCCTGCTGCAGCGCATAGAACCCATCGACCACGACGCGGCGCATGTCCTCGGGCATCTCCTGGAACTTGGCGTTATTCATCCACCACAGCGCGCCCATATAGGCGTGACCGTCCAGCGTGACATATTGCAGGCCTGCATCGGGGAATTTCATGCCCATGATGTCGGTGATGCCGTTCTTGGAGCCCTCAACCACACCGGTTTGAAAGCTGGTGAACAGTTCCGGCCACGGGATCGGGGTGGGCGATGCACCCAGGGCTTTGACCAGTTCTTGCGGCAGGTCGGCAACCACGGTGCGGATTTTCAACCCTTCCATATCGGCAGGCTCGGCCACGCGACGTTGGGTGTTGGCAAAGTTGCGCCAGCCGCCGGTATTGCCGATGGTCATCAGACGGATCGCGCCACCGGAATCCTCAAGCGCCATGTCGCGCATGGTGCGGGTGAAATCGCCGGATAGAACGTGCTCGGCAATCCGGTCATCCGCCATCAGGTAGGGTAGGTCGAGGACCTGGACATAGGGAAAGATGCCTGACGCCCCGCCCGAGGTCGAGATATAGATGTCGATGGTTCCATCGGCCACACCCTGCAGGCATTCCGCGCCGTTCGAACACAGCTGCGTACCGATGAACAGCTCGACCTCGATCGCGCCGTTCGAAGCGGCTTCGACATAGTTCTTGAAAACGATCAGACCGTCATAATCCTCGTCATTTTCGTTCGAGTTGGCCGTGGCGCGCAGCGTATAATCCGCTGCCGTGGCCGCGATGGCTGATGCGGCGACCAGCGACGTGGCCACCGCTGCGGTTTTGATAAAGGTTCTGAGCATGCGTTTCCTCCCTGTGGAACTCAGTTAGTTGGCAAATCCCGTTATCCTCGGGATCGTCATGGATAATGCGGGGATGTAGGTGATCAGAAAGATCACGATGATTTCGACGGCCAGAAACGGCAGGATCGCCTTGGCAATGGTTTCAACCTTTTCGCGCGACACGGCGGCGGCCACGAACAGCACCAGCCCCATGGGCGGTGTGGCCAGACCAACGGTCAGGTTGACGCTCATGATGATGGCAAAGTGGATCGGGTCGACGCCGAGGCTGGTAAAGATCGGTCCCAGGATCGGCCCAAGAATGATGATCGCAGGCCCGGCATCCAGAAACATGCCGACAACGAACAAGAGCAGGTTGATCAGAAACAGCAGGATCAGCGGGTTTTCCGACAGGCTGAGGATCAGCGAGGCCAGCTGTTCTGGCGCATGGCTGAGGCTGACCACGGTTTTGAACGCCATCGCCGCCCCCACCAGCAGCAGAACGACGGCAGAGGTCAGGCCGGCATTGCTGAGGATCTCGGGCACTTCTTTGAGCGTCAGGGTGCGCAGGATGAAAAAGCCGATCAGAAAGGCATAGCCGACGGCCACCGCTGCGGCTTCGGTCGGTGTAAAGATACCGCCCAGAATACCACCCAGAATGATCACCGGAGTCAGCAGTGGAAAGAACGCCTTGAGGCTGGCCTGACCCCGTTCACCCCATGTGTATTTGCGGCTGGCAACGGGAAAATCATACTTGTCGGCCATGAATTTGATCATCAGCATCAGGCCAACGCCAACCATTACGCCCGGCACGATCCCGGCCAGAAACAGCGCCGCAACGCTTTCGCCCATGACATAGGCATAGATGATCATGATGCCAGAAGGCGGGATGATCGGGCCTATGACGGAACTGGCCGCCGTGATTGCCGCGGCAAATTTGCGGGTATAGCCCTGCTTCTCCATCGCCGGGATCAGCATTGAACCCAGCGCTGATGTATCCGCCACGGCAGAGCCTGAAAGTCCCGCAAACAGGATCGAGCTGAGCACGTTCACATGCGCCAACCCGCCGCGAAAATGGCCCATCAAGGCTTGGCTGAATTCCACCAGACGGATGGTTATCCCGCCGCGGTTCATTAGCTCTCCGGCCAGCATGAAGAAAGGGATTGCCATCAGGGGAAAGCTGTCCATGCCGTTATAGACATTGCGGTACAGCAGGGTGATGTCATTGGATTGGCCATTCAGCCACAGCAGGATACCCGGGGCGGCCAAAAGGGCGAAAAAGACCGGCAGGCCGATCATCAGAAAGACAAGGAAGGTGGGCAGGAACCAAATCAACATCTATTCAGCCCCCACCGGTGCGTCGGCAATTTCAGGCAGCAGGTCTGCGCCCCCCAATAGCGAGACAATCGCGCGCAGGATCAGCTCAACATTTACTACGATCAGAAGGGCCACCCCCACCAGCAGCGAGGCCATCATCCAGCTGCGCGGGACGCGGTACCATTCGTCAAAGCCAAATGAGGTGGGAATATACAATGCGGCGGTTGCGAATTTGCCCCCGAACCCGGTCACTTCGGACCAGCCGATCTTAACCGCCACCAGCAGCACCGCCAGTGACACGAACAGCAGCGCGAGCATCAGCATCTGTCCCAATACGCGCGGAAGCATCAGGGGCACCATGTCGATGGCCACGAACCCGCCGCGGCGAAATGCGGTCGGGGCCATCAGACCCGTCATCCAGAGCATGCAGAACCGGGCGGCCTCATCCGGCCAGGGCAGTGCGTTGCCTAGCACATATCGGAAGAATACCTGAATCAGGATTGCGGTCACCATGAATGCAATCGCAACGACGCCAACCGCGCGGCCCAATCGCAGCACGGTTTCGTTCACGAATGCAATCGGCGCCAGCATCGTTGCCAGTCCGCCCATGCGTTTCCTCCCTATGTCAGCCGCGGGTTTGTCCCGCAGTCGTCAGAGCGCGCTTAGGACTGCGCGAATTGGCCGAGTTTTCCGGCATAGAAGGTCAGCGCGTCTCCATCGCTTATGCTGGCCTTCAGGACTTTGCCCACCACGATCACATGATCGCCTGCGTCGTGATAAGCGTGTTGTTCACATTCAAACCGTGCCAGACAATCCGGCAGCAGAGGGGTGCCATTCGAGCAATGCCCATGGGCGATGTCCCGCAACGCAAAGGCGTTTTTCGAGCAGCCGAAACACAGCTCGGCCTGTTCAGAGGACAATACATGAACGCTGAAATGGCGCGCCTTGTGGAAATAGGGGAAGCGGCGCGAGTTGCGGTCGCCAGCCCACATGATCAGGGGCGGGTCCAGCGACAGGGACGAAAAACTGTTGGCGGTGATGCAGACCGGACCGTCCGTGCTGTTGCAGGTGACGATGGTAACTCCGGTGGCAAAGCGGCCAAACGCATCGCGCAGGGTGCGGGTGTCATCCTTGTGTGGGATGAAAGTATGGTTCATGTCCTGTGACATTGCATTCATCATGGTACCTCATGGCCCAGCGCCGCCTCATAGAGGCGGTACCAGCTCTCGCGATCCAGATTGACTTTCAAGGCGTCCGAAATCTGTTTGATCCGGCCCAGATTATTGGTGCCCAGCACCGGCAGGATGCCTGCAGGATGTGCCAGAAGGAAGGCCACGGCCACTGCCGCCCGGTCCACTCCGAATTCCGCCGCGATCTCATCCGCGACCACGCCGACCGGAGGGTTCCCGGCCATCAGCAGTCCACCGCCCAGCGGCGACCACGCCATCACCGGCTGCCCATGCTGTTGATGAAACGCCAGATCGCCATTGGTGAAGGGGCGGATTTCGCCCAGCGAGATCTCGATCTGGTTGGTGACCAGTTGGGTCTTCATAGCTGATTGCAGCAGGGTCCAGTCCCACGGGCGGAAATTCGATACGCCAACCGCGCCCACCTTGCCGCTGGCCACGACCTCGTCCAGCGCTGCGCCGGTCTCATAGTGGTCCATGAAGGGATCAGGGCGGTGGATCAGTAGCAGGTCGACATGGTCGATTGCCATCTCGGTCAGAGAGGTTTCAACCGATTTCAGGATATGCGCGCGCGATGTGTCATAATATTTTACCTTCGCATCCGCGTATCGGCCCATCGGCGCAACGATGTCGCATTTGGTGACGATCTCCATCCGCGCGCGCAGCGCCGGGTTGGCGCGCAAGGCGTTGCCCAAAACCGCCTCGGCCGCGTAACCGCCATAGATGTCGGCCTGATCGAATGTGGTGATGCCCTGATCCAGGCAGGCTTGTATCTTGGCTTCGACATGATCCGCCGAGGTGTCACTGTCATCACCCAAGCGCCACATGCCGTATACCAGGCGGCTCATTTCCAGCGTGTCTGAAAGCTTTACACGTTGCATTAGCGGCGAACTCCGTTGCCCAGCGGGGTGGCTGGGATGGTTTTGGGCACGCGTCCGTATTCCTCGGGAAGCGAGCAGGTTTTCAGGTTGGGCATCACGCGGGCACCGAAATGGCGGGCCTCGTCCAGATGTGGATAGCCCGAGAAGATGAAGGCGCGGATGCCCATCTTTTGATAGTCTTCAATCTTGGACATGACCTGATCAGTGGAGCCCACAAGCGCTGCGCCGCAGCCAGACCGCGCCCGGCCAACGCCGGTCCAAAGACCTGGCTCGACATAGCCGTATTCATCCGCCAGATCGCGGTTTTTGGCCTGATGCGCCACACCCAGCGAGGTGGAATCCAACGCCCGTTCGCGGATGGCGCGACCATACTCGTCGTCCAGCTTGGACACGATGTAATTCGCGTATTCCTGCGCTTCGGCCTCGGTATCGCGAACGATCATGTGAACGCGCAAGCCGTAATCCAGTGTCCGGTTGTAATTCTCGGCTACCGCATGAACCGCCTGCATCCGCCCGGCCAGTTGATTCTTGGTTTCTGGCCACATCAGATAGACATCGCAATGCTCTCCGCACAGTTCGAGCGCAGATGGGGAATAGCCGCCGAAATACAACAGTGGTCCGCCGGTCTGATAGGGTTTGGCTGGATCGGTGGTCAGGCCCGAGAAATTATAGACCTCGCCCGCATGGTTGATCTCATCCCGCGTCCAAGCCTGTTTCAGGATTTCGACGACTTCGCGCGAGCGTTGATAACGGAACGCGCTGTCTGCCTTTTCACCAGGGAAATCGGACGAGATGATGTTGACCGTCAAGCGCCCCTGCAACATGTGATCCAGCGTCGCGATGGTGCGGGCCAGCATGATGGGCTGCATTTCACCGCAACGCACCGCGGCCAGCAGGTTGATCTTGTCGGTGATCGGTGCGCATCCAGCAACAAAGCTGAGCGTGTCCTGACCGACCTGATAGGATGACGGGCACAGGATGTTGCGAAACCCCTGTGCCTCGGCCTCTTTCACGATGGCGGAACAGTGGTCCCAGCTGGACCGCAGATCGCCATCGGGCATCCCCAGAAACTGATAGTCATCCGAACACAGAGCCGAAAACCACGAGACCTCGGCCGCGTTCAGATCGGGGGAGGTGATTGGGACGATCGTCATCTGAGTCGGTCTCCGCAATGGATTTGCTTTTTCTCTTGCGTAGCAATCACATTGATGTAGATCAATAGTATATCAATTTTTCCTGTGACCAATCGAAGCGCCCCGACGTGCCCTCCACAAGCCGAAACCCCAATGCCCTGCCGATATATGTTCAGATTGCAGAACTGCTGATCCGCGATATTGCGGCCGGCCGTCTGATTGACGGTGAGCGTCTACCGCCGGAACGGGACATGGCGGCGGACCTGAATGTCTCGGTCGGGACCTTGCGAAAATCGCTGTCCGAGCTTGAGAAAAAAGGGATGTTGGAACGCATTCAGGGCTCGGGCAATTACATCCGTGAGACCGGAACGCAAAACAGCGTCTATGCGATGTTTCGGCTTGAGCTGCCCGAAGGGGGCGGTTTGCCAAGCGCGGATATCCTGTCGGTCGATCATCTGGAAAAGCCTGCCAATCTGCCCGGATTCGGAGCCGCGGCCATGGGGTCGCGCGTGCGCCGGATGCGCTATTTGAATGACACAATCATCGCGGTCGAAGAGATATGGCTCGACGAATCAGTGGGTTTGATCGACGGCGACCTGCTGTCGGACTCGTTGTATCGCTATTATCAGCAGCAGTTGGGGTTCTGGATCACGCGGGCCGAAGACAGGGTTTCAATCGCGGTGCTGCCCGATTGGACACCGACGGGCTTCACCAAGCCCGTTGGGCAGACGGTCGGGTATATCGAGCGGTTCAGCTGGTCAGAACAGGCCGAACCCGTCGAATTCTCTAAAACTTGGTTCGATCCGGATCGGGCCACCTATGTTCAACGCTTGAAGTAAAAGGAAACGCGCATGACCCGGACCATCAATTACGGGCTGATCGGATGCGGCATGATGGGGCAGGAGCACCTGCACAATATCGCTCTGCTGGATGGCACGCGGGTGGCGGCGATCTATGAGCCCGACCCGCAGATGGCCCGCGCCGCGCAAGAGATCGCGCCCGAGGCTGTGATGGTGGGATCAGTGGCTGACCTTCTGGCGATCGAGGATCTGGATTGCCTGGTTATCGCCAGCCCGAACCACCTGCATGTAGATCAAATCTGCGACATCGCGGCGATGCGCCCACTGCCCCTGTTGGTGGAAAAGCCGCTTTTTACCGATCCGCAGGATGCGGCGCGGCTGGAAACGGTGCAGCGTGACTATCCCCATCCAATCTGGGTGGCGATGGAATATCGCTATATGCCTCCGATTGCCGCTTTGATCAAAGGGCTCCAATCCACCGGCGGGGTGCAGATGCTGACGATCCGGGAACATCGATTTCCCTTTCTGGAAAAGGTCGGCAACTGGAACCGGTTCAACCGCAATACCGGCGGCACATTTGTCGAGAAATGCTGCCATTTCTTCGACCTGATGCGGCTGATCCTTGGGTCCGATCCGGTGCGGATCACCGCCAGCGGTGGGCAGGCGGTAAACCATCTGGACGAAAGCTATGATGGGGAAATGCCAGATATTCTGGATCACGGTTATGTTCTGGTTGATTTCGCCAACGGCACGCGGGCGATGCTGGAACTGTGCATGTTCGCCGAAGGATCGCGGTACCAAGAGGAAATCTCGGCCACAGGACCGCAGGCCAAGATCGAGGCGCTGGTGCCGGGGCCGGGGCGCTTTTGGCCCGATCATCTGGGTGACCCGCCGGTGCCGCAGGTCATTGTCAGCCCGCGTAATCCAAAAGGGCCGGTGTCACAAGACATCCCCGTTGACCCGCGCTTGCTGGCCGCCGGGGATCACAATGGCTCGACCTATTACCAGCATCAGGGGTTCCTTGCGCTTGTTCGAGGCGAGCGCGCCGCGCCGGATGTGACGCTGCAGGATGGTCTGTGGGCCGTTCGTATGGGGTTGGCGGCACAACAGGCGCTGGCAACGGGTGAAGCCGTTCGGTTGACCTGATAGGCAACAAGGACGATGCGCTGAGCCGGTGACGAAATTGCGCCTATCGGAAACGCGCTCCCCCAACTTGCGCATAAAAACCTGTCGTTTTTGATTTCTAATGAGTCTTTTTCGCTTGTTGATGCTGCGTCTGCACCCTAGCTCTGTCCGTGGGACACCCCTCCCCAACGAGGGGCGTGTATCTGGAAGGGTAATACACATGACTATCGAACAACCGGCATCGAATGACGCCGTGCGCAAACCTGAAACGCGGCCGGCAAATCCGCGCTTTTCCTCGGGGCCCTGCGCCAAACCCCCCACATTTGACCTGACCAAACTGGCTGACGCAGCGCTTGGCCGTTCGCATCGCGCTGCTGTTGGCAAGGACAAGCTGAAAGCGGCCATCGAAGGTACGCGTGAAGTGCTGGGCATTCCAGCAGATTACAAGATCGGCATCGTTCCCGCGTCTGACACCGGCGCGGTTGAGATGGCGCTGTGGTCGCTGTTGGGTGAACGCAAGGTCGAGATGCTGGCCTGGGAAAGCTTTGGCGCGGGATGGATCACGGATGTGGTCAAGCAGCTAAAAATCGACGCCGAAGTGAAAACAGCCGATTATGGGCAGATCATCGATCTGGCCTCGGTCGACTTCTTCCATGACGTGGTCTTTACATGGAACGGCACGACTTCGGGCGTGCGGGTGCCAAACGGTGACTGGATTGCGGGTGACCGTCAGGGTTTGACGATCTGCGATGCGACTTCGGCGGCCTTCGCGATGGACCTGCCGTGGGACAAGTTGGATGTGACCACGTTTAGCTGGCAGAAAGTTCTGGGCGGAGAGGCGGCGCATGGGATGCTGATCCTTTCCCCACGCGCTGTGGAGCGGCTTGAAAGCTATACCCCCGCATGGCCATTGCCCAAGATTTTCCGCCTGACCAAGGGCGGTAAGCTGATCGATGGTATCTTTACTGGCGCCACGATCAACACCCCGTCGATGCTGGCGGTTGAGGACTATCTGTTGGCATTGGACTGGGCGCGCTCGGTTGGTGGTCTGCAGGGATTGATTGGCCGGGCCGATGCGAATGCCGGTGCGGTGCATGCGTTCTGCGAGCAGAATGACTGGATCGCTAACCTGGCTGACGACCCGGCGACGCAGTCGAATACGTCTGTCTGTCTGAAATTCACCGATGCGCGCATCCGGGACGGCGCAGCCTTTGCCAAGGCCGTTGCAAAGCGGTTGGAGGCCGAGAATATCGCGTTGGATATCGGGGCTTATCGCGACGCACCTGCGGGTCTGCGTATCTGGTGCGGCGGCACAGTCGAAACTTCGGATATCGAAGCGATGTTGCCTTGGCTAGCCTGGGCCTTCGAGGCTGAGCTCGCAGCACAAACTGAAGCCGCCTGATCTTTCCCAATCTTCACCGGGCCGCCTCAGGCCCGGACATCTCATTACATTCAAGGACCACAGACATGGCTCCCAAAGTACTTGTTTCTGACAAACTCAGTGAAACCGCTGTTCAGATTTTCCGCGACCGCGGCATCGACGTGGATTTCATGCCCGATCTGGGCAAGGACAAAGATAAACTGGCCGAAGTGATTGGCCAGTATGACGGTCTTGCCATCCGCTCGGCCACCAAGGTCACGCCGACCTTGCTGGAACATGCGGACAAGCTGAAAGTCATAGGTCGCGCCGGCATCGGCACCGACAATGTCGACAAGGATGCCGCCAGCAAGAAGGGCGTCATCGTGATGAACACGCCGTTTGGCAATATGATCACCACGGCCGAGCATGCGATTGCGATGATGTTCGCTGTGGCGCGGCAAATCCCCGAGGCCAGCACCTCGACCCATGCGGGTAAATGGGAAAAGTCCAAGTTCATGGGGATTGAGCTGACCAACAAGACCCTTGGCGTGATCGGCGCGGGCAACATTGGCGGTATCGTCTGCGAACGCGCCTTGGGCCTGAAGATGAAAGTCGTCGCCTATGATCCCTATTTGGGCGAAGAGAAAGCCGCCAAGATGGGCGTGGAAAAGGTTGAACTGGACGAGTTGCTGTCGCGCGCCGATTTCATCACCCTGCATGTGCCGCTGACCGATCAGACCCGCAATGTTCTGAGCCGCGAAAACCTGGCCAAGACCAAACCCGGCGT
Source organism: Ruegeria sp. CDSA193 (assembly GCF_059611885.1). Lineage (NCBI taxonomy): Bacteria > Pseudomonadati > Pseudomonadota > Alphaproteobacteria > Rhodobacterales > Roseobacteraceae > Ruegeria > Ruegeria sp. CDSA193. The sequence goes on along the minus strand of NZ_JBXWPN010000007.1, from coordinate 177,742 downwards.
GCGTATCGTCAACTGTGCCCGTGGTGGCCTGGTCGACGAAGAGGCGCTGGCCGAGATGTTGCAATCCGGCCATGTCGCCGGGGCCGCCTTTGACGTGTTCAGCGAGGAACCCGCCAAGGAAAACGCGCTGTTCAATTTGCCCAACGTGGTCTGCACGCCTCACTTGGGTGCGGCCACGACCGAAGCGCAGGAAAACGTGGCGCTGCAGGTGGCCGAGCAGATCTCGAACTACCTTTTGACCGGGGCGGTTGAGAACGCGCTGAACATGCCGTCCGTCACCGCCGAAGAAGCCAAGGTCATGGGGCCGTGGATCAAACTGGCCGGGCATCTGGGCAGCTTCATCGGTCAAATGACGGATGAGCCGATCAAGGCGATCAACATTCTCTATGACGGTGTCGCGGCTGAGATGAACCTTGCTGCGTTGAACTGTTCGGCCGTGGCCGGGATCATGAAAAAGTTCAACCCCGAGGTGAATATGGTTTCAGCCCCGGTTGTGGCCAAGGAACGCGGGATCAAAATCTCGACCACCAATCAGGACAAATCGGGTGCCTTCGAGGGGTACATCAAGGTCACTGTCGTGACCGAAAAGCGCGAGCGTTCGATCGGTGGCACGGTGTTCAGCGACGGCAAGCCGCGCTTCATCCAGATCAAAGGTATCAATATCGACGCCGAGGTCGGCGCGCATATGCTCTACACCACCAACGAGGATGTCCCGGGTATCATCGGTGCGTTGGGCCAGACCATGGGTGAAAGCGATGTGAACATCGCCAACTTTACCCTTGGCCGGTCCGAAGCGGGCGGCGAAGCGATTGCGCTGCTGTATGTTGATGAACCCGTACCAGCCGAGGCGCGGGCAAAGCTGGCCGAAACCGGCCTGTTCACGCAAATCAAACCGCTGGAGTTCGACGTTGCCTGAGGCGGTGTTGAATATCTGAGACACTTCATACCCGCGTCTTCCAAGGCGTGGGTATTTTCTTTTCCCGGCCGCCAAGACGCGTCACAAGCAGGGTGTTCCTGTTGATTTAGGGTTTTCCATGTCCTCGCCAATTTATGCAATCGGTGACATCCACGGCCAGCTCGGCATGCTGCAGGTTGCGCTGTCGCGGATCGAGGCCGATGGCGGGCCAGATGCAAAGATTGTGTTTCTGGGTGACTATGTCGACCGAGGCCCGAACAGCCGCGCCGTGCTGGACCTGCTGATCGAAGGCCAAAAGGCGGGGCGCAACTGGGTCATGGTCAAGGGCAACCACGACCGTATGATGGCTCGCTTCGTGCAAGAGCGCGAAATTGCAGATAAGCAACTACCCGTCACGCTGAGCTGGCTGAACCCACGGCTGGGTGGTCGGGAAACGCTGGCCTCCTACGGGGTGGAAGTCACGGACAATGACCGCATCTATCAGGTCCATGAACGGGCCTGTGCCGCCGTACCGCCAGCACATCTGGATTTCATCAACGCTTTGCCAGTTTACCATCAAGAGGATGAGCTGCTGTTCGTCCACGCTGGCATCAGGCCCGGTCTTCCACTGTCGCAGCAATCCGAAGATGACCTGGTTTGGATACGGCAGGAATTTTTGGTTGAATCTGGCCCGCACCCCTGGCTGATCGTGCATGGTCACACCCCTGTGGATGCGGCGGAACATTGCGGCAATCGGATCAATTTGGATGCGGGCGCGGGCTATGGTCATCCGTTGGCCACTGCCGTGTTCGATGGCCGTGATTGCTGGTTGCTGACCGCACAGGGGCGCGCGCCGCTGAGACCTAGTCTTCGGTAAACAGGTCTTTGTAAGCTTCGCGTAGCGCGTTTTTTTGCACTTTGCCCATCGTATTGCGCGGCAATTCGTTCAGCACTATCAGCTTGCGGGGATGTTTGAATCTCGCCAGTTGGGTTTGTGCGCTTGCCATGATGGCCTCGAGGTCGGGCGACTTGTTTGGTTCGGCTACCAACAGGCCTAACACGGTTTCGCCGAAATCCGGATGGGGCACGCCGATAACTGCGCTTTCCAGAACACCGAGCTGGTCGTCCAGCACAAATTCGACCTCTTTGGGATAGATGTTGTACCCGCCCGAGATGATCAGGTCCTTGCCGCGTCCGACGATATGGACATAGCCGTCCGCGTCCACACGTCCAAGGTCGCCGGTGATAAAGAACCCGTCCTCGCGCAACTCTGCTGCGGTCTTCTCGGGCATTTCCCAATAGCCCTGAAAGACGTTGGGGCCACGCACCTCGATCATGCCGATTTCGCCCTGTGGCAAGGTTTCACCCGTCTCAGAGTCGGTCACTTTGAGCTCAACGCCCGGCAAGGGGAACCCCACGGATCCGGCGCGGCGTTCACCGTCATAGGGGTTCGAGGTGTTCATGTTGGTCTCGGTCATACCGTAGCGTTCAAGAATGCGGTGCCCGGTGCGGGCCTCAAACTGCTGATGCGTTTCGGCCAGCATTGGGGCCGAGCCCGAGATGAACAGCCGCATATGACGTGCCAGATCGCCGGTGAACCGGTCGTCATCCAACAGACGGGTGTAGAAGGTCGGAACCCCCATCATCGCGGTTGCATCAGGCAAATGCCGCAGTACCTCATCCAGATCGAATTTCGGCAGAAAGATCATCGACCCGCCCGAAGCCAGTACCACGTTGGTTGCCACGAACAGCCCATGAGTGTGAAAGATTGGCAGAGCATGCAGCAACACGTCATCGTCGGTAAACCGCCATTCCCGTACCAATGTTTCGGCATTCGACAGCAGATTGGCCTGTGACAACATCGCGCCCTTGGATCGGCCGGTCGTGCCGGACGTGTACAGGAAGGCGGCCAGATCATCCTCGGTGCGGTTGACCGGCTCGAAAGCAGGCAGCATACCCAGAGCACGCCGCATCAGGCTGCCGGATCCATCAGCGTTTAGCGTTTCAAGCCGTGCCTTCTGGGCGGCGGCGACGGGTGCCAGACCAGCCTTATTTACATCATCGCAGACCACCAGCGCAGCGCCGCTGTTTTCGATGAAATAGCTCAGTTCGCTGACCGTATAGGCAGTGTTGAGTGGCAGAAAAACCAGACCGGTCTGCACACAAGCAGCAAACAGCGCAAGCGCTTCGGGCGACTTTTCCACCTGAACCGCAACGCGTTGTCCGGGTTCGAGCTCAAAGCCGATTAGGGTATTGGCCAACCGAGATGCCATGTCCAGGAAATCAGAATGGGTCAGCACCTGACCGTTGGGCAGATGCAGGAAAGGCGTCTCTTTGCCCGCGTGAATGCTAAACAAGCGATCGTAAAGCGGGTTGCCCATTTACCGAGTTCCTTTCTGTCCAGTCCTGGCGAATCTGTCTTGGAATGGCGTGCTGGTAAAGCCCTGAATGGCGCAATCGGTCGCCGTTCTGTCCGCATGATGTGCCAGAGGTTGCTGCGGACAAACTGTCTTCTGGCGATCGGGGGCTATCTGCGTTAATCGCAGGTGAATTCGCCGGAGATAGACTATGTATGTTGCCACCCTGTTGACCAATCCCGAAACGCGCGCGCTGGATTTGGCGCTGGTCGAGTCGCTGCGGAATGCCTGGGGCGGGGCCGAGATCATCTGGCTCAGCCCGGATGAGGCGGCAGAGTTCGCGCTGCAGGACCTTCCGGGCAACCAGTGGGATGTCTGGGGTGATTTGCAGAAGCTTGGCGTTGACCTGATCGTGCAGCCTGCCGAGGGGCGGCGCAAAAAGATGCTGTTGGCGGATATGGACAGCACCATGATCCAGCAGGAATGCATCGACGAATTGGCGGATGAGGCCGGTGTCGGCGACCGCGTCAAGGACATTACGGCCCGCGCAATGAATGGCGAATTGGATTTCGAAGGCGCGCTGACCGAACGGGTCGGGTTGCTGAAAGGGTTGGATGAGGCTGTGATCGGCAAGGTTCTGGCCGAACGCATCACCCTGATGCCCGGCGGCAAGGTGCTGGTCGCGACGATGCGCGCCAATGGCGGCTATGCGGCGCTGGTCTCGGGCGGGTTCACGGCGTTTACTGCCAAGGTGGGCAGTGAATTGGGGTTTGATGAAAACCGTGCCAACACTCTGCTGGCCGAAAACGGCAAGCTGACCGGCGATGTGCAGCGACCGATTTTGGGACGACAGGCCAAAGTCGACGCGCTGGAACAGATTACCAAGCGTCTGGGCCTGTCCGAAAACGATGTGATCGCTGTGGGTGACGGGGCAAATGATCTGGGTATGTTGGGCCGGGCCGGAACTGGGGTTGCGCTGCATGCAAAGCCTTCGGTCGCGGAACAATGCGAAGTGCGGGTCAACCATGGCGATTTGACCGCGCTTTTGTATCTGCAGGGCTATGCGCGGCAGGAATTTGCCCAAGCCTGAAAACCGGGGCTTTCCTTTATTTAACAGAAATGTTAAACAGTGGTCATGAGTACGCTTCTGACCACATTCTCCGCCTTGTCCGACGCCACGCGGTTTTCCATCGTTGAACAGTTGATGCAGGACGGAGAGCAGCCCGCGGGCGACCTGATCGAAGGGCGCGGCATGTCGGGTGCTGCGGTCTCGCGTCACCTGAAGGTTTTGCGTGAGGCCGGGCTGGTTCGGCAACGGGTGCAGGGCACCCAGCGGATGTATTCGATCCGCCCCGAAGGTCTGCGCGCAATCGCGGAATGGACCATTTCGAAACGACAATTCTGGGAAAGCAGTCTGGATCGTCTGGGCGATGCTATTGAAAGGGATACCTCATGGCCGATCTAAAGCTGGAGCGCACGTTCCCGATACCGCCAGAGGATCTGTTTGCGTGGATCACTGTCGCAGAACGGCTGTTGCAATGGTGGGGCCCCGAAGGGGTGCATGTGCCCGAACATACTCTCGATTTTTCGCGCGTTGGTCCGTGGTATTCGGTCATGCAGAATGGCGAGGGCCAGCGGTTCAAGGTCTCGGGCCATGTGACCCATGTCGATCCGCCCAATTCGGTTGGCTTCACCTGGGGCTGGCATGACGATCAGGATCAGCGCGGGGCCGAAAGCCATGTAACGCTGCGGATCGAAGCCGCAGGCGGCGGCGCTCGGCTGGTGGTCGATCACCGCGACCTGGGCGATGACGAGATCGCCGCAAACCACGAAAAAGGCTGGACCTCGACGCTGAACAAGCTGGCCGGTCTGGTGCAATAAGTTTTCATCTGGGAGGAAAGAGATGCCACAGTTTCTGTTTGTCTATCACGGCGGGACCACGCCATCGGACCCGGCCGAAGTCGAAGCAACCATGGCCGCCTGGGGCGCGTGGTTTCAGAATTTGGGTCCGTCACTAGAAATACCCGGCAACCCGGTGGGCCAGTCCTATACCGTCAGCTCGGGCGGTGTGGTCGACAATGGCGGCGCAAACCCGGTCTCCGGCTTTACGGTGATCAAAGCCGACAGCATCGACGCCGCCAACGAGATGGCCAAGGGATGCCCTATGGTCGTGAACGGGTCAGGCTCGGTCGAGGTGGCCGAGATTCACGAGATTGAGATGTAGCGGCCCTAGCCGGGGAAACCCGGTGCGGGTCGGATCACGCCACATTCCAGCCCGCGACGGCTGTATTGTGTGGCGTTCATAAAGGTGCGGGTGGCCGGGTGATCGGCCTCCAGCACGCCGAGGCTGACCAGAATGGCTGCAATGGCGCATTCGCTGGCACGGGTGGCGCCATCGGTGATCTTCAGCGCGACGCCCATGCGTTTTTCAGGGATGATGGCGATGAATACGGCCTCGGCCCCGGTCTTGATCGCGGCGCGCCCGTTCATGGCGCGCATCAGCTCGGTACAGGCGCGCGTCTCTCCGGCCACCAGCTCGGGATGTTTGATCATCGCCGCGGTCAGGTGTTGTGCTGCATCGCTGGCCCGGTCCGACCGGTCCGCCGCCGAGGCAAACCACGCCATCGACCGTGCCATCCCCACCAGCGAGGTGGCAAAGTTCGGGGCGGAACAGCCATCGATGCCATAGCCGGGGCTGGTTTCGCCGGTGGTTTCTTCCAGCGCGGACAAACAGGCCTGTTGAACCGGGTGGTCGATTTCAAGATATTCCGGCCCGGCACCCATATGCTGTGCTACCGTCAAAAACCCGCTATGTTTGCCCGAGCAGTTGTTGTGGATCTGACAGGGCGTGTCGTCGGCAAGTATCAGCCCGTCGCGCGCCGCCATATCCTGAGGCTCTTGCGGCCCACAGCGCAAATCGGTTTCAGCCAGGCCCAGATGGTCCAGCCAGGACGTTACCCTGTCTGTGTGAATATGCGCGCCGCTATGCGAGGCACAGGCCAATGCCAGATGCTCGCTGTTCAGCCCGTATTTCGCGGCCGCCCCAGATGTAATCAACGGCAGGGCCTGTATCATCTTCGCCGAAGACCGGGGGTAGATTATCGCCTCCGGGTCGCCCCAGCTGCGCACGATCTGACCTGTGTCATCACAGATAACCGCATGTCCCAGATGCAGGCTTTCCAGTAAAGGCCCCCGCCATAGTTCGGTCATTGCTACAGGCTGCGTCATCGGGACCCTCCTAAACATGCGCAAAAAACTGCCAACCGCCCTTTCGCCTATGGCGAAACTTGCGATAGTGTGTGTATGTCGGCAATCACCGGAAGACGCAACTTACAGACGAACCGTCAGGGTTCGCGAGCCTTTCCGGTGGGTATGAGGTATTAGGTCGAGCTAGGAGGCTGGACAGATGGGATCAAAGCTCGTCCGCGTAATCGCGGGCCTGTGCGTGGCAGGGATGACAACGGCTGCTACCGCTCAGCAGGCAGACAGCACCAATAGAGTGTCCGTAAACACCGACTGGAGTGTGTTTGTGGAAGAGGACCCAACCGAATGCTGGAGCGTTGCAACGCCGGATGAAACCGTCAACACGCGCGGCGGGCGCGTTGTTTCGGTGAGGCGCAGCGACATCCTGCTGTTTGTCGTGTTCAGACCTGATCCCGATGTGAAGGGGCGCGTCTCATTCACCGGGGGCTATCCGTTTGCCGCGGGATCGACCGTATCTGTATCCATCGACGGAAACAGCTTCGAATTCAGCACCGAAGGCGAATGGGCCTGGCCCGCGTCAGAGGGTGATGACCAAAAAGTAATCGCTGCCATGAAAAGCGGTACCGAAGCAGTGCTGACCGCCCGGTCCGAGCGCGGCACTCAGACCAAAGATACTTTCTCATTGCTGGGTTTCACAGCCGCTTTAGACGACGCCGAGAAACGCTGTACCAACTGAGCGCGCCAGCGCTCGGGCAGTGGCCCGGCTTGCAAAATGGTGCCAGTTTCGCAGGATAGGACCGCCCTCCTTTATAGCTTAACTTAACGTCATCTATAAATTTGATCTGCGTCAATGCTCCGCGCTCTGAAATACTGAACTAATCGGTTCAAGCAGAGAGAAAAGGAGAGCATCGATGCAGAAGAAAGTTTTGGGCCTGTTTGTGCTGACCGCCGTCGTATTGCTGAGCGCTTGTGATAAATCCGCTGAGACATACCCGGTTTCGGGAGAGCAATGTGGGCCAAACGATCCGGTCAAAACGCTGGACGCCGAGGATTGCTTTATTCCACCAGCAGGTGCGTGATCCAATACGGCTGGCCTGGAAACGTCCGGGCGGCATAGGAGTTCGAATGACCGCGGGGTTGATCCCCCGCGGTTTTTTGTAACCTCTGGCGTCGCTGTGCTAAGCTGAATGCGTTAGTCTAACGACCTTCGAGGAGTATGTCATGCGTTTGGTGATACTGGCTGTTTTAACCCCCACGTTGGCTGTGGCGGATCCTGCAATGGAATGCACGAACGCAAGTTCACAAGTCGAAATCGGATCTTGCGTAGCCAGTATGGAAGCGGGGGTTGAGGCCGCGCTGACCAATAGTTTTGGCTTTGCCATGGATGCAGCCAACGCGTTGGACGAGGTGACCGGACGGACAAGCGCGGCGCCTGCGATGGAGGCGGCGCAAAGCGCCTGGGTCGGGTATCGTGATGCGCAGTGCGAGGCGGTCGGCGCCTCATTTGGTGGTGGGTCGGGAACCGGCATTGGTATCACCTCTTGCCGGATTGAATTGGGGCGCCTGCGGATTGACGAATTGCTGGGTTTTGTAAATTAAGCACGTCGAATTCTTTTGATCTTTGCGCGCGTTCCTATATAGAGGCGCATCCCGCACCAGAATCCTTTGAGATATGCACATGTCGCCCAAAGCGCCGATCACTCAAGACGTCATGACCATCCCCCGCAAATTGCCGGAGGGGAAGGTGAACCTTGTCGGGTTGACCCGGGATCGCCTGCGCGAGACCCTGATCGAACACGGCACGCCTGAAAAACAGGCCAAGATGCGCACAGGTCAGATCTGGCAGTGGATTTACCAATGGGGTGTGCGCGACTTTGCCGAGATGACCAATCTGGCCAAAGCCTATCGCACCCAGCTGGCCGAGCATTTCGTGATCGAAATCCCCGAGGTTGTGACCCGACAGGTGTCGGAGGATGGCACACGCAAGTATCTGGTCCGTATTGCTGGCGGCCATGAGGTCGAGGTGGTCTATATTCCCGAGGACGATCGCGGCACGCTGTGTATCTCGTCTCAGGTCGGTTGCACGCTGACTTGTTCCTTCTGCCATACAGGCACGCAGAAACTGGTGCGCAACCTGACGGCGGCGGAAATTGTCGGTCAGGTGATGATGGCGCGGGATGATCTTGACGAGTGGCCGGTACCGGGTGCGCCCAAGGACGAAACCCGCCTGCTGTCGAACATCGTTCTGATGGGTATGGGCGAGCCTCTTTACAATTTTGAGAACGTCCGTGACGCGATGAAAATCGCGATGGACCCCGAAGGTATCTCGCTGTCTCGCCGCCGGATTACCCTGTCGACATCGGGCGTGGTGCCCGAGATTGCGCGTACCGCGCAGGAAATCGGCTGCCTGCTGGCAATTTCGTTCCACGCGACGACCAATGAAGTCCGCGATGTGCTGGTGCCGATCAACAAACGCTGGAATATCGAAGAGTTGCTGCAGGCTTTGGCCAGCTATCCCAAGGTTTCCAATTCGGAACGGATTACGTTTGAATACGTGATGCTTGATGGTGTGAATGACAGCGATGAGGATGCGCATCGTCTGATTGAACATATCAAGCGCCACAAAATCCCGGCTAAGATCAATCTGATCCCGTTCAACGAATGGCCCGGCGCGCCGTATAAGCGCAGCTCGAACAATCGTATTCGGGCTTTTGCCAATATCATCTATCAGGCCGGGTATGCCTCGCCCATCCGCAAGACGCGGGGCGAGGACATTATGGCGGCCTGCGGTCAGCTGAAATCGGCCACCGAACGCGCCCGTAAATCGCGCAAGCAGATTGAGGCCGAGGCCGGTCTCGACCGCGGATAAGCGGCTGAATAGAAGGGCGTCGCAAAATTAATTTTTGGGGCGCTGTCTATCGAATGCAAAATTTGATATGTTTCATTGGCTAGGTGTGGATGCACCAGGCTCACTTGCGCACAATAGGGTGAGTTCGGTGGCTGGCATGTGGCAAATTCGTTCACGGCGGCTACCTTGTATTTCAGCTCCGTGTGCCGATTGCGGCATAACAGGTTACGAGTTGGATTATCTCTATGATGTTTCGATTGAAAATCCCGTACTTTAATTTTGTTTTAGTTTTGGCTTGTGTGGCCGTAGCCGTAACTGATGCTGTTGCGCAGTCAAATGATGAGGATGCTCATCTGGCTATCGAAAATCCGGCTGATCTGACCAAGGACGACGCGCGTGAAATTTATGACTCGTTGCAGCGCCGGATGGCACGCGGCTATGCCGCAGCGCAGTTGGATCTGCTTCTGAATTACCAAAACTGGCCACTGTACAACGATGCGCCCTATATATCTGAAACCCATGGTCGGCGATTTGTGAACAGCTATGCAAACCGGATGGCGTATAATTATGCAACCCTGACGGAAGGCGAAAAGCTTCCGGTGGGGTCTGTGCTGGCCAAGGACAGCGTGACCGTTACGGATGAGGGGAAAAGCCATCCCGGCGCGATGTTCGTCATGCAGAAACTGGCCGAGGGCGCCAACCCTGCTACGGCTGATTGGCGTTATATCATGGTCATGCCGGACGGGTCATTGTTTGGGGACACGATGGGGGATCGCTCCAACGCAGTTGCGTATTGCCACGATTGCCACGAGGCTGTTGCCGACCGAGATTACACATTCTTTGTTCCCGAAGAATATTTGGTCGACAATTAGGCCGCTCTCACCCAAATCTCGCGGTGCCGATCACTTTGATCAGTTGCTGACGAACCGGATCTGGCTGCGCTGCGACGGCGTTCAGGACCTCTCGAAGTTCTGCGCGCAACCCATGCATCTGGTCGATCAGGGAAATCATCATCGACACTGCGTCTGCCTCCATTTCGTATTGGTCGTGCAACTCGCAGGCCAACTCCAGACGGGCAACGTCGAGGCTGTGATAGACCAATCCGCGATCTGTTTGTTCGGGGATCACGATTTCGGCGGCCAGATATTCTGTCAATCGGGTCGAAGTCAGCCGGGCTACGGCGGTGATCAGTTCCTCTTCGGTCAGGGTGCGGGTCATGACGGCATTCCTTTGCGTGGGTCATAGCGGTGGGTTTCTCGCCATGAATCCATAAATTGCCTCAACTCATCATCGATTTGATCGGGCATTGAAATGGTCAGCTCGATCAACTGGTCGCCCCGTTCGGCCGAGCCGCGCTTCTTGACGCCCTTACCCCGCAGGCGCAGGGTTCTGCCGCTGCTGGTTCCGGCCGGGACGGTCACGTTTACACCCCCATCGATCGTGGGCGCCGCCACTTTGCCGCCCAGCACCGCCTCATCAATCGTGATGGGCAGCGTGATGTGAATGTCATTTCCCTGACGGTCGAATACCGGATGATCCGCGACCGATACTGTCACCAGCGCATCGCCGCGCGACCCCTCACCATAGCCAGCGGCACCCTTGCCCCGCAGGCGAATGGTCTGACCGCTTGTGATCCCTGCGGGTATCTTGACTTCGATCCGGTCCCCATCCGGCAGGGTCAGCTTCTGGCTGGCGCCGAATACCGCATCCAGAAAGCTGATCTGAAGCGTGAAGTTCAGATTGTGGCCGGGCGCGTGAAACTCAGGCCGCCCCTGCCCACCAAATCCGCCGCGACCCCGCATGAACTCGGCAAAGATGTCCGACATGTCGTCCGGGTCCGTCGCCTGTCCGCGATAGGGGTTTCCGGCGGCTTCGGCATAATCGCGATAATATTGCTGCTGCGGGCGTTCCTGTCCCGAGGCATCAATCTCACCATTGTCATAGCGTTTGCGCGTCTCAGGATCTTTCAACAGATCATAGGCCGCGGCGGCGGCCTTGAACTTGGCTTCGGCCACGGCGTCCCCGGGTTTCAAGTCCGGGTGGCATTCCTTGGCAATACGCCGATACGCTTTTTTGATTTCAGCGTCGCTGGCATCTTTGGCCACGCCAAGTGCGGCATAGGGATCGTCGCTCATCTCACCTCTCATGGATGGGGGAAGGGCTGATCATGATGAAGGTATTTTATCACGTGATTTCAACAGGTCAAAAAGAACCGGTGGCTAAATCGGTTCGCAAGTTTCGTAATCTCTGATACTATCAGGCTGTTTCATATTATTCATTGACGGAGATCAGCCGATGACGCGCAGACTTAAATCGGTTCTGGCCTTGCTGGCGGGCAATGCCATTGGGTTAATGTTGGCCGCTTTGCTACTGACCGGTTTTGCAATCAAGCCGATTTCATTCATCGTTGTGGTGATCGTCTTCACGCTGGTGCAGGTGGTGGCCGAACCGCTGATCCTGAAGTTGGGTGAGAAAAGGGCGCCTTCGTTGAAAGGCGGGATCGCGTTGATCGTGACCTTTGTCGGCCTGCTTGTGACCGATCTGGTGACCAATGGGCTGACGGTTGGCGGAATTTCCAACCTGCTGGCTGCGACACTGCTGGTCTGGCTGGGCGCGCTGATCGCCAGCGTAGTGCTGCCGATCTACGTGTTCACCGAGCTGCGCACGCCCAAAAAGTAATTACAGTGCGTTCAGGCTGGCATCGATTGCCTGCCAAAGCTCAACCACCGGCTCGCATCCCACGGACAGACGGACAAAAGCGGGGTCAACGTCGTCGCCCCAACGGGCGCGGCGCTCGGCCGAGCTATGGACGCCGCCAAAAGACGTCGCAGGGCGCAGCATTGGACAGGTGTTGATGAAGGTTTCGGCCTTGGCCTGGGTTTCCAACGTGATCGAAAGAAGGAATCCGAACCGCGTGGTCTGAGCCTGTGCCAAGGTGTAGGATGGGTCACCTGGCAGGCCGGGATAGCGGATGTCTTTCACAGACGGATGCGCCGCCAACCGTTCTGCCAACATCTGGGCCGAGCTGCACATCCGGTCAAACCGAACATCCAGTGTTTCCAGCCCACGATGCAGCAACCAAGCCTCGTGCGGACCGGGGATCGCGCCAGAGACACGCCGCCATTCCTCGACCCGCTCCATGACATCTGTATTGCGGCTGGCCACATGGCCCATCAGCAGATCGGAATGCCCACCCATGGCCTTGGTGTCCGAGGACACGACGATATCTACGCCCATATCCAAAGGACGCTGGCCCAGTGGTGTCATGGTTGTGTTGTCAGCAATGGTGATCCCACCAGCTGCGCGCACGGACGACGCGATGGCTGGCAGGTCCATCATATCCAGACCAGGGTTCGAGGGGCTTTCGACAAAGACCACATCGATGCCGTCGAACCCGCCTTCGGAAAAGGCGGTTGTCGGGCGTTCTGTCACGATGACACCCAGACCAGACAGAAATCGGTCGGCCAGCACGCGAGTGACGTAATAGCCATCCGACGGGATCAGGATGCGCGACCGGGCTTTGACCGTGGCAAACAACGCGGCCGAGATCGCCGCCATGCCCGACGGGAAAGCCAGGCAGGGGGCGTCTTCAAGATGGGCGAGAACCTGTTCCAGATGTTCCCAGGTTGGGTTGTTGACGCGACCGTAGAAATCATGCCCGTCCGGTGCGCCGGGCAGGTGGAACATACTGCTTTGGGTCAGGGGCAGGGCCACGGGCTCGCCCTTGGTCAGTGCGTTGCCCCGCAGATGCAGCATCTCGCCGGTCTTGCGCCCCATCGTTTAGCGCCCCGGTATTTCGTCACGGGGCGGGGTGGGTTCCCATTTATCGATTATGTCGACCGCCTCTTGCGCGGTATCGACGAACCGGAACAGGTCTAGATCCTCGTCCGAGATGGTGCCGGCGTCGGCCAGCGCCTCCCAGTTGATGACCTTTTCCCAGAACGCGCGACCGAATAGCAGGAAGGGCACACGCTCCATACGGCCGGTTTGAATCAGGGTCAGGGACTCGAACAGCTCATCCATGGTGCCAAAGCCGCCGGGGAAGATGGTGATGGCGCGGGCGCGCATCAGGAAATGCATCTTGCGGATGGCGAAATAGTGGAAGTTAAAGCTGAGCTCGGGCGTAACGTACAGGTTCGGTGCCTGTTCATGCGGCAGCACAATGTTCAGGCCGATGGAACAGCCGTTCGCATCCTGCGCGCCGCGGTTGCCAGCCTCCATCACGCCGGGGCCACCGCCGGTGACGATTACATTCTCTCGCCCGCCGGTTTCGTTCGACTTCTCGGTCATCAACCGGGCAAACTCGCGCGCTTCGTCGTAATACTCCGACAGCCCGGCCAGCGTTTCCGTCCGCGCGGTGTGTTTCTGTGATGGCTCAGGGATACGCGCGCCGCCGAACATGACGATGGTCGAGGTGATCTCACGCTCGGTCATGATCATCTCGGGCTTGAGCAGTTCCAGCTGCAAGCGCACCGGGCGCAGCTCATCCCGGCACAGGAAATCCTCATCGGCAAAGGCAAGGCGATAGGCGGGTGAGCGCGTTTGCGGGGTGTCGGGTACCTCGCTTGCGGTCGAACGGTCGGTCTGCGCGTCGCGAAACGGGCTGAGGCGGTATTCTCTCATGGGGTAACGATCCCTGCTTGCGTGTTTTCCAAACAGCTATAGGGTTCGGGCGCAGAGTGCCAGTCACGGAAAGATGAGAATGAATTGGAAGAGCGAAATACTGGCGGCACAGCACCGCATAACCGGCTATGCACAAGTGACGCCAGTCACGGAAAGCCGTGCCCTGGGGCTGGATTTTCCGGTGGAAATGAAGCTGGAGCATATGCAGCACACCGGCAGTTTCAAAGCGCGCGGGGCGTTTAACACTCTGATCAGTTCGGATGTGCCCGAGGCCGGGGTTGTGGCCGCATCGGGTGGCAATCACGGCGCAGCGGCCGCCTTTGCCGCGCAGGCGCTGGGCTATCCGGCCAAGATTTTCGTGCCCGAACTGGCGGGGCCATCCAAGATCGCGCTGATCGAACAGACCGGCGCGGATTTGAGCGTGATGCCGGGTGAATATGCCAACGCCTTGACAGCCGCGCGGGCGCATGAGGAGGCCACGGGCGCGATGCAGATTCACGCCTATGACGCCCCCGCTACGGTCGCCGGGCAGGGAACCTGCTTTGCCGAATGGGAGGCACAGGGCCTGAAAGCGGATACCGTATTGATCGCGGTGGGCGGTGGCGGTCTGATCGCCGGGGCGCTGGCCTGGCTGCAAGGCACGCGCAAGGTCGTGGCGGTTGAGCCGGAAACCTCCTGCGCGCTGAATGCAGCCCTGCAGGCGGGAGAACCGGTGGATGTGTCCGTCTCGGGCATTGCGGCAAATGCGCTGGGCGCGCGGCGGATCGGCTCGATTTGTTTCGATCTGGCACAGGGCGTGCAATCAGTTCTGGTCAGTGATGAGGCCATCGCGCAGGCGCAGAAGGTCCTGTGGCGGGCGCATCGGATTCTGGTGGAACCGGCAGGCGCAACCGCCTTGGCTGCGCTGCTTTCGGGGGCTTACACGCCAGAGCCGGGCGAACGGGTGGCGGTGTTGATCTGTGGTGGAAACATCTCACCGGACCCTCTGAACGGCTGAAACCGGAACAAACAGCCGCAAAGCGCGCGCTCAGCGTCGCATTGCAGCCAGTCCGTCGCTTGCGTATAGGCAACACAAGCGTGAACAGAATCTGCAGGGAGCCGCCAAATGTCCAACGCGCAACTGGAAGCCGCCATCGAAGCCGCCTGGGAGGCGCGAGATGCCATCACCCCCGCCACCACCGGCGAGACACGCGAAGCGATCGAAGATACGCTGAATGCGCTGGACAGCGGGTCGCTGCGGGTCGCGGAAAAGCAAGACAGCGGCGACTGGCATGTGAACCAGTGGGCGAAAAAAGCGGTTCTGCTGGGCTTTCGCATCAAGGATATGGAAATCCAGACCGGCGGCGCTCAGGACGGCGGCTGGTGGGACAAGGTGGACAGCAAGTTCGCGGGTTGGGGTGAAAACCAATGGCGGGCCGCTGGCTTTCGCGCGGTGCCGAATTGCGTCGTTCGCAAATCCGCCTTTATTGCGCCCGGCGTGGTTCTGATGCCGTCATTTGTGAACCTGGGTGCCTATGTGGACGAGGGCACAATGGTTGATACTTGGGCCACCGTCGGTTCATGCGCGCAGATCGGCAAGAACGTCCATCTGTCGGGCGGTGTTGGGATCGGCGGCGTTCTGGAACCGATGCAGGCGGGTCCGACCATCATCGAAGACAACTGCTTTATCGGCGCCCGGTCCGAAGTGGTCGAAGGCTGCATCGTGCGCGAAGGCTCGGTTCTGGGCATGGGCGTGTTCATCGGCAAATCGACCAAGATCGTCGACCGCGAAACCGGCGAGGTCACCTATGGTGAAGTTCCGCCCTATTCGGTGGTTGTTGCGGGCTCGATGCCGTCCAAGAACAACATCAACCTCTACTGCGCCGTGATCGTGAAACGGGTGGATGAAAAGACCCGCTCGAAAACCGGGATCAACGAGCTGCTGCGCGACTAATACTGGGCGCGGATCAAACAAGGGGGCTGCAGCGCGATCCGCCGCGGCCCTTTTTTGTTATCGCTTACCCTTTGACCGGATAGCGGTCCGGTTCTTCGAACACATCAATGACGCGCGACCCGGCTTTGATCTTGCCGCCATGCTCCACTCCTGCGGGGATCGAATAGCTGTCACCGGGGCCATAGCTCTTGGTTTCATCGCCAATGGTCAGCTCAATCTCACCTTCGACCACAGTTCCCCATTGTGCCAGATGGGAATGAAGGGGCAGTTCGAAATCCTGAAGAAAGGTAAAAAACGCCACCAGCCCCGCGTCTGATCTGATCACGGCCGTTTGCACCACATCTTCGGGGAAGGGCACGTCGAGGCTTGGGAATCCTGTGATGAAATCCGGATAAGTCATGGCAACGTCCTTTTGTGAACTGTGTCAGGTTACTGCGGGCACTATGGCGGCACAGGCGATCCACTGCAATTCCCCGGCTGCTTGACCGCAGGCAGGTGCGCGGCTATGGCCCCTTGCATGGAAAAGCAAAAGAAACCTTCGCGTCAGCAGGTCTATACCCTGCTTGTGCAGATCGGTCGCAAGGATGGCGATGGCCTGCCCGACGGCGCAACCGGGGCGGCATTGATGTGTTTTGCCAGCGGCGTCGACGAGGCCGAGGCCGTGCGCGAAACGGTGGCGATCCTGAAACAGGCAGATACCGCGCCTTTGGATGTCACAGGCTATGGCACTTTGGCCGAACGTGAGGCGCAAGGTCACGAGATCGACCCGGATGAACGGGCCCTAATGCAGCGTGCGCTGGATGAAAATGCAGTGATCGTGGCGCAGATGACCCCGTTTTTCGGGGATGAAGAGACGGCTTAGTTCCGCGCCCCAAACCACTTGCGATAAATCTCGTCATAGGTGCCGTCTTCGCGCAGCGCCAGCAGCGCCTGGTTGACGTCTTCGACCAGGGGGGACCCGGTGGGGAAGGCAATACCGTAATTCTCGCGCAGGAATATACCGCCTGTCATCGAGGCAATCCGGCGGCCTTCATGGGCGGCGAAATAGGACAGGATCGGCGCGTCGAACACTATGGCGTCCAGTTCCTCGTTGCGAAAGGCTTCAAGCATGGGGTTGAGCCCATCATAGTTGGTAAACTCGATCTCGCGGCGGTTTAGAAAGTTAGCAGCGGTTGAATTCGAGATTGTTCCGACCTCTTTGCCGTAAAGGTCATTTATCGAATTCACGCTGCCACTGATTGCATCCACTGTCATGACCGAGGTGATCCGCGCAGTGAAGACCGAGACGATAAACAGCGAAGATACAACCAGCACTACACCCAGAATTCGACCAAATGGCGTTCGCGGCATTCGTTCCTCAAACCCGCCATTGACCACCAGATTCAAGGCCCACCAGAATGAGGGGAACCAGGCCTCGTCTAGCTTGCGGTCGAAATAGGGCTGCGAGCGGCGCTCGAACACCCACATCAGCATGCCGCCGCCAAGAAGGATAGCAAAGGCAAGCCCGATAGCAATGAACAATTCGCGCGACAGTAACGCATGTAGCAGTGACGGGCGGCGCACCGCGTCCGATGGCACCATGATCTGCAAACCAGCCTCGAAAATCGGCTGGCTGAAGTCCATCTGCGTTTCTCGCGAGGCAGTGATCGAGATATTGGCTATGGCCAGATCGGCGGATCTGCCCTGCACTGCGCCCAGCATGTCACCAAAGGCGTCGGAACGTTGGATGGAATAGTCCCAATTCAGGGATTCAGCCAACGCCTCAAGCAGGTCCATCGAGAATCCGGTTTGGGCTCCATCTTCGACAAAAGAAAACGGAGGCCGTGTCACGGTCGAAACCGTCAGCGTCTGGGCCTGGCTTTGCTGGCCGAGAACGGCGAAAGTCAGGCAGATCAATGCGAAAAGAGCACGTGTCATCGTAAAATCACCTGTTTCGCGGCCCTCTAGCGCATATTCGAACCGGCAGACAAGGCAATCGCAGCGTAAGGCCCCATGTTTTCCGGGGGTGTCAGTTCGATACAAGGTGGAAAAAGCCCGCGGTTTCTGGCCTGTTGGGGTTGGCAATCGGGCCAATTCGTTGAATCTGTGCACGAACCTGAAAGAAATTTTATGGAAAGGGCCCACCATGACAGATCCGATTGCGTTGACGGCCGACCTGATCCGTTGCCCATCGGTCACACCTGAAGAAGGTGGTGCCCTTGTCCTGCTGCAGGATGTCCTGTCACAGGCGGGGTTTGATTGTACCCGTGTTGATCGCGCCGGCATCAGCAATCTGTTTGCGCGATGGGGTGCAAAAGGTCACGCCCGAAGCTTTGGTTTCAACGGTCACACCGATGTTGTTCCAGTGGGCGACGAGGCCGCTTGGACCACACCGCCTTTCGGGGCAGAAATCCGGGAAGGGTTCATGTATGGGCGCGGGACCACTGACATGAAATCGGGTGTGGCGGCCTTTGCAGCGGCGGCAGTGGATTTTGTACGCGACACGCCACCCGACGGGGCCATCATCCTGACGATCACGGGTGACGAAGAGGCTGATGCGCTGCATGGCACCACCGCCCTGCTTGACCATATGGATCAATGCGGCGAGCGGATGAGCGTCTGCCTGGTCGGTGAACCCACCTGCCCGAACAGGATGGGTGAAATGATGAAGATTGGCCGTCGCGGCTCGATGACCGCCTGGTTTACCGTAACAGGTGTGCAGGGCCATTCGGCCTATCCGCACCGGGCAAAGAACCCACTACCCGCCATGGCCCGGCTGATGGACAGGCTGGCCAGTCACGAGTTGGACCAGGGCACCGACCATTTCGATGCCTCGACGCTGGCGGTTGTGGCGATCGACACCGGCAATTCCGCCACAAACGTCATCCCGGCACAGTGCAGCGGGGCGGTGAACATCCGGTACAACGACCTGCATTCCGGCGCCAGCCTCAGCGATTGGCTGCAAGCGCAGGCGCGCGATGTGGCCACCGCGTTTGGTGTCGAAATTGACGTGCGTATCAAGATATCGGGCGAAAGCTTTCTGACCCCTCCTGGCCCTCTGTCGGAATTGGTGGCCAAAGCGGTTGCGGCTGAAACCGGGGTCACGCCCGAGATGTCGACAACCGGGGGTACTTCGGACGCGCGTTTCGTCAAGGATCATTGTCCGGTTGTCGAATTTGGTTTGGTCGGCAAAACCATGCATCAGGTGGATGAATGCGTTGAGGTGGCGCAGATTGAACAGCTCAAGGCGGTCTATACCCGTATCCTGACCGGCTATTTTTCCTGATTCATGCAGCGCACCCTGGTGATCATGGTGAAAGAACCGCGCCCGGGCCGTGTCAAGACCCGGTTGGGGCGCGATATCGGTATAGTCGGCGCGGCGTGGTGGTTTCGCCATCAGATCCGGTCGCTGATCCGGCGTCTGCGCGATCCGCGTTGGCAGATCGTGCTGGCGGTCTCGCCGGACCGCGAAGGGCTGAACAGCCGCATCTGGCCCGCTGATCTGCCACGTGCGCCACAGGGGCCTGGGAATCTGGGCGATCGTATGGGGCGGATGCTGCGGGAAATGCCAACAGGGCCAGTCTGTCTGATCGGTGCAGATATTCCGGGGATCACACGGGGCCATATCGCGCGTGCGTTCACGGCATTGGGGCGCAATCAGATGGTGTTTGGCCCGGCTCCGGATGGCGGCTATTGGCTGGTCGGGGCGCAACGCATTGGTGCCCTGCCGCACGGCCTGTTCCAAAACGTGCGCTGGTCGACGGAACATGCGCTGGCCGACACGCTGGCCTCGATCCCCGGATGCCGGGTGGCGATGCTGGATCAGCTGCGCGATGTCGATACGGTTGCCGATCTGCGAGGCTGACCCTTTTTGGTCATGACGCCGCCGCATCTCCGTGATAGGCCGAAATCATGACTCGCATCCCTACCAAGCAAGAGGTCCTCGATTGGATCTCGGCGAACCCCACCCTGACCTCGAAACGCGACATTGCTAAAGCCTTTGGCATCAAGGGCGCGGATCGGATCGACCTGAAACGGATCCTCAAGGAACTTGAGGCCGAAGGGCATCTTGAAAAGCGCAATCGCAGCTATCGTGACCCGGATCGTTTGCCGCCTGTCAGCGTGTTGCAGGTAAAGGCGCCGAATGCCGATGGTGATCTGTTCGCGCGCCCGCTAGAATGGCATGGCGAAGGGGTCGAGCCGGTTGTTCTGATGATCACCCGCGCCAGTGACCCGGCGCTGGGTGAAGGCGACCGCATTCTGGCCCGTCTGACCGTGGTGCATGAGGAAGACCATAATTACGAGGCCCGCCTGATCCGCCGGATCGGAACCAACCCGCGCAAGATCGTCGGTATCTTCCGCAAAGGGACCGAGGGCGGACGGATCGTGCCCATCGACAAGGCCGGACAGAACGAGTGGCTGGTCAATGAAGGTGCCGTATTGGGTGCAAAAGACGGTGAGTTGGTCGAGGCCGAACAGGCCGGACCCAAAACCCGCATGGGCCTGCCACGTGCCCGCATTGTCGAACGGCTGGGCGACCCGTCGGCCCCCAAGGCCGTGTCGCTGATCGCCATTCATCAGCATGGCATTCCCGATGACTTCCCCGACACAGTGATTGCAGAGGCCGACAAGGCCAAACCCGCTGGTCTGAAAGGGCGCGAAGACCTGCGCGATATGCCGCTGCTGACCATCGACCCCTCGGATGCGCGCGATCATGATGACGCCTGTTATGCGCATGCGGATGAGGATCCGAAGAATCCCGGTGGACATGTCATCTGGGTCGCTATCGCCGATGTTGCCGCCTATGTGCAGCCCGGTACGGCGCTAGATCGCGAGGCGCGCAAGCGGGGCAACTCCAGCTACTTCCCCGACCGCGTGGTTCCGATGCTGCCGGATCGGCTGTCCGGTGATTTGTGTTCGTTGCACGAAGGCGTCCCGCGCGCGTGTATCGCCGTGCGGATGCAGATCGACGCCGAGGGCTACAAGATCGGCCACCGATTCGTGCGAGGGCTTATGCGCTCCGCCGCCTCGCTGCATTATGCCGAGGTGCAGGAGGCCATCGATGGCGCCCCCAATGACCGCACCGGGCCTCTGTTAGAGACCGTATTGAAGCCGCTCTATGCTGCTTATGCTGCACTGAAAAAGGCGCGGGGTGTGCGGCAACCGCTGGAACTGGACCTGCCGGAACGCAAGATTATCCTGAGCGATACGGGCGATGTTCAAAGCGTGGCGTTCCGCGACCGTCTGGACGCGCATAAGCTGATCGAAGAGTTCATGATCCTCGCCAATGTCGCTGCGGCTGAAACCCTGATCGCCAAGCGCCGCCCGCTGCTGTTCCGTGTCCACGAAGAACCAGCACCCGAGAAGCTGGAAAGCCTGCGGGAAACGGCTCAGGCGGCGGGGTTGAATTTGGCCAAGGGGCAGGTGTTGCAGACCCGCCACCTGAACGCACTGCTGAATGCGGCTGCGGGCACCGAGGATGCAGAGTTGATCAACCTGACCACCCTGCGGTCGATGGCGCAGGCCTATTACAACGCTGAAAATTTCGGCCATTTCGGGCTGGCGCTGCGGAATTACGCGCATTTCACCTCGCCCATCCGGCGCTATGCCGACCTGATCGTGCACCGCGCGCTGATCTCGGCCCATGGCTGGGGTGCCGATGGGCTGACCGAGGATGAGATCGCCCGGCTGGACGAAACTGCCACTCATATCTCGGATACCGAACGCCGCTCGATGATGGCGGAACGGGATACGACCGACCGGTATCTGGCGGCTTATCTGAGCGAGCGTGTTGGGACTGAGTTCTCGGGTCGGATCAGTGGTATCGCCCGGTTTGGGGCTTTCGTGAAAATGGACGAGACCGGCGCGGACGGTCTGGTACCGGTGCGATCCTTGGGGCGCGAGTTCTTCCATTTCGACCGCGAGGCCGGAACCCTGATGGGGTCGGACACCGGGCTGATCATAGCCATCGGCCAACGCGTCACCGTGCGTCTGACCGAGGCGACACCTGTGACGGGCGGGCTGGAGTTGGAGCTGTTGTCGATCGACGATCAGGCCCTGCCGACGGGGCGCGGAGGGGCATCCAAGCGCCCAACGCGACGCAAGGCAGTCAGCACCAAGCGCAAGAAGGACAAGATCAAACGCAAGGTGGAACGCAAACGCCGTCAGAAGTGAATTCGCATCTCGGGAACAAGGCGCATGTAAGTCAGCCTTTTGCGGGAAGGTGATAGGTCAACGCGCGGGCTATAAGCCAGCCATGGCGGGTGGCGTCGATCTGATCCGGATCATCAAACAGAACAGCCCGGTTGCCGTCTATCCGATCTTCGCCCGGAAAGGCCGAGGTGAAATCGCCCATCAACCGGCTTTGGCAATGCACGAACAGGGCAAAGCGGGCCGCTTTGTGCCCGCCCAATCGGATCGTGGATCCCTTGGGCGCCAGATAGGCGGGCTGCCCCCAGCGCAATGCCTCTTGCAACGGCTGCGCGCGGGGCAACGAAGTGGCGGTTTCCAGGATCAACTGACGCAGTGCAAGCGCCCCGGCACGTGTGCCTTCGGGCAGGGCTTGATAGGCCGCTGCCACTGCGGGATCGTCAAATTGTGTCATGACAGCGGTATCGCCTGCTCCATCCGGTCTATGTAGTCGCTCAACAGCTTATCCTGTTTGATCCGCCGGGTCAGTGGTGTATCGGCCGGCGTCGCGCGCATCGCGGCAAGCATGGGGGCCACGCTCATATCCACTGAGGTCGGGGTTTCTCCCATCAAATAGGTCGACTGCCATAGATAGGCCGAGATCGCCTCAAGATCGCGTTCCAGCCTGTCCTGACGTTCCGCATCTGAGAATCGAGAGACGCCCTGAAACCCCAATCCTTTAACAACGTTCTTGCGGACGGAATTGGCAACTGGTTTGCGGATCAGGGCGGGGATGCCAGTGAAAAAGGTCTTATACAGAATCGGCCAGACTTCGTCATTCGCCCAACGGTCCTGGACGATCTGAAAATACAGATGCTCTTCGGCCAAACGGATCAATGCGCGCGATTGAGCTTTTTGCAGATCGCTCAGCCCGTGATCAAAATCACTACCTTGCGTCTCAAGCCAGTCGCGGATCAGGTCGCTGTCGGGGATCAGACGCTGCGGCGTGCGCAGAACCGGCAGCTTCTGATGCGGCATCTTGCGCGGATCAAGGAGGTCAGATCGCTGCCAGCGTTGGCCCGATGTTTGCAGCATTAGTGCCGTCTTCACGCAAAACGGGCTGGCGCTGAACAGGCCAAAGGCAGAGGGGTAGGTCAAAAGGGTCAGCATCTTGGGCTCCATCATGGGTATAGGTGATGGGTATGCCGAGCTAATGACAATTTCTGTCATTAGAGATAAAGTAACCTGCATTATGACCCGCACCGCCCGTTTGTTCCAATTAATGCAATCCTTGCGCTCTGGCCCGTCGCCAAGAACGTCGATTGAGCTGGCTCAGGATCTGGGCGTTTCGCCGCGCACGATTCACCGAGACATCGATTCATTGCGCAGCCTCGGCGCCGTGATCGACGGAGAGGCGGGGTTCGGGTTCACCCTGATCGAGGACGCCACCCTGCCACCGCTTGGCTTCACCGATGATGAGCTTGAGGCCCTGGTGCTTGGCCTGCGCGAGGTACAATCCATTGGTGATCCCGGCCTCTCAGAGGCTGCCAGCGAAGTCCTACGCAAGCTGCAGGGTCGTTTGCCACCGCGCCAGTCTCAGCGCCTCAGCCATGCGGTGCTGACCGCCACACGGTTTGACCGGCCGGCGAAACCAACGGTGGATGTCGCTGAACTGCGGCGGGCCACCTGGGACGAACAGACGATCGAATTTTCCTATTGGGATGCCAAAGGCGACGAGACCCATCGCTGCGTAAATCCGTTGAGCATCGTTTACATGGACCGCGCCAGCGTGCTGATCAGCTGGTGCCTGTTGCGGCAGGATTTCCGCGTGTTTCGGTTGGATCGCATGCAAGAGATGCAGATTACCGGGGCCTCGTTCCGGCCCAATCGGGTCCCCCTGCTGCGCGAAGCTCTGAACCGGCTGCGGTCCGAGCGAGAGGCGAGAGACCGCGGCTCGGAAAGCTGAGCGCTTTGAGATTTGCCGTTTTTGCGCTATCCTGTGGTTGAGCAGTTATCAGGAAATTCGGAATGCGTAGATGCGTAAGCGGCGTTATGACCGCAGCATTATGGGCATCCATCGTACAGGCGGAGTCCATCAAAAGCCCGGAAGGGCCACAGCCGATACAATTGGCGTCGGCTGATCTTACAGTCTCAATCCGACCGGTCGTCCGACCATCGGAGGAGATGTATCGCGTGTCAGAAGAAAGAAGCGCCCGGTTTCAGGCGTGGCTTGGCGATTTTCGGACGCGGGCACAGGCCCAGGGTATCTTGCCCGGCACTCTGGATCACGCGCTCGCAGGGCTGGCCTATGACAAGGATATCATCAAGCGCGATCGCAATCAGGCAGAGTTCACCAAGCCGATCTGGGACTATCTGGATGCGGCCGTTTCTGATCGGCGCGTCGCAGACGGACGCGCGGGGTTGGAACGCTATGCCGCGGTGCTGACCCGGATTGAGGCGCAATATGGCGTCGAAAAAGAGGTCGTGACCGCGATTTGGGGGCTCGAGACGTCTTTCGGCACATTTCGGGGGTCAGATCAGACGATCCGTTCGCTTGCGACGCTGGCCTTTGATGCACGAAGGGCAGCGTTCTTTGAAACGCAACTGATTGCTGCCTTGCGGATCATTCAGGCAGGCGATGTCAGCCCCGCAACGATGGTCGGAAGTTGGGCCGGAGCAATGGGGCATACGCAATTCATGCCGACCTCGTTTCTGGATCATGCGGTGGATTTCGATGGTGACGGGCGTCGGGATATATGGACGGATGACCCGACCGATGCGCTGGCCTCGGCTGCGGCTTATCTGGCAGGGCACGGCTGGACCAAAGGACAGCCGTGGGGCGTTGAAGTACAGCTGCCCGCCGGGTTCGATTTCGCAACAGCCAGACGGGACTACACGCTGCGCCCGTCTGAATGGGCGGCGCTGGGCGTGGTTGCGTGGGATGGACAGCCCGTTGCTGATCATGGTCAGGCAGCGATCTTGTTGCCAGCGGGTGGTGAAGGCGTTGCATTGATGGTCTTCGATAATTTCCGCGTGATCGAGCAATACAACGGTGCAGATGCCTATGTGATCGGCATTGGGCATTTGTCCGACCGTCTGGCGGGCCGCGCGGCGTTTCAGGCCGAGTGGCCTCGGGGTGATCGGGTGTTGAGCTTTGCTGAGAAGAAGGAATTGCAGCTCCGGCTGACCGAAGCCGGGTTCGATACACAGGGGATCGACGGGCGCACCGGCCCGAACACCACCGAGGCGGTTCGGGCCTATCAACTGGCGCAGGGGCTTTTGCCGGACGGCTATGCCTCCGCGCCGCTGTTAGAGCGGTTGAGGTAGGGGAGGGGGCTCTGCCCCCGTCGCCTGACGGCGCCTCCCCCGAGGTATTTTCAGCCAGATGAAGCTGCGCGGGTCAGGAAGCCGCTTTCATCAGGCCCTGTGCGATGATCTCGACCTGTGCCTCGTCCAGCGATTTGAGGATGCGTACGAGCATCTCATCAATTTCCGCGGGTGTCAGAACCAGCGGAGGAGAGATGATCATCCGATCGCCCACATGGCGCATCACCAGGTTGTTGGCAAAGCACCGATCGCGACAGATATAGCCGACAGTGCCCGGATCGGACGCGAATTTGGCACGGCTGGCCTTGTCCGGTGTCAATGCGATTGACGCCATCATGCCGACAATTTTGGCTTCGCCCACTAGCGGGTGATCGGCCAGCGCCTCCCATTTTTTCTTCAGATAGGGGGCGGCTACGTCGCGGACATGCTCGACGATCTTTTCTTCTTCAAGGATGCGCAGGTTTTCCAGTGCCACGGCTGCAGCAACCGGATGGCCGGAATAGGTGTAGCCGTGATTGAACTCGGTTCCGCCAATGACCTCGGCAATCTCGTCACTCACGATGGACCCGCCAATAGGCGCATAGCCCGAGCTGAGCCCCTTTGCGATGGTCATGATATCGGGGCGAATGCCGACGGTTTGAGACCCAAACCAGTTGCCTGTGCGACCAAAACCGCAGATGACCTCATCCGCAATCAGCAGGATATCGTATTTGTCACAGATGCGCTGAATTTCAGGCCAGTAGGTATCCGGTGCAACAATCACGCCACCTGCGCCCTGTACGGGTTCGGCGATAAAGGCTGCGACGCGGTTTTCGCCAAGTTCCTCAATCGCCTCTTCCAATTCACGCGCGCGGGCCAGGCCGAATTCTTCGGGAGACATGCTACCACCTTCAGCCCACCAGTTTGGTTGGTTGATATGGTGGATATTCGGGATCGGGATTCCACCCTGCGCGTGCATCCCTGCCATGCCGCCCAACGACGCCGAGCCGACCGAAGAGCCATGATAGGCGTTATGTCGGCTGATGATGATGTTCTTGTCGGGCTGGCCTTTTTCGGCCCAATAGGTTCGAACCAGACGGATGTTTGTGTCATTCGCCTCAGACCCGCCGGCTGCAAAGAACACATGGTTCAGATCGCCTGGCGCAAGTTCCGCGATCTTCGCGGCCAGCGCGATGGCAGGGACGTGGGTCGTTTTGAAAAAGGTATTGTAATACGGCAGTTCGCGCATCTGTCGGGCTGCGACCTCGGCCAGTTCATCGCGACCATAGCCGATATTGACACACCACAGGCCCGCCATTGCATCGAGTATTTCTTCACCCTCGCTGTCCGTAAGGTAGACGCCCTTCGCACGGGTGATCACACGCGCGCCTTCTTTCCCTAGGGCGCCATTGGCCGAAAAAGGGTGCATGTGGTGGGCGGCGTCCAAGGCCTGCAGCTGGGCCGTGGGCAAATGGTTTGTGATGGTCGACATCGAAAAATCTCCTGCAAGAGCGATTGGCAGCTACAATATGATCAAATTTTTTCCTGTCAATCGAATCGGACAGATCTAAGCGTTGACTAAGGCGTCTGCCATCAGCTCCATGCCCTGTTCGATATCTTGTGCGGTTGCTTTTGCTGCCATATCCGCGTCCTGATTGCGCAACGCCGAAATGATATCCTTGTGGCGGTCCGGCAGGCTCTGAGTGCCGAATCTACCGCATACAACGCGCAAAGACGGCCCGAATCTAAGCCACAGGCGCTCGGCCAGATCATTGAGAATCGGGGCATTTGCATGGCCGTAAAGCGTTTCGTGAAACCGGTGGTTGAGGCGCAGATAGCCGCTAACGTCTCCGTCGCTGATAGTGCGATCCAGACGTTGGTCGATCTGCTCAAGATGATCAATGTCCTGAGGTGTCATATTCGCAGTTGCACGCCTCGAAAGCTCTGATTCTATTTTGATTCTTGAATAAATCATCTGTTCGACGTCGCCGTCGGTCAGAAGAGGAACACTCACTCGGCGATTGCCCTGAAACACCAGAGCACCATCGGATATCAGGCGTCTGATAGCCTCCCGCACAGGGGTCATTCCAACACCCAGCGAATCAGTGAGACCCTGGATCGTGACGGGCTGCCCCGGCACCAATTCGCCGTACATGATTTGTGATCTGAGGGTATTATAGACCTGTTCATGCGCAGGTCGTTTTTCACGCGCACCGTCAGTGCTGGATGCCTTATTTTTGATCAAATCCAAGTGGTTTGCCCTGTTTCCCGCTATGTTGACTTGTCAGGTTTCTGACCTCGTGAAACCATACGACGGATCGTGCGAAAACGCAAAACTTGATCAAATCCAAAAAAACGGGAAAATAGCGCGTACACTTGCAGGGAGAATAATATGACAATCAAAACGCTGACCATGACAGCGGTCATCGCATTGGGGACTTCGGCGGCCTTCGCTGAAGAGGTGCGTGTTTACAACTGGTCCGACTATATCGACGAAGAGCTTCTGACAAAGTTCGAGGAAGATACCGGTCTGACTCTGATTTATGATGTTTTTGACAGCAACGAGGTATTGGAGACCAAGATGCTGGCCGGTGGATCAGGCTATGACGTGGTGGTGCCTTCGGGTACTTTCCTTCAGCGTCAGATCCAGGCTGGAGCCTTTCAGGCGCTTGACGCTGCACAGCTGTCGAATTCAGGCAATCTGTGGGATGTGATTCAGGAACGTACTGCCGGGTATGACCCGGACAACGCCTATTCTATCAACTACATGTGGGGCACAACCGGGCTTGGTGTAAATGTTGGAAAAGTGCAGGAAGCGTTGGGCGAGGATGTTGCGCTGAACAGCATGGATCTGGTTCTGAAACCCGAGAATATGGAGAAACTTGCATCCTGCGGCGTTCATTTCCTGGATGCTCCGGCAGAAATCATTCCGATGGTTCTGCAATATCTGGGTGAAGACCCGGACAGCCACGACAAAGATGTTATTGGCAAGGCCGAGGCGGTTTTGACCAGCGTTCGACCACACATTCAGAAGTTCCACAGTTCGGAATATATCAACGCATTGGCCAATGGCGACATCTGTGTTGCCGTGGGATGGTCGGGTGATATCCTGCAGGCCCGCGATCGTGCGGCCGAAGCCGATAATGGTGTTGAAATTGAGTACCATCCCTTTGCTGAAGGGTCGTTGATGTGGTTCGACCAGATGGCGATTCCGGCTGATGCTCCGAACCCGGAGGGTGCGCATAAATTCCTGAATTTCATTCTGGATGCCAACAATATGGCTGCGGCCTCGAACTATGTTTACTACGCCAATGGCAACAAGGCTTCGCAAGAATTTCTTGAGGAAGACGTGATCGGTGATCCGGCCATCTATCCGGATGATGCGACCATGCAAAACCTCTATATCACGACGCCTTACCCGTCGAAGATACAGCGGGTCGTGACCCGTTTGTGGACCAAGATCAAATCGGGCACCTGATCCGGCTTGTTTCAGCAGGGCGGACCAACCGCCCTGCCATTCTTTTCAGATTGCCGAACGGGGGCCGTTTTGAATTCTACTGTTTTTGTGCCGTGGGAAGACCCACAGGCGAAACCTCTGATCCAGTTCCAGAATGTCACCAAACGGTTTGGTGAGTTCACGGCCATCGACAATCTGTCCTTGGATATATTTGAGAAAGAATTCTTTGCTCTGCTAGGGCCCTCGGGCTGCGGCAAGACCACGATGATGCGAATGTTGGCCGGGTTTGAAAAACCGACCGAAGGGCATATTCTGCTGGGCGGGCAGGATATAGATCCCATTCCGCCGAACAAACGGGCGGTGAACATGATGTTCCAATCCTACGCGCTGTTTCCGCATCTATCTATCTGGGAAAATATCGCCTTTGGTCTGCGTCGGGACAATATGCCAAAGCATGATCTTATGGATCGTGTCGAAGAGATGTTGCGCCTGACCCGGCTTGAACAATTCGCCCGTCGCAAACCGCACCAGATCTCGGGTGGTCAGCGTCAGCGCGTGGCGCTTGCACGATCCCTGGCAAAAGCGCCGAAGCTGCTGTTGCTAGACGAACCTTTGGGGGCGCTGGATAAGAAACTGCGACAGGATACGCAATTCGAGTTGATGGATATTCAGGAAAAGACCGGCACCACCTTTGTGATCGTGACCCATGATCAGGAAGAGGCGATGACCGTGGCCAGCCGGGTTGCGGTAATGGATCAGGGTAATCTGATACAAGTGGCGACACCCGACCGGATTTATGAGAATCCCAGTTCGGTCTATGTGGCCGATTTCATTGGCGACGTGAACATCATCCAGGGCCGAGCCACGGCAAGCGCTGATGAGACCTATCAGATTGACTGGGCTGAAGGTCAGGCACCTTTGACTGCGTCCTCGACCACAGAGTTTTCGAACGGCCAGCTATGTCATCTGGCGATCCGCCCCGAGAAGGTGACGATCTCGGTTGATCGTCCTGCGGATGCAATCAACGCAGTGCAGGGCAAGGTGCTTGACATTGCCTATCTGGGCAATCTGTCCACTTATCACGTCGAACTGAATAACGGCACGATTATCAAGGCGCAGACGGCAAATACCCGTCGCATTTCGCGTCGTTCCTTTACATGGGAAGACCCGGTCTGGCTGTCCTGGACAGCCACCGCCGCGGTTCTGTTGGCGGATTGATGCGCCGCGCCCTTCTGATCGCCGTCCCGTATGTCTGGCTTTTGGCGCTGTTTCTGGTGCCATTTTTCATCGTTCTGAAAATCTCGCTTTCGGACACGGAACTGGCCATCCCGCCTTACACGCCGACACTGGATTTATCTCAGGGCTGGGCCGGGCTCAGGGATTTCTTCAGCCAGCTGGATTTTGAGAATTTCGTCTGGCTAACAGAAGATGACCTGTATTGGAAAGCTTACCTGTCCAGCGTCAAAATCGCGTTGATTTCTACCATACTGACTTTGCTGGTGGGGTATCCTATCGCGTATGGCATGGCCCGCGCACCGGCTGAGTGGCGCCCGACGTTGATGATGCTGGTAATCCTGCCGTTCTGGACGTCGTTCCTGATCCGGGTCTATGCTTGGATGGGTATTCTCAGCAACGAAGGTTACCTGAACCAACTGCTGCTGTGGACGGGCATCATCTCGACCCCGCTGACCATTCTGAACACCAACACAGCTGTCTATATCGGTATCGTCTATACCTATCTGCCCTTCATGATTCTGCCGATCTATTCCGCGCTTGAACGAATGGACGAGTCGCTGATCGAGGCCGCAGAGGATTTGGGCTGTTCGCGTATTCAGGCCTTCTGGCTGATAACGATCCCCTTGTCACGCCCGGGTATCATCGCGGGTTGTTTCCTGGTGATGATTCCGGTGATCGGCGAATTTGTGATCCCATCATTGCTCGGAGGATCCGGGACATTGATGATCGGCAAAGTATTGTGGGAGGAGTTCTTCTCGAACCGCGACTGGCCGGTGGCCGGTGCCGTGGCAGTTGTGCTGTTGCTGATCCTTGTGATTCCCATCGTGCTGTTCCAGCGCAACCAGCAGAAACAGACGGAGGCTGAGCAATGAACAGGTTAAGCTGGTTCAACGTCGTCTCGTTGACGCTTGGTTTCGCGTTTCTCTATATCCCGATGCTCATTTTGATCATCTTCTCTTTTAACGAAAGCAAACTGGTCACGGTTTGGGCTGGATTTTCGACCAAATGGTATGGTGAGTTGGTCCAGAACGAAGCGTTTCTTGATGCTGCCTGGGTCACCTTGCGGGTTGCAGTATTCTCGTCGACCCTGGCTACCATTCTGGGTACGGCGGCGGCCTATGTGCTGGTACGCGGTGGGCGGTTCTTTGGCCGGACTCTGTTTTCGGGCATGATCTATGCGCCTCTTGTGATGCCCGAAGTGATCACTGGCCTGTCGCTTTTGCTGCTGTTCATCGGAATTGGACTGGACCGGGGTATTTTGACCATCGTGCTGGCACATACGACCTTTTCAATGTGCTTCGTGTCGGTTGTTGTATCCTCACGTCTGGTCACGTTTGATCAGTCTCTGGAAGAGGCAGCGTTGGATCTTGGGTGCTCACCCGCACAAGCCTTCCGTCTTGTCACCCTGCCGATCATCGCCCCGGCGGTGATTTCAGGCTGGCTATTGGCTTTTACGCTGTCGCTGGATGATCTGGTGATCGCATCATTCACATCGGGCCCGTCAGCCACGACTCTGCCGATCAAGATTTTCTCAGCTGTGCGGTTGGGCGTCAGCCCAGAAATCAATGCGCTATCCACGATCATGATTGCGGTCGTGACGGTCGGTGTCATAGCAGCATCTTTGGTCACCAAGCGCGCGATGGTCCGGCAGAAACAGGATGAGATGGCGGCAGTGCGTGCGGAATGAAACGCCTGTTCCCTGAGTTCACCTATGGATCTGGACCGCGATCAGGGTGCTGGTGGGATGAAACTATCGCAGCACCGGACTGGCCGGTGTTGCAGGATGATCTGAGCGTGGATGTCGCCATCATCGGCGGCGGGTTCACAGGTGTTACAGCCGCGCTTTTCCTGGGGCAGGCAGGCCTATCCGTCGCAGTTCTCGAGGCGGAGACGCCGGGGTGGGGTGCCTCGGGTCGCAATGGTGGGTTTTGCTGCCGAGGTGGGTCAAAGCTGAGCGATCGTGGCATGGCTCGGCGATATGGGGTCGAGGGGGCCGAAAGATTTGCCCAGGCCGAAGTGGATGCGGTCAATCTTGTCGCCGACCTGCTTGAGGCGCATCAGATCGAAGCGGACGTTCATTCCAAGGGCGAGACCGCCCTGGCCCACACCGCCCGCGCCATGGAGAAATTGCGACGCTCGGCGGATGACGGGGGCTGCTTGCATGAGGCGGCCGACCTGCCCGGGCTCGGGTTGGGTGGGGATTTTTTCGGGGGCTATAGCGTGCCGGTCGGATTTGGTCTGAACCCCCGGAAATACCTGTTCGGCATTGCAAATGCGGCCGCTTCCGTTGGGGTCCGATTTTTTCAGAAAACCATGGCCAGAGACATCACCAAAACCAGCGCGAGCTTTGATGTTCGAACCGCGTCAGGACGGATCAAAGCGTCGAATGTACTGATATGCACCAACGGATATTCCAGTGAAAACATGCCTGAATGGCTGTCTGGGCGCTATATGCCAGCGCAATCAACCGTTCTGGTGACCCGCCCATTGACCGAGGCTGAGGTGTCGGCGCAGGGCTGGACCTCGGATCAGATGTCTTACGATACACGAAATCTTCTGCACTATTTTCGTCTTATGCCGGATCGACGGTTTCTGTTTGGGATGCGCGGTGGCCTGCGCTCATCACCTAAGGCCGAGGCTGCGATCCGGCAAAAGGTGCAGCGTGATTTCAAGGCCATGTTTCCGACATGGGCCGATGTGGACGTGACCAATATGTGGTCAGGGATGGTGTGCCTTACCCAGGATCTGACGCCGTTCGCAGGGCCCGTTCCGGGTCAGAATGGGATGTTTGCCGGGCTGGCCTATCATGGAAACGGTGTCGCGATGGGTACCTATTGTGGGCGGGCGCTTAGTCGCATGGTGCTTGGACAGGATGCGGAATTGCCTGAGCCAATGGCCCGACCCCCGCGGCGTTTTCCACTTGGGTCCTGGCGGCGGGCGCTGATGCCGCCAGCCTATGCGTTAATGGCACTGGCCGACCTCTGACACTCACAAAGCGGCCAGTTCCAGCTCGAGCCCTTGTTCATAATCCGGTGCCCCATGTTCTGCGCGCCATAGGCAGTAGGCCGCCATCCTCCACCCGTACCAGCGGCGCAAAGACCGGTAGCGGTTTACGGTTTCCTGCCGGTCATAGGCCGAAAGAAAGGACTGTTGCTCGTCGACGGTCAAAACCGCACCTCTGTAAAGATATTGCATGGCGGGTGACAGGAACAGCGCAAGGTCCTCGCAAGGATCACCAACGGCTGGGCATTGCCAGTCAATCAGCGTCAGACCAGAGGATGCGACGAGGATGTTTCCCGCCACCGGGTCGCCGTGAATCAGGCAAGTGTGATCCGACCGCAAAATATGATGCTGTGGTTGCATCTTTTTCAGCTGAGCCCGTCGATCCGATGTGCACATCGCCAGAATGCTTTGACCATGTTCGGCCAGATCTGCGCTACCGTTTTTACCGGTGGGTGCGTTCTCTATGTTTAGGTTGAGCGAATGCAGGCGGTGCAGCAACCGGGCCACTGGGGCCGGGTCAGACCGCCAGGGGGTGCCCTGTGCGTGGTCGTAGAACACCCAATATCCGTTGTCATGTTGTCCCGTTGCCCGCAATCGCGGCACAACCCCAGAAGAAGCCAGTGCCCGCAGACAGGCGGCTTCCAATGCGGGATCGTTGCGAAACAATGGGTTTTCCAGGTCCGAGCGGTACAGTTTCAATACCTGATCACTGTCGTCGCCCAGCACCTTCCACACCCGGTTTGTCCTGCCACCATACAGAGTTTCGAACTGTGCCCCAGCGCTGGCAAATCCGAGCCTGACAAGTTGAGCAACAAGGTCGCGCGGTGGGGACGGTATTTGAGGCAGGGAGATCACCAATCAGTCAACGAGTCGGGCATTGCCTTGGTTTCGCCTGTCGTTAACCGTAGATCAAGCTCCTGTTCGCACCGCAGTGACTATTCCTGCTGGCACCACCTCTCCGCCAGCGAGCGTCAGCAACACTGCATCAGTGCCGACCTGCGCCTCCAGAACCTGATTATACGCTGAGGCGATGCGTTCAGACAGCAGTTCATCGCCGTCATAACTTTCCATTGTTGCGGTATAATTTCCTGCCGGTAACGGGGCGGCATCGTCATCGGTTCCGGCCCAGACAAACTCGGATTCCGTCGTAGAAACAGCGATGCGTTCAACGACCTCGTCCGAGTCGTTGCGGATCACCATAAAGGCGCTGTCCGCCCCGGGGTCGGCCTGCGCATACAGCGTTTCTGGTGAACCGTCGAAATGAAAGGCCGAGGCGGTTCGCACATCCATCCCGACCCAGCTGGCAAGCTCTTCAAGGTTGACGCTACCAAGTGAATAGGCAAGCGCAGTAAGCAGATCGTTGGTTTGAACCTGCTGTTCGACCATCGAGAATTGAGCAAGCTGTGAGGCGTATTCCGATGAGTCCAGCGGCTCCAGCGGGTCTTGGTTGCGGGCCTGGGCGGTCAGCATCAGAAGGAAGGTTTCAAAATCCGAGGCCAGGCCGGATGTTCCAGATTTCGCCGAAGACTGTGCCTGCGCGGCGGTAGAGCTTGTATTCTGTGCGGGTGTGATCATGCTCAAAGCCTCATATCAACGCGGCCACTATGGCCGATCCGGGTTAAGACCGGCTCGCTGGCCTGATCTATTTCGGTCTGGGTTGTATTCAGACCGGAATCTGCGTGTCTATCCGCGCTTTCGGACTGGCCGTCTGACGAACCACCCAGATTGAAAGACAGATCGCCAAGCCCGAGGTTTTTGAACTCAGCCTCAAGAACCGAAAGATGTCGCCTCATCATTTCCAGAGTTTCCGGCCGCTCGGCTGCGATCGTCATCTGCAACCCGTCATCCCGGCCATTCATGACGATTGAGATCTTGCCCAGCTCTTCCGGATTTAAGGTCAGTTCAATCGTGCCGGATTGTGGTCTTGCATGTATCGCAGCGGCCATCTGCCCCGCGATTGCCCGCGCCGTTTCTGCCCGTGCTGAGGTTAAAAAGTGCTGATGGCTTGCCGACGTATCCCGTGCCGTTGAAAATGGCTGGCTTTCGCGCGCGGGCAGAATCCCCTCGGCGTCGGGGTCTGATACCAAATCAACGTCCTGCACCTTGGCAGACGCCATCAGTTGCATTTGAACAAATGTCGGAACGGATTGTGTTGTCGGCGGTGAACCGGTGGCTTTGGGAGCCTGAGCCGCATCTGGTGTATCTCGCGAAACCAGCTTTGGTTCTGGCACTTCGGGTTTTCCGGGCGCAGAATCCGAGGGTATCGACGCCTTGGTCCGATAGCCCTTTGCAATAGTGGTTTGCGGCAGATTGTGTTCCGGTTTTTGCTGTGCGGTTTTCGCCTGCAACAAAGCCGAAACCTCAGATCGGGCGTGCTGCGCCGCGTTTCCAAGCGCATCCCCCCGAGGATCGGGGGTCGCATTGTTTGGCGCTGCGAGTATTACGGCCTTGTCAGGTTCGGGCAGCGATGCCGGCGTTTCCTCAGGTGCCATCTCTTCGTCCTGCGCCGGCGCGCGGGTGGGCGGGTCAGTTACAGGTTTTCCCGACAGGCTGGTGGCAAGATCAACAGAGTCTTCTTCGACCACATCCTCTTCAACCTGCACCTCGGCATTATTGGTCAGTTCGGGCACGTTCTCATTCAAGCTGTCACCTTCGGAACGCTGCAATTCCTGCTCCATTACCTCAGCAAAGGTGTCAGCCCCTTCCGAGATTGGGTGTCCCTTGGCGGCAGTTTCAGATTTTGCGGCGCTGGCGGTCGAGGGTGTGGACAATATAAGAGGGTTGGGCATTTTGCTCCGGCTCCGGTTTGCGTAACCAGGAATTTGCCCGCAGGAAGTTACGTTTATTTTAACCGCTTTCATCTTTGATCCAGAAAGTTCGATGCAATTTTTGGAGAAAGCTATGAAGCTATCTGGTATTCCAGCGGCGCCGCAGCCCTTGTCTGTTGAGCAAAAGCTGAAAGATGCTGCGGTAGAGCTTGAGGCGGCGTTCCTGTCTGAAATGCTTAAGTCCGCAGGCCTGGGCGAATCCCGAGATTCGTTCGGCGGCGGTGCGGGTGAAGACCAGTTTTCATCGTTTCTTGTTCAGCAGCAGGCACTGCAGCTTGCCAGGTCCGGCGGTGTTGGCCTGTCCGAAATCCTGTTTCAGTCCATGATGGAGAATACCAATGCCTAACAAGTCTGAACATGACCTGATCAAATCTCTTGAAGAAATTCTGGACCTTGAACGCAACGCCTTGGTGACCGGGGATCTGGATCGGTTGAATCACATGGCCCCGGAAAAGGAAAATCTGATCGGTGCGATCAATGATCTTGAGGTGATTGATAGTGATGAACTGATTGGGGTTCAAAAGAAAGTCGACCGGAATCAGGCTCTGCTGAACAGCGCGGCCGAAGGGATTCGGGCGGTTGCCGGGCGCATGGCTGAACTGCGCCGAGTGCGTCAGGAATTCAGTACTTATGGAGCGGATGGGCAACGCAGCGATTTTGCCGTTCGCAGTCACGCAAAGCTGGAAAAGCGGGCCTAGCACGAGGATTGAATCAAATCCGAACTTTCGGATTTTCGAGTCTTAGCACTCCGTTAGGAGATCGGCGTCAAAGGTGATCCTGCATCTGGAAAACTCAGGTGGCGCGAACAGCCCGTCGGCGGGTCGCAGTGATCAGAAAGACGTCAAAGCCCGCACATGTTGCGGGGTAAGCAAGGGCGAAAAAGCCCGAACGGAAAAGGAAGAAAGCTATGTCTAGCATTCTGACCAACAATGGCGCCATGGTTGCGCTGCAAACCCTGAAATCGGTCAACAAGAACCTGGCGCAGACCCAGAACGCGATTTCAACTGGTAAGGACGTTGCCACAGCCAAGGACAATTCAGCCGTCTGGGCGATTTCCAAAGTCATGGAGTCGGACGTTAAGGGGTTCAACGCCATCAAAGACAGTTTGGCACTGGGTGAATCGACCGTTGCGGTGGCCCGGAATGCGTCTGAGACAGTCACTGACTTGCTGTCCCAGATGAAAGAGAAGATCGTTGCGGCACAGGAAGACAACGTTGACCGCGGCAAAATCAATGACGACGTGACTGCTCTTAAAGATCAGATCGCATCGGTGGTTGGAGCGGCGCAGTTTAACGGGCTTAACCTGGTTGACGGTTCGGCGGGTACAGCCTCGATCCTGTCGTCTCTGGATCGTGACTCCAGTGGCAACGTAACCGCATCTTCGATTTCGGTGGCCTCGCAGAACCTGTCCACAGGTGGGTATGCCAGCAAAGGTGTTCTGGCCGGCTCGGACAACGTCACAACCGACAATGACGCCGCGGGCTTCACGATGGACAAAGCTGGTGGAACCGGCGACATCGTGGTGGACAGTTCAACGGACAACTTTGCTGCTGGTGACAAGATCTCGATCACTATAGGTGACAAGGTTGCGTCCTACACGGTGCAAGCTGCTGATCTGGACCCATCTGGAACATATGACGCCGCTTATACGGATGCCATTGTTGCCGTTGGCCTGAAAAATCAGATCGATTCCCTGGGGATCACGGGTGTCGCAATCGACTATGACTCAGCCAACCCGGGCACTTTGACATTTGTAACCGGTGCTGCGACGGCTGGTGCCGACGCTGATCGGGACGTTACTGTCTCGGCGCAGTTCACCAATGCCAATGCAGGTGGCCTGGGGGCGTTGGCTTCGATTGATGTTTCGACAGATGCTGGTGCTCAGGCGGCGCTGGGTACTATCGAGACCTTGATCGACACGTCCATTGATGCATCTGCGGCGTTCGGTTCGTCTCAGGGCCGGATCGAAACGCAGAAAGAATTCATCTCGAATCTTTCTGACTCGTTCAAGTCCGGTATCGGAGCGCTGGTTGACGCCGATATGGAAGAAACCTCGGCCCGTCTGCAGGCCCTGCAGGTACAGCAGCAACTGGCAACGCAGTCGTTGTCGATTGCCAACCAGGCGCCGCAGTCGATCCTGTCGCTGTTCCGCTAAGTTCAGGACCCTGGCCGGGGCGTGGAAACGCGCCCCGGCTTTGACCGCCGTAAGACGGCCTTTTGGAAGGATTTCAAGTGACACCGCAAACTCTTGCACAACGCGCCTATGCGCAGACCGCTGCTCCGACGCGCACACCGCGTGATACGGAATATGAGGCGATTTCCAAGATCACGCATCGGTTGAAGGCTGCGGCCGCGCGGCACAAAACCGACTTTGGAGCGTTTGTTCAGGCTTTGCATGAAAACCGGAGGCTTTGGTCTGTGTTGGCAAACGGGGTCGCCGATTCCGATAACGCCTTGCCGAATGACCTTCGCGCCCGGATTTTCTATCTTGCTGAGTTCACCGAACAGCACAGCAGCCAGATACTCAGCAATAAGGCTTCGGTAGAGCCCCTTCTGGAAATAAACATGGCCGTTCTTAAAGGCCTTCGGCAAATGGGTGCGAACTGATGGCGGGTTTGGTATTGAAGCTTGCCCCAAAAGAACGGGTGCTGATTAATGGTGTAGTTGTGGAAAACGGCGATCGTAGAAGTCGGTTTTCAATCATGACACCACAGGCAAATGTCCTGCGTTTGCGCGATGCGATACATCCTGACGAGGTGAACACACCCGTTCGCAGAGTGTGCTATGCGACGCAACTGGTTCTGTCTGGAGACATGGAAGCTGAAAGCGCCCGCCAACAACTGCTGCGTCGGGTGGAAGAGTTGAGCCAAGTGTTTACGGATGCGGACAGCCGCAGAGTTTTGGCCGAGGCAACCGAAGCCTTGTTGGCCGAGCAGTATTACAAATGCCTTAAATCCCTGCGTGCTCTGCTACCGCGAGAAGAGCGCCTCATGGCCTACCAGCAATGACCTTTCAGCCGGTCATACCCTCAGGTGGCATTGTTGGCTGGCGGTTCCTTCAACGCACCTACGAAGGCCAGTTGAACAGCTTTTCCTCTTCGTCGGTCAATGAGCGTGAGGCGACGTATTTCCGGGAAAACATCGGCAAGGTTCAGACGGCTGAAGATCTGGTTTCTGACCGCCGGTTGCTACAGGTTGCCTTGGGCGCATTTGGTCTGGAGGGCGACATTGACAACCGCTATTTCATCCAGAAAATCCTGTCAGATGGAACAAGCGCAGATGATGCATTGTCCAATCGCCTATCTGATAAAAGATACCGTGAATTCTCTGAGGCATTTGGACTGGGCCCTGGCGAAATTCGAAGAACCATTCTTTCGACATTTATGGAGGATATTGCCCGGGACAACGTGACCTCACGCTTTGAGGTCGCCGTGGGTGAACAGGACGAGACAATGCGCATATCCCTCTATGCAAAACATGCGCTGGCTGAGTTGGCATCGCAAGACAGCAGTGGTGACACGAAATGGTTCGACTTGATGGGCCTTCCGCCGTTGCGAAAGATGATGGAGATGGCACTTGGGTTGCCTTCAAGCTTTGGTCAGTTGGACATCGACAAGCAGCTTGAGGTGTTCAAGGACAGGTTGTCGAACCTGACTGGATCTGACGATTTAGCGCAGTTCGCGGATGAAGAGGCGATCGGGGATTTGACCGACAGATACCTTGCGCGCAGTCAGATCTCGCAGCTTCAAAGCACAATTTCCCCGGCCCAAACCGCGTTGCTTCTGCTGGGCGGATAGTGCTGTCCCTATCGCAAGATGCGTGAGTATCAAACGCAACTTCGCGCGACTAGCCGTTCAGAATCGCGTCCGCCGAGGTTTTGAGCGCGTATGAGCACACGGGTTGTGACACGTTGTGCAGCTTGACCTCTCCAAGTGGCAAAGCGTCTGTACAGGCCGGCACGATGTCTTTGGTAACAACGATCCTGTGATTCACGATCTTGCTGTATTCCCCAAGCCGTGCGGCGACGTTTGCCGCTTGTCCGATGACGGTGAAGTCTAACCGTTCGCGCGACCCGATATTGCCGTAAGTTACGCGCCCATAAGCGACACCAATCGAACAGTCGCAATGCATGTCCGACCCGGACTTGCGCAGCTCTCCAAGCCTTTCAACGATTCCAACTGCTGATCGCTGCGCGTTTTCGCGGGCTAAGGTAGAATCTTCGCCTGCCGGGAATACAGCAAGAACAGCATCCCCGATGAATTTTAGAACTTCACCACCGTTTTCGTCGACGATGCCCGAGACCGTTTCAAAGAAGTCATTCAGCAGGTTGATATAGGCGGCGCGGCCCAGCTTTTCTTCCAACAGGGTAGAATTGCGCAAGTCGCAGAACATGATGGCTGCATCAATCTCATCCCCGTCGCCACGACGGATTTCTCCGCCCAGGACACGCGCGCCGGTCCGCTTTCCGACATAGGTTTCCAGCAATACCTGGGCGTTTTCGCGCTGCATGAAGACTTCGTAGAACCGGGCAATCACCGAGGAGCATTCGAACACCAGCCCAAGATTGGCCGTTGTGAACCCGTCGGGGTGATCGCAAGTCAGCGTCAAGACATTGGTGCGCCCGTCGGAAAATGGCAGGGGCATCGCGACATAGTCAGTCGCCCCTTTGGCGCGCAGGTCTTCCATGATTGGAAAGCTGTGCTGAGGGTTCTCGTCATTCAGCCTTTGGCGCACGCCGCCCATACCGTTGGACACGTGGCGCAGAGGGCTGTTGATATAGGCGGGGTGGTCGTGGATTTCATAGGTGGGCACATTGGTCGAAATCTCGGCCTCACCCTTTTCCCAAATATAGTGTTTGCCCGCGATCAACGGATGTAAGGACCAGGCAAGGATACTGAGGCGCTGAATGGCAATTCCATGTTCCAGCATCTTCTCGGCCAGCGCTTTGGTGAATGCTTCGGGCGTGCTGAGATCACTGGCCCCCCGCATCAGCCAATCAATCAGCGGCCCGCTGATATTGCCGTCTTCCGGGTTGCGCAGGTTGTTTTCACCCAGCTCAACCCGCGTATATGCGGTGGGCATAAAGCCGATATGGCCCTGGATCGCGGCGCTTTCGGGCAGGGCATTCTCGTAAGCCCAGACGGAGTTGGCCAATCGTTGATCCGCCAGAACGACATCGTGGTAAGTGGCGGTGCCCTTGAACGGGCAGAATGTCTGAAGTTCGGTCTCATCGCTGAGATCGACATGTACATCCTGACGGGGGATGTAGATCATCGGCGGCAACCGAGTTTCGTACATTACCTTGGCATCAAAGCTTTCAGCCAGAAGGATCTCATCCCGGTAGATTGCGATACGGCCGACAAGTGGTTCGACCGAGATCCCATAGCCTTTGATATTTGGAGTCACGTGAACGTTCATAATCATCCTCCCTGGCACGGGTCT
The DNA here is from genome assembly GCF_059611885.1 of Ruegeria sp. CDSA193. NCBI lineage: Bacteria > Pseudomonadati > Pseudomonadota > Alphaproteobacteria > Rhodobacterales > Roseobacteraceae > Ruegeria > Ruegeria sp. CDSA193. Next base: position 136,503 of record NZ_JBXWPN010000007.1, on the reverse strand, counting down.
TTATAGGATGGGCGTTTGATCCGTGTTTTCCAAGGGGCAGAGCAGGATTTTCCCAATATCAAATCATCTGAATGACGTCTTTTTCAATCGACAACATATAGCCTTTTTTAGCGATGTTCTTGACCAGCAACTCGCTGACCATCTGATTGCCCAAAGCATCGCGCAGGCGCTTGATCCGCGTCGCGCCAGCAGCCTCGTCACAATCAGCGGTGCTTTTGCCGGAAATCATCGCCTCGATCTGAATGCCGGATAGTACCTCGTCATCCAACCGGGATTCGGCAAGAACTGACAGGGTTTCCATCGCCGACGCAGTCAGTTTGAAATCCATGTTATTGAGATAGACGGTATTCTCTTCCCGGCTGATCAAAAGTGAAGTGACCTGAATCCCAGTGCGCTCAATCTGTGCCATGCGTCGGTTCAACAGCACCAGCATGACCAGAAACACCAGCGCAGCAATCAGCATTGCAGTGGCGAAAACCAGCAAAACAAAGATAACCATGCGGTAACTGGACAATGTATCGGCAAAGGCAGTGCCGGACTGGGCCAGAATCTCGAGTAGGCGAATCTCGGTCTGCGAGGTCAGATCACTCTCGACGAACAGACGTTCGACGCGGGCATTGAACGCGTTTGCATCTGGCAATGTCCACAACAGAAAGGCGGCAGAGGCCACAAGTATGACAACGATTACCGTGATGCCCGCGCCAACCAACCTGACGCCCGAGCGCCGTGCCTCAGTAACGGAGATAGAATTTTCCGGCATTGGCCTTCCTTTTATCCAACCCTTCCGGCCCAAAAACGGACATGACGTTCAGCAGGGTCCAGCCCGAGCCGCGCAGCCGTTGCGCGACCTCTTTTTTGGCTTTTCCTTTGCCGCAGGACGAAACCTGCATGACGCCATAATGCAGGCGCAACGGATTGTCCTGCTTGGCCTTGTAATCGGCATAGCAGTCCGCTGCTGACGCCATGGAACTAAGCGATATCAGGGCCCCGATGGCCAGAGAAGAGAGGATCTGTTTCATAGGCCGCATCCTGCGCATGGCTTTGGTTGATATTCAATAACGCAAAGGGGTTTCGCGGTCTGATATCAGATAACAAAACGGCGTTATTGCTTGTCTGAAGGGGACACCCCCAATGTCGGGTTATCGAATTTACGGACTGTCATCACGTCCACCGAGTACCCGAAAGGACAGCACCATGCATAAGAAATTCATCGCTCTGATCATCGCCTCTGCAGTCGCAATCACCGGCGTTTCTGCATCCCAGGCCCGTGCCGCTGATGCAGAAGATATTCTTGGCGGGCTGGCGGCGATTGCCTTGATTGGCGCTGCCATCCATCATTTTGACAAGCAAGGCGACAGCAAAAAGGTTACCCGCAACTACAACCACGTGTATCAGGCCCCCAAACAGCACATCCAGAGGACCCCCAGGCATCGGCCGAACCATATCCGTCCCTTGCCCGAGCGCGTTGCGCGCTATAGTCTGCCGCAACGGTGCATGGAAACCTTCAAGGGCTATGGCAAAAAGCGCCCGCTTCTGGGGACGCGCTGCCTGGATAAGCACTACAAATACGCCAATAGCCTGCCCAAAAAGTGCAAGGTCGGTTTCTGGAATGGCAATAAGGTCAAGCGGGCCTATGAACCCGCGTGCCTGCGCCAACAGGGATACCGCGTCGTTTACAAGTAATACGGTTCGAGCAGGAGTGGTGCCTTAGAAGCATCACGTCGGAGAGGGCAGCGATTGCTGTCCTCTCTTTTTTCTTGCGCAATGGGGGAAAACAGGATTTTCCCAAAACATGACCACACCAGATTATGAGATTGAAAAAGCCGCTCTTGCGCAGGGATATCTGCGGATTGCCGGTGTCGATGAGGTTGGCCGAGGTCCGCTGGCCGGTCCTGTTGTGGCGGCGGCGGTGGTCCTGAACCCCGCGGAAATTCCCCAAGGTCTGAACGATTCAAAGAAACTCTCGGCCAAGCGCCGGGCCGCATTGGATACTGCCCTGCGTGGCTGCGCCGAATTCGCGGTGGCCGAGGCTTCGGTGGCCGAGATTGATGAGCACAACATCTTGCGTGCCTCGCATCTGGCAATGGAGCGCGCGGTGGCGGCGCTGGATCCCCCCCCTGATTATCTGTTGATCGACGGAAATATGATTCCGCGCGGACTGGCCATTCCGGCACAGGCAGTGGTCAAAGGCGATGCCCATTCCGTGTCGATCGCCGCAGCTTCGATCCTTGCCAAAAACTGGCGCGATCAACTGATGGTGGATTTGGCGCAACAGCATCCGGGATACGGCTGGGAGACAAATGCCGGTTATCCGTCAAAACAACACAAGGATGCGCTGCGAAATCTTGGTGTGACCCCTCACCATAGAGTTTCGTTCAAGCCCGTCCACAATATGTTGTATCAAGAGTAAATCGTAAGCCGCTGATTCAAAAAAGAAATTGACGGCGAATCGTCTTTGACTCATCCTTGTCTCAACCAAATGAGCGCATAAGCGCCGTGGAACTTGAGGCAGCGATATGACAACGACCACCAAAAAGGGCGCGACAGCGCTCCCTGTAAACACGATTCTATCCGGGGACTGCATCGAAGTGATGAACAGTCTGCCCGAGGCATCGGTTGACCTGATTTTTGCCGATCCCCCATATAACCTGCAGTTGAAAGGGCAACTGCACCGCCCCGATAACAGCCAAGTGGATGCAGTCGATGATCACTGGGACCAGTTTTCCAGCTTTGGCGTCTACGACCAGTTCACGCGGGAATGGCTGAAGGCGGCCCATCGTCTGCTGAAGCCCAATGGCGCGATCTGGGTGATTGGATCGTATCACAACATTTTCCGCGTTGGGTCTGCGTTGCAGGATGCTGGGTATTGGATCCTCAACGATGTAGTTTGGCGCAAATCGAACCCGATGCCGAATTTCCGTGGCAAGCGGTTCACCAATGCGCATGAGACAATGATCTGGGCCTCCAAGCGTGAAGGGGCGAAATACACCTTCAACTATGAGGCACTGAAAGCGTTGAACGAAGGCGTCCAGATGCGCAGCGACTGGGTGCTGCCGATCTGCACTGGCCATGAACGGCTCAAGGATGAAAACGGCGACAAGGCGCATCCGACGCAGAAACCGGAATCATTGCTGCACCGCGTGCTGGTTGGATCAACCAATCCGGGTGACGTTATTCTGGACCCGTTCTTTGGCACCGGGACTACGGGGGCCGTGGCCAAGATGCTGGGTCGCGAATTCATCGGGATCGAGCGCGAAGAAAGTTATCGCAAAGTGGCCGAAAAGCGCATCGCGAAAGTGCGTAAATTCGACCGCGAAGCGCTGGAGGTCAGCGCCAGCAAACGCGCCGAGCCACGCGTGCCCTTTGGCCAGTTGGTCGAACGAGGCATGCTACGCCCGGGCGAGGAACTCTATTCCATGAACCAGCGTCACAAGGCCAAGGTCCGCGCCGATGGGACACTGGTGGGGCAAAATATCAAGGGTTCGATCCATCAGGTTGGCGCCCATCTCGAGAATGCGCCCTCCTGCAACGGCTGGACCTACTGGTGCTTCAAGCGCGACGGCAAAACCGTGCCGATCGACGTCTTGCGTCAGCAGATCCGGTCCGAGATGCACAACTGATAGACCAATACCGCCGGTGCCTGTGGCCTGACACAAGGCACTAAGCCTTGCCCCGCCGATCAACGGCGGGGTCTTTTGTTTCTTTCCCTGATGAGTTCCGATATGAGCCTAATGAAGCAATCGGCGCAGTGTAGGAGCTTTCGCAATGTCGGACACAGCAGCCAGCGAACCTCGGGCTAGGCGGTTCTTTTTCACCCGTCCGAACGAAGTAGAAATCGAGAATAAATACACCGAAGCTGCGCTGGAACGGCACAAGCGCGAGGGGCTGGAGCTTGCTGTCCGGGCCCGCTGGATCGCAATGGGTCTGACTGGCCTTTTGCTGATCTACCTGAACCCGCATTGGGAGGTCCTTTGGTATCATTTCATCCTTTTGCTGATTTGCGCAAATGGTTGGATGATCCGACGGGCAGGCCGTGTGGGGCAATCTCGGACAGAGTTGCTACTAATCTTTGTTGACCTTTTGATTATGACTTTGGGGATGATCATTCCCAACCCGTTCAGCGATGATGTGCGCCCGTTGGCGATGCAATTCCGGTTTGACAACTTTCAGTATTTCTTCGTCATTCTTGCAGCAGGAACCATGGCCTATTCCTGGCGCACGGTGATTGCCATAGGCACATGGACTGCAATAATCTGGACTACCGGATGGGTGATCGCCTGGTGGGTTGCGTTTCCGATTCCCGGCATAAGTGAGAAAGTGGCCGAGGCCTTGCAGGGGTATCCGGATGTAGCCGAGATGTTGGATCCAAATAGTTTCAGATCTTCGATCCGAATCCAGCAAGTGATTGTGTTCTTGATGGTGGCGGTGACGCTGGGCGTGTCGATGCGGCGGCTCAATCATCTGCTGATGACCAATGCTGGGTTGGAACGGGAACGAGCGAACCTGTCGCGATATTTCTCACCAAATGTGGTGGAGGAACTGAGCCAAAATGATGATCCGCTCAAACAGGTGCGAAAAGAGAATGTCGCAGTGCTCTTCATCGATATTGTGGGGTTCACCAAATATGCGGCGGGTCGTGATCCTTATGACGTGATCGAGGTGCTGCGTGGATTTCACGCCAGGATGGAGGCCGAAGTGTTCCGCCATCATGGGACATTGGACAAGTACTTGGGCGATGGTCTTATGGCAACTTTCGGGACCCCGGTGACGACACCGTTGGATGCGACCAACGCGGTATCCTGCGCGCGCGGCATGGTGACTGTGATTGACCGGTGGAACATAGAACGTAGACGTGCCGGAGAGCCCGAGATTCATGTTGGCATCGGTGTCCATTATGGCTCGGTTGTTCTGGGGGATATTGGCGCCAACCGTCTGGAATTTGCTGTGATCGGTGATGCGGTAAATGTCGCTGCGAAACTTGAGGCAATGACCCGCGAGCTGCAGGCCCGGATCGTGCTGAGTGATGCGGTGCGCCTGCAGCTTGAGCAGGAAGGGAGCAGTGCCTCCGAACTGACAGCCGAATTTACCGAAAACAAGGGCCACCCTGTGCGCGGTGTTGAATACCCGATGGATATCTGGGTGATGTAGCTCAAGGCTCTCTCGTCGATGGATCACGCATCAAAGACGCAGGGCCAGTCGTTGGGCCGGGCAGCGCGCCGAGGCGCGCTGCGGTCAGGACCCTGGCATCGGGTTTTGTGACTTGTTGTAGGGTTGCCAGTCTGTGACTTCGGGGTAGTACCGGCGGCGCCAATCCCGCACACGGGGGTTCATGACACGCCGCCAGAGCGGTGGGATCATCGCGGCGATCGTCATCACTGGGTATCCGTAGGGCAGTTGCGGTGCGGTGTTCTGATCGTGATGTTGAAGCAGTGGAAATCGACGGTTGGGTTTGTAGTGATGGTCCGAGTGGCGCTGTAGATTGATCAGCAGCCAGTTCGACGCTTTTTGCGACGCGTTCCACGAATGACAGGGCAGGACGTGTTCGTACTTCCCCTGGCCCAGATATTTTCGGGTCAGCCCGTAATGTTCGACATAGTTCACCAGTTCAAGCTGCCAGATGGCGACGCCGGCCTGAATCAGAAACAGGACAAGGCCGGACCATCCGCCAATCAAACCTGCCAACGCCAGCAAGCCGCCCTGTAATATCCAATAACGCCAGAACGGGTTTGTGCGGTCCGTCCAGGGGCGGTCCTTGCGCGCCAGTTTCTCGCGCTCGGCATGAAAGGCGGAGGCCAGGCATTGCCACAGAACACGAGGATAGAAGCGATGAAAGCCTTCGTTGTACCGTGCTGTTACCGGATCGCGCGGGGTTCCGACATAGCGGTGGTGAACCAGCAAATGTTCGGACCGGAAGTGCGAGTACAAGACCATGGCCAGTAGGATGTCGCCAAGCCCGCGCTCCAGCCGGCCCTTCTGGTGCATCAGTTCGTGGCTGTAGTTGATTCCAATCGTTCCCGAGATCACACCCATGCCAAAGAACAGGCCGATTTTTTCTGGTGAAGACAGGTGAGAGCTGTGCGTCACATACCAAAGCAGCCCGTAAAGGGTCAGGAACTGTACCGGAACCCAGGCTTTGGTCAGCAGGATATACCAGCGCAACATGCTGTCCGGCGTCTCTGGGTCCGCATTTTCGAGGTCGAGCCCGGTGAGCTGATCCAGCGCGGCAAATATCCACCATGTTGAAAGCGGCACCAGCAAGACCCACCAGCCACCCACAAAGGCCGTGGCCCAAATCAATGGAATCAGCAAAAACGAGACCCAGAATGGAAGGGTGGATTGCCAGCGAGTCAATGTTTCAGATGCGGTCATCAGAGGCTCCGGTCGACGCAGGACAGACTATCCGTAGATCGTGTTTCAGCATAATGTGTTACTGGTTGCGCCAGAGGTCAAATGCCTTGCGCATGACCGTCGGAAGATCGCTGGGCCGAAAGGCATGTTTATCAAGCAAGATCATGTCCTCCGGTGCCGCACCGGGCGGTAAAGAGGTTGCCCAAACCTGCAGGATCAGGTGGAAATGCGTGAACGTGTGGCGCACTTCGCCCGGTAGAACGCGCCAGTCCGCCGCAAACGGCGCGGTGTCAGACGGCGCATCGGACCATTCGGATCCCGGCCATCCCAGCATACCGCCCAAAAGCCCTTTGTCTGGGCGGCGTTCAAGCAACATCGCCCCGTCCGCTGTCTGGGTGATGTAGACATGGCCATAACGTGTGGGTTTTGGCTTTTTCGGTGTTTTGCGGGGCAGATCGGCCTGGGTACCCGCAGCGTGGGAGCGGCAACGCGTGCGCATTGGACATATCCCGCATGCCGGGGATCTTGGGGTGCAGACAGTCGCACCCAGATCCATCACGGCCTGTGCATAGTCGCCCGGACGCACCGCTGGGGTCAATGCAGCTGCACGTTGCTTGAGTTGTGGTTTTGACCCCGGCAGCGGATCGTGAATGTCGTATAGGCGGGCTATGACACGTTCGACATTGCCGTCCAACACGGTTTCCGGACGATCAAAGGCAATGGCTGCAATCGCGGCGGCTGTATACGGGCCTATGCCCGGCAGGTTCAGCAGCTCATCGTGTGAGTCGGGAAAACAGCCATCATGGCTTTCAACCACAACGCGCGCGCATTTCAGCAGATTGCGGGCGCGGGCATAATATCCCAGACCGGCCCATTCCCCCATGACCTGCTCGTCAGGCGCTGCGGCCAGTGATTCAACTGTCGGCCACCGAGATGTGAACCGCAGGAAATAGTCGCGCACCGCTGCCACAGTTGTCTGCTGTAGCATGACTTCGGACAGCCAAACCCGATAGGGGTCAGGACGCATTCCGGAAGACCTATCGGCAGGACCGATGCGCCATGGCATTTCACGGGCATTGCGGTCGTACCAGGCCAGCAACTCATCGCTGAAGTCAATTTCGTGGGTGTCACGCAAGTTTTACATATCTCCTTGTCGGGTTTCGCTGGCGCCCGGTGTTCTGCCCTTTACAATAGAGAGACAGGAGTTGGAAACCAGATGCAGCCCAGACGTTCTTCGACACGCGGCTTTAAACGTACTGCGACATTGCTGAACGGCCAGATCAGGCGCGCCGGGGAAAGCCGGGGATTCGCCGTTTCACGCCTGTTGACCCATTGGGCCGAGATCGTCGGACAGGATGTGGCCTCGATCGCGCGGCCGGTTAACGTAGGCTATGGCAAGGGCGGTATGGGGGCCACGCTGACGGTGCTGACCACCGGCCCGCAGGCGCCGATGCTGGAAATGCAGAAGGAACAGCTGCGCGGTAAGGTGAATGCGGTCTATGGCTATAATGCGATTAGTCGGGTGCGCATCACCCAGACGGCTCCTACAGGATTTGCCGAGGGGCAGGCCAGCTTCGACCACAAGCCGAAACAGGCGAAACCCACAATCGAACCAGAAATTGCAGCCGAGGCAGACCGGGCTGCGCAGGGCGTCCATGATGGCGATCTGCGTACAGCCCTTGAACGTCTGGGCCGTAACGTTTTATCCAAGCAAAAACGCTGAGAAAGGGCTGATTCATGAGCCGTATTGCAATCGGAATCTGCGCGGCTGTCGCCATAGCCGCAGGTGGCTATTGGCTGTCGCTGTCAAATTCCTCTCCGTCCAACCCGCTGGTCAGCAGCGCCGAGGCACAACAGGCCGATCTGGACACTTCGACCATCATCGAAATGGTGCAAGGGTCCGCGGACGCGCCCGTCGAGATCATCGAATATGCGTCCTATACCTGTCCGCATTGCGCGAGTTTTCATCAGGGGCCGCTGAAGAAAATCAAAAAAGACTACATCGACACCGGCAAGGTCAAGTTTACCTACCGCGAAGTGTATTTTGACAAATACGGACTTTGGGCCTCAATGGTCGCGCGCTGCGGCGGCCCCGAGAAGTTCTTCGGCATCTCCGACTTGATCTACAAGGATCAGGCTGAATGGACCCGTGCCGGTGGACCTGCGGAGATCGTGGATGAACTGCGCAAGATCGGACGTTTAGCTGGGATCACCAATGACCAGCTTGATGCTTGCCTTCAGGACGGAAATCGTGCGCAGACCTTGGTGGCCTGGTATCAGGAGAACGCAGAACGCGACGACATCAGAGCAACCCCATCCTTTATTGTGAACGGCAAGAAGGTCGACAATCAGTCTTACGAAGAATTCAAAAAGCTGATCGACGCCGAACTGGGCAGCTAAATCCAAATACGACCGGCCTGTCAGGGCCGGTCGCCTTCAGGGCGAAGGCGCGACCTGCAGTAGCAACTGTTTGACCCGGTCGCCCTCGTCCATATTCAGCCGGACTGGTAGGGTGATGACTTTGCTGCGAAAGGCGGCTGGCAGGCGGACCGCATCTTTTTCCGTCGTGACCATCTGAGCGCCCAGCAGGCGCGCTTCATTCTCTAGCCGTGTCATCAGGGCCGGTGTCAGGGGCTGGTGATCGTCCAGCGCCTCGGCCCGCAGCAGGGTGGTGCCCTGTTGGCGCAATGTGGCAAAGAACTTTTCCGGATGACCAATTCCTGCAAAGGCGAGAACCGGCGTGCCCGTCCAATCCATTCCGGTCTGCAGCGGTTCGACCGCACCGGTCGCATGTGGAACCGTCAGATTTCCCCCCCAGCGGGCGGCGAACTGTGTCTGCGCGTCTGAGCCGCCCAGCGACAACACCAGATCGGCCCGTTGCAATCCGACATCAACAGGCTCGCGTAATGGACCCGCAGGCAGGCACAATCCGTTGCCGAAACCACGTACGGCATCCACTACGATGACCGAAAAATCTTTGGCAACCGAAGGGTTCTGAAACCCGTCATCCAACAGGATTACCGTTGCCCCGGCCTGGGCAGCGGCTTTTGCGCCCGCGGCGCGGTCCTTGGCCACCCAGACATCCGCAAATGCGGCCAGCAGCAGCGGTTCATCCCCGACTTCTGCCGCCGTATGTTTGCCAGGATCGACGCGCACAGGTCCTGTCAGTGCGCCGCCGTGGCCTCGGGTGACAACATGGGTCTGATGCCACGCGTCCCGCAGCTGTTCGATCATCCAGATCACGGTTGGTGTTTTGCCGGTCCCGCCTGCATTCAGGTTTCCAATGCAGATAACGGGGACGCCTGGGTTGAAACCTGTTTCCGAGGCCAACCTGCGGGCTGTCGCCGCCGCATAAACCCGTCCCAACGGGGACAGCAGCCGGGCCCTGAGGTCCAACTGATCCGGAGCGGTGTTCCAAAAGTCAGGTGCCCGCATCGTCGGTGCTCCGTTCGTCCAGATAGTCCTGTACCAGTTCGATCAGCTGATCTGATTGCGGCGCGCCGTCGGTCACGATCTGCCAGCCTGCCAAAGCCATATCCGCCGCGCGGTCAGGCGCAAGTAGCTCTACCACGGCATCCCCAAGTTCGGTTGCGGTTCGGACCGTTAAAGCGGCGCCTGCCTGGTCCAGCTGATCGTAGGCTGTCTGATGCTGGTCAACATGTGGGCCATGTATGACAGCCGATCCCAGGGCGGTCGCACCAAACGGATCCTGTCCCCCGTCGCCCCGTTCGAGCGAGTTGCCGATAAAGGACACTGCCGAAACACGGTACCACAAGCCCAAAACCTCTGGGTCCGAGGACAAGACGACCTGTGTGGTATCTTCAATCATGCCGCCATCGTCCCAGTTGATGCAGCGCAAGTCCATGGCTTCGAGCCGCCGGTGCAGTGGGGCGGCTTCCTGTATGTCGGCGACATGCAGGATTAAGGTCAACCGGGGCAGCATCCGCATGGCCTGACGGTGGGCGCTGAGGACCGAGATGAACTCTTTATCCTTCACCCAGGCCGCGAGCCATATGGGTCTGCTTGAAAAGGCGTGATTGGTTTCGATCAGTTCGTCTTCGGGCCACGGAGAAGGGTTCGGACTTATCAGCAGAGGAGGCGCCTCGCTGACCTTGGTGAAGGCGATTCCCAATTTGCGGATCTGCCGGGCCGTTTCGTTGCTGGTAGCCAGAATTCGTTGAAAGCAATCGAGAGTGTACCGGCTGATATCGGGCAGCCACCGGGTCCCACGCGCGGTGTTCAGGTCGATTTCAGCTTCGATCAGGATCAACGGCACTTCGCGCTCGTGGGCACGGGTAATCACATTGGGCATCAGCCCGCCGCCAACCCAAATGCCAATATTCGGGCGCCAATGGTCCAGAAACACCCGCGCGGCGCCGGTTTGTTCCGAAGGTAGGTTCACAAGTATGTATTTCGAGCAGTCCCACTGACTCAGGTCCGCTTCGGGTGGGGCCGACAGGACAACCGACAGGCCCGGGCGCGACTGCAGCAGCCTGTGGCAGAAATCCATCATCGCGCGAAGGCGACCCGGATTGGCGATGTGAATCCAGATCAGATCTCCTGATGGTCGGGGCACATAGGGTTGGTCCCCGTTGCCGGGTACGCCCCACGAAAGCACGCGATAGGCCGCCAGACTAAGGGATCGCGGTTTGCTCATGGCGCAATGCCCGCACTGTCTGGGTCAATCTGATCCGCCAGTTGCCGGTGCAATGGCGGGTTTGCCGCGATGACACCATTCAGGCGCGGATGTGGGTTGTTAAAGCGCAGTGGGGCGCCAAGCCGGTCCGTACATATGCCACCTGCCTCTTGGACGATCAAATCCCCTGCGGCGATGTCCCATTCCCAGCTGGGGCGCAGTGTCAACATTCCGTCAAAGCGACCTTGCCCGACCAATGCCAACCGATAGGCAAGCGACGGGCGATAGTTTCGACGGAATTGAGGAACCCGGCCCTCACACCAGTGCCGGCTGTCCAGATTGGGTTTTGCGGCCAGGATCTCGGCCGTCGTGATGTCTTGGGTGTCCGATACGACAATCGGCGCGCCGTTTAGTGTGGCCCCTTGGCCGTTGGCCGCCGCATACAACAGGTCACGCAAGGGCAGGTAAATAACCGCCGCCGTCACCTGACCATGTTCCGCCACAGCCAGGGAATGCGCCCAGGTCGAGGAACCTTCGGTGAAGCTGCGGGTGCCGTCGATCGGGTCAATGATAAAAACCCGGTCCCGGGACAGGCGATGCTGGGTGTCCTCGGTCTCTTCGCTGAGCCAGCCGTAACCCGGTCGCGCAGAGGGCAAGCGCTGTTCGAGCATCGCGTTCACGGCCAGATCAGCCTCGGTTACCGGGCCTGCACCATCGGGCTTATCCCAGCGTTGTGCTTTTGCCCCGGAATACCGTGTTGCGATCTTTCCAGACTCGCGCGCGGCGTCAATCAGCAGGGGCAGGTCAGTTGCCGGCAAGTGTCATTCCCTCGATCAGCAACGATGGGACCACACGCGACAAATAGGGGCGGGCGTCATTCGCCGGAATAATCCGCAGAAGCATATCGCGCAGATTTCCGGCGATGGTGCATTCGTTGACCGGATGGGTGATCTCTCCGTTTTCGACCCAAAAGCCCGAAGCCCCACGAGAGTAATCCCCTGTATTGGGGTTGATGGTCGATCCGATCATCGACGTCACCAACAATCCGGTGCCCATATCGCGCAGCAGCTCTGCGCGGCTGTGCTCGCCCTGTGTCAGGCTCAGGTTCCAGTTGCTGGGCGACGGAGGCCCGGACACGCCACGCGTAGCATTTCCTGTCGAGGCCATCTTGAGCTTGCGTGCGCTGGACAGGTCCAATGTCCAGCCCGTCAATACACCGTTTTCGATGATCGCCCGGCGTTGTGTGGGCAGGCCTTCGGCATCAAAGGGGCGCGACCCGGACATGCGCGGGCGATGTGGGTCTTCGATCAGCGAAAGATATTCCGGCAGAACCTGCTGTCCTAGGCTATCCGACAACCAGGACGAGCCGCGCGCGATGGATGTGCCGTTGCTGGCGCCCAGAAGATGCCCGATCAGCGACGAGGAAATCCGTTCATCGAACAGAACCGGATAGACGCCTGTTGCAGGCTGGCGCGCGCCGACCTGTGCCACTGCACGTTCGCCTGCGGTCCGGCCAATCTCGTCCGGGCTGCGCAAATCGCTTTGGAAGGTGCGGCTGTCGCCGTCGTAATCCCGCTCCATCCCGGTGCCCTGGCCCGAGATTGCCACGCAGGAGGTCGACCGGCTGCTGCGCTCATACCCGCCGGAAAAGCCGTTGGTGGCGGCCAGATGCACGCGGTGGGTGCCATAGGCGGCTGCGGCATCCGACACTTGTGTGACACCGTCGACCGTAAGCGCCGCGGATTCCGCCGCCAGAGCGTCCTGCAAAAGGTCTTCGGCCGTGGGTTCCGGCGCGGGATCGCGCAGTTCTAGCGCCTGAATATCCCAATCCCGGATCAGCTGAGCCTCATCCGCCAGACCGGTAAACGGGTCTTCGGGCGCTTCGCGAGCCATGGCAACGGCGCGTTCGGCCATGGCCGTCAGGGTTTCGGGGCGGCTGTCGGAACTTGAGACGATGGCCTGACGCTTGCCCAGAAACACCCGCAGTCCCAGATCGGTGCCCTCGGACCGCTCGGCGGCCTCAAGCGCGCCAGAGCGTACCTCTACCGAGACCGAAGACCCGTCCAGCACGATGGCATCCGCGGCCTCAGCCCCGGCCTTACGTGCCGCATCCAGCAGGTGTTGGCTGATCTCTTCGGGTGTGCGCATCATGTGGCCTCCGGTCTTGTTTCTTTGGACCTATCGTCCGCCCGTCCGTCCCGCAAGACCTGCGGTCATTTTCGGGGGTTTGCAGAAAGGCCAGAAAGGCGAATTTCGCATGTGGCTGCAATAATTCCGCTGTTTTGTCCTTAGCCGTAGGTTAGTAGTTGATCCAAGTGGATGAGAATGAGACGACTGGGCAGGAAGAACGGGCAGGCCACAACATGCAGAACAATCTATCGCTGCGCGGGGTTACGATCCCCGATGATCCGCAGATCATTACGTCTAAGGTCAAGCGTTCAATCCTGGCCGAGCGTTACGAAAAAGACGAAGTGACCGGTCTGCCGAAATTCATCGACGCGAAGGATCGCGTGGTAGAGCTGGGCGCTGGGATCGGCTTCATCTCATCCTATCTGGTGACGCAGCTTGGTGTACGCCACGCAATGTGCATCGAGGCGAACCCGACGCTGTGTGAATTCATCGGCCGTGTCCACAAGGCAAATGACATTGCGAATGTCGAGGTGGTGAACGCGGTTGCTCTCGGCGATACACGGGTTCCCGGAACCGCCCGATTTTACATACGTGAACCGTTCTGGTCCTCATCTCTGGACCCTGATCCGGACTATGTCAGAGAGGTCAGCGTGCCGGAACGTCCTCTGTCAGAAATTCTGCGGGACTTTGAAGCCAACGTGCTGATCGTCGATATCGAAGGAGGCGAGAAGTTTCTGTTCGACGGGGTCGATCTTGTGAATGTCCAGAAAGTCTATCTTGAGGTCCACACCCGTAAGATCGGATTGCACGGGATCAAGGCTTGTTTCGATCATCTTTCGGCACTTGGGTTTGCCTACGATCAACGTGTCAGCAGCGGTGGGTCGGTGCTGTTCCGGCGTGTTCGCCGGCGCTCGTCGTAAAAGGGAAGGCAGCCGGGCCGCCTTCCCTGTTTCTTCTATTTGATGCGCTGTCCATTGGCCAGAATTTGACCATCTTCCTTGAACTCGATTGTCGAATTCAGCGTGTCGGGCTCTTCCCCTGGCACTGCCATGAGACCCATCATCATTCGCGCGCCCATTGCGTCTTGCTCGGCAATCAGACCCATACCGATCAGAGTGTCGATCAGGGCATTCGCACCAACCAGTTGCAGGTTCGCAACGCCAGCGGGGGTCGGCAGACCGCCCAGTTCCTCAGTGTTGGAATTGTCGAAGGTGAAGTCGCCATCGCCGGACAGTTCCGCACCGACCATAGAGACCAGCAACTCGTTGATCGTCAGAGAGTGCAATTCACCCGGCGCTTCGTCCGCAAACTCAAGCGCCTCTACGGCCTCGGGGTCAAAGAAGTTGGTCAGCACTTTGGCCGTACCGGAAAGATCCAGCGCAATCGTGGCCGGATCGCGTGGCAGGGCGGCTGCGGGGTCAAAAATGCTCCACAGAACGTCTGACATAGTGAAGTCCGTCAAGTTTATCGCCAGCCCAAAGGGTTGAATCTCTTCGGATTCCTGTACCGGGAATTCGAACTTGAAACCGCCACTTTCCATGGCAATTTCGATTGGAAAGGGCAGTTCCGCAGTGGTTACAGCAATTTTGGCGCTGTTTTGTTCGACGTCATAAGCAATTCGGTTCGCGTCGATGCTGCCGGAAAGCCGTCCGCCTTCGGATTCGCTGGCCATCGAAAAGTCTTCGCCTTCGCTGCTGCCCGCCATCGAAGACTGGCCCGATCCGTAAGTAAAGAGACCCGAGAAGGCAAAACCAGCGTCATAGAATGCCTGCGGGTCAGAGATATCGAAATCCGAAGGGATGATGCTGGTGCCGTCGAAGGCCAGATCGCCAAGCGTGCCGTCGAATTTCCCGGCGTCTTCGCTTTCGGGATCCTGAAATGCCAAGCTGTAGGTCATCTCTGATGCGGTAAAGCTTTGGTCGATATCGCGGTTTTCGCCGATCTTCATTTGCGAGCTGCCGCTCACATCCGCCATTTCAAGGTAGCCACCAACCACTTCGGGCGGCAACGTTTCACCGTCGACTTCGATGTTACCCAGTTTGATTCCAAGGCTGTCTGCAGAGTAATCGTAAGTCACATCATCCGGATCGCCAGAGACGGTCATAACAAGCCCGCTGTGGAGGTATTCGATATCGACTGTAAATGACTCGTCCTGACCATCGACATTGCCGGTGACGGTCATGGGGAAACTTTCCGGGACACCAATATTGACGCTCCCGTCGCCATTGTCGGTGAGGGTCATTTCAGGCATGGCCATGCTGAACGATCCCTCTTCTTCCGGGAGGTCCATCGACATCGTCAGGTTTTCGATGGTGATACCATTGCCGGTATCTGTCTGGTCACCTGATACAGTATAGCCCATCTGCGCCAGATAGGACTGCCAGTCATCCCAGACTTCTTGTGGAGTAACGTCGGCAAGCGCCCCCTGCGAAATGACAGTGTAGGCCAGAACTGCGCCGCAGGTGCGGCGGAGAAAAACGGACATCATAGAACCCTTCTTGATCAAATTTGCGCGCATGGTGATGCCGGTGGCGGCGGGCGTCAAGGGGGAAGGGCTGGACCCATTCCCCGTTCGCAGGATAGAGGTTCATTAATTCTCAGGACAATGGAGGTACTGGAACCTTATGCAGGGGAAAACCGTACTGATCACTGGGGCCAGTCGCGGCATCGGGGCCGAGGCAGGGCGCGTATTTGCCGCAGCAGGGGCTAATGTCGTGCTAGTGGCGCGTAATCGGGATCAAATTCAGATATTGGCGTCGTCGCTTGGTGAAAACGCCATTGCACTGGCCTGCGACGTCTGTGACTTCGCCCAGGTCGAGCTGGCCGTGGCAGAGTGTGTAAACAAGTTTGGCGGACTGGATGTTCTGATCGGCAATGCGGGTGTCATAGACCCGATCTTCCATTTATCCAGCGCTGATGTTGCCTCATGGGGCAAGGCGATCGACATCAACCTCAAGGGTGTATTTCACGGAATGCGTGCCGCGCTGCCGGTTATGCGCGCTGCGGGTGGGGGGACTGTCCTGACGGTCTCTTCCGGTGCGGCGTCGAACCCAGTCGAGGCCTGGAGCCATTATTGCGCCTCGAAGGCCGGTGCCAAGATGCTGACGGAATGTCTGCATCTTGAGGAATCCTCAAATGGGATCCGCGCCATGGGCCTGTCGCCCGGCACGGTTGCAACCGATATGCAGCGGGTCATCAAGGCCAGCGGGATCAACGCCGTCAGCCAGTTGGATTGGACCGATCATATCCCCGCCGATTGGCCGGCGCGGGCGCTGTTGTGGATGTGTTCGTCAGACGCGGATGAGTTTCTAGGCACCGAAATTTCGCTGCGGCGTGAGGATATTCGGCAAAGGGTTGGATTGACGTGATTGAATTGAACAAAGCAGACGGGCTGTGGACAGTCACGCTCAACAACCCCGACAAGGCAAATGCGCTGACCGGTGCGATGCTGACCGAGCTGTGCGAGATTGCCGAGGCCGCGACCGACGCAAGTGCGCTGATCCTGACCGGGGCTGGCAAAGTGTTCAGCGCCGGCGCCGATCTGGAAGAGGCGCGTGCCGGCCTGGCGACCTCGGATCTGTGGGAGCGGTTGTCGGCTGCTATCGCCGCGTTACCCTGCCTGACGGTTGCCGCACTGAACGGAACGCTGGCTGGTGGAGCCAATGGCATGGTTCTGGCCTGCGATATCCGCATCGCCGTACCGGAAGCCAAGTTCTTTTATCCGGTGATGAAGCTGGGTTTTCTGCCACAACCCTCTGATCCCGCACGCATGGCGGCCCTGATCGGTCCGGCTCGGACAAAGATGATCTTGATGGCCGGGCAAAAGATCACTGCGGATGAGGCTTATGCCTTTGGGCTGGTCGATCGCGTGGTTGCACCTGAAGACCTGATGCAGACCTCCCTTGATCTGGTGGCTGACAGTGTCGCCGCCAATCCTGAAATTGCGACCGGTATTGCGCGGTTATGTTCATGAGGTTGTCTGCCCTGCGTCTGCGCGTGGCTGACACGGATCGTCTTGCCGAGTTTTACGGGGATGCAATGGGTATGACTGCACGCCGGCAGGGCGCAAGCCTGCGATTGGGATATGCCGGGCAGGATGCCGATCTGCTTTTGATGCCGGGCGGCGGCGGGTACACACATGATCGGGGCCAGAGATATTGGAAGATCGGCATCACCCTGCCGGATGTTGATCTGGCTGCCGCTTATTTGCGCGAAAAAGGCATCGAGGTTTCAGAGCCGGACCAGTTTCTGGATATCGGCTATATGTGCCACCTGACTGATCCCGAGGGTTTCGTGATCGAACTGCTGCAACACGATTTCCGTGGCAATCGCCCGGACGGTATCGCCGATCCCAAGGCCCCTTTCGCGGATGCGCGTATTGGACAAATCACCCTGCGCACCGGGAATATCGCGGTCGAGGATGCCTTTTGTCGTGCACAGGGGATGCAGCTGCTATCTGTGCAGGATGTGGCACAATATGGGTTCGATCTGCACTTTTATGCTTTCACCGACGAGGTTCCCCCTAATGCCGACCTGTGGTCTGTTGAGAACCGCGAATGGCTTTGGAAACGCCCCTATACCACGCTCGAGTTTCAGCACAGCGCAGGTGCTACGTTTGCTCGGGCCCCCGATTTTCGGGGGCTTGAGATGCAGGGCCTGGCCCAGCCCGCCCATGATGCCTTTGGCGACCCGGTCCTGCCGGGTTGATTACCGGCCACGTCGTTTTCCCGGCACTTTGGATCGAAACTCGGCGGGGCGTTTGCGCACCCAGTCCAGGAATCTCTCAAGACGAGGGTGGGCGCGCAAGGCTTCGACCGTGTTGAAATCCCGCGCCAGTTCCGCTTCGGTCAGGGTGGCGTGGATCTCTTTGTGGCAGATCACATGCAGAAAAACCGTGGGGCCGCCCTTGCCCCCTTTCAGTTTTGGGATCAGATGGTGCTGGCTGCCGTTCCCATCGGGGATCGGCCGGTCGCAGAGGGGGCAGATCGGGTCGCGGTCGGTCATATCAGCGTAACGTCGCGCCGTAGGGCGCGAAAGGCAAGAGGACAGCAATGGCACAAGCCGTCGTGATCGGAGGCGGGCCAGCGGGCCTGATGGCGGCGGGTGAACTGGCCGCCGCAGGTCATGATGTGCTGGTGGCCGAGGCCAAACCCTCGGTCGCCCGAAAGCTTTTGATGGCGGGCAAGTCCGGCCTGAACCTGACCAAGGATGAATCGCTGGAAACATTCCTGTTGTCTTATGGCCCCGGTGCTGAGTGGCTGCGCCCCATGCTGGCGGAGTTTGATGCCACCGCCGTTCAGGACTGGGCGCGCGATCTGGGGCAAGAGGTGTTTACAGGCTCAACCGGGCGGGTGTTTCCAAAGGCAATGAAGGCCTCACCACTGTTGCGGGCTTGGCTGGGGCGGCTTGATGCGGCTGGTGTGCAAATCAAAACCCGATGGCGGTGGACCGGATGGAACGGCGATGCTCTGGAATTCGATACTCCGAAAGGTCACCGGCAGATTGAGGCTGACACGACGATTCTGGCCATGGGCGGCGCAAGCTGGGCGCGGTTGGGATCGGATGGCGCCTGGGCCCGGCTGCTGCAAGAGGCGGGTGTCGACCTGTCGCCATTTGCCCCGGCGAACTCGGCCCTGTCAGTGGATTGGAGCGCACATATGCAGCCGCATTTCGGCGCTGCGATCAAATCCGTTGGGTGGACTGCCGGGGGTGTGATCAGTCGCGGCGAGGCGACGATTTCATCCAAAGGCCTTGAAGGCGGAGGGCTCTATTCCCTGACGCCCGCTTTGCGAGAAGGTGCGCCATTGAGTGTTGATCTGGTTCCCGATCTGGATGTAACTACCTTGCAGCAGAAAATTGCAGCCAAGAAATCCAAGACGACGCAGTCGCAATGGATGAAGAAATCTCTGCATCTGTCTCCGCAAAAGATCGCTCTGTATCACGAGATGAACAGGGGAAGCGGTCTGAGTGTCGAAACGTTGAAATCTCTGCCCCTCAGCCACGCGGGGTTGCGGCCAATGGATGAGGCAATCTCAACCGTTGGAGGTGTTCGGCAAGGCGCTTTGGACGAAGGGTTGATGCTGAAATCCAGGCCCGGAATGTTTTGTGCCGGCGAGATGCTGGATTGGGAAGCTCCGACTGGTGGGTATCTGCTAACTGCCTGTCTGGCGACAGGGCGATGGGCCGGGAGATCAGCTGCAAACTGGCTGGCGCGGACCGCTTAACGCGACTTTGCCAGCATCGCCAGACGGATCATGGCACGTTCGACCAAAGCCATGGCTGGGGCCGTTTGCCCAGCTGACCGCAATGACAGATCCGTATCAGTCAGAACGGTCAAAGCGGTCTGCAGTTTGGGTGCCCCCCATCCCTGTGCTTGCCGCAGAATACGATCACGCCGCTTTCCATAGACGGGTGGGCGCAACTTGCCGACGCCCTGTGCCGCACCACCGGGATCGGCGGCACAGGCGTAAAGCGTTCGAAAGTGTCGGGTTGCTCCGATACACAGGCTGACCGCATTTGTACCTTGCGATTGCAGCCGTCGTATCAGCGGGCTAATCTCTCCGGCTCTGCCTTCGGCGACCACGTTCAGGACATCGTCCAGAGCGGCCTCGGTCGAGCTGGGTGCACAGGCCTCGATATCTTCGAGAGCCAATTCAGTATCGTCTCCGCGCTTGTAAAGAGACAATTTTTCAATGGTTTGCGTAAAGTCCCCGGGGCTGATGGCCGTGGCAAGTTCGGTGATGGCCGACATTGCATCCGGTGGAATGTTATTGACTCCGGCCTGTGCCAGAACCCGTTCAACCTCGGCCCTAGAGGGCGGATCGTCATAGATCCCAACGGCATAGGCTGCGGGATGCAACTCGAATGCCTTACGGATCTTTGAGCTGGGTTTGAGCTGCCCGGCAGTCACGATGATCTGAGCGTCGCCCGTTGCCCAATCCTCGAATGCGGTAATGATGGCTGGGGCGGCGACATCAGTTGCATCTTCGACGAAAACTGCACGTGGGCCGGGGAAGAACCCGACAGCCTTGACCGCGTCCAGCAACAGTGCCGGTTCCCCGCGCAGATCACCACCTGGCATTCGGGTCAGGCGCATTTCCTCTTCGGCGCCTTCTCCCAGCAGGGCTGACAAGACCTGTTGCCGTTTCAAGGCCACACGCATCGCATCGGATCCGTAAATCAACAACCCTGCCTTGCCCGCGTCCGGTTTGGCGAAATACCCCTCAGCCTCGCGCGGGCTGAGCTTCATTGGGTCAGGCCCGGTGCTGCATAAAGGCGGTTCACGATTTGATCGGACAGGATGATCATCAGCCGCTCGGTCGCGTCACGTTCGTCTGCAAGCGTCGAGACGGTTGAGCCTGCAGCGGAATAGCCCACGAAATCATGGACATTTCCTGATACCAGAATCCGCCCGGTTTCAGCGGACCTGAGGGAAAATTCCGCGCGCCCTTCGATTGTATACCGGTTCGTCTCGTTGGTAGTCGTGATCGCTGCAGATTGCGTGGCCGTAGCAACCTTAACATCCAGATCATACAGCTTTTGTGCGCTCGCATCCCGGCCCAGCCGCTGTTCCAAATTCTGGACAAGCAAATAGCTTTCCACGGAATTTGGCTCAGTTACAGCAACTTTACCATGCAATGCTTCACCTGTTCCGCCCGGCGCGTAAACGGGTTGGAACCCGCATGCGGCCGCCAGCAAGCAAGCAGCCAGCGGCATCAACAAAAGGCTTCTGCGATTAAACAACGACATTCACGATCCGACCTGGAACAACGATCACTTTCTTCGGCGCGGCACCGTCCAGTGCCTTTTGCACAGCTTCGGTGCTGAGCGCGATTTTTTCAACCTCTGCCTTGTCCATATCTTTTGGAACGCTGATTTCCGCGCGGCGTTTGCCGTTGATCTGGATCGGCAGGGTTACAGTGTCATCGACCAGCATAGCTTCGTCCGCGACAGGCCAGGGGGCTGTTGCGATCAAACCTTCGCCGCCCTGATGCGCCCAGATATCTTCGGCCAGATGTGGTGTCATCGGCGACATCAACTGTGCCAGCGTCTTTATCGCCTGCTTTTGGGCCGCTGCACCCGCTTTGGATTTTGCCAACGTATTGGTAAACGCATAGAGCTTTGCAATGGCGGCATTAAAGCCGAAGCTTTCAACACCAAGCGTCACATCATGGATGGCTTTGTGCATCTCGCGCAGCAGGTCTTGATCCCCGTCGCCTTTTGCCTCGGGGTCCATCGCGCCGATCTTGTCGCAGAGGTTCCAGACACGGTTCAGGTGCTTGAATGCAGCCTCTGCGCCTGATGCTGTCCACTCCACATCTCGCTCGGGCGGTGAATCGGATAACACGAACCAGCGCGCGGTATCCGCGCCGAAGGCCGAGATAATGCTGACCGGGTCGACCACGTTTTTCTTGGATTTCGACATCTTGGCCGAGGGGATGATTTCGACCTCCGTGCCATCGGCGAGTTTGCCGTCGGTCACATCCTCGGGCAGGTGATAGACCGGACGGCCATTGGCGTCGCGGGTTTGATAAATCTCGTGCGTGACCATGCCTTGGGTAAACAAGGCATCAAAGGGCTCGATGGCCTTTTTCGGCAAATGGCCAGTGATCTGCATCGCCCGCGCAAAGAAGCGGGAATAGAGCAAGTGCAGGATAGCGTGTTCGATGCCGCCGATATATTGATCGACATTCATCCAGTATTCAGCCTCGGCCAGATCGGTCGGGGTTTCCGCGTGCGGAGCCGTAAAGCGGGCGAAATACCACGACGAATCGACGAACGTATCCATCGTGTCGGTTTCTCGCTTGGATGGCGCACCGCAAGACGGGCAGGCGCAGTCGCGCCAGGTCGGGTGGCGGTCCAGAGGATTGCCCGGTTTGTCAAAAGTGACATCGTCGGGCAGGCGGATCGGCAAGTTTTCTTTCTTTTCGGGCACCACGCCGCAGGATTCGCAATGCACCACGGGAATCGGGCACCCCCAATAGCGCTGACGCGACAGACCCCAATCGCGCAGACGGTATTTGGTAACGCCTTCGCCCCAGCCCGCTTTTTCGGCGAAATCGACGGTGGTGTTGATTGCGTCATCACCCGTGGCGTCGGTCAGCCCGGCAAAATGGTTTACCCAGCGGACTTTTTCGGTTTTCGGCGGAACGAATGCGGTTTTGTCGACCGGCGTGTCATTATCAAGCGCAAAGAACGTGTCGACGACGGGCAAACCGTACTTACGGCAGAAATCCAGGTCGCGCTGGTCGTGGGCCGGGCAGGCAAAGATGGCGCCGGTGCCGTAATCCATCAGGATGAAATTGGCGATCCAGACCGGCAGCTCCCAATTCGGATCCAGCGGGTGTTTGACCTTGATACCAGTGTCATAGCCCAGCTTTTCGGCGGTCTCTATGGCCTCTTCCGTGGTGCCGCCCTTGCGGCATTCGGCAACGAACTCAGCAACTTCGGGGTTTTCGGCCTCAAGTTGCTTGGCAATCGGATGGTCCGGCGAGATGCCGACGAAAGACGCCCCCATCAGCGTATCGGGGCGCGTTGTATAGACGGTGATTGGCTCACCACTATCGACGCGTTCAAAGCCAAACTGCAATCCACGCGACTTGCCGATCCAGTTTTCCTGCATCAGGCGCACTTTTGCCGGCCAGTTCTCCAGCGTGTCCAGCGCATCCAGCAATTCCTCAGAGTAATCGCTGATCTTGAAGAACCATTGCGTCAGCTCGCGCCGTTCAACCAATGCGCCCGAGCGCCAGCCGCGCCCGCCTTCGACTTGTTCATTGGCCAGTACGGTCATATCGACCGGATCCCAGTTCACCACGGCGTTCTTGCGGTAAACCAGACCGGCCTTGAGCATATCCAGAAACAGCGCCTGCTGCTGGCCGTAATATTCCGGGTCGCAGGTGGCAAATTCGCGCGACCAGTCGATGGACAGGCCCAGAGGCTTCATCTGGCTGCGCATGTCGGCGATGTTGCCATAGGTCCAGTCTTTCGGGTGACCGCCAATAGCCATCGCAGCGTTTTCTGCAGGCATCCCGAACGCGTCCCATCCCATCGGGTGCAGCACGTTATGGCCGGTCGCAAGCTTGTGGCGCGCGATTACGTCGCCCATCGTATAGTTGCGCACATGTCCCATATGGATGCGGCCAGACGGGTAGGGGAACATTTCAAGCACATAGTATTTCGGCTTGTCCGCCTTGTGGTTGGCGGTGAAGATTCCGGCCTTGTCCCAGGCCTCTTGCCATTTTGCTTCGATTTCGGTGGCCGAATAGCGCGACATCGTGCGGTCCTTCGTAATGAAAACGCCGGGCATGAACCCGGCGTGGTAATATTGTGATTTGAAGCGGGTTGCTAGAGCTTGTTGTCCGCAATGCGCAGCTGACGGGCGCGGGACAGGATTGCATCTTCGATTGCGCGTGTGGTTGCCGCGCTGACTGGGGCACCCCCGCTGGTCTGCAGTGCAACCGACAAGGATCGTGCCGCCAGGGCGGGATCGCTGATGTGAACCGTGGCTCTGTATTGCCGCCCACCACCAGGAGGCGTGCCGTAACCTGTTACGATTACACCGGTAAAGGGATCGACTTCCTGCACAGGCAGAAAGTTAAGGACATCCAGCGAGGCAGCCCACAGATAGCGGTTCACATTGGTAACCTGCTCGGCGTCTGCGGTGTTGAATACATCCCAGATCGTTGAGCGATTCGGATCGTTCAGCTCACGCTCGTCCGAGCGACCGCCATCCACATTGAGTGGCGTTGCACTGGGTTCTGCGTTGCGATTCTGTCCGCAAGCCGACACCGCGGCTGTCACTATGATCAAACCGAAAATTGTCTGCAGGCGCATGTTGGACAGGTTCCGTTTCGTTGGTTTTAGGTTATTCACGTTACTCCTAGACAAGGTCTGGTTCGTCAACAAGCTTAATCTTGTCACATCCAGAGCAGGCTTCGGGGTTGATTCAGTGGGCAAATCAGACTGTGGCATCCTTGCACCAATTCTAGGCCAATGCGCGTCAGTTTTTATGCCAAGCTTGCGTGACAGGGGCAAAAAGGGCGAAACGGTTCCCGTGCTGAGACATGTGCCTAAGCACGTGTCGAGTTAAAAAACTTTTGAAACCGAGGGAAACAAGATGAAAAAAGTTCTCTTCGCATCGACCGCACTGATTGCAACCGCAAGTGTTGCAGCGGCCGAAGTTAAGTTCAGCGGCTACGGCCGTTTTGGTATTGGTTATCAGGAGGACCGCACAGCGGCCACCACCACCACCACTACCACCACCACTACTGCAAGTAGTGCAACTGTTCAGAACGTTAACGTGTTCGCGAACGACACTGACGACGCAATCCTGGTCTCGCGCTTCCGCTTGAACATCGACGGCACAGCCGAAACCGATGGCGGCGTTGAGTTCTCGGCTCGTGTACGTCTGCAGGCTGACGAAGACTCGTCCACCGGCGAAGCCAACTCGGCTGGCCTGAACGGCGCGCGCTTCTCGGTCATCTACGGTGGTCTGCGTGTTGACGCCGGCAACGTTGCTGGTTCTTTCGACAACTTGGCAAACTACTACGGTAACGAGCCTGGCCTGGAAAACTTCATCGGTCAGTATTCTGCCGTTGACTATAGCTTCCTGGGTTACTCGTCGACCGGTTCGGGTTCGAACGCTGTGTTCTTCCAGTACGCAGTTGGTGATTTCGCCTTTGGTGCGTCGTACGACCAAGCAACTATCTTTAACGGTGGTGGCAGCACAACCGACGCGGATCGTTGGGACGTAAGCGCGACTTACACCTTCAACAACATCACTGCAGCGCTGGCCTATGGTCAAACTGACGCGGGCACTGGTGGCGACGATCCAAGCCTGCTGGTCTTCACCCTGGGTGCAGAATTCGGCGACTTCTCGGGTACGCTGTTTGTTGCTGACGATAAAACCGAAGTTGACGCCACCGACGGCACTGCTTGGGGTGTATCGGGTGCCTACAATGTTGGCGCCGCGACCACTCTGACCTTCGCCTACGGTGACGGTAACGCTGATGCGGACACGCAGCAGTACGGCATCGGCGCCATCTACGACCTGGGTGGCGGTGTATCGCTGCGCGGTGGTGTAGGTGTCAGCGACTGTGACGTCTGCGACGACTCGACCACACGTGCCGACTTTGGTGCACAGTTCAACTTCTAAGTTGATCTGAGCCGCAAGGTTTAAGGGCAGGTCTTCGGACCTGCCCTTTTCTTTTTGTCCGACATAGTGTTTTTCTTCGCCCATAACTGATCGAGGACCCAAATGTCGCTGCAAGAAATATCTGCCCGGATAACCAAAGCCGAAACTGCCTCGGGGCGGGACGCCGGGGCCGTGAAGCTGATCGCCGTGTCAAAGGTTCAGCCGAATGAGCGTGTAGCGGAAGTGCTTGCTTTAGGGCATCGCTGTTTCGGTGAAAACAGGGTTCAAGAAGCCGTCGGAAAATGGCCGGAATTCAAATTGCAGTACCCGGATGTCGATTTACATCTGATTGGGCCGTTGCAAACGAACAAAGCCCGTCAGGCGTTGGATCTGTTCAGCACGATCCATTCTGTTGACCGCCCCAAACTGGCCAATACTCTGGCCCGGCTCGCGCAAGAGGTCGGCACTTGCCCGGACCTGTTCATTCAGGTCAATACCGGTGAAGAGGATCAAAAGGCAGGAATTCTGCCCACTGAGGCAGACGCATTTATTGCCGATTGCCGCGGGCTCGACCTTCCGATTCAGGGCCTGATGTGCATTCCGCCTGTCGAGGAAGAGCCATCTCTGCATTTCGCCTTGCTTGCCAAGATAGCTGAACGCAATGGTCTGAAAGGGCTATCCATGGGGATGAGCAGCGATTTCGAGCAGGCCATTGCACTTGGCGCGACCCATGTGCGCGTCGGCTCGGCCATTTTCGGCGAACGAGTTAAGCCTGAGGGATAATCAGCCGCGTGCCCGGCTCGATTCGATGTGCGATCCACCGCAGATGGTCGCGCCGAAAGGCAACGCAGCCTTCTGTAGGAAAACCAGGCCGTCGCCATTGATGCAGGAAAATTGCTGAACCGCGCCCGGCCACCGCATTGGGCCAGTTCCAGTCAGTGATCAGAACCAGATCGTAAAGCGGGTCCGCGCGGCGGAGTTTTTCGTGGCTGAAAGGATAAGGTGCGCTGACCATATGATTGTACTGCGTGTCTTGCACATCATCTGACCAGAGGTCCTGAGGACCGATTGGGATGGCCCAAGGCGACGGTCTTGCGAGCCGGTCGGGCCGGTACAGCATACCAACGATGTTGAGACAGCCGGTCGGCGTGGCGCCGTCCCCCTCACGCTTGCTGTTGCTTAACCCACCTTTCCCGATCGAACATGGAAAATACCCGCCGCGAAAACGAACGCCGCGGCGGGTTAGAACCAGATCTGCGGGTGTCACAGCAAATGTCCCGACTTGGCTGCTTTGGTGGCCAGATAGTCGCGGTTATGGGCAGTTTCGCCGACTTTCAGCGGGACGCGCTCGGTGACGGCGATGCCGGTCTTCTCCATCATCGCGATCTTGGCGGGGTTGTTGGTCAACAGCCTTACAGAACTGAAGCCGAGCAATTTCAGGATGTCCGAGCCCAGACGGAAATCGCGCTCGTCATCCTCGAACCCGAGACGGTGATTGGCCTCGACTGTATCGAACCCTTGATCCTGCAGGAAATAGGCGCGCATCTTGTTGGCCAAGCCAATCCCGCGGCCTTCCTGATTCAGATACAGAAGTACTCCTGCCCCTTCAGACCCCATCTGGGCCAGGGCCCCACGCAGTTGTGGCCCGCAATCACATTTCAAGCTGCCCATCAGATCACCGGTGAAGCAGGCCGAATGCAGCCGAGCCAATACCGGTTTGCTGCGGTCGGGGCGGCCGATCTCTATTGCGTAATGTTCCTCGCCGCCATCTTCAGGGCGAAAAACGTGCAGGCGCCCGGCTTCGGATACCTCCATCGGCAGTCGGGCGGCCACGACCTCGTTCAAAATGCTTCGATCCGACAGATGTGGCGCGGCGCGGGTATGGTCTATACATGTCAGGCCATGTGCAGTAGCGAAGTTTCGGCCGTCTTGGACAGGAACAACGATTGCCGCTGGCAGAAGGTGGGCTGACTTGGTCAAAGCAATGGCAATGCGATGCAGATTGGCGTTGCCCTGACGCTCTGTCATCAGTGGGCCTTTCATAGGCGCGTTCAGATCGTCCGAGGGATCGGCCACCGCCTGCACCCAGGCAACATCGGCATCTGCCGGAACGATCACGCGCGCCAGGTCACCGTCATAGGCCCGTGCCTTTAATGTCTCGGCCCGTCGGACAGTCACTGCGACAACAGGATCGCCACCCAGACCTTGCAAGTCGGCAAGCCGCTGTGCGCTCAGCGTTTCCGACGCAATGGCCAGTACGCTAAAGCCGGTGTCATCCGTCAGGGCGACCGGCAAGCCCATGCGCAGGTCAGCCCGTGCCCGAGCAAGCAGTTCCGAGATATCCGGGATAAGACTCATCTATTGTTACCCTGTAACGATCAGCCCTTCATGTAGCCTGATCAAAAGGAAATGTGAAACAATTCCTCATCCTGAGACACGAGGGCGTGAAACGGTTGCAGCAAACCTTGTTGATTGCATCTTTCGCGCGCAAGTGGTGGAAAAGGGCTTAGGAGGACCGGATATGGCACAGCTAAAGAAAATCCTGCTAGTGGATGATGATGAGGATCTGCGCGAAGCGTTGAGCGAACAGCTCGTGATGACCGAGGATTTTGATGTATTCGAAGCATCGGACGGGGCATCAGCCATGGAGCGGGCTCGCGAGGCGATTTACGATCTGGTCATTCTGGATGTTGGCTTGCCCGACACGGATGGGCGCGAGCTGTGCCGCCTGATGCGCAAGCAAGGTGTGAAAAGCCCGATCCTGATGCTGACCGGTCATGACAGTGACGCGGACACCATCCTGGGTCTGGATGCTGGTGCCAATGACTATGTTCCCAAGCCGTTCAAGTTTCCGGTCCTTCTGGCTCGTATCCGTGCGCAGCTTCGCCAGCATGAACAATCAGAAGACGCGGTATTTGTGCTCGGGCCTTATACGTTCAAGCCGGCGATGAAGATGCTGATCACCGACGAAGACCGCAAGATTCGCCTGACCGAGAAGGAAACCAATATCCTCAAGTTCCTGTACCGGTCCGCCGACGGTGTCGTCGCCCGTGATATTCTGCTGCATGAGGTCTGGGGCTATAATGCCGGTGTCACCACACATACGCTGGAAACTCATATCTATCGCCTGCGTCAGAAGATCGAGCCCGATCCATCCAACGCGCGCCTTTTGGTCACAGAATCGGGTGGATATCGCTTGGTATCGTAACTTGATGTGGATTGACTTGGATCAAAGTGATACCCTGTAGACATCTTTAAGTTACTCCCAACCCGTACATGTCCGGGTAATGACATGTACCTCCCTGTTGGACTGCCGGGCCTGATGGCCCGGCCTTTTTTGTTTGTGCTGCAAAATGTTTTGCGGCTCCTAGCGGATTGCGACAAAGTGTATGTTCATGTAATGTTCTATTTCTGGAGTGCAAAATTGGAGGCGAAAGTGATTCATGGAAGTTGCCTGTGTGGCGCCGTAAAATTCCAACTTACCAGTGAACCTTCGGTTATGGGAACATGCCATTGTTCGCGTTGTCGGAAGGCAGGTGCAAGCACTGTTGTCTTCGTCAAGAAAGATGATGTTGTTTGGCTGGACGGTAAGGACCGAGTTGTCACTTACCAGCCTGAACCGCCCTATAAATATGGCAGGTGTTTCTGCGATACCTGTGGGACGTCGCTTGGTGAAATTCTGGCTGATGCGGACAGTTTTCCGATTGCGGCCAATGCGCTGGACACTCCGTTTGATCTGAAAGTCCAGTTTCACGAATCCGTATCTGAGAAACCGCATTGGTACGAGATTTGCGATGATGCGCCCCAATCCTCAGGGCATCCGTCCTGATAATTTCTTTTACGATGGTACCTGTGAAAGCACCGCGTTAGGGTGCGCCAACCGCGACAGAGGAATTCCCTATGCCTTTTACTCTTGCCACATGGAACATCAACTCGGTCCGCCTGCGCGAGCCTATCGTGCTGAAATTGTTGCGCGAAGAGGCGCCGGATGTTCTGTGCCTGCAGGAATGCAAGTCTCCGGTGGACAAGATCCCCACCGAAGGGTTTGCCGAACTGGGTTACACTCACATAGTTGCGCGCGGGCAAAAGGGCTACAACGGCGTTGCGATCCTGTCTCGCCTGCCAATGGTCGAGGCGGGCGACAAGGATTTCGCAGATCTCGGTCATGCGCGCCATATCGCGGGGCGGCTGGAAAACGGCGTGACGATTCACAATTTCTATGTCCCTGCGGGCGGTGATGTGCCGGATCGTGAGGTGAATGAGAAATTTGGCCAGAAGCTGGATTACCTGACCGATATGCGTGACTGGTTCCACGCGGAAAAGCCGGAAAAATCCATTCTTGTTGGTGATCTGAATATCGCCCCGCGTGAGGATGATGTCTGGTCGCACAAACAGTTGCTCAAGGTCGTTTCGCATACACCGGTCGAGGTCGAGGCTTTGGCCGAAACGCAGGACGCAGGCGGTTGGGTCGATGTCACCCGGCAGGACATCCCCGAAGGGCAGCTTTATAGCTGGTGGTCCTATCGCGCGCGGGATTGGGACGTGGCCGACAAGGGGCGGCGGCTGGATCACGTCTGGGCGACCCCGGATATCTCGAATGCAGGCCATTCCAGCCGCGTTCTGCGCAACGCGCGCGGGTGGGAAAAGCCCAGTGATCACGCCCCGGTCTTTGCGACCTTTGACGTCTGACGTGAAACTCTGCCCTTGGTTTCCGGGTCAAGCGACTGCATATAGAGCGCAAGTTTAATCGAAAGAGTGACAGCCATGGACCTTCTGAACGGCGCAGACACCCCCGCCACCGATCTGATCAAGGACGGGACCGAAGCCACTTTCATGGCGGATGTGGTCGAAGCCTCGCAGGACGTGCCGGTCATCGTTGATTTCTGGGCGCCGTGGTGCGGCCCGTGCAAAACGCTTGGCCCGCTGTTGGAAGAGGCTGTGACCGCCGCCAAGGGTGCGGTCAAGATGGTCAAAGTCAATGTGGACGAGGCGCAGATGATAGCCTCACAGATGCGCGTTCAGTCTATCCCGACCGTGTATGCCTTTCACAAAGGCCAACCGATCGACGGATTTCAGGGCGCAGTGCCCGGATCCGAGATCAAAGCATTTGTCGATCGCGTGATCGAGGCGACAGGCGGCGAAAGCCCGGGTGGTCAACTGGACGATGCTGTCGAGGCTGCCGAAGAAATGTTGACTGAAGGTGCCGCGGCGGATGCTGCACAGACCTTTGCCGCCATTCTGGGCGAAGATCCCAACCATGCCGCTGCCTATGGCGGGCTGGTACGCGCACATATCGCCACTGGCGATTTGGAGCAGGCCGAGGCAATTTTGAACGGTGCCCCGGCGGAGATTTCCACATCGCCAGAGCTTGAAGCGGCAAACGCACAGTTGGAACTGGCCAAGCAAGCGGCAGATGCCGGCCCGGTGGCCGAATTGACCGCAGCGGTTGAGGCCGATCCTGACAATCATCAGGCACGGTTCGATCTGGCGCAGGCCCTGCATGCCAATGGCGAGGTTGAAGAGGCGGTGGCGCAGCTGCTGGAAATGTTCCGCCGTGACCGTGAATGGAACGAAGGCGCGGCCAAGTCTCAGCTGTTCACGATATTTGATGCGCTCAAACCTAATGATCCGATTGTTCTGAACGGGCGGCGCAAGCTCAGCTCGATGATATTTGCCTAATTCTGGATCAGAGCTACACTCGGGTACATGATGCATCCCGCTGATCTGCCGGAAACGGTATCCGTTTTCCCTTTGCCCGGGGCGCTGTTGCTGCCCCGATCGCGCTTGCCGCTGCATATATTTGAGCCGCGCTATCTGCAGATGCTGGACGACGCTTTGAAAACCCAGGAACGGTTGATCGGGTTGGTTCAACCGAATCCCTGTCAAAGCAACGAAAACAAGCTGCACCAAATTGGCTGCGCAGGGCGGGTGACGCAGTTTTCCGAAACTGAAGACGGCCGCTATCTGATCACTCTGACTGGCATCTCCCGGTTCCGTATTCAGGCCGAGTTGGATGCATTTACCCCATACCGCCGTTGTAACGTGACCTGGCGCGGGTTTGACCGTGATCTTGGCAAGGTCGAGCACGACGAGGGTTTTGATCGCGTGGGGCTTTTGAAGCTGTTGGAAAAGTTCTTTTCGTCGCGAAAGTTGTCGGCTGATTGGGATATGTTGAAAGACGCGAATGATGAACTGCTTGTGAATTCGCTGTCGATGTTGCTGGATTTTGATCCGGAAGAAAAACAAGCCTTGCTAGAGGCTCCCTGTTTGCGCACCCGGCGCGAGACTTTGGTGACACTGATTGAATTCGCCATGCGCGGCGGAGCGAATGAGGAAACACTACAATGACCACCGTTGAACACGCTTTTGACCGCCACATGCTTGAGGCGCTAATTTGTCCGAAGACGCATACAACGCTGCATTATGACGCTGAAAAGCAGGAACTGGTGTCAAAAGCGGCGGGTTTGGCCTTTCCGATCCGCAATGGCATTCCCGTCATGTTGGTGGATGAGGCGCGCGAGCTGGACTAGATCGCCCGACCCTGCAGTAGTTTTGGCAGGTCCCCAGTCAGGCCGGCGGCCTCGCGCACGAAACCGCGACGCAGGCCGGGTAGTGACCCGACGACGCCCATCCCGATATCCCGTCCGATCCGTAGTAGAGGATTGTCGTTGGAAAACAGTTTGTTGAACACATCCGTCGCCATCGCCAAAGACGCGGTATCAAACCGTCGCCATTCCTGAAAACGCTCCAAAACCAGTGGCGAACCAATATCTTCCCCGCGCCGTCCGGCCAGGGTCAGTACCTCGGCCAGGGCGCCCACGTCGCGCAGGCCCGCATTCAGGCCCTGGCCTGCAATCGGGTGCATTCCATGGGCTGCGTCTCCGACCAGCGCCATCCGTTCTCCGATGAAAGAGTTGGCGATGGTCAGGTTCAGCGGATAGGTAAACCGATCTCCGGCCAGACGGATTTCGCCCAGGAAATCGCCGAATCTGGGGCGCAGGACCTGCAGATAGTCCTCCTCGGGCAGGGCGTTGATGCGCTTGGCCATTTCTGTTCGCTCGCTCCAGACGATAGAGCTGCGATTGCCGGTCAGAGGCAGAATGGCCAAAGGGCCGGGTGGCATGAAGAACTGATGCGCGATGCCGTGATGCGGCAAGTCATGTTCGATGGCGCAGACCAGCGCGGTCTGCCCGTAATCCCATCCTGTGCGTTTGATCCCGGCACGTTCCGCTGTGCCGCTGCGACGCCCATCGCATCCGATCAGCAGCGCACCCTTGACGACCACGCCATCATCCAATGTCAGGCTGACGCCTGTTCCCGAGGTCTGCTGTGACACTACCGTCTTGCCGCTGATCTGGGTAATGGCCTTTTCCGCGGCCATCGCGTCCAGAAAGGCACGGCGCAGGTGGCGGTCTTCGACCATAAAGCCCATCGGACCTTCTTCGATCTCGGCATGGTCGAAATGCATGAAAAACGGCGACGGGCCAGCGCCTGCATGGCCATCGGTGACCTTGATTTCGAGCATTGGCTGCGCGTGTTTGGCAACCCGTGTCCAAACCCCAATCGCCTCTAGCAGGCGCTGCGAGGCCAGGGCCAACGCATAGGCTCTGCCGTCAAAAGCCGCATTTTTGCGAACCTTTTCGGCCAGCGCGTCAATGACGGTAACTCTGTGCCCTGTTTGTGCCAGTGCCAAAGCCAAAGCAGGGCCATTCAGGCCGCCGCCGACGATCAGGATATCCGAGCTCTGTTCCATGCTGCGCACTATGCGCGCCCATTCGGGATTGTCCATGTGCGGTCCTGTCGCTACCGTCGCTGGGAATGCAGAAATCGAAGGGGGCAGTGATGCAGGATTGGTTGTCGATGACGGCTTGTGATCTGGGTCGGGGCATTGGCATGGGCCAGATTGACCCGGTTGAACTGACAGAGACCTTTCTGACTGCGATAGCAGCCCACCCGCATCGCGACCGAATCTATGCCCGCGTGACCGAAGCGCGCGCCCGAGCCGAGGCTGAGGCGGCGCAGGAACGGGCCAAGCTGGGATTGCGCCGATCATTGTTGGATGGGGTGCCGATCAGTTGGAAAGACCTGTTCGATACTGCCGGGACTGCCACCGAGGCAGGAACGGCACTGCTGAAAGACCGGGTTCCTAAAACTGATGCAGTCGTGCTGCGAAATGCCAGTGCCATGGGCGCTGTATGCCTTGGCAAAACCCATATGAGCGAGCTGGCTTTCTCGGGTCTGGGCCTGAACCCGATCACCGGAACACCGCCCTGCATAGATGATGAGGATGCGGTTCCCGGCGGTTCATCCTCGGGGGCTGCGGCTTCCGTGGCTTGGGGGTTGGCAGCTTGCGCGATCGGCTCGGATACCGGTGGGTCAGTGCGGATACCGTCAGCCTGGAACAATCTGGTCGGGCTGAAAACCACTGCCGGGCGGGTCAGCCTGGAGGGTACAGTCCCGTTGTGCCTGCGGTTTGATACCGTTGGACCGCTGGCCCGCTCGGTCGAGGATGCGACCCATATGCTGGCCATGCTGGAGGGCGGTACGCCCGCTGATTTGCGCGGAGCCAATCTAGAGGGGCGTCGTTTTGCGGATTTACAGACTGTCGCCAAGGATGATTTGCGCGCAGAACCGCGTGTCGCTTACGAGGATGCCCTGGATCGGTTGCGTGAGGCCGGTGCAGATATCCTGCCTCTTGAGGTCCCTGAACTAGCCGACGCGATGGGGCTGTCGGGGGTTCTTTACCCCACCGAAGCCTATGGCCTGTGGCGCGATGTGATCGAGGCCAACCCAGATGTGATGTATCCCGAAATACTCGAACGGTTCCGTGCTGGACGAAATGCTTCGGGCCCCGATTATGTTGCAGCCTGCTCAAGGCTGAAGGCGTGTCGCGGTGCATGGGACGTGGCCACTGCCGGGTTTGACGCCGTTTTGGCCCCAACTGCACCGATCCTGCCGCCCAATCTTGAACGGCTGATGAGCGATCATGACTATTACGTCACCGAAAACCTGCTGGCTTTGCGGAACACCCGGATCGGCAACCTCATGGGGCTGGCAGCGCTGACCTTGCCGACCGGAAAACCGGGCTGCGGGCTGATGATGATGGGTTATCCGGGGTCCGAAGAGGCGCTTTTGCGGCTTGGTTCCGCGGCCGAGGCCGCATTGGCCTGAATGCCACAATCCCCTGATTCGGCACCGCTTTGTCTGGACGAAGCCCCGCCCGGCCTGTAACCTGCTTGAAAACGGGGCGAAATGATCCCGATATTGAGGCAGTAGTTATGAATTTCCCCGAGCGGTTTTCGAACCTTCCGGAATACGCATTCCCGCGCCTGCGCACCCTGTTGGATCATCACCAACCGGGCGGTGAAGTGATTCACATGACCATTGGTGCGCCGATGCACGCTTTTCCGGCCTGGGTCAGCGACGTGATTGCGGAAAATGCTGCCGGTTTTCAGGGATATCCGCCGAATGAGGGCTCGGCCGAGCTGCGCGGTGCGATCACTGACTGGATTGCACGCCGTTATGGCGTCACGATGGATCCGGACACGCAGGTTATGGCCCTGAACGGGACGCGCGAAGGGTTGTATAACGCCGCCATGGCGCTGTGCCCCGAACAGAAATACGGACAAAAACCGGTCGTTCTGTGCCCGAACCCGTTCTATCAGGTCTATATGGTTGCCTCGATCTCGGTCGGGGCTGATCCGGTTTTTGTCCCGGCCACGGCGGCCACAGATCATCTGCCGGACTATGCGGGATTGCCCGCCGATGTGCTGAACCGCACCGTCGCCGCCTATATCTGCTCCCCCGCCAACCCGCAGGGCGCAGTGGCCACGCGCGAATATTGGGCCGAGCTGATCCGGCTGGCCGAGACATATGATTTCCGCATCTTCGCCGATGAATGCTATTCCGAGATTTACCGCGACACAGCGCCAACGGGTGTTTTGACGGTCGCAAAGGAACTGGGCGCTGATCCCGAACGGGTCACGCTGTTCAACTCGCTGTCAAAGCGGTCGAATGTGGCCGGGCTGCGGTCAGGTCTGATTGCAGGCGGGCCGGAAACGATCAAGCGGGTCAAGCAGTTACGCAATTATGCAGGCGCGCCATTGCCGCTGCCGTTGCAGGCCGCCGCCGCAAGGCTCTGGGCCGATGAGGCGCATGTGGACGAGAATCGCGCGCTCTATCAGGAAAAATACGCCATCGCAGACCAGGTGTTTGCAGGCATCCAGGGCTATATGCCGCCCGAGGCAGGGTTCTTTCTGTGGCTGCCGGTCGAGAATGGCGAGGAAACCGCATTGAAACTGTGGCAGCAGACCGGAGTTCGGGTGCTGCCGGGGGCATATCTTTCTCAAGGTGATCCGGGGCAAAACCCGGGCGAGCAATTTATCCGGGTCGCTATGGTGGCCCCAAAAACAGAGATGCGGCAGGGGCTGATCACGCTCCGCGACTGCATCTATTCGTGAGGTACGAGGGCAAAATGGCATCATATAACGCGCGCAACCGCGATCCATTGCTGGACAGCACGACTCAGGCCGCCATCGAAAGGCGCAGCAAAGAGTTGATCGGCATCGCCCTGATCCTACTTGGGTTGGCTTCGGCGGCAATGATCTGGTCCTACACACCGGATGACCCGAACTGGATGGTGTCGACGGATGCACCAGTGCAGAACTGGATGGGGCGTGTTGGTGCCTCGATCGCGGCGCCATTGTTCATGATTGTCGGTTGGGGCAGTTGGAGCATCGCGTTGGTGTTGATCGGCTGGGGTGTGCGTTTTGCCGGACATTTCGGTGAAGATCGTGCCGTCGCCCGCCTGATATTTGCACCGATCTGGATCGCCATTGTCTCGGTCTATGCGGCGACATTGGTGCCGGGTGAGGCTTGGCGCGTAACGCATAGTTTTGGGCTGGGTGGATTGTTTGGGGATACGGTCATGGGTGCCTTCCTGACCTTGTTGCCTATATCCTCGCATTTTATTGTCAAGCTGATGTCTCTGGCGATGGCTATTGGGATGCTGACGCTGGGCGTGTTTGTTCTTGGTTTCACCAAGGACGACGTGCGCAAGGGGTTCCGCGCCTTCCTGCTGGGATTGGTCATGTCCTATGACATACTGATGAATCTGCTGGGTCGTGGGGCTGCCGCAACAGCGGAGGCTGCGCGCGAACGTCGTGCCCAATGGGACGAACGCAAGACGGCCCGCGCCGAAGGGGCCGTGTTCGACGACGAGATTGCCTTTACGGACCCTGTTTTCAACGAGCCACTTCTGGAAGCGCCCGAACCGATAAAGACCGGCCTTCTGTCGCGCATTCCTGATCTGATCCGTCGCCCGGACCCCATGCCCGAACCCGAGCTGATCGACCGTGAACCTGTCGCGGGTTACGAGGAAATGCCGGGCGAGGATCGTATCCGTTCAAAGATTTCTGCCGCCGTGCGCAATCGTAAGGTTGCAGTCGGAGAGATGGCTCCTGAGCCCGATCCCGACCTGCCGCTGACCAAAGGGCGGGGCCGTGGACCCGACCCGTTGATCCTGAACGCAGGGCCTGCGGACGATCTGCCGCCCGAGCCGCCAGTGACATCAACCGGGCTGCCGCCCGAACCGATGCTGTCAGCGAAGCCTGAAACAGAATGGCAGGAACCGCTGCATCAGGATTTTGCGCCCGAGCCAGATTTCGATGACGAGGCCGTTTTCGAGGATGACGCCGATGAGATGCCGCAAGCCCGCCCAGCGATGAAAATCCCCGTGGCCGAGCCGCGCAAGCCTGTGGTTGCGCAACCCGTGCGCCGCACCCCGACGCCCTCGCGCCGGGCCCAGGCCGAGGCGCAGCCCGCGTTGTCGTTCGAGGAAAAGCACTCCGATTTCGAACTGCCTCCGCTGGGCCTGCTGTCCAACCCCTCCAGCATTCAGCGCCATCACCTGAGCGATGAGGCCCTGGAAGAGAATGCGCGGATGTTGGAAAATGTGCTGGATGACTATGGCGTCAAAGGTGAGATCGTCAGCGTCCGCCCCGGTCCAGTTGTCACCATGTACGAACTTGAGCCGGCTCCGGGTTTGAAAGCCAGCCGCGTTATTGGTCTGTCGGATGACATTGCCCGCTCGATGTCGGCCCTGTCGGCGCGGGTTTCGACCCTGCCGGGCCGCTCGGTCATCGGGATCGAACTGCCCAATGAAAACCGTGAAATGGTGGTGCTGCGCGAAATCCTTTCGAGCCGTGACTTCGGAGACGGCAATCAGGCGCTGCCTTTGGCGCTGGGCAAGGATATCGGCGGTGAATCCGTTGTGGCCAACCTGGCCAAGATGCCCCACCTGCTGATCGCGGGAACCACCGGTTCCGGTAAATCGGTGGCGATCAACACGATGATCCTGTCGTTGCTGTATAAGCTGACGCCGGATGAATGCCGCCTGATCATGATCGACCCCAAGATGCTGGAATTGTCGGTCTATGACGGCATCCCGCATCTGCTTTCTCCGGTCGTGACAGACCCGAAGAAGGCGGTTGTCGCCTTGAAATGGGTCGTGGGAGAGATGGAGGATCGCTATCGCAAGATGTCCAAGATGGGCGTGCGTAACATCGCGGGCTATAATGGCCGGGTGAAAGACGCGCTGTCCAAGGGCGAGATGTTCAGCCGCACGGTCCAGACCGGTTTTGACGACGAAACGGGTGAACCGATGTTCGAGACCGAGGAATTCGCACCCGAGTCGATGCCCTATATCGTTGTTATTGTCGACGAGATGGCCGACCTGATGATGGTCGCGGGCAAAGAGATCGAGGCCTGCATCCAACGTCTGGCGCAGATGGCTCGGGCCTCGGGTATCCACCTGATCATGGCCACGCAGCGCCCCTCGGTCGATGTGATTACCGGCACGATCAAGGCGAACTTTCCGACCCGGATTTCCTTCCAGGTGACGTCAAAGATCGATAGCCGCACCATTCTTGGTGAAATGGGCGCCGAACAACTGCTGGGTCAGGGTGACATGCTGTATATGGCGGGTGGCGCGAAGATCACCCGTTGCCACGGTCCGTTTGTCTCGGATGAAGAGGTCGAGGAAATCGTCAACCATCTGAAGCAATTCGGCCCGCCGGATTATATGAGCGGTGTGGTCGATGGACCGACGGAGGAAAAGGCTGATAATATCGACGCTGTTCTGGGTTTGAACACCGGGGGCAACACCAATGGCGAAGACGCCCTGTACGATCAGGCCGTGGCGATTGTGATCAAGGATCGCAAATGCTCGACCTCGTATATCCAGCGGAAACTTGCCATTGGCTATAACAAAGCTGCGCGTCTGGTTGAGCAGATGGAGGACGAAGGCATTGTTTCATCGGCAAATCACGTCGGAAAACGCGAAATCCTGGTGCCAGAGCAATAGGATATTTAATAACAAGGGCAGAGCGCTTATCTGGGTCTTATGAAACAGATTGCTTTTGCCCTTGCACTGACACTGGCCGCACCCGCCGCCTGGGCGGCGGACAAGCTGCCGCTGTCGCAGATATCGAATTACCTCAATGGCCTGAAAACTGTCGAGACGACATTTACACAGGTCAATGATGATGGCTCACTGAGCACAGGAAAGCTGTGGATCGCACGGCCTGGAAAGATGCGGTTCGAATATGACCCGCCAGACAGCGCCGTTGTGTTGGCGCGCGCTGGCACCGTTCAGATATTCGATCCGAAATCCAATCAACCGCCCGAGCAGTATCCGTTAAAGCGAACACCTCTGTCTCTGGTTCTGGCACGGAATGTCGATCTGGGTCAGGCTAATATGGTGGTTGGGCATGACTTTGACGGAACGGCCACTGTCGTGACAGCACAGGACCCGAAAAACCCTGACTCCGGTCGAATTGAGCTGATGTTCACCGGCGATCCGGTTGAGCTGCGAAAATGGGTGATCCACGATAATGCAGGCGGACAGACAACGGTTCTGCTGGGTCAGCTTGATACCGAAAAAAATCTAAGCAGCAGCTTGTTTTCGAACAAGAACAGAAGCGGGTCAGGCAATCGCTGACCCGCTGTTTGTTCAGTAACGACAGCCTGACAGTTGCGCCTGGTACATCCGGGCGCGCGCATCCACATCATTGGCCACGTTCAGCAACCACGTCTTGCTGTAATGGCTGCCGCGGGCATAACCGGTATGGCCTTCATGATAGGCCAGATACTGATTGCGCGTGTCGCTTGGCTGGATGCCATTCCGCTCATAGCTTTTGTTCATGTACCAGCCGATGAAATCCGAAGCGTCGCGGATACGGTCCCGCTTGGCCCGGCGTTTGCCGGTTTCGCGCTGATACTCATCCCATGTCCCGTCCAGCGCCTGGCTGAAGCCATAGGCGCTGCTCTGACGGCCCATCGGAATCACACCCAGAACATATTGATGGGGCGTTCGCGCATCGTGGCGATACCGGCTTTCCTGATAGATCGTTGCCATCTGAACGTGAACGGGGATTCCCCATTTCCGCTCGGTGCTTTTGAACGCCTTGATATATTCGGGCCGTTCACGCGCAATGCTGCATGCATCATTCAGCTTGCTGGGTGGCTGGTTAGAACCACCCCCGCAGGATGCCAAAAGCAGCACCCCGAAGAGTACGATAAGAATTCTGCTCATGTGCCTCGTGCCTTTTTTCTTCATTCTAGCGCAGATTGAGCGATTAGGAAATCACAATCGCTACAGAACAAAAGCTAGAATTATAGGCAAAGCGCCGACGGACATCAGGGTTGAGACCATAACCAGCCCCGCAACCGCGTCAGAATCCGCCTCGAACCGTTCGGCCAGCAGGTATGAGGTTACGGCAACCGGCGTACACATCTGCACCACCAGAACGCCGAACGCGACGTTATCCAGATCAAACCCTTTTGCGATTGCCCATGCCAGGGCAAAACACACGACCAGTTTCAACGCCGATAGCCAGACCGCTTGCCCTAGCTTTCTGGTGGTCAGCCGCGCAATCGCAACACCAAGCGTGATCAGCATCATCGGAATCGCCATCTGTCCCAGCAGGTCCAGCGTATTGGTCACGAAGACAGGTGTTTGCCAGCCCTGCCACAGAAACAGCGCCCCCAGCAGAGTAGCCCAAACCATGGGTTCACGTGCTACCTTGCCGAAAGCGCCTTTTCCCGCCACCAGGTAGATCCCGTAAGTAAAGGAAAACAGGGCGGTAACGGCCAGAAATATCACCGCGAAACCCAAGCCTGCCTGCCCAAATGCGAAAATGGCCAGAGGCAGGCCCAGATTCCCCGTGTTGCCGAATATCAGCGGCGCCAGATAGGTGCGCCTTTCCAGCTTGCTGGCCCGGACAAATACGCCAAATGCGACCGCCAGCCCGACATGGCCTGTGATGGCGGCCAAAGTGAAACGGGTCAGCTCTCCGGGCGGGATCTGGGTTTGCATCAGGGCCACGAAAATCAGGCTGGGCACGGCGAGCGTCACCGCAAGGCGGGTCACAAATTGCAGCCCGTATTCAAAGCCAAGTTTGACCCAGGCAAACCCGATCCCCGCCAAGAGGAAGACCGGGGCCACGATTTCGAGTACTGTCAGTAAGAGGTTCACAGACTGTTTCCCATTATTTTAGATCAATGATTGGCATTCCTATGAGGAAACGGGTAGTAAGACCTTTGGGGGCAAACGTGATGCTAAAGACACAAGCAAAGTACCGGCTGGGCCAAGTCGTCCGCCACAAAAAACATCCCTTCCGAGGGGTGATTTTTGACGTGGACCCAGAGTTTTCAAATACCGAAGAATGGTATCAGGCCATTCCCGAAGACAGCAGGCCGATCAAGGATCAGCCGTTTTATCATCTGTTGGCGGAAAATGACCAATCCTTCTATGTTGCTTATGTTTCTGAACAAAATCTGATTGCTGACCAGTCCGGAGAACCGGTCGAGCATCCGGATATCCCTGATATGTTTGGTCCGTTTGAAAACGGCGCATATCCGTTGCATTTCCATTTGAACTAAAATTGGAAGCGTGGGTGAAGCCGGGCCCATACTGTCAATAACCAAGCGCGCACCCATCTTTTCGTGGATCGCTTGCGCCTTGCAAAACGCCGCTCTTCTGGATTCGGATCGCTTGAGCCCCGCCAAGAGGTGTTTCTGAAATCAAAACTTTGTGGCCGATTTCAGATAATTGTTGCGCAACATTACGCGGAATTCCGCGTTCCAGTTTCAAGACAGGTCCGTCTGCAAAGGCGCGCGGTGTGTCTATGGCCTGCTGCAGCGCAAACTCATCGTCGGTTAGTAGCGAGACCAGCTTTGCATGCCCTGTGGGCTGAAAGGCGCCACCCATCACACCGAAGGGCATCAGGATTTTGCCTTTCTGTTTCAACATGCCGGGAATGATTGTGTGCATCGGACGTTTGCCGCCGCCGAACTCGTTCGGATGGCCTGATTGCAACGTAAATCCAGACCCACGGTTTTGCAGCAGAATGCCGAATTTCTCAGAAGCGATACCGGATCCAAAGCTATGAAAGATCGAATAGATCAGCGATACCGCCATCCTGTCCCTGTCGACCACCGTGATATAAACCGTGTCCTTGTGGATGGCTTCGGTCAGTGGGGCAGCAGCGGGCATGGCATGGTTTGGATTGATAAGCTCTGCCAGCCGATCGGCTGTTGTCTGGTCCCAAAACCTGTCTGCGTGTGTCGTATGATCCGGATCGGCGATGAACCTGTTGCGGGCATCGTAGGCGAGTTTTGAGGCTTCGGCCTCGATATGCAGACGCTCTGCGGATAGCGGATCCATGGATCCGAGGTCAAAGTTCTTGAGGATATTCAGCAGCAAAAGGGCGGTTGCACCTTGGCCATTGGGCGGATGTTCCAGCAGGTCCAAGCCACGATAGTGCCCTGCGACCGGAACTGTAGGTGTGGCGGCGGTCGCGTCCAGATCTTCTGCTGTGTGTACCCCGCCCATGGCCGTCAGGGTCGAGATAATATCTTCTGCGACCTCGCCCGCGTAAAACGCCTTTCGTCCGTATTTGGCGATTCTGCGCAGCACTTCTGCCTGCCCGGCGGACCGGAACATGTCTCCGGTCTTTGGAACGTCTCCTTTCAGCAGATAGTGGTTCCTGGCTGCCCCCTGCAACGTGTTAGCACCCGGGCCCCAATCAAAAGCCACACGTGGGGCGACCGGCACGCCCTGGTCTGCATAGCGGATGGCGGGTTGCAGGATGGCGTCCAGCCCTAGTTTGCCCTCGGTTTCGGCCAGCTGGCAGAACGCCTCGACCGCGCCGGGAATGGTGACCGCATCCGGTGTATTGAGTGGAACTGCAGTCAGTCCCTTATCGCGCAAGCTGCCAGCGTTGGCTGCTGCCGGTGCCCGGCCAGAGCCGTTGAGGGCCCGAACCTCATCTTCTCCGGCGCGGTTGTACAGAACAAAGCAATCTCCGCCCAGGCCGGTCATTTGTGGTTCGCAAAATCCCAAAAGCACTGCCCCGGTGATGGCTGCGTCCATCGCGTTGCCACCTTGCTGTAGAATGCCAAGGGCCGCTTGGGCTGCCAGCGGGTGAGATGTGGCGCACATCCCTTCGGTCGAAAAAACTTCGGATCTGCCTGGTGCCTGAAAATCCCGCATTGCGCTGCCTTCCCGTGTGATCGCGCAGAAGGTATCGCGCGTCCGGGTATTGTCCAGTCAAATCAAAGGGGAAGTTCCTCGGCATCGTTCACTGGGTGGGGGCTGTGACATACGATGCCGAGGGAAGCTATCTGAGCTACAGTTAAGACTTTGATCTTTGTTTGCGGCGCTACAATGGTTCGAAAAGGGCCTTATTGTGACGTTTTATAGCCCTAATCCGGGTCGAGAAAACTGAATCGCAGTGACAACCGGTTGCAGCCTTCGCTACGGTCATAGCGGATTTCACTGGTCAGTTGGTGGATCAGAAACCATCCAAATCCCCCCTCGGGCAGGTCTTCACGTCTTTCCCCCAGAGGTGCAGGTGCACCTTCTGGTACGCGAAAGCCAGGAAGGGGATTGCCGGTATCCGAGATGAGGATTTCCAACCAGTTCTGATGCAGGCGGCAGTGTACCTTTACGCTGGCGGGCGTGGTTCCGGCATAGGCGTGTTCAACGACATTGTTAATGGCTTCGGCCAGGGCAATTCTGACATCAGCCGCTTTGTGTGCAGGCAGCCCTTTAGACGACAGTGCCTGGCTCAACTTGGCAATGCCAGAACTTGCTTCGACCTCGGTCGCAGCGAAGCTCAAATCGAAACTGATGCCGTTACACATTAGCCTAGCGCCTGTTCAGTTTCTCCTTGTGTTCAATCCGGCGCACCGGACAGTGCGTCATCCATCGTTGGGTAAAGCTTGAACACTGTGTCCATGCGGGTAAGACGAAACACCTTTTCCACAAAAGGCTGAAGACCTGCCAGATCCAGGCGCCGTTCAGCCCCGAGTTGTTTCATGGCGGCGACAATGGCGCCCAAACCACTGGAGTCAATGAATTCGACACCGCTGAGATCCAGAACCACACGCACAGCCCCACCTTCGGTTTCCGTGCGCATGTTTTCTTTGAACTGAATGGCCATTGCGGCATCAATCCGGTTGGATTGTACAGTAATTATTTGAATATTTTTGGTCGTAGTACTGGACAGGCCCATACGTGACGGTCCTTTAACTGAAATCGCTCGTAGAAATACGCTAGACGGGAATTCTTACCATTCGGTATCCATTGAACGACAAGAATTTAGGAGCGCCCAGATGAAGCAAGTTGTAATCGCCGGAGCAGCACGTACCCCGATGGGTGGATTTCAAGGAATGTTCGATGGTGTTTCTGCCGCCGATCTGGGTGGAGCCGCGATCCGGGCCGCGCTGCAGGGTGCCGGTGCTGAAACGGTTGACGAAGTGCTGATGGGCTGCGTTCTGCCAGCCGGTCAGGGTCAGGCCCCTGCACGTCAGGCTGGGTTTGCAGCCGGTTTGGGCCAAGAGGTCCCGGCCACGACGCTCAACAAGATGTGCGGATCAGGGATGAAGGCTGCGATGATGGCCTTCGATCAGATCGCATTGGGCCATGCCAACACAATGATCGCAGGCGGGATGGAGAGTATGACGAACGCGCCCTACCTGTTGCCCAAAATGCGTGAGGGTGCGCGCTTGGGGCACGCTCAGGTCGTCGACCACATGTTTCTGGACGGGCTGGAGGACGCCTACGACAAAGGTCGTCTGATGGGCACTTTCGCCGAAGACTGTGCCGAGGCGTTCCAGTTCACCCGCGAAGCGCAGGACGAATACGCCCTGCAGTCCCTATCCAACGCGCTGGCCGCGCAGGACAGCGGCGCGTT
Source organism: Ruegeria sp. CDSA193 (assembly GCF_059611885.1). Taxonomy (NCBI): domain Bacteria; kingdom Pseudomonadati; phylum Pseudomonadota; class Alphaproteobacteria; order Rhodobacterales; family Roseobacteraceae; genus Ruegeria; species Ruegeria sp. CDSA193. The sequence continues at coordinate 91,997 of NZ_JBXWPN010000007.1, read as the reverse complement.
CGACGGTGAAATCACTCCGGTAACCGTCCGCACAAGGAAAGGCGAGGTCACGCAGTCCGCGGACGAGCAGCCGAAAACCGCCCGCCCGGAAAAGATACCTTCGCTGAAACCGGCTTTTCGCAAGGGTGGAACAGTGACGGCGGCCAACGCGTCGTCGATCTCTGATGGGGCGGCAGCTCTGGTTCTGGCGTCAACTGAAGCCGCCGAAGCGCAAGGTCTCACGGTTCGGGCGCGCATTCTGGGTCATTCCAGCCATGCGCAGGCTCCGGGATTATTCACGACTGCGCCAGTTCCCGCTGCGCAAAAGCTTTTGGCCAAAATCGGCTGGTCCAATGATGATGTGGATCTGTGGGAGGTAAACGAAGCCTTTGCTGTGGTGCCGATGGCATTCATGCATGAGATGGGTCTGACGCGTGACAAGGTAAATGTGAATGGTGGTGCATGCGCCCTGGGTCATCCTATCGGCGCTTCGGGGGCGCGTATCATGGTCACCCTGCTGAACGCGTTGGAAAAGCGGGATCTGAAACGCGGCGTGGCGGCGATCTGCATCGGTGGTGGAGAGGGCACTGCAATCGCGATTGAGCGCGTTTGACGCGGGGCCGATTCCACCATAGGTCCGGTGCTGTAGAACCTGTTTACAAGATCACTGACCGGACCCGCCCCCCATGACCATTGATTACGATACGCTGACCAAGACAATCGTCGCCCTAACCGCAGGCGAGACAGATCAAGTTGCTCTGATGGCGACAATCGCCTGTGAAGTTCATCACGCCGATGATCGGTTTGACTGGACGGGGTTCTATCGCGTAACAGATCCGGGCATTTTGAAAATAGGCCCCTATCAGGGTGGTCACGGGTGTCTGGTTATTCCCTTCGGGCGCGGTGTCTGTGGTGCCGCGGCGCGGACCGGAAAGGTACAGTTGGTGGCGGATGTGCATGCGTTTCCAGGTCACATCGCCTGCGCCTCGTCTACGCAGTCCGAACTGGTGCTTCCGGTGCGCAATGCATCGGGCGAGGTCATCGCGGTTTTTGACATCGACAGTGACCAGCCGGATGCGTTCACGGATGAGGACGCAGAAAAGCTGTCTGCAATATTGTCAAAGGCGTTTTCGGGCGAGTTAAGAGGGGCCTGATGCAAAATCGGTCCGTCTGTTAGACTGGAATGGACACTAATTGCGACTGGCCAAGGCATGATCCCGGACCAATTCACCACAGAGCGGCTTGCCGTGTTCCACTGGCAAGTGGAAGTCTCTGAAGCTGATCGCCTTTCAGCGTTGACTGCCGAGTTGGCAACCGTCCTGACGCCAGCGGTTCTTGAGCCCCTGCCGCCTTCGATGCAGGTCGAAGAAGCGCCCAGCGGGATGACCGACTGGATCGCGGCTCGCAAGACCGAAAGCGATGTTCTTCTTGTTCGGTTAAGGCAAAATAATCAGCTGATCGGACTGCTGATACTGGCCTCAGAACCCGAAGATCAGGCCGCACCAACCATCCACCTTGGATATCTGTTTGCCGAACGAGCCTGGGGCTGTGGCTATGCAACCGAACTTGTGTCCGGCTTTATCCCGGCCTGCGGCACGGGTCGCGCCATTCGGGTTTTGGCCGGGGTCGAGCACAGCAATCCCGCCTCTGCTCGTGTGCTACAGAAATCGGGGTTCACGCGATCCTCAGGTCACTCCACCGACGATACCGATATGTATGTCTGCGACATTTCCTAGATCCCATCGGGATCTTACGTGGCCTGCGGATCAAGCCAACTACAGAATGTCAGGCAGAATTTCCGTGATTAGGAAATATGCCAGCCCGACCTGAGTCGCAAAGATCGCAAACAGCGACAGGGAAAACCGGCCTTTTCGGGACTTGTGATTGAAAATCCAACGCCCGACCAGGGCACCGGGACTGCCGCCCAGTGCAGCCAGCCACAATAGCCTGCGTTCCGAAACCCGGCTTTTTCTGCGTCTGGCGCGCAGTTTGTCCCAGCCAAAGGCCAACAAAGTCAGGCCGTTGATGACCCACAGGTATATAACCGCAATCCACATAGCTGACGGATAGCTAAATGCGTCGATTTTCCCAAGTGAAAAAATGCTTGGAATTTTCACCGATTCGCGGCATCGTGAAAAACACGAGGAAAATTTCACCAGATATCGGAGAGTTCGGTGAACAGCCAAGCCCCCCACAGTGCAACGCTCGGAGCCGACATTCGCGCATTGCGTAAGGCGCGTGGGTTGACGCTGACCGAGATCGCAGAGCGGTTGAACCGGTCGGTCGGATGGCTCAGCCAGGTTGAACGCGACAAGTCCGAACCGTCAATTTCAGACCTGCGTCAGATCGCGGAATGTCTGGGTGTGCCGATGTCCATGCTGTTCGCCCATTCTGCCGCCCCCGCCAATGAACAAGGCTATGTCGTGCGCGCCGGGTCGCGCCGCCCTATGGGGTCGGGCGAAGAAGGTCTGATTGAGGAACTGCTGTCACCCGATCTGACTGACGATTTTGAGATGGTGCATTCCACCTTTAAGCCGCATTCCAAGATGCAGAACCCGGCGGACCGCCCCACGCAAGAGGTTGGCTATGTGATTTCCGGTCAGTTGAATCTGACCATCGGCGCGCAAAGCTTTTCGGTTGGGCCCGGTGACAGTTTTCGGATCAAGAACGAACCCTATATTTGGGCGAACCCTCATGATGAGCCCGCTGTGGTCATCTGGGTCATCGCCCCTCCGGTGTACTGATGAGTTTCGAGGCCTGGACCATATTCGCGCTGTTCTGGGTGGTGTTTGTAACCACACCGGGGCCTAACGCGGTGAACTGTATCTCGAACGGGATGAGCCTGCCCTTCGCAAAAGCGATGCTGGGTGTCTTGGCGATCCTGACCCAAGCCAGCGCCTTTTTGGTTTTGTCGGCGCTTGGGGTGACGGCCTTGATCGCGGCCTCACCCACCGGATTCTTCATCGCCAAGCTGGTGGGTGCAGGGTTTCTGATCTGGCTGGGTGTCCGAGGCTGGAAGGCTGCAGCAAATCCCGCCCCTATATCCGAACGCCCTGCACGGCATGTCTATCTGCACGCGCTGGCCGTCGCGACAATCAACCCCAAAAGCGTCGCGGGTTATCTTGCTGCATTCTCGCAATTCGTGCAGCCGGATGTGCCGATCTGGGAGCAAATGTTGGTCATCATGCCAACGGCGCTGATCATCACAACGCTCAGCTACATCGGGTTCACTCTTCTAGGTGCGCTTATGGGGCGGGCCGCGCTGGGGGCCGTGTTCAACATTTGGGTACGCCGGGTCATGGCCACCTGTTTCATCATTTATGGCGTGTTGCTGGGCACCACCAGCGCGCCAGCAGCAAGGGGATAAGCGAAATGCATACAGGTTCCTGTCTGTGCGGCTCGGTTGCGTTCAAGATCGAAGGCGATCTTCCTGCCGCCTCGGCCTGCCATTGCGGTCAATGCCGCAAACAGTCGGGTCATGTCTGGGCCTCGACCTCGGCCCATCAAGACGACATCACCTTCACCGCCAGCGATACGCTGAGCTGGTTTCGTGCTTCCGACATCGCCCGACGGGGATTTTGCAACGCCTGCGGCTCTTATCTGTTCTGGCAGCATAAGGACGAAGACCGGATTGCCATTGCTATGGGGGCGCTGGATGCACCCACCGGACTGACCCTCGCCCGCCATATATTTGTGGCTGACAAAGGCGATTACTACGACATCACGGACGATCTGCCTCAAGAGGCACAGTAACAGGGACTGAAAGACATGAGTGATTTTCCGACAAAAGCCCGCGTGGTTATTATCGGTGGCGGAGTGGTGGGGACATCGTCCCTGTATCATCTGGCCAAAAAGGGCTGGACCGATTGTGTTCTGCTGGAGAAAAACGAGCTGACCGCCGGGTCGACCTGGCATGCAGCTGGCAACGTGCCGACCTTTTCGACCTCTTGGGCGATCATGAACATGCAGCGCTATTCGACCGAGCTTTATGCGCGGCTGGGTGAAGAGGTCGACTATCCGATGAACTATCACCAGTCCGGCTCAATCCGGTTGGCCCATTCGAAAGAGCGGGTGCAGGAGTTCGAGCGGGCAATGGCGATGGGCCGTTATCAGGGCATCGAGATGGAGATGTGGTCACCCGAACAGGCCAAAGAGCATTACCCGTTCCTGGAAACTCATGACCTTGAGGGTGTTCTGTTCGACCCGACCGATGGCGATATCGACCCGGCGCAGCTGACCCAGGCACTGGCCAAGGGTGCGCGCGACATGGGGGCGAAGATCCTGCGTTTCTGCCCGGCCACGGGTGTGACCCAGAAGGAAGACAAGACCTGGATCGTGCATACTGACAAGGGCGATATCGAAGCAGACCACGTGGTCAATGCCGCCGGGTATTACGCCCAGCGCGTGGGTGAATGGTTCAAGCCCTTCGGCGGTCGCACCGTTCCGGCCATGGTGATGAGCCACCAGTACCTGCTGACCGACGAAGTGCCCGAGATCGAGGAATGGTCAAAGGCCAATGGCGGTAAAAAGCTGCCGCTGCTGCGCGACGTGGATATCTCCTATTACCTTCGGCAGGAGAAGAACGGATTCAACCTCGGCCCCTATGAGCCCAACTGCAAGGGCCACTGGATGACCGAGGATGATCCGATGCCCGAGGATTTCAGTTTCCAGCTATGGAATGATGATCTGGACCGGATCGAAGACATCGTCACCGACGCGATGGAGCGGGTGCCGCTGATGGGGACCTCGGGTGTGGGTCGGGTGATCAACGGGCCCATCCCCTACGCGCCGGACGGGCTGCCGCTGGTTGGCCCGATGCCGGGCGTGACCAACGCGTTTGAGGCGCATACCTTTACCTTCGGCATTGCGCAGGGCGGTGGTGCCGGCAAGGTGCTGGCCGAATGGATCGTCGATGGCGCAACTGAGTGGGATATGTGGGCCGTCGATCCGCGCCGTTACACCGATTACACCGATCAGGATTACTGCAACCAGAAGGGGCTTGAGGTCTATGGCAACGAATACGCCATGCATTTCCCGCACCATGAATGGCCCGCCGCGCGCGACAAAAAGCTGTCGCCTGTCCACACCAAGGTCAAGGAATTGGGCGGCGTGATGGGGCCCTATAACGGCTGGGAACGCGCCAACTGGTTTGCGCAACCGGGCGACGATACCTCTGAAGAAGCGACCCATACCTGGGGCCGTTCGGGGCCATGGGAGAAGCGGATCAAGGAAGAGTGCGAGGCTGTCCGTGATCATTGCGGCGTATTGGACTTGCCCGGATTTTCGCGTTTCATCGTAAAAGGTGAGGGTGCCGCCGAGGCGCTGCGGTCGCTGGTCACCGGCGGTTTGCCCAAGGTGGGTCGCATCAACCTGGTCTATATCTCAGATGGTCGCGGCCGGATCCTGACCGAAATGTCCTGTATCCGCCTCGGCGATGACGAGTTCGTCATGATCACGGCCGCTACAGCGCAATGGCATGACCGCGATATCCTGACCGAGGCAATGCCCACTGGCGTCACCGTCGAGGATGTCACCACCACTCGTGACACGCTGATCGTGACAGGTCCAAAATCGCGCGACATTCTGGCGGGGCTGAGCGATGCGGACCTGTCCAGTGGCTGGCTGACCCATCAATCGGCCACGGTTGCAGGTCAGCCCGCATTCCTGATCCGCGTCTCGTTTGCGGGAGAACTTGGCTGGGAGGTTCACGCGCTGAACGACCATATGCCCGCGATCTATGGCGCGATCCTTGACGCTGGTGCCAAACCGTTCGGGATGTACGCCCTGAACTCTCTGCGCATCGAAAAGGGTTATCGGGCTTGGAAAGGCGATCTGTCCACTGATTACTCTCTGTTGGAAGGCGGGTTGGAACGGTTCGTCAAACTTGACAAACCGCAGGACTTCCCCGGCAAGGCCGCGATCCTGAACGAAAAGCAGCAGGGCGTGAAAAAGGCGTTTGCCACTATGTTGGTCGAGGCAGGTGACGCGGATGCACCCTACATGTCCTGTATCTGGCACAACGGCGAGATCGTTGGCGAAACCACCTCGGGCGCTTGGGGGTATCGCGTTGGCCAATCCATTGCGCTGGGCATGATCCGTCCCGAATTGGCGGTGGCAGGTACCGAGCTTGAAATCGAAATCTTCGGTGAAAAGCGGCGCGCCGTGGTACAGGACGATAAACCGCTCTGGGATCCAGAAAACGAGCGGCTGCGCGCCTGATCGCCCGAAGGAGACCTGCATGAGCACGCGTTATTCAAAACGGGGGCCCGGAGAGGGCCTCAATTATGACTGGGAAAATGACCACACATTTGTGAAGGTTTCGACCCGGGATACTGATGGCGCCTATACGCTCATGGAAGACAATCTGAAGGCCAGCTTTGCGCTTGGCCTTCATCGCCATGAAACCCATGCCGAAAGCTTCTATTTTCTGGAAGGCGAAGTGGACTTCTACGTTGATGGCGACTGGCATCGCTGTGGGCCGGGCAGCACGATGCATGTGCCGCCCGGTATGCCGCATGCCTGCCGCGTTGCTGGTAAAGCACCAGCCAAGATGCTGATGATTTTCCAACCTGCCGGTTTTGACGGCTTCCTTGCTGAGCTGGCCAAGATGACCGAGGCGGACTTCGCCGATGAGGTGAAAATGGCCGAATTGAACGCGCGGTATGACATTGTCCCGATGGGCTCTGTGCCGCCTCATCCCGATGACGAGGTCTGATCATGACACTGCCTAAAACGATGTCCGGTGTATTCCTGACCTGTCACGGCGGGCCCGAGGCGCTGGAATGGCGTGACGATATACCCGTCCCAACCCCTGCGCCGGGGCAGGTTCTGGTCCGTGTGGCCGCAGCCGGGGTGAACAACACCGATATCAACACCCGTATCGGCTGGTATTCTTCGGACGTGACCGGCGCCACAGATGCCGTGGATCAAGAGGTCGAAGCCGGAGGCTGGGGCGGCGCGTTGAACTTCCCGCGCATTCAGGGCGGTGACCTTTGCGGCATCGTCGAAATCGCGGGGCCCGAGACCGGGTTCACCCCGGGCCAGCGCGTGACCTGCCCGATCAACCTGCCACGTCCGCGACCGGGCAACCCAACAGGCTTCATCGTGCTTGGGTCCGAGATTGACGGCGCCTTTGCGCAATATTGTCTGGTGCAGGCCGATGACCTTTACGATGTCAGCGCCTCACCCCTGTCCGATATTGAAATTGCCGCCATCCCCTGCGCATTCGGAACTGCCGAGGCTTTGCTGACCCGATCCGGTGTGACTGCCGGGCAAAAAGTGCTGATCACCGGCGCATCCGGTGGCGTCGGCCTTGCCGCTGTGCAACTGGCGGCGCTGCGCGGTGCCTCGGTTTGGGGCGTGACCGGTGCGGCCAAGGCCGAAGCGGTGAAAAGCCAGGGCGCGACCGCCACGTTCGACCGGGATGCGTCGCTGCCCACCGACATGTTCGACGTGGTCATTGACGTGGTGGGCGGGCCTGCATGGGCTGACCTGATCCTGGCGCTGAAACCCGGCGGTCACTATGCCGTTGCGGGTGCGATTGCTGGCCCGATGGTTCAAGCCGATCTGCGGGATATCTATCTGCGCGACATCACCATTCACGGCAGCACCCATCAGCCGTTCGAGGTCTTCGGTCGCCTGGTCGAACTGATGAATGCGGGGCGGATCAAACCGATGATTTCAAAAACCTATCCGCTGAAAGACATTGCGACGGCGCAAGAGGACTTTCAGTCAAAAACGTTTCCGGGAAAACTGGTTCTGGTTCCCTGAGGAGGTTCATTGATGGCAGATATAACCCTTCTGGATGGGTCTATCGGACAGGAACTGGTCAAACGCAGCGGTGATGCGCCGACGCCTTTGTGGTCGACCCGGGTGATGATGGACCATCCCGAGTTGGTCGGGGATGTGCATGCGGATTATTTCTCACGCGGTGCGACTGTGGCCACGACAAATACCTATGCTGTTCACCGGTCGCGCCTGGACCGTGTCGGCTTGGGTGATCAGCTGCCAGATCTGATCGAGGCGGCCCTGTCGCAGGCCGAGCGTGCGCGCCCGGCGGGTAGGCGCATCGCTGGGGCTTTGGGTCCGCTTCTCGCCTCTTACCGGCCGGACCTGAATCCAGAGGTCGAAGAGGCGGCAGAGAAATTCGCCGAACTGGTGGCGATGATGGCAGATCGCGTTGACCTGTTCCTGATCGAAACCGTGTCGTCGGTGCAAGAGGCCGAAGGCGCGTTGCGTGGAACGGAACAGGCAGACAAGCCGGTCTGGCTTGCGCTGTCCGTGATGGATGATGATGGGACGCGGCTGCGGTCGGGTGAGCCATTGTCGGGAATAGCATCTTTGGTTGATCGCTTTACGCCTGAGGCCGTGCTGATCAACTGCTCACGCCCGGAGGCGGTGCCTGCTGCGCTGAATATTATCGCTACCTTCGGGCGTCCGTTTGGGGCATATGCCAATGGCTTCACCGGGATTACCCAGGAATTTCTACAGGACGCCCCAACCGTCGATGCGCTGCAACAGCGCCACGACCTTGGGCCGGATGAATATGCTGATCAGGCGATGGGGTGGGTGGCGCAGGGTGCAACTATCATCGGCGGATGCTGCGAAGTCGGTCCCGATCACATTCAGCGACTGGCAGATCGGCTGTGCGCTGCTGGCCACAGCATCGTCTGAAGGGGGTAAAGATGCGGCAACGACCAGATAGCTTGACCGACAAGGCGCAGATACATTTCGATGTTCTGGTCGCGCCGGGCTATGTGCTGTTGGAGCTTGCCGCATTGATTGAGGTTCTGAGGCTGGCCAACCGCGTCTGCCCCAACCCGCCCTTCAGCTTTACCTATCGGTCTCTGAAAGGTGGGCCCGTTGCCAGCAGCAGCGATGCGACGGTCCAAACTGAACCTGTATCAACCCATCCCAAGGCGGATTATCTGTTTGTGATCGGAAATTCCGACCCTGACCACCCCGATCTGTCCATCGGACGGGTTGTATCGGACTATACGTTCCGAGGTGCTCAGGTCTTTTTGCTGGCCGAAGCTGCCAGCCGCTATATCGACGAATTCGGCTCCGCAGACATGGCGACCCATTGGGAAAACGCCTCTTTCCTGAGTGAACGCGGGGCCCGGTTCGAGGCGAAGCTGTCGATAGCCACAGAACAGGGCCAGGTCGTGACCTGCGCAGGGATGGAGGCGACAACCGATATTGCTTTGTCCGTGATCGGACGCCACATCTCAGGGCCTGCCAAGATGACGGTGGCCAATATCATGCTGCACGAAAACATCCGCGACTTTTCATCGATGCAGCCTTTCTCGGGGGCGCAACTGACAGCTACTGGGGACGCCAAGCTGGATCAATGTATCAAGCTGATGCAGGCCAATATCGAAGACCCCTTACCCATCCAGCAAATTGTCGAGGCGTTAAATCTTTCGAACCGATCGCTTGAGCGAAAATTCAAAGCTTTCTTTGGCACCAGTCCAAACGGTTTCTATCGCGAGATGCGGCTGGCGAAGGCTAACAACCTGCTGCTGAACACCACGATGAGCGTTCGGGAAATCGGTCTGGCCTGCGGCTTTCCGAACGGTTTCTCATCGGTCTACAAAAGCTTTTTCGGGGTCACGCCCTTTGTTCTGAGACGCGAAAGACGGGCTGCGTCACATAGGTGAAAATCGCCCATAACATGACGCTTTTGGTGCATTTATTGTCGATCTTCCATGGCAACGTGCCCAAAACCTGATTCAGCGGAGACCTCAGGATGGTTGATCTTCCAAACAAAGCCCGAGTTGTCATCATCGGCGGCGGCGTCATCGGATGCTCGGTCGCCTATCATCTGACCAAGAAAGGTTGGAGTGATGTTGTGCTGCTTGAACGCAAGCAGTTGACCAGCGGCACCACATGGCATGCGGCGGGTCTGATCGCTCAGCTGCGGGCCTCGTCCAACATGACCAAACTGGCGAAATACACGCAGGAGCTTTACGGCGCGCTGGAAGAGGAAACCGGTGTGTCCACCGGGCTTAGGCGCTGTGGATCGATCACCGTGGCGCTGACCGAGGAACGCCGTGAAGAGATCTATCGCCTGGCCGCCATGGCCCGCGCCTTTGGCGTCGAGGTCGAAGAGATTTCCAATGACCGCGTCAAAGAGATGTATCCGCATCTGAATGTCGAAGACGTCAAGGGCGCGGTCTATCTTCCGCTGGACGGGCAGGGTGACCCGGCCAATATCGCGCTGGCCCTGGCTAAGGGCGCGCGGCAACGCGGTGCCATTACCAAGGAACGAGTGAAGGTCACCGACATCACTAAACAAGGTCGCACTGTGACCGGTGTGGACTGGGTTGCCGATGACGGCAGCGCTTCGGGTCATATTGAATGCGACATGGTGGTGAACTGTGCCGGCATGTGGGGGCACGAGGTCGGCCGCATGGCCGGTGTGAACGTCCCGCTGCACGCCTGCGAACATTTCTACATCGTCACCGAAGGCATTGACGGGCTTTCGCAACTGCCGGTTCTGCGAGTGCCCGATGAATGCGCCTATTACAAGGAAGATGCCGGTAAAATCCTGCTGGGCGCGTTTGAGCCCAATGCCAAACCTTGGGCGATGAAGGGCATCCCGGACAGTTTCGAATTCGATCAGCTGCCCGAAGATTTTGATCATTTCGAGCCCATTCTAGAAGCGGCGTGTAACCGGATGCCGATGTTGGCGGAGGCGGGCATTCATACCTTTTTCAACGGCCCTGAATCCTTTACTCCGGATGACGCTTATCATCTGGGTCTCGCGCCCGAGATGGACAATGTCTGGGTCGCAGCGGGCTTCAACTCGATCGGCATTCAATCTGCAGGCGGTGCGGGCATGGCGCTGGCGGAATGGATGGATAGCGGCGAGAAACCGTTTGATCTGGGCGATGTGGATATCAGCCGGATGCAACCGTTTCAGGGCAATAAGCAATATCTGTTTGAGCGTTCGAAAGAGACGCTGGGCCTGCTCTATGCCGACCACTACCCCTATCGCCAGAAAGCCACTGCGCGCGGTGTTCGGCGCACCCCGTTCCATCACCATCTGAAAGAGCAGGGCGCGGTGTTTGGTGAACTGGCGGGCTGGGAGCGTGCAAACTGGTACGCAAATCCGGGGCAGGAGCGCGAATACCAGTACAGTTGGAAACGTCAGAATTGGTTCGAGAACTCAGCTGCTGAACACCGCGCGGTGCGCGAGAATGTGGGCATGTACGACATGTCTTCTTTTGGCAAGATTCGCGTTGAAGGACCGGATGCCGAGGCGTTCATGAACTATATCGGGGGCGGCGATTATTCGGTGCCGAACGGCAAGATCGTCTATACCCAGTTCCTAAACCGCACCGGCGGGATCGAGGCGGATGTGACGGTGACCCGTCTGACCGAGACCGCCTATCTGGTCGTGACCCCGGCGGCGACGCGGCTGGCGGACCAGACCTGGATGATGCGCCATGTAGGTAGCTTCAACGTGGTCATAACCGATGTCACCGCTGGCGAAGGCGTTTTGGCCGTGATGGGCCCCAATGCGCGCGCTTTGCTGGAAAAGGTCTCGCCGGCGGATTTCTCGAACGCGACCAACCCCTTTGGCACCGCACAAGAGATTGAGATTGGCATGGGCCTGGCCCGCGCTCATCGGGTGACCTATGTGGGCGAGCTGGGATGGGAGATCTACATGTCCGCCGATATGGCGGGCCATGTGTTCGAGACGCTGCATGAGGCCGGTCAGGACATGGACCTGAAACTCTGTGGCATGCACATGATGGACAGTTGCCGGATCGAAAAGGGTTTTCGCCATTTTGGTCATGACATCACGTGCGAGGACAACGTCGTGGATGCCGGGCTTGGTTTTGCGGTCAAGGTGGACAAAGGCTGTGACTTTATCGGGCGCGAAGCAGTGATTGCCCGCAAGGAAAGCGGGCCCAAAAACCGTCTGGTTCAGTTCCGCCTGACCGACCCGGAACCGCTGTTGTTCCATAATGAACCGATCGTGCGGGACGGGGAATATGTCGGTTATCTCAGCTCGGGCAATTATGGTCATACTTTGGGTGGCGCTATCGGTATGGGCTATGTGCCCTGCGAGGGTGAGAAGGCGGCGGATCTTCTGGGGTCAACCTATGAGATTGACGTGTGCGGCGTGAAGGTAATGGCCGAGGCATCGTTGAAACCGATGTACGATCCGAAATCCGAACGCGTCAAAGTGTAATCAAATTGTCGGAGCGCTGCGGCGCTCCGGCTTTGTTCTGGTCTCACATATCAAATATCCTGATGGGTTGCTTCACAGTTTTCGCGGTTCCCAAGTATGTCCGGGTTGCCGTAAAGACGACCGGTATTCCCGGAGATCCGCAATGGCTGACGCAACACCCACACAAAATGCCGATACGCCAAAAGGACTTGTTCTGGCGGTAACGGCCTATGTTTTGTGGGGCTTCTTGCCCATATACATGAAGGCGATGGCCCATATCGGACCGGTTGAGATCGTAGCGCATCGGATCATCTGGTCTGTACCCGTTGCCGGACTATTGCTGATCGCACTGGGGCGGACGCGGGATCTGAAGTCAGCTTTGCGCGATCCCAAGATGCTGGGCATGGCCTGTCTGACGGCTGCATTGATATCGGTGAACTGGGCGATCTATGTCTGGGCCATAGCCAGTGGGCATGCGCTGGACGCAGCGCTGGGCTATTACATAAATCCGCTGTTCAGTATCGCGCTGGGCGCGGTGCTGCTGCGCGAACCTTTGAACCGGACGCAGCTGATTGCTGTTGGGTTGGCCGCAGCCGGGGTGGTGGTTCTTGTTGTAGAGGCCGGAAGCCTGCCTTGGGCGGCGCTGGGGCTTATGTTCAGCTGGGGGTTCTACGCCTTCTTCAAACGCTCACTCCCCATCGGGCCAAATCAGGGGTTCTTGCTGGAAGTGCTGATCCTGCTGATCCCCGCATTGGTTTATGTGACTTGGCTGGGGATCAACGGGACGGGGCATTTCGGGCTGGTCGCAACCGACACCATGCTGCTGGCCGGGGCAGGGGTGGTGACCGCGGTGCCGTTGCTGATCTATGCCAATGGTGCCAAACTGGTGCGCCTGTCGACGATAGGCATCCTGCAATACATCGCGCCGACCATGATTTTTGTGACTGCCATCGCGGTTTTTGGAGAGCAGATTGACCGTGGCCGCATGATTGCGTTTCCGCTGATCTGGGCCGCACTTGTGGTCTATTCGATCCCGATGATCCGGCAGATACGCGCTCAGGTCTGACGCAGCAATTCGGCAGCCTTCTGCGCCCAGATCGCATAGGCTTTGGGGCTCGGATGATAGCCGTCCGGTGCGGCCAGCGCCGGGTCATCGGGTAAATCAATGGACAGATGGCGGATTTGCGGGAAGCCGGTCGCAATCTGTTGCAGGCCTTGGTCCAGGCGGGCTGCCTGACGCCCCAGCACCCAGGCAAGCGGTTGAGGCAAGGCGGGAAACCGACCCATCTGGGGAACGGCCGTTACAACGACACGCCGGGCTCCAAGCTGGTCGGTGATCAGGTGCATCAGACGGGATTGGTGTTCGACAAACCGCTTTTTAGTGACGCCACGGGTGACGTCATTGACGCCAAGCGCCGTAATGGCGGCATCAAATTGATCTGTCAGACCGTCAAGGCGTTTCAGTGTATCCAGCGTTGTATGCCCTGTCATAGCCTCGAGCCGCCATTCGACACTGTGGCTTTTTGCTAGCTGTGCGACCAACTGACCGGACAAAGCCTGCGCCTGGGTGCCAGCGCCAACACCTGCTGCCGAGCTGTCGCCTGCGATTAGCAACCGCAAACGCGGGCCGCGCCCTTCACGGCCTTCGCGCGGCCCGGTCGGTTCGGGCAGGAACCGCGCCTTTCGTCGAACTGAAATCCCCTGTGCCGCCAATAGTGGCAACAGCGGTAATCTCAGAAACTGATCAGCTCCGATCCGGGAAGGCTTGGTCAACCCAAAGCGTCCTTGAAATTGATAAAGCGAGGGTCTTTTGCCACGCGTGCCATCATCTCGGTGCGCAGGGCTGCAATGGTTTTAAGTGGGCGCATGACCACTTCGAACTTTTCGACCAAACCTTCATCATTCAGCCGGATCAAGTCCACACCAACCGCATCCAGATCACCAACCTTGCACTGAAATTCCAGCGCCCAGTCTTTGCCGTCACCCATGATCCGACGATAGCTGAAGTCCGAGAATACCTGCCCCACATGCCCTAGCAGAGCCGCCACGGGTTCGCGCCCGGCCCAGGTGCTGTAGTAGGTCGGCGGCAGAAAACGCACGTCTTCGGCCAGAAACTCGTGAATCAGACTGTCATCGCCTTTTGTGATGACATCTTTGAGTTGTTCGATTGTTGGGTGCATGGTTTCTCCTCCGAGTTGTCGCATGATTTGCTGAACTATTCAGTTCAGGCAAGCGCGACGTTGCGGGAGGTTGTCGCTTGCGATAGGCAGACCCGCATGAGCGAGACCTACGATCCCCCGAAAACACCGCTGGATGTGCTGCACGAAGATGCGCATCTGATTGTGGTGAACAAGCCCTCGGGGCTTTTGTCCGTACCGGGTCGCGGAGAGCATCTGGCCGATTGTCTGTTGACCCGTGTGCAGGCGGCGTTCCCGCAAGCCCTGCTTGTGCACAGGTTGGACCGCGACACTTCGGGCGTGATGGTTTTTGCCCAAACCCCTCATGCGCAGCGCAATCTGAGCATGCAGTTCGAACAGCGTCAAACTCGCAAGACTTATATTGCCCGCGTCTGGGGCATGGTAGAGTCAAAGTCCGGAACTGTTGATCTGCCGTTGATTGTAGACTGGCCCAACCGGCCGCTCCAAATGGTCTGCCATGAGACCGGCAAACCTGCGGTGACGGATTGGCGCGTGGTCAAACATGAAGGCAACACTACCCGCATACGCCTGTTCCCGAAAACCGGGCGCTCGCACCAGCTGCGGGTTCACATGCTGGCGCTGGGCCATCCGATTTTGGGTGATCCGTTCTATGCAAAAGGTGAGGCACGGGCCTTCCCGCGCCTGATGTTGCATTCCGAGGAATTGCGGCTGAAGAACCCCGATGGCGGGGCGTCGATGAAGTTTCGCGCCAAGGCCGAGTTCTAGAGTCAGGCGGGGTTGGTCCAAAGCAGTTTGAGATTGCCCAGTGAAAATCGTCTGACCCGTTTCCTAGGAGCGCAGGGCTGTCGGCTGGCCATGATCTCGCGTTCGATTTCAAAGGCGCGCAGGGTATGGTCCTGGGACCAGCGTCCCAGTTGCAGGGTCATCATTACGTGATTGTCGAGGCTGGGCATCAGTAATCTCCTGTGAATTGTTGAACCAGCATCCCGCATCACTCCTGACAGCGCGTTGTCAGGGGGGTGTGCTAAGGTGTCAGCAGAGAAACCGGAGTTTGCCATGC
Source organism: Ruegeria sp. CDSA193 (assembly GCF_059611885.1). Taxonomy (NCBI): domain Bacteria; kingdom Pseudomonadati; phylum Pseudomonadota; class Alphaproteobacteria; order Rhodobacterales; family Roseobacteraceae; genus Ruegeria; species Ruegeria sp. CDSA193. The sequence continues at coordinate 76,618 of NZ_JBXWPN010000007.1, read as the reverse complement.
GCCGTTCGTCCCGCCTGTTTGAAATCATCCAGATTCTGCGTGCCGCCGACGCTCCGGTTACCGCTGAGATGCTGGCGCAAAAGCTCGAAGTCTCGGTGCGCACGGTGTATCGCGACATCGCGGCACTGCAGGCCCAACGAACACCGATCGAGGGCGAAGCCGGCGTCGGGTATCTGATGCGGCGGGGCTATGACTTGCCACCACTGAACTTCGACGCTGAAGAGGTCGAGGCGCTTTGGGTCGGTCTGTCAATGCTGGCACGGACTGGCGACAGTACCCTGCAGGAAGCCGCCAAACGCATTTGCCGGAAAATAGAAGGCCTGCGCGCAAGTCCCGACTGGTTGCAGGTCGCGCCTTGGGGGGCTCCGGTTGATGATCCGGCCAAGGGCTGTATCCCGGTCGTGAATTACCGCGAAGCCATCCGGGACGAGCGCAAGCTTCGCCTCACATATGTCAGCTCGCAAGACGTTCGCTCCGAACGGGTCGTCCGTCCGGTTGCCCTGATCTATCATATCGAGTGCACGATGCTGGTTGCGTGGTGCGAATTGCGCAACGGTTTTCGCCATTTTCGGACCGATCGCGTCTGGGCCTGCGAAATGGTTGACGATCATTTCTGCGGCCAAGGGCAGCCGCTGCGGGAGATCTGGCAGGAGCAGAACCAATGGGGTTCCCCTGCCGAGGCCCATTGAGCGGCGGGTATTCGCCGATATCACCTGATTGTTGCTTGAGCCTGCGGGGGGGCAGCGCGATATACTGTGCCAAATAATGGGACCCGGCAAACGGGCCTCTGAGCAGAAGGTGATATCATGACGATTTCCAAGCTTGTGGTTTCTGCTGGGCTTTGCTCGGCCTTGTTCTTGGCGGGCTGCACCGACCCCGGAACGCTGAACTTGCCCTCGGACCCCAATCAAAATACCAAACAGGGTGCGCTTTTGGGTGGGTTGGTTGGTGCCGGTGTCGGGGCCATTGCGAACGACTCGGATCCGCTTTTGGGTGCGCTGGCTGGTGGTGCAATCGGTGCAGCAGGTGGCGGCCTTATCGGCAATCAACTGGACCGTCAGGCGGCTGAGTTGCGCCAGCAGCTGGCAAATGACGGCATCACAATCGTCAACGCGGGCGACCGCCTGATTGTTACCGTCCCCAACGACATCACCTTTGACACCGACAGCTCGACTGTGCGGCCTGCATTGCGTTCTGATTTGGTCCGGGTGGGTCAGAACTTGGTGAGATATCCCAACTCGGCCGTTCAGGTCATTGGCCATACGGACAGTGATGGCGAAGCCTCTTATAATCAGGCCCTATCTGAGCGTCGGGCTAGGTCCGTGGCGGATGTTCTGCAAGCCAATGGTGTGAACGGGGCCCGTATCAGCACTATCGGTTTGGGTGAGAACCGACCTGCGGCCTCGAATCTCACACCCGAAGGGAAGGCGCGGAATCGTCGGGTCGATATCGAAATCATCCCCAACGGCAACACCTGATGTGACCGGGCACCGACAAGGTGCCCGTTTTTGCACATTGACTGCGCGTCAAGTGGGCTTTGGCTGGCGGTGATCAGGCGCTACCTTCTGGAAAACGCCTGAACGGAGACCTTTTATGTCCGAACCGATCCTTCTGAGCCTGTCAGGTTCGCTGCGCCAAAATGCCACCAACCGAAAACTGCTTCGCGAGGCGGCGCGGCTGTTTGAGCCGGGCACTCATATCGAGGCTGACTTGAACTTGCCATTATATGACGGTGATCTTGAAGAAGGCGAAGGGGTTCCCGTGACCGTCCAGATTTTGGCGGATCAGATTGCCCGTTCGGATGCGGTCATCATTTCGACGCCGGAATATAATAAAGCGCCGTCAGGTGTGTTGAAGAATGCGCTGGACTGGGTCAGCCGCACCAAGGACAAGCCTTGGGCGAACAAGCCGGTTGCGGTGATGTCTGCCGCTGCGGGTCGTGCCGGCGGGGAACGTGCACAGATGATACTGCGCAGCTATATGGTTCCGTTCCAGACGCGCATCTTGCAAGGGCCGGAAATTCATCTGGCCGACAGTTCGAACGAATTCGACGCGCAGGGCAAGCTGGTTAACGAACGCTATGAAAACGCCCTTCGGACCTTGATGCAGAACTTGCGGTCAGAGGCCGGTTTCTGAAACTGCCGGTTTGCTTGCCCGTATGGGGCAGGCCGCCTAATCTTGCGCTATGTCGATGGAAATTCAGACAGATGTGATGGACGCAGCCCGTGCTGGCGCGTTGCAGGTGGCGCTTGGGAAACAGGCAACTGCGAGGGGCGGCACTGCGTTGCCGCCGTTCTTTCATCACCTGTATTTCTGGACTCCGCAGCCACCCGGCCAACTTGGGCGCGACGGACATCCCAATGTCGGGGGCCTGATCCCCGATATGGGCCTACCCCGCAGAATGTGGGCAGGCGGACGCTTGGAGTTTTTCGCGCCTCTGATAGCAGGTCAGTTAGCCGAACGGCGATCGCTATGTGAAAGTTCGAGTTCGAAATCGGGACGCACCGGCCCCTTGGGCTTTGTCACGTTGCGCCACGAGGTTTGGCAGGGCGGTGCGCTGCGCCTGACCGAATGGCAGGATCTGGTTTACCGCCAAGACCCCTCGGCAGATACGGCCACCCCTCCGGCACCACTGGCCAGGCAGGATGAAACCGAACATCGCGAGCTGTCCTTCGACAGCACAATGCTGTTTCGCTACTCGGCCCTGACATTTAACGGACACCGTATTCACTATGACATCGACTATGCCCGTGATGTCGAAGGATATGCCGGGCTGGTCGTGCATGGCCCGCTTTTGGCGCAGCACCTGATGTTGTTTGCGGAAGATGTGATGGGCCCATTGGCGCAGTTTTCTTTCCGCGCAACCTCGGCATTGATGCATTTCGAAACTGCGAGCCTGTGCCGGAGGGCCAATACCCTGTGGGTGCGTGCGGCAGACGGGCGCCAATGTATGATTGCCGAAGCCTCAGCCTAAATGTTTCTGCATGGTAATTGAGGTCGCCCGGGTGAACCCGGGATGCGCCGTTTCCGCGGTTTTGACAAAGCCCATCCGGGCAAAGGAGGCATGGTTTTCGTCCAATTCGACCCGTGTCTTCAGTTCCAGCGTCGCAAAACCTATTTCAACCGCCCGCGCGGATGCCAGATCGACCAGACGCTGTGCCAGCCCCTGACCACGTCGGGTTTCGTCCACAGCCAGTTTGCTCAGATACAGACAGTCCTGTTTGGGTGTCAGAAAGACGACCGCATCCGGGCGATTGCCTATGATCCAAACCTCGTGGTCGCGGGCCTGTTGTCGAAGCGTTTCCTCGGTCAGGCGATGCATTGACGAGGGCGGGTCTATACGCCCCTCCATGAATGCAAAGCTGTGGCGGATCAGGCGTAACACCTGTGGCAATATCGGATCGTCCGGTTGCAGGCGAACTGGGGTGTCGTCGAGGGAGGTCACAAAGAAGCCTCGGGTTGAAAATCTGCGGGGATTTCATCGCGCCCTTCAAGCACCAGTTCGGCCATGACTTCTGCCACTTTGGGCGCCATGCCAAAGCCGATCTTGAACCCTCCATTGGCGATGAATTCTCCGGCGTGCAGCGGATGTGCACCCAGCATCGGGGCACGGCTTTTGCTGCGGGGTCGGATCCCGGCCCAGCGTTCGATCACTTCGGCACCGTGCAGGACCGGAACCGCCCGCGTGGCCCGATTCAGGACATCATCCAGCGCCGCATCGGTGCTGGTTGGGTCGTCATAGTCCCGTTCCGAGGTCGATCCGATGGCCAATGTGCCATCCGCATGCGGGACAATGTGAACGGCATCTGCAAACAGCTGGGAAACGTCCCCGGCATCGAACCGCAGCAAAGCCGCCTGTCCCTTGACGCCATTGCCGACCGTTTTGCCAAAGGCGTCGTTCAGTTCTAGCAGGCCAGAAAGCCCAGTGGCGTGAATGATCTGCCCTTGATTGGCCGCATCGGTTTTGACCTCAACCCCCATCACCGCCAGCGCCGAAACCAGTGCAGAACATGCCCGCCTTGGGTGCATCCGGGCGCTAAGCGTGTCGTGGATCACAAAGCCGGTGGGGCTGGGAGGACACCACGACCCGACCTCATCCATTGCAACAACGCGCCATTCGGCCCGCCCCTGCCAAAGCTCCGCGGCGGTGACCGTACGTGCATGGGCCAGATCCAGCGTGCGGCTATCTGCGATGGGCTGTAGCCTACCCAACCGGGCATATCCGGCTGAGACGCCTCCGGTCGCCTCAACCTGTTTCCAGAAGGGTTCGGCCATGATCAGGCTTTCGAATTGAAATGCTTTCTTGGCATTCCAATTCTCGGGCACATGTGGTGCCAAAGCCCCGACCAGACCGCCGCTGGACCCGGCACCGGGCCCAAAAGGGTCAATGATCTGAACTTTTGCGCCGCGTTTTGCGCAGGCCCAGGCGATCGAAAGGCCAAAAATGCCCGCGCCTCGCACCGTCACATCGACCATTGCCATTCCCCTTTTCCTTGTTCAGTGTCGCGCCGCTTAGCTACAGGATTCCCCGATGGCAGACCAGCGCGCCGAACTGACCTGGAAAGACGGGCAGATACCCGTCTCGGACCGTTTCGACGACCCCTATTTCTCGTTGCAGAACGGGCTGGAGGAGACGCGGCATGTGTTTTTGGCGGGCAATGACCTGCCCGCGCGGTTTGCGCCGGGGTTTCATATTGCCGAGCTTGGTTTTGGCACCGGCCTGAACTTGCTGACTGTCTGGTCCGAATGGGAAAAGGCTGGCCAAACGACCCCGCTGACATTCACCAGTTTCGAAGCCTATCCAATGGCGCCAGACGACATGTCGCGCGCTCTGGCCGTCTTTCCTGAGTTGTCCCCTTGGGCCGACCGGTTCCTGTCCCAATGGCAGGGCGGTACCTGCTATCTGGGCACCCTGCGGCTTGAGGTTATCGAGGGCGATGCGCGGGCCACCCTGTCCGCATGGTCGGGGCAGGCGGATGCGTGGTTTCTGGACGGGTTCTCGCCGGCTAAAAACCCCGAGCTTTGGGGCGCAAAGCTGATGCAGCAGGTATCCGACCACACGGCGCCCAATGGAACCGCCGCCACCTATACCGCCGCTGGGTTCGTCCGACGCGGGCTCCAAGACGCGGGATTCAACGTCACCCGCGCGCCGGGCTATGGGCGCAAGCGTCACATGACGCGGGCGGTCAAGCCATGACCCAACAGAACAACACTCGCGCCGGTATCGCGCTGATGATCGCGGCGACTGTGGTTTTTGCGCTGCAGGACGGTATCTCGCGCCATCTGGCCGGGACTTATAACACCTATATGGTCGTGATGATCCGCTATTGGTTCTTCGCAGCATTTGTCGTCGCTCTGGCGCTGCGTGCACCCGGCGGTATCGCGGCCACGGCCCGCACCAGTCAGCTTGGCCTGCAGATCCTGCGCGGGGTGCTTCTGGCCGGAGAGATTTGCGTCGCGGTCTATGCCTTTACCATCCTGGGCCTGATCGAAAGCCAGGCCGTGTTCATCTGCTACCCGCTGCTGGTGGCGGCACTCAGCGGCCCGGTTTTGGGCGAGAAAGTCGGTTGGCGCCGTTGGTCCGCCATCGGCGTGGGCTGCATCGGCGTGCTGATCATCCTGCAGCCGGGAGTGGGCGTCTTTAACCCTTGGGCGGTGATCCCGCTGATCTCGGCCCTGATGTTTGCCGTCTATGGCCTGCTGACCCGCTATGCGGCGCGGCGCGACACTACCGCCACCAGTTTTTTCTGGACCGGCATCGCCGGGGCGGTTGCCATGACGGCCGTGGGCGTGTGGTTTTGGGAGCCTATGCAGGGCGGTGACTGGCTTTGGATGGGCCTGCTCTGCCTGACCGGAGTTCTGGGACATTGGTTGTTGATTAAGTGCTACGAAATGGCCGAGGCCAGCGCCGTTCAGCCCTTTGCCTATTTTCACCTGATGTGGAGCGCCATTCTGGGAATCTCGGTCTTTGGTGAAAGCTTGAGACCCGCGGTTGTTGCAGGGGCCACATTGGTTATTGCCGCCGGACTGTTCACCTTATGGCGCGAACGACGCCAGAGTTGACCCGATCAGTTCCTCGGAAAATGGCACCGGCAACGCCTGCTGCCCCAACCGTGCGCGATACACAGGTAGGCTTTCGGCGACGCGCATGACATAGTTGCGGGTCTCGCTGAAGGGTATGAATTCGATCCAGTCGACGATATCGGCCTCACCCCGGCGCGGGTCACCATTGCGTTTCATCCACGAGATCGGCCTGCCCGGCCCGGCATTATACCCCGCAGCCATCATCACCACATTGCCGTTGAATTCTGCTGCCAGCTCGGACAGGTAATTCGCCCCCAGCTTGGCGTTATATCGCCAGTCCGAGGTCAGTTTTCCGGTTTGGTGGCTGCTTAGGATGCCCATATTCCGAGCCACAACTTTCGCCGTTGCGGGCATCACCTGCATAAGCCCGCGCGCGCCCGCGCCGCTGATGACAACCGGGTCAAACTCGCTTTCGCGCCGGGCGATTGCTAGCGTCATTTCCTTTGCCATAGGCAGGCCTAGATCTGCCACCGGATGAACCGGGTAATACGCGGCGGGCAGGACAACGCCGGTGGTCGCGGCGCGCTTGGCGATCATCACCGCCAGATGTGGTTCGTTCAGTTCGATGACCAGATCGCCCAGTTGGCTTGCCTGAACGGGGTCGAGCCCCTCAACCAGATGGGTCAGGAACCGCTCGGATAGGTTTGCCTCACCTGCGCGCAACAGCAATAGCCCCGCTTCCAGAACGCTGGAATCGGCAAACTCCGCTTGTTTCCAGTGCGGTGCCCTTCGCGGGTTTGCCAGATCGCTGTCAAAGGGGCGCCCTATCCGTTCGGCGGCAAGAAGCCCGTAGAACGAGGTCTGGTGATCAGCACCCATGGCATAGGCCTCATAAGCCTTTTCCGCATCCCCCTGCGCGGCATAGGCCCGACCTAGCCAATACCCGCCGCGTCCCTTGGAAATCGGTGACTGCACCGCGCCCGAGAAGTTTTGGAAATGCCGTACAGCCGTTGCGGGATCATTCAACCGACGCAGGGCAAGGAACCCGGAAAGCCATTCGAGATCGGCATAGGCATAGCCCATGTCCGGCGTCATATGGTGACTAGAGGCAATCTTGTATGCGCGGCTCATATCACCATTGCGCATCTCAAGCCGTGCCAGTCGGCGACGGCCCTCGGCCCATTTGCCTGGCTCGCCCAGAGCATCCGGGCTGGATGACCGCGCTAGCATCAGATCAATCGCACTGTCATCTAGTTCCTTTTTATCTCGCCAGACAAAGCGGTCAAAGGCAAGTCCCGCCGATCCGGCCACGGATTCGGGAACCGCCCCTACTTTAGCATCAACACCCGGCGCACGTTTTTGCAATGCAATCCGCGCCTCGGCCAGCTTGCGCTGATCGTCATTCACCAATGGCAGCATTTGTCCTGCGCTGATCAGATGACCGTCCCACAGCATCCGGTCTAACCGCGCCGCGTGGTGGGGTTTCAGCAATGTCGCGAAGTTCTCGATATAGTTTTTCTGCAGGCCCGATCCCATCGGCATCGTACGCCAGGCGGTGACGATATCCGCCTGCGCATCGCCCTGTCGCCCTTTAGCCTTCAGCGCTACGGCGAAATTCAGCGCCCCTTCCGCCGTTTGTGGGGCAGTGCCGGCGTAGAATTTCAACACCCGGTCCGGGTCAGCCCCGGTAAAGGCGGGTTCGCTTTCGCGCCGTAACCATGCCAGCCCCGGCCAATCCGGCCTGCGGTTCAGAAATACCAGCACATCGCCCGAGCTTCCGAACCCCTCGCGCAGCCAATGCCATACGATGATGTCACGTGACACAGATCCGCGCGGACCTGCCTCTTGCAGCGCGGCGTTCCAATCGCCCTTGCGCATTTCATACATGCCAGCGCGCAGATCGCCCACCGAGTCGGCTTGGGCCGGCCCGAAGGATGCCAGAATCACCGCTGTCAAAAGCGCCAGAACGCGTGTCATGCCTTGCATTTCCCAACCAACCAAGGATAGAGCCATTTAGGATAAACCTTGCGCCGGCGGGATCAACACACATTGCTAGGAATGTGATTGCCCAAGGCGCAAAAATTGCTAACCGCACAGCAAGGAGCGTGTCATGTTCAAAGGCTCGATGCCAGCCCTCGTTACCCCGTTTTCGAATGGCGAGTTGGATCTGGGCACGCTCAAACGTTTGGTGGAATGGCAAATTCAGGAAGGCTCGACCGGTTTGGTGCCGGTGGGGACCACCGGTGAAAGCCCAACCCTCAGCCATGAAGAACACGAAACGGTGGTGGCAGAAGTTGTCAGTGCCGCAGCCGGTCGTGTCCCGGTGATCGCTGGTGCGGGCTCGAACAACACGGTCGAGGCGATCCGATTCGTTCAATTTGCGCAGCAAGTCGGCGCGAATGCCGCTCTAGTGGTGACCCCGTATTACAACAAGCCGACCCAGAAGGGCTTAATTCAGCATTTCCGCACCCTACATGATTGTGCTGATATTCCGATCATCATCTACAACATTCCAGGCCGTTCCGTCATCGACATGACGCCCCAGACGATGGGCGAGCTGGCCGAGTTGCCAAGGATCGTTGGGGTTAAAGACGCAACCGGAGATTTGGGGCGTGTCAGCCAACAGCGTGCCTCTTGCGGGCCCGAGTTCTGCCAACTGTCGGGCGAAGACGCCACGGCGCTGGGTTTCAATGCGCATGGTGGTGTGGGCTGTATCTCGGTCACGGCGAATGTTGCGCCCAAGCTATGTGCCGAATTCCAGCAGGCCACCCTGCAGGGGGATTATGCCAAAGCGCTGACTTATCAGGACCGCCTGATGCCTCTGCATGAGGCGATCTTTATCGAACCCGGTCTGGTCGGGGCCAAATACGCCCTCAGCAAGCTGGGCCTGTGCAGCGAAGAAGTTCGCTCGCCCCTGACCACGTTGGACGACAGCACCAAAACAGCCATCGACGCAGCCATGAACCACGCAGGTCTGCTGTAACCAGGGGTGTTCTTGGCCTGATCCGATCTTCATCTGGCCAAAAATACCTCGGGGGATGAATTGGCCTGTTAGGGCCACTGGCCCCCTTCTTTACCGTTTGCCGTAATACAGACCCACGACATGCTCGGCCTGCGCAAAGAACAGCCAGCGCGAAACTGCAACGCCTGCCACATGCGACAGCGCAGCCAGAAGAGCGAAGAAGTGGTTGAACGGCAGGATCAGCAGGATGACCGGCAATAGGAAGGCCAGCACAAACGAGATGACCCGCAATTTGTCCGCATGTTTCCTGCCAACCACGTGGACAAATTCGCGCAGAAGATAGTTTGTACCTGTATGTGGAGGCTCAAACGCACGCACTGCCCCGCGCTGCCCCAAACCCGTAGCGGTGCCAAGGTTTGTTCCTGAGTTCGCAAATGCCTTATCCCCTTGCCACCAGTAAAATGTCTGCGCAACGGCAGCGACCACCAACAGAGGAACGGCAAGGCTGACCTGACCGGCCAGAAGCGAGCCACCGGCAAGGCTGAAGCTCAGAAACATGATTGGTGTCAGTTTCATGTTCCAGCGTGGGATTGTCTTGAGCTGGGTGTAGATCATTGAGGTGGTGAAAACTGTTGCCAGCGAAAACAACGCGCCAAGGACGCCCAAAACACCCCAACGCTGACCAAAGATGACAGCGCCCAGCGCGTAGAAGCCCATAAGAATCAAGGCGATCACTGCGCACCAACCCTCACGGCTGAGCCAGCTTGACCGCCATTGGGTGAATGCTTTCCACGCACGTTCAGGATGGCCCAAGTGAAAGGTCGAGGCCATCAGCCCACCCACCGACAGGCCAAAGGCCATGGCATAGAATACGAAGGCCACCCACCCGGTGACATCCGGCATCCCAAGGCCCAGAAAAAACAGCAGCCCAAAGCCCAGACCGGACAAGGTGGTGAAGATAATGACGGATGGGGCCGGATGCATCAGAGCTTCTCCAGTGTCTTGTCGAGCCAACCCAGAAAGCCCTTGGGCTCTTCGACTACCGGGGCCAGAAGGGGCGCGAGAATGTCGATCTGGTCCTCGATCTGATCTTTAGGGCGAGGTGGCAGGTATTTGTTGACGGGCTTGGTGCCCATTTCAGGCATCAGATCCATGCCACCACGTTCGGCGACCAATTTGCTGACATCGCTATCTGCGTCGCCCAGATCACCGAAATGGCGGGCTCCGGCGGGGCAGGTCCGCACACAGGATGGCACGCGGTCCACTTCGGGTATGTTCTCGTTATAGATGCGATCCACGCAGAGGGTGCATTTCTTCATCACGCCCTCGGCCATATCCATCTCACGCGCGCCGTAAGGGCAGGACCAGGCGCAAAGCCCGCAGCCGATACAATCGCTTTCATTGACCAATACGATACCGTCCTCGACCCGCTTATAGCTGGCCCCGGTGGGGCAGACGGTGACGCAGGGCGCGTCCTCGCAATGGAGGCAGGATTTGGGGAAGTGGATCAGCTGGGCGTGACCCTGTTCGGGTTGGACCTCGTAGGAATGTACCCGGTTCAGGAAGGTGCCGGACGGGTTGCCGCCATAAGCGTCCTGATCCGACAGAGGCGCGCCGTAGTTTTCAGTGTTCCAACCTTTGCAGGAAATCACGCAGGCATGGCAGCCGACACAGGTGTCCAGGTCGATGACCAGACCCATTTTCTTGTCTGTGGATTGGGGGAGCTGGGTCATTTTCCTACCTTCCACGCCAGATCTTTTGGTCCGGTGCCGACCGGTGATTTGATCGGTTTGAATTCGGGCTGGCTTTCTGCATCCGAAGGTGGCGCTGCCTTTTCGATCCTGACCTTCAGGTCGAACCAAGCCGCCTGACCTGTAATCGGATCAGAATTGGTCCAACGCATTCCATCGCCTTTTGACGGCAGCAGTTCGTGGATCAGGTGGTTCAGCAAAAAGCCTTTGGTGGCCTCTGGTGCGTCTTCCTGCAGGGCCCAAGCACCTTTGCGTTTGCCTATGGCATTCCAAGTCCAGACAGTATTTTCATTCAGCGCGGCCATCTCCATGACCGGAACAGTAATTTCCCCGTGCGGAGACGTGACTTTGGCCCAGTCGCCGTCCTGCATCCCGTGTTCGCGCATCAGTTTGGTTGGCACATAAAGCGGGTTGCGCCCGTGTAGCTGGCGCAGCCAGGCGTTTTGGGTGCCCCATGAGTGATACATCGCCATCGGGCGCTGAGTCAGGGCATTGATGGTGAAACCTTCATTGCCCTGCTGATCGGTTTCGTACCAGATCGGCAGCGGATCCATGGTGTCCTTGAGGCGCTGGCGCAGATTTTCCGGCGGTTGCCGGTCCCCGTGGCCTTCGGCGGCCAGCTGGAACTTGCGCATCGGTTCTGAATAGAGCTGGAACAGATAGGGTTGCGGGCTGTCGTAGATTCCCATGCCCACGGCCCAATCCTGATAGGCAGCGTTCCAGGGTTTGTAGTAATCCGCCCCTTCGGGGATATGCGCGACGTAGAAGCCGCCATTTTCGATGTAGCGATTTAGCTGGTCGGGGTTGACCTTGCCACGACCTTCCTTGTCGCCATTTTCGCCTCGAAACCCGGCCAGCGGGCCGATACCGGGCTTTCGCTGATGGTTAACGATATAGTCAGCGTAGTCTTTCCACTTCGGCGTACCGTCTTCGTTGGTAAAGCCTGGCAAGCTCATGCGGTTGGCCAGTTCCACCAGCACCGACTGAAAGCCCCGCACGTCGCGGTCGGGCTCGATCACCGGCCAGCGGATTGCGTCGGCGGCGGCGTCTGCCTCGCAGATCGGGCGGTCGAGCAGCGAGATACAGTCGTGCCGTTCAAGATAGGTGGTGTCGGGCAGGATCAAGTCGGCATAGGCCACCATTTCCGAGGAATAGGCATCGGAATAAATGATATTGGGGATGACGTATTTGCCGTCTTCGGTCTTGGCGGTCAGCATCTCCATCACACCTTTGGTGTTCATGGAGGAGTTCCACGACATATTCGCCATATACATGAACAGCGTGTCGATCTTGTAGGGATCACCGGCGGCGGCGTTTGAGATTACCATATGCATCAGCCCATGGGCTGACATCGGGTTTTCCCATGTGAATGCTTTGTCGATCCGTTGGGGAGTGCCGCAGTCGTCCAGCAACAGGTCTTCGGGCCCGCGGGGGAAGCCTAGATGGGGGCCTTCCAGTGGTCTGCCGGGGCGGCGGTCGCCATGCGGGGTAGGGTGCGCCTCGACTGGTTTGGGATAGGGCGGTTTGAAGCGGAAACCGCCTGGAACTTCGACCGTGCCGAGGATGATCTGCAGCACGTGCAGCGCGCGGCAGGTCTGGAACCCGTTGGCATGGGCCGAGATGCCACGCATGGCGTGGAAGCTGACCGGGCGACCGATCATCTTGGCATGGGTTTCGCCGCGGAAATCGGTCCATTCCTGATCCAGCTCGATCGCCTCGTCAAAGGCGACGCGGGCGATTTCCGCCGCGATGGCGCGAATGCGACTGGCCGGGATGCCACAGCGGTCAGCCACGGCCTCAGGGGCGTGCTCGTCGCTTAGGTATTTCTCGGCCATCAGGTGGAAAACCGGGCGATGGGTGACGCCGTCCTTTTCGTAAGTAGCCGACAAGTCCGGGCGTACGCCCGGCTTGTCGAACGCAGTGAGTTCGCCTGTGGCCCGGTCGATCACCAGCGGTTTGCCGTCACTATCGCGCAAGAACAGACCTTTGTCGGGGCCTTCGGATGCGTTCACCAGAACAGGCGCGTTGGTATAACGGCTGAGGTAATCCAGGTCGATCTTGCCGGCCTTCATCAGCACATGGATCAGCGACAGGATGAACAGCCCGTCGGTGCCGGGCGTAATCCCGACCCAGTCATCGGCGACGGCGTTATAGCCTGATCGAATCGGGTTCACACCGATCACCCGTGCGCCGCGTGCCTTGATCTTGCCGATGCCCATCTTGATCGGGTTGCTGTCGTGGTCTTCGGCTACGCCGAACAGCATGAATAGCTTGGTGTGGTCCCAGTCGGGCTGGCCAAACTCCCAAAACGCGCCGCCCATGGTGTAGATGCCGCCTGCGGCCATGTTGACGGAACAGAAGCCGCCATGGGCCGCATAGTTTGGGGTGCCGAAATTCTGAGCCCAGAAGCTGGTGAAGCTTTGGCTTTGGTCGCGACCGGTAAAGAAGGCCAGCTTTTGCGGCGCTGTCTCGTGCAGCTCATTCATCCAGCCGACGGCTGTGCTGATCGCTTCGTCCCACTCGATCTCGCGGAACTCGCCCGATCCGCGCGGGCCGACACGGCGCAGCGGTTTGCGTAGGCGCGACGGCGCGTTAACCTGCATAATGCCCGCGGACCCTTTGGCGCACAGAACGCCTTTGTTCACCGGGTGGTCTCGGTTGCCCTCGATATAGGCGACCTTGCCGTCTTTCATGTGAACGTTGATGCCACAGCGACAGGCGCACATGTAACAGGTGGTCTGCCGGATCTCGTCCGAGACTTTGGGCGAGGTGTCAATCACTGGCTGGTTCATAGGCGCCCCTGTAGTTTGCAGACCGGTATTCCCCCGAGTATTGCCGGGAACCGGAATAAAATTTGTTTTTCACGGACTTGTCGAGACTTATATTCCGTTTTCGCCATGTTGTGCTTGAACAGCAGTCACGGCGATCATGTGAAGGATGTCCTCTGCCGTACAGCCGCGCGATAGATCATTTGCCGGCTTGGCCAGGCCTTGTAGGACTGGCCCGATTGCCTCAACCCCTCCGATACGCTGTGCGATCTTATAGCCCAGATTGCCCGCATTCAGGCTGGGGAAGACAAAGACATTTGCTTCTCCCTTCAGTGGCGAATCCGTCGCCTTTTGCGCCGCAACCTCGGGGACAAAGGCGGCATCGAACTGTAGCTCTCCGTCGATCAGAAGGTTCGGATCTTTTTCGCGTGCGATCCGGGTTGCCTCGACGACCTTGGATACTTTTGGATGTTCGGCGCTTCCCGAGGTGGAAAAAGACAGCATCGCCACACGCGCCGTGTTTCCAGTCAAAGCTGAATAGGATGCGGCCGATGCGCGGGCAATTTCCGCCATTTCTTCGGCGTTTGGATCCACCACCAGGCCACAATCGGCAAAGATGCGCGCGCCTTTGACCTCGTGATGATCCTGGCAGAACAGCATGAGAAAAAAACTGGATACCATTGTTGTACCCGGCGCTGTTCCGATGATCTGCAACGCCGCGCGAACTGTGTCAGAGGTGGTTTCAACCGCTCCGCCCACGGTGCCGTCAGCGATACCCTGATGCACCAGCATGGCGGCAAAGGTCAGCCGGTTGGTGATCTGTTGCCCTGCCTCTTCAAGGGTCATGCCCTTGTGCTTGCGGCGATTAAACAGCGCTTCAGCCAGTTCCGTGGTGATTGAGGAATACGCCGGGTCAAGAATGTCTATCCGAGTGGGATCAAATCCTTCATGCGCATCCAGAAGGGCCGAAATTTTGGCCCCGTCGCCGATCAGGATGATCCGTGCAACGTCCTCTTTTATGGCCCTGACCGCACCTTCCACGACGCGGGGATCATCGCCCTCTGACAGGGCGATGATCTTGTCCGACGCGCTGGCCGTCCCAAGAATGGCGCGCAGCGGTTTCACGCGGATTATACCCCGGCCTGCGGTTCCATGTCGTCATTGCTGATGCCTGCCACCGCGACCGGTTTCTTCATTGCGTCCCGACGGAACGGCTCGCCCAGTTCCTGGTTGATCATGGCTTCGATCAGCGTGGTGATCCCATTCTTCTGATCCTCAATGGCCTGATTCAGGGCTGCAGTCAGCTCATCCTGTGTGCGGGCCACGACACCTTTCAGGCCACAGGCCTGAGCGATACCGGCATAGGACACTTTGGTGTCCAGTTCGGTTCCAACAAAATTGTCGTCGAACCACAGGGTCGAGTTGCGCTTTTCAGCACCCCACTGATAGTTGCGGAAAACGATCTGGGTGACTGCGGGCCATTCATCGCGGCCGATTGCGGTCAGTTCGGTTACAGCAATACCAAAGGCGCCGTCACCCGAGAATCCAACGACAGGCACATCCGGGCAACCGATCTTGGCACCCATGACAGATGGCAATCCGTATCCACAGGGGCCGAACAGCCCGGGGGCCAGATATTTGCGGCCCGCTTCAAAGGATGGGTAGGCGTTGCCGATGGCACAGTTATTGCCGATGTCGGACGAGATGATCGCCTCTTTCGGCAGGGCTGCCTGAATGGCGCGCCACGCCATGCGCGGGCTCATCCAGTCGGGCTTGGCTGCACGGGCGCGTTCGTTCCAGGTTGTGCCCGGATCGTCCTGCTCGTGGTCCATCGAAGTCAGTTCCTGCGCCCAGCGTGACTTGGTTTCCGCAATCTTCGCTTTGCGTGCATCGCGTCCTTCGTCACCTGCGGTGTCCGACAGCTGTGCCAGGATATTGGTTGCAACGGTGGCTGCGTCGCCAACAATACCGACAGATACCTTCTTGGTCAGGCCAATGCGGTCGGGGTTAATGTCAACCTGAATGATCTTTGCATTCGCCGGCCAGTATTCCATACCATAGCCAGGAAGAGTCGAGAACGGGTTCAGGCGAGTGCCGAGACACAGAACCACGTCTGCTTCTTTTATCAGCTCCATACCGGCTTTCGAGCCATTGTAACCCAACGGGCCAGCAAACAGCGGGTGCGAGCCCGGGAAGGCGTCATTGTGCTGGTAGCCAACACAAACCGGGGCGTCCAGACGCTCGGCCAGTGCTTTCGAGGCTTCGATGCCGCCCGCAGACAGAACCGTGCCCGCTCCGTTCAGGATGACAGGGTTCTTGGCATCCGACAGCAGCGCGGCGGCTTCGGTAACGGCTGATGCGCCGCCAGAAGGCAGTTCAAATTCAACTACGGCAGGCAGTTCGATATCGACAACCTGAGTGAAGAAATCACGTGGAACATTGATCTGTGCCGGTGCCGAGGCGCGCTTGGCTTTGGTGATAACGCGGCTCAGAACTTCGGCCATCCGCGAAGGGTCGCGTACTTCTTCCTGGTAGCAAACGCAGTCCGCGAACATGCGCATTTGTTCCATCTCTTGGAAACCGCCCTGACCCATGGTCTTGTTTGCGGCCTGAGGGGTCACAAGCAGCAGCGGGGTGTGATTCCAGTAGGCGGTTTTGACGGCAGTAACAAAGTTGGTGATCCCGGGGCCGTTCTGCGCGATCATCATCGACATTTTGCCGGTGGCGCGTGTGTACCCGTCAGCCATCATCCCACCCGAGCCTTCGTGTGCGCAATCCCAGAACGTAATGCCAGCTTTTCCAAAAATATCCGAGATCGGCATCATTGCCGAACCGATGATCCCAAACGCATGCTCGATCCCGTGCATCTGCAGAACTTTAACAAAGGCCTCTTCGGTGGTCATTTTCATCTGATTTGTCTCCGCGGATTTGTGGATGAAGCCGGACGATCAGCCCAGCCTTTGGGTACGGTTGTGGCCCAAGGGACGGAATGGCGTTAGGTCCAAAACGAATTGCGGATTAGGTCCAGACGCGGTCTACTGCGTTTGGATGGCATCCGCGATCAGCTTCACGCCCGGAGCGATGCGGTCGGGCGCGATGGATGAGTATCCGAGCCGATAGAAGTTCTGTGGCCTATCTGGCCCTGCGAAAAACGGTGCACCAGGCTCGATGTGAACGCTTTGGTTTTGCAGGCTGCGCGCCAGCTGGGACATGTCGACATGTTCAGGGGCGGACATCCACATCGAAGATCCGCCCATCACACCGCGCCCCGCCACCGACAGCCCGTATTCGTCGATAGCCTTGTCCATTGCATCCCGCCGCTTGGACAGCTCTTTGGACATGCGCCGGATCTGTGCATCGTAATGTCCCAGAGACAGAAAATACGCTGCCGTGCGCTGAATGTGGCCCGGCGGGTGGCGCAGCACCAAAGAGCGCAGCGCGCGCGCCTCGCGGATAAACGGCTCGGATCCAACCATGTAACCAAGGCGCAATCCGGGGAACAGCGATTTCGAGAAGCTGCCCACATAGATGACACGGCCATCCCGGTCCATGGATTTCAGCGCAGGCGAAGGCGCCCCTAGAAACGCCATTTCGAACTCATAGTCATCCTCGACCACCATCGCGTCCAGGTCCCGGGCCCGGTCCAAAAGTTGGCGGCGACGGTCGATCGGCATGGTGGCCGTTGTCGGGCTTTGATGACTGGGCGTGGTGAAGATGACATTCGTATCATCGGGCAGCGCTTCGGGTGGCAGGCCATCCCTGTCCACGCAGATGGGGGTGACCGCGCAATCCCAGTGGTTCAACAGGCTGCGCAGCGCATAGTAACAAGGGTCTTCGATGGCGGCTGTGTGATTGTGGGTCAGCAGGATGCGCGACGCCAGCCAAAGTGCGTTCTGCGCCCCCAGTGTGATCAATATTTCTTCGGGGCGGGCCGAGATTCCACGGCGGGGCAGAGTGTGGCGGGCGATGAACTCGATCAGCAACGGATCGTCCTGATCGACATAGTCGCGGGTCAGCGATTCGAAATCCTTGTGCCCCAATGCCCGCACTGCGCATAGTCGCCAGTTGGCATGATCGAACAGGGTTCGGTCCGCCTGACCATAGATAAAAGGATAGGTATAGTCCCGCCAATTCCAGGGCTTGGGCAACACATCCGAATCTACAAACCGGCGGGCCAGCGCCTTGTCCCAATCCACGGTCTCAGTGCCCCGTTGGATGGGCGTGTATTTAGGCGGTACTGGCGCATTTTCCGACACATAATACCCAGATCGGCCCCGGGCCGTCAGGTAGTCATTGGCCAACAGCTCGGTATAAGCCAATGTCACGGTGATCCGGCTGACACCCAGATGCGAGGCCAGTTTACGCGACGAGGGCAGTTTTTCTCCGACATGGAACCGGCCTGACAGGATACCTTCTGCAATCATTTGCTGAATCTGGGCCTGCAAGGTGCCTTGCCCATTCAGCTCTAGAAAGAACGTATCTACTGAAATCCCCATAAGACCTTATAGAGTGGCCTTATTGATTGAGCAATCTGGACTCACTCTCTTTTCACGAATTCTGATCAGAATTTGTTGACGGTAGCTTTCAATACTTCTATATAACTAGAAATCTAGTTTATTGGAGTTGTGGATATGTGGGAAACCGCTGCAGCAGGATTTTCGGCGATGGGGTCAGAGGCGCGACTGAAAGTCCTCAAGACACTCGTTCGCGCCGGAGAGACCGGGCTCACCGTAGGTGAAATCCAGGAGAGAACCGGCATTGCCCCGTCGACGCTGGCCCATCACCTCCGGTTTCTTGCGGCCGGTGATGTTGTCGAACAGGAAAAGATCGGGCGCACCACGATCAACCGTGCCCGGTATGACCATCTCAGAAACCTCGCGCAGTTCATTCTGTCGGAATGTTGTGCGGACGAAACTGGAAAGGCGGCAAACGATGGCTGACCTTACTCAGAGCCCTCGAGCCCCGTTCAAAACCGTCTTCGACCTGATCAAAACCCCATGGGCGGTGATTGTCGCCATTCTGATCGCGGTGGCGATACTCGACCCAGGCAATCTAATGGAGGTGATAACATTTGCCGGTAAGGCACTGGCCCATACCGGCCAATATATTCTGTTTGCTGTGCTGCTGTTGTCATACCTCAAGGCCACCGGTGCCGAAGTCATGGTGGCCCGAGCCTTTGAGGGCCGCGAGACGCGGATGATCCTTTTGGCTGCCCTGTTTGGCGGGTTGGCCCCATTCTGTTCCTGCGAGGTCATCCCGTTCATTGCTGGTTTACTGGCGCTTGGGGCGCCACTGTCTGCGGTTATGGCGTTCTGGCTCAGCTCTCCGCTGATCGACCCGCCGACGCTGTTGATTACGGCTGGCGCTTTGGGATGGCCCTTTGCTATCGGAAAAGCCTTAGCCGCAGTGGCACTTGGCCTGTTTGGCGGATTCGTCGTGCGCACCATGACGCGCAGCGGTGTGTTGACCCAACCTTTGCGGAACTACCAACCAGCTGGATGCGGCAGTTGTGGACCTAAGCAAGAGGACAAACCGGTCTGGAAATTCTGGCATGACCCTGCGCGCCGGAATAAATTTCGTAGCGAGTTCTTTCGAAACGGCCTGTTCTTGTTGAAATGGCTGGCGCTTGCCTATGTTCTCGAGGCGTTGCTGATCAATTATGTACCCGCTGATCTGATCGCACGCGCGGTCGGAGGAGACGGCGTGTTGCCCATAATCATCGCAGCACTTGTTGGGATGCCGGCCTATCTGAACTCATACGTCGCGCCGCCGCTATTGGCAGGTCTGATGGAGCAGGGGATGAGCGCCGGGGCAGCAATGTCCTTTATGATCGCGGGTGCGGTCAGCTCGATCCCGGCCATGGCTGCGGTATGGTCGCTGGTCAGGCCGAAAGTGTTTGCGACCTATCTGGGCCTGGGGATAGTCGGCGCAGTGATCGCAGGAATCATCTTTCAGATGATCTGAAGGAAAAACCGCCCGGTGTGGACACCGGGCGGTTTTGCTTTGTCAGCTTGCTTCGCAATAACGCGGAAGTTTGAAGCGATACCTTGGTTCGCCACTTTCCACATAGACCCGCTTTTCGACACAGGCGCTTTGGCCGACGGTCTGGGAAATCGGGGCCTCGGTCGAAGTGATCGACGTCGCGGACCCGTCGGGTAAACGTACCGAGGCAATCACCCCGTTCTTGAGGTCGCCGTTGATAGCGGTGGCGGACAGAACCGGGACGGTCATGAAGGCTTCGTGTTCATGCGTGCCGTCGTCGTTCAGCAACAGCAGGGCTGCGGCAACCGCGATAACGCCTACGACACCGAACACGAGCAGGCCCCAGGTTCTTAGGAAGGCATAGATTGTCACGGCGCGGTGTGGGCCAAAAATGGCAGACAGTATGTTCAGCATCAGAGTCTCGTCAAAAAAGCCCCGGCCAGTTTGACCGGGGCTGTCTGCGTATCAGAAACGCGGATCGCTTTCGTCTTCATCCTCGGCCTCGCCTTTGGGCAAGTTGAAGAAACTGTCGGCGTCGATGATCGGCTCTTCTTTCTCTTCGGGGGAGTCATCAGACAACGAGAAGGTCTCGAGACCCTCGATCGCCGTTGGAATTTTGGGCGCTGCGTCCATTTCCAGCGACTGCTCGGTCGAAACCAGCTTGCGGCGCTCATCATCGCTCATGACGCCACCTTCAGCGGCTTTCTTGGCGGCGGCTTTTTGCACGATTGCGTCCAGCTCGGACTGTTTACACAAGCCCAGAGCGACGGGGTCAATCGGTTGCATGTTCGAGATGTTCCAGTGCGTCCGCTCGCGGATCGACTGAATGGTCGGCTTGGTGGTGCCGACCAGCTTGGCAATCTGACCGTCGCTGAGTTCGGGGTGGAACTTGACTAGCCACAGAATCGAGTTCGGAC
Organism: Ruegeria sp. CDSA193; assembly: GCF_059611885.1. Lineage (NCBI taxonomy): Bacteria > Pseudomonadati > Pseudomonadota > Alphaproteobacteria > Rhodobacterales > Roseobacteraceae > Ruegeria > Ruegeria sp. CDSA193. Next base: position 56,214 of record NZ_JBXWPN010000007.1, on the reverse strand, counting down.
GGTCCTGACGCTTGGACAGTGGGGTATAGCGCGGGCCACGACGTTTTTCCTCGCCACTGGCAGCGGGGTTGAACTTGAGCTTCAGCTTGTGCAGCGGGTTGCCCTGCGCCACGTCAATCTCTTCCTGCGTAAGCTGGTTGTTGGCGATCGGGTCGAACCCTTTGACGCCAGCGGCCACATCGCCATCGGCGATGCCCTGCACTTCCAACTCGTGCATTCCTACGAAATCCGCGATCTGCTTGAAGCTGATCGTTGTGTTGTCTACTAGCCATACGGCTGTTGCCTTGGCCATAAGCGGTTTTGCCATCAGCCCGTCTCCTATGCATACATCTTTCCCGTCGCCGGAATTCGGCGGCCCCGTGATCTTGGGGCAGGTTTCCGTTGTCGGGGAACTTGGGCTGTATATAGTCGCGGCAGGGCAAGAAGGGAAGAGGCGAATGCGCTGGCTGGTTCTATGGGTTTTCAGTGCAATGACGGCGCTTGCCGAGGGTGAAAAGTCGGGCGCGTTCGACTACTATGTCCTGGCACTTAGCTGGTCGCCGAACTGGTGCGCGCGCGAAGGCGACGCGCGTGGGTCCGATCAATGCGATGTACGGCATGATCACGGCTGGATTCTACACGGGCTTTGGCCGCAATTCCATCAGGGCTGGCCATCTTATTGCCGTACGGCGGAGGCCCCGCCGACGCGGACCATGACCCGTGAAATGGAAGATATTCAGGGCAGTTCCGGCCTTGCCTGGCATCAGTGGAAGAAGCACGGCACCTGCTCGGGCCTCAGCGCTTCGGACTATTACATCTTGTCGCGGCAGGCCTATGGGTCGGTCGAGCGTCCAAAGGTGTTCCGCCAGTTGGACACATCTGTAAAACTGCCCGCATCTGTCGTGGAAGAAGCGTTTCTAAAGGTCAATCCGGGGCTGGAGCGCGACATGATCACCGTCACCTGCAAACAAGGCTATATCGAAGAGGTGCGCCTGTGCCTGTCCCGCGATCTTGAACCGGTGCCTTGTGGCCGGGATGTGATCAAGGACTGCGCGGCCAAAGACGCGCTTTTTGATCCGATTCGTTAGGGTTTGCGGTAAAGGCGAGATGGTGGGTAATCGCAACTTCTACGTTGTTGCCACCGCATCCTGTTCAATAGCCAGATCGTGCCGAGGCTAAGGCCTACCTTGCTATTCCAAAGTCCTCAGGGCCACTGCGATACCATAAAGCTAGTCGGAATTGCGTTTCGGTTTTACTTCGGAATGGAACGCGCGCATGTTTCCCTTTTGGCGTGCGGCTGCCCGCCAGAGTTTCTTTCGCGCATCGCCCGGCTCTAGATGCGCGTATTCACCGCCGGAAAACTTGGGCCAGTCCAGAGCCAGTCCAAGTTTAACCAATTCTGCGGCGACATCAGTACCATCTGGAAGCGTGCACTTGGCGACGATCCGATCGTAGGAAACCTCTTCTTTGATTTCGGCTGTGATCACCATGCCTTTGCACATCTTGATCAGCGCAAACTTGGATTTCTTGCCCCAGGGATGCTCAAGCTCGGGCGCATCGATTCCGGCAACCCTGATCTTGGTGCCGCTTATCACGATCGTGTCGCCGTCGATTACGTGGCACTTGCCTTTGAGAGTCCGTGTGGTTGGATAAGCCGAGGACGGCTGCTTTGACGGAACCGGTCGTGCTCCGGTGATCGCAGGTCGTTTAGTTGGTTGGAAGGGCACCACCCTGGATCGTTTGCGCGATGATCCGAACAGGGCCTTCAATATATATCTCAACATATGAAAAACGCATTCTAAATCTGCTTAATCGATGCGTAGAATGTTAGGCTGGATACAGTATTTGTGTAAACTTGATATTTGAATTCGACCAAGTGTCGAAGCTCAACTACAGCTCTTTCCGCGCCCTCAGCGCCGCCGTAATCGTCCCGTCATCCAGGTAGTCCAACTCGCCGCCAATCGGCACGCCCTGCGCCAGCGAGGTCAGGCGCACCTGCCCGTCCAGTTGATCGGCTATATAGTGCGCGGTGGTCTGGCCGTCGACAGTGGCGTTCAGCGCCAGAATGACTTCGGTGATCCCCTCGGCTGTGACCCGATCCTTGAGGCGAGGAATGCGCAGCTCATCCGGGCCGACTCCATCTAATGCCGACAAGGTGCCACCCAGAACATGATAGCGGCCTTTGAAAACTGCGGCGCGTTCCATCGCCCAAAGGTCGGCGACGTCTTCGACGACGCACAGCTCTCCGGTCGCGCGGACTTCGCTATCGCAGATGTCGCAGATATCCGAGGTGCCTACATTGCCGCAATTCAGGCACTCACGGGCAGTGATGGCAACCTGTTGCATTGCGTCCGCAAGCGGTGTCAGCAGAAGGGCGCGTTTGCGGATCAGATGCAGCACTGCGCGACGGGCCGAACGTGGGCCGAGGCCTGGCAGTTTGGCCATCAGGTCGATCAGATTGTCGATATCGCTGTTCGAACTCACCGCGCTTGCTCCTGCATAAGGGCCGGGCAGTTGGGCCCGGCCGGTATTTCGTCAGGAGTGCCTATCAGAACGGCAGCTTGATGTCTGCGGGCAGGCCCATGCCTTCGGTCAGCTTAGCCATCTCAGCCTGCGACCGTTCTGCGGCCTTGGCCTGAGCATCTTTGACGGCGGCCAGGATCAGATCTTCGACCACTTCCTTGTCGTCGCCGTTAAAGATTGACGGGTCGATATCGAGACCTTTCAGCTCTCCCTTGGCCGTGGCTGTTGCCTTGACCAGCCCTGCACCGGATTCGCCGACAACCATGATGGTATTCAGCTCTTCCTGCATATCCGTCATCTTGGTCTGTAGATCCTGTGCGGATTTCATCATCTTGGCCATGTCACCCAGGCCGCCGAGTCCTTTGAGCATCGGTATTCTCCTAATATCCGGTTTGACGCCTAAATACGGGCGCGGTCGGCGCGGCACAAGGGCCGAGCTGGCTCCTGCCCGTCGTCAAGGCCTTTGGCCAGACCTTTCCTCCCGTTGGGCGCGGGAGGTTTCCAGTTGGGTAAGATGGGACGGTTTCAGTCTTCCTCGAACGGGTCCCATTCGTCTTCGACCTCGGGCAGCGCCTCGGTTTCCACTTTGGCGGCACGTTCTTCCGGTGTTTCAATCCGCTTGATGCGTGCCTTCGGAAATTGCATGAGCACCGCCTGAACCAACGGGTGTTTCTCAGCCTCTGCTTTCAACGCCAGCTCGGCGGCGTCTCGAATCTCGGCGATGGTCGCAACCTCACCATCGGCCACAATCGACACAGCCCAGCGGTTGCCAGTCCATCGTTGCAGCGACGAACCCAGTCTCGCTGCCAGATCTGTGGGTGCGTTCTGTGTCGGGGTGAATTCGATCCGCCCCGGTTGGTAAGAAACCAGCCGCACCCCGTTTTCGACCTCGACCAGAAGTTTCACATCCCGATTGGTGCGGATCAATTCAACCACGTGGTCAAAACTCGGATACCGTGCAAGCGCCGATTGGATATCATGGGCCAGAGCGGCCGACGGCGCGCCGGCGGGGCTGCTAGTTGCGGATACGTAAGAAGATGATGCCGCTGGTACCGGAGCCTGAGAGGGCACGGCCATACCACCGCCAGGACCGCCATTCGGAGGCGGAGGCGGGTTGTCCTGCAGGCGCTTGATCAGCTCTTCGGGGCTGGGCAAGTCGGCAACATGGGTCAGGCGGATAACGGCCATTTCAGCAGCCATCATGGCATTTGGCGCGGCCGATACCTCTTCCAGCGCTTTCAGCAACATCTGCCACATCCGGGTCAAAACGCGCATTGGCAGGGCCTCGGCCATTTGCTGACCACGGGCACGTTCATCAGGGGAAACCGTCGGGTCCTCGGCTGCGTCTGGCGTGATCTTTACAACCGAAACCCAGTGCGTGATTTCGGCCAGGTCACGCAGCACGGATAGCGGATCGGCCCCTTCGGCATATTGCCCGCCCAATTCAGTCAGCGCGCATGCTGCATCCCCTCGCAGGATCATTTCCATCAAGTCCAATACCCGGCCCCGGTCGGCCAGACCCAGCATCGCGCGCACTTGATCTGCGCTGGTTTCACCGGCCCCATGGCTGATTGCCTGATCCAGCAGCGATGTTGCGTCGCGCGCCGACCCCTCGGCCGCGCGGGTGATCAGCGCCAGGGCATCATCCGCGATCTGTGCCTTCTCAGCCTCTGCGATCTTATTGAGCAGGCCAATCATGTCCTCGGGTTCGATCCGGCGCAGGTCAAATCGTTGGCACCGCGACAGAACAGTCACCGGGACTTTGCGGATTTCGGTCGTGGCAAAGATGAACTTCACATGCGCAGGAGGTTCTTCCAACGTCTTGAGCAGCGCGTTGAACGCGCTGGTCGAAAGCATGTGAACCTCGTCGATGATGTAGATCTTATAGCGCGCACTGGCGGCGCGGTATCGGACCGAGTCGATGATTTCGCGGATATCATTCACGCCGGTTCGGCTGGCGGCGTCCATTTCCATCACGTCGACATGGCGACCTTCCATGATGGCGACGCAATGTTCGCACTGGCCGCAAGGCTCGGTCGTGGGCTTGCCTTGCCCATCAGGACCGATGCAGTTCATGCCCTTGGCGATGATCCGGGCCGTGGTTGTCTTACCGGTGCCGCGGATGCCAGTCATGATGAAGGCTTGTGCAATCCGGTCGGCCTCGAACGCGTTTTTCAGCGTGCGCACCATTGCGTTCTGACCGACGAGGTCAGCAAAAGTTTCCGGGCGGTATTTCCGCGCGAGAACCTGATAGGCGGGGCTGGGCGTGTCGGTCATGTCTGCTCTGTTGGATTCGTGTCAGGTTTGCAGCGTAGAGACCCCCGCCGTCCGCGTCCACCGCGCGCGAAAAGGAATTTCGTTTTGGCAAGTTGCATCAGAGCCGGTAAATCATGAGGGGCTTTAGCCCCATGTGGTGATGCAGGAAAAGGAGCTGTGTTGGAGAGTTTTGCAATTCACCCTCTTGGATTGGGCAAAGGGCAGATCGCTCTGTGCCCACTGCCGGGTGTCACGGGCGATTATGCTGGGGATTTCGCAGTAATCCGGGATTGGGCGCCGGACCTGGTCATCTCGATGACTACTCTGGATGAGTTCCAGCATTCCGGCGCGCGTTCATTCGAGGCGGACCTGCAGTGCGAACGGATTGCCTGGGTCCACCTTCCGGTCTCCGATTTCGGCGCCCCCACGCCTGAGGTTGAGGCGCTTTGGCCGCAAGCCAGCGCCGCCGCCCAACATGTCCTTGCCAGTGGCGGCAAGGTGCTGGTGCATTGCCGCGGTGGGTGCGGACGCTCGGGGATGGTTGTGATGCGGCTAATGGTGGAATGCGGCGAAGCGCCTGACCAAGCGCTTCGGCGGTTGCGTGCGGTGCGGCCCTGCGCGGTGGAAACCGACGCGCAAAAGGACTGGGCCGGGTTGCCGGCCCGAACCCTTCCCTGAATCAGGCAGACACTTGATACGGAATACTTTCGCTGCGCGGCGGCAGGGTCGATACGTCGAGCATCGCACAGGGTGGTTCTGACAGAAAACCAGCGGATTTCTGGATGAACTCCGGCCCGAACATCATGTCGCCATAGGCGTCCAGCTTTTCTGTCGGCGTGTCTGTGCTGGTGCCGCAATAGACCCTGATCTGTTCTGATTGGGCCCGAAAACGGGCCGTGCAGCCTTCGGTGCAATGGGTCAGATCGCTGGTACCTTCGACCTCGAATGTTTTGGATGTCGCAGGCCTTGCCGTCGCCATCGCCTCGGCCATGGCGCGTGCCATTCGGGCAAGGGCGGGGCAGGGTTTCCCGGTCCTCTGACAGACGGTTGCGGTGAATTCGTGTGTTTTTGTCTTCCAGATCATAATGCGCCCTCCGCGCGCAGGACGGAGGGTGAGGATCAGGTGTGACAGCGCGCTGACGACCTGCCCGGACACCCCGCCCGAGTTTCGGTTTCGATACGATGGCAGGTCTCCTGACTTGCGGGTCGTCGCTTTGCCGACCTTCCCAGCCCTGGGGCCAGTGGTATTTCGGCATTGCTCACCGCTTACAGTTGCGGGGGCAGTCGCGGAGTTGGCCCTTTCCGGCATCGCCGGGGCAGACCGCACCGTGTTCCCTTTTCATCCCGCCCCAATTCCGGGGCAAGAACCATCACCACATCGCTAGCGGCTATGCAGACCCCGAGTCAAGCCACCTGTTGGGGTTCAAACCGGACGTTTGGTCATCTTGATGAAATCTTGACTCTGGTGGCCGAAATCGGGCCGATTGTTGAGTGAACCGAGTAGTTCAGAATTTGTTGGAAGCGCCATGCTTGATACCACGCCCTGCGTCCAGACTAAGGACTTTGACTTTGCCTCAGGCTCTGCCAGCCTGTCGGCGCGGCTGTATCTGCCTGAAACCGAGCCGAAGGTCGCCGTGGTGATTCACAGCGCAACTGCAGTGCCGCGCGAATATTACCAGCATTTTGCCCGTTGGCTGGCCGCCGAACAGGGTATTGCCTGTCTGACCTATGACTACAGCGATTTCGGGCATTCACTGCGCGACAAACTCAAAACCTCCGAGGTGACCATGGCGGATTGGGCCTTGGTCGACATGCCCGCCGCACGGGCTGAGATGCGCAGGCGGTTCCCGGACGCTTTGCAGTGGAGCATCGGTCATTCCCTTGGCGGCTTGCTGGGGCCGGTGCAGCCAGACATTGATCAGATCGACCGGATGATCTGTGTATGTTCGGGGCTGGTTACTCTGTCCGACCATCCCTGGCCCTATCGCGGGCTGGCGTGGTTGTTCTGGCACGGCCACGGGCGTCTGGCAGTGAATGCACTGGGGTATCTGCCGGGCAAAGCTGTGGGGATCGGTGCCGATTTGCCGGGCCCGGTCTATTGGCAATGGCGCAGCTGGTGCACGGCGCCGCAGAATTATGTGCCGCAGATCGGTGACGCTCTGCCCGAAGCGAGATGGGCGCAATCGAATACACCGGTGGACCTGTTCGCCTTCGAGGACGACCAGATGGTGCCGCCAGACGCAGTCTGGCGGCTTGCCGATCTGTATGGGCCGAAGGCGCGGCGACATCTGTTGTCTCCGAATGAATTCGGAGCGCCTGAGATCGGTCATATTGGCGCTTTTGCCCGCAGAAACCGGGCGGTTTGGCCCCGGTTGATTGCCTGAAAACGAGGCGCCTTTTTGTCACGCTTAGTGTCTGCTACGGGACTTTTTGTCGTGCATGACGGATCGCACCATTTTGCCAAAGGCTTTGTCACGTGCCCGTGACTGCGCGAGGGTCTCGGAATTCCTCTGATCTTCGCGCCGAAGCTTGTGCCAGCGCGCCAGCCGGTCGGGCTCAATCACGCCATTGGCAATCGCCTCCTGCACAGCACAACCGGGTTCGGCCTGGTGCTGGCAATCTGAGAACCGGCACGTTGCAGCCAATTCCAGAAGGTCGGAGAAAACCTCATCCACGCCGTCTTGGGCATCCATCAAACGCAGGGCGCGCATTCCTGGCGTATCAATCAGCCACCCCCCGTTTCGCATCGGGTGAAGCGCACGATGGGTCGTGGTGTGGCGACCCCGTGCGTCATCCTCGCGGATCCCCGCCGTTGTCCCGGCCTGACCAGTCATGGCGTTCGCCAATGTGGTTTTGCCGACACCGGATGAGCCGACCAAAGCAGCAGTTTGCCCGGCAGGGCACCAGGACAGGATCGGATCAATCTCTGACGCCTCCAGCGCGTTGACGGTTAGAACGGTCAGAAACCGAGCCAGCGAACTGGCCTGACTGGCATAGCTCTCTGGGTCAGGGCAGCTGTCGGCCTTGGTCAGGACAACAACCGGATAGCACCCGGCCTGATGCGCCAGCGCCAGATAACGCTCAAGCCGTGCCAGATTGAAATCGGCATTGCAGGAACTGACGATATACAGCACATCCACATTCGCCGCGATCAGCTGAACCTGCGCACCGGTGCCTGCGGCCCGGCGTTGCAAGAGGCTTTTGCGCTCCAAAAGATGCCGAATGCGGTTTTGATCATCCGCAAGGACCCAATCGCCAACCGCAAATTCGCCGGTTGATCGGTCAGGGGTCAGATCAGATGTGCCGCCAAGCGCATTCAGGCCGATCAGGCGATCACGATGGACGGCGTTGATGCGATGCGGTGTGCAGGTAGGGTTCACAGCATGTTGGGCTGCAAAATGAGAGGACCATCCCAGGTCCGAAAGTGTTTTGGACATTGTTCTGCCTGTGTTCAGATACAGGAAACCATCAGGGTGGCAGGCGCGCACCCGTCGGTAACGTGTTCAGGCAAAAGCGGGGGTTAGTCCCGGAAACGCTCTGCCCGAAGGGTCATTGCTACAATCATAAAGTCCCTCCTGCGGCAGTCGTTGCGCGTAAGTGAGAGGTTGGACATCGACCCAAGCGGGGCTCGTTGTGGCTGCTTCCTTCCGGATCTGACCAGGTTGGCGAGGCGCTCGCCCGCGCCAACCTCTCGAGGGTGGATATAGGCAGTTGGCCGGAAAAACACAACCCGTCAGAAGGTCAGAAGAATCCGTAAAAAGCCATTTCCGTCGGTTCCAAGGACTTGTGGATCAAATTCCTGAATGTCCTGCAGATGTCGGTGGGCATTTGGACCGGTGCGTAAGATCGCTTGCGTACCAGTACTACTGGTGATTCTGAAGGGTTCCTGGGCCTCTTCCAGCGGATCGCTGACCAAGGTGCCTGACAGATAATCCAGCAGGGCTTGCTGGACCGGCAGGATGGGCATGTCGATACGTTGCGCATTACCCGCAAATGGGAAATGCCCGCCCCCGCTGGCGCGATAATTGTTAAGCGCGACGGCAAATTGCTGATCCGGTGCAATGGGGGTGGCACCGACCAGAACCTCTGAAACACGCCGGTTTTCGGCATTGATCAAGGTGCCCATATCGTCGAAACGCGGAGGTTGTGTCAGATCAATTCTGCAGGACAGCCCGTATAGCACATCAAAGTTGTGACCCACCCGATTTTCGCAAATAAGTTCGGATGCAGATCCGGTCGAAATCTGGTTGAAAACAGCTGCGGACATCTCAAGCCAGTCCACGATTTGGTCACCGGATACAATGACACCCTGCAATTCGTTTGGAAAAATATGCAGGTCAACCACGTTACGCAGGAATATCTCGCCAGGCTTAACATCCGTATAGAATCGCGGCCCGGCCCGACCGCCGAATTTCGAAGGTGAAACCGCCGATAAAATCGGAATATCTGCCAGGTCGGTATCGGACATACACAGACGTAACGCGGCAGCCTGGGCGGCGGCGACCAGCCTCAGCCCACGGTCCTCGGCGCAAAAGCTGAAATAGCTGTGCAGATGGTGCGGGGTGCGGCCGACCGGCTGGCCCGCTCGCCTGCGGGTTTCGGCATGACCAGAGGAAAACAGATGCAACAATTCCGGATCTTCGGGCGCCAGTGATAACATTTCGTCGGGACGCCCCGCAGATATCGGTCGTAGCGCCGCCCGGGCTTCGCCAACGGTCCAGCCGCCGCGCTCTGCCGAGTGAAGTTTCAAGTCGATCACCCCCAGATGTGATCCGGCCGTTCCGGGTAAGACAACTGGTTTGCCATGCACCAGAGTGTTTTCAGAGCCGGCCTTGACGGGATAGGTCAAATGGGAATGACCAGCAATTATTGCGTCGATACCTTCGATTTCGGCCAGCGGAATAATCGCGTTTTCCATATTCCGTTGTGACCTGTCCGGTCCGAAACCGGTATGGGCCAGCGCGATGATCAGGTCGCAATTTTCGTCTTTGAGCTTTCTGACTTTGTTTGCCGCACAAGTCAGGATGTCCTGAGTGGTAAGGGTGTCGTGCAGCTTGTGCGCCTCCCATTGCGCTGTCTGAGGGGGAAGGACCGAAAATACACCAATCTTCAGGGCCATAGGTGTCGGCGCGCCAGGGATCTCTTTGTGCAAAATGACATGATCTTGCCAGATCTGTGGCCCATTCGTGCGCAAGGCATTGCTGCTGAGCACAGGGCAGGGGGCGTCAGAGATAACGTGCTGTAAGAATTGAAGCCCAAATCCGAAGTCGTGATTTCCCAGGCCAATCGCGTCATATCCCAGGCTGCCGAAGGCCTGCATCAGGATGTGCGGCGCATTGGCGGGATCGGCAGCCCAATCCCCCAACGGTGTACCCTGCAGAGCGTCTCCGTTGTCGAAGAGCAAGACGATATCTCCGTCTGCCTCAGCCTCGTTCCGCGCCTGCCGGATCAGGCTGGCCGTTCGGGTCAATCCGATCGTAGGTTCGTCTTGATCCGCGTAATAATCAAAACTGCACAGGTTCATGTGCAGATCGGTGGTCGCCAAAATCCGGATACCTACAGACTGATCAGACAAATGCGAAATTGTTTTCAATACTCTACTTTTGGCAGTTTTATGAATAACAACTTCAACAAAAAGCATAGTAAGTGCAAATTTTTTTATGCACTTGCGGTAATTTGACAGGATCGCCTCGGTTTTCGGTCGTGGAATTGTCGTTGCAACACCGAAGCTGTCATGGCAGCCCTGTGCAGGCGAACCAGAGGAATTTAAATGAAGAACGCGGAACAGGTAACGTTTGGTGGATCAGGGCTGGATCGTGCCGCACATCTTCGTGGAGACGTCGACGCGATGGCAGCAGCGCGAGCACATCCGAAAGCGAAATGCCTGTTGCTGTGGCGCGGAAAGCTGCTGGTTCAAGGAGAGGCCCTTGATCAACTCTGCTTGTTACCTGTCTTGCACGAGCTGATCGCAAATGGTCCCGGTGGGATTGTCCCAGCGCCAGTATTGCTTGGTCTCTCGGATGAGGTTCCGGTTTTTGCCTTTGATATATCCGATTGGATGCCCGAGGGCGTTGACCTGTCCGAGCTTGGGGCATTCTTTGACCGATCAGAGCAACAGCACCCGGATTTGCCTGAAGGTCAGGTTTTTGTCGAATTGCGCCGCATCATGGCGCGCCTTTCCCCACGTGATGCCGAACTTTCGGCTTCCGCCAAGGCGGTCATCGCATGGCATGAAACCCATAGATTTTGCGCCCGTTGCGGCGCCGCCAGCGAGATGTCGCAAGCAGGATGGCAACGCAGTTGCCCGTCGTGTGGGGGGCAGCATTTCCCACGCACCGACCCGGTCGTCATCATGTTGATCACATATGGGAATTCGGTGCTGATGGGGCGATCCCCGGGATGGCCTGAAGGGATGTATTCGCTACTGGCCGGATTTGTCGAACCCGGAGAAACGCTGGAAGCGGCGGTGCGCAGAGAGGTGATGGAAGAGGCCGGTGTCCCCGTCGGGCAAGTAACCTATCTTTCCAGCCAGCCCTGGCCCTTTCCGGCGTCACTGATGTTTGGCTGTGCAGGCGAGGCATTGTCGCAAGAAATCACTATAGATCCGGTTGAAATCGAAGACGCGATATGGGTGAATAAGGCTGAAATGATGCAGGTCTTTGCTGGGGAACATCCCAGCCTTCTGCCAGCGCGCAAAGGCGCGATTGCGCATTTTCTGCTGCAAAACTGGCTTGCAGATACGCTCGACTGACAAAATACTGGGCGAATAGGCAAGAGAACGATAACCCACCATGCAATTCTCCGCACGTGAAGATATTCAGGCCCCTGTCAACGCAGTGTTCGAAATGTTTGCGGATTTCGAACGGTTCGAGCGGATGGCAATGCGCCGCGGGATCGAGGTCCGGCGTTTGTCAGGGCATATGGGCGTTGTGCCCGGTACATCCTGGGAGACCGAGTTCCGTATGCGCGGAAAGCCTCGGCGCGTGGAAATCAATATGGCCGAATGTGATCCGCCGACCCATATGCGGTTCGAGGCGGCAAGCAAGGGAATGAATGGCTCAACCAGGGTCGAGTTTCTGGCCCTGTCGCAACGTAGAACCCGGCTGACCGTGGATATGTCGCTATCGGCCAAATCCCTGCCTGCACGGCTGTTGCTGCAATCGCTCAGATTGGGTCAGTCGCGGTTCCGGCGACAGTTTCAGGCCCGCCTCAGCGAATTCGCGCGGGAAATGGAAGAACGTCATCTGCACGGTTCTTGAGAATTCCGAGACAAGAGGCCCTGAATGTCTGATGTGATATTGCGCAGCGCTGTTGTGGATGACGCCAAAGGTATTTCCGATGTCCTGCAAGAGATCGTGACCGCCGGTAAGCGCACCAAACCCAGCGATGAGAGTTTTGCCAAAGAGCATTACATCAGCCACTGCGGCAGCATCCAATGCACCGTGGCGGTGCAGGGTTCACAGGTATTGGGCTTTCAGGCGCTGAAACTGGCCGTCGACGGAAACACTTATGGCGTAACAGCCGGTTGGGGCATCATCGGAACACATATCCGCCCGTCAGCCGCGCGCATGGGGATCGGACGGGCCCTGTTTCAGGAAACGCTGCTGGCGGCCCGCGCCGCAGGTCTGCCTGCAATAGACGCGACCATTGGCGCGCAAAATGCCGAAGGCCTCGCCTATTACGCGGCCATGGGATTTGTAGATTACCGCTCACATGACGGGGCGATGTGCAAGAAATACCTGCTGGGTTGAGCTAGCCACGCGGCTGGACCGCCGGATAGACGCCCAGAATCTCGACATTGGTGGTGAAATGTTCCAGCTCTTCCAGGGCCAGTTGTACATTGCGGTCATCCGGGTGCCCGACAATATCCGCATAGAACTGAGTGGCCGTGAACGACCCGTCGACCATATAGCTTTCCAGCTTGGTCATGTTGACACCATTGGTGGCGAACCCGCCCATCGCCTTATACAGCGCGGCCGGGATGTTACGGACCTGAAACACAAAGCTGGTGATCATCCCGTGCGCCCCGCGCCGCGACAGGTCCGCATCGCGTGACATGATCAAAAAACGCGTGGTGTTGTCGTCGCTGTCCTCGATATGGCGGGCCAGGACGTTCAGGTTATAGATCTCTCCGGCCAACTCGCTGGCCAGCGCGGCAGAATGCAGTTCGGCAGCCTCGGAAACCTCGCGCGCGGCGCGGGCATTGTCCGGGCTGACGCGTCCGTGAATGCCGTGCTGCTTCAGGAACCCAGCGCATTGTGGCAGCAGTACCAGATGCGAATGCGCTTCGGTGATGTCGCTCAGCTTGGCACCGGGGACGGCCAACAAATTGATGTGTACGCGAACAAAAGCTTCATCGATGATATGCAATCCGCTATGGGGCAGCAGGCGGTGAATATCGGCCACCCGCCCATAGGTCGTATTTTCGACCGGAAGCATCGCCAGGTCTGCTTTGCCGGACCGAACTGATTCGATCACATCCTCAAATGTGCGGCAGGGCAGGGCCTCCATATCGGGACGAGCGTTTCGGCATGCCTCGTGGCTATAGGCACCGGGTTCTCCCTGAAATGCGATACGTTTTGTCATTTGGTCGATTCCGTGCAACAAGTTCCAGAATTGGGCGTTTAGTCGCGGTGTCTATACCTTGCCTCTTGTAAGGGGAAGCCTTAGACACCCCGCAGACAGCTGAAATGGACTCGCGATCAATGTTCGACACGATGACAGTTACCAAGGCCGCAGCAGGCCTGTTTGGCACCTTCCTGGTGCTGCTTCTGGCCAAATGGGCCGCAGAAGAGCTTTACCACGCCGATGCCCATGGCGAGACGGCTTCGTACATCATCGAAACCGAAAGCGCAGGCGAAAGCGCCAACGGTGAAGAGGTAGTATTTGAAGAGCTTCTGGCCGCCGCCGACGTTGAAAAAGGCGCCAAAGTTTTCCGCAAGTGTACCGCGTGTCACAAGCTGGAAGACGGTGCAAACGGCACAGGCCCCTATCTGTATGGTGTCGTTGACCGCCCTGTCGCAACGGCCAGCGGTTTTACCGGCTATTCGCCACCGATGCAGGCCCATGGCGGCAACTGGACACCCGAAGCACTGGATGCCTTCCTGACCAAGCCAAGCAGCTATATCTCGGGCACATCCATGAGTTTTGCTGGCCTGAAAAAACCGCAGGACCGTGCCGATCTGATTGCCTATCTGCAGACAATCGGCAACTGATGCCAGACCGGCACATCTGAAATTCAAAGCCGCTGCCCCGTGCAGCGGCTTTTTTTGTATGAAGAAACCTTCACAATGCGCTCACGCATTCTAAACTTGAATCAGTCAACGCTGGACCTTTAGCTTCGTTCAGGCGCAAGACTATAAGAAGTGACGCAACAGGGGATGAGCCAAATGGAATCCAACCGACAGATTGTTCAGGCACGTGCATTGGATTTCAGAGGTTGGTTGACCATACCGATTACCGGCTTTTTGCTGCTTGCGCTCATGACCTCTCAACTGTTTGCCGAAGAGACCATCATCAAAAGCCACGGATTCTCGGAATTTGGCGATTTGAAATACCCTGAAGGGTTTGCCCATTTCGACTATGTAAATCCTGATGCGCCGCGCGGCGGAGAGTTGTCTTATGCAGCGCAAGGGACATTTGACAGTTTCAACCCCTACACGCGGCAGGGCCGCGCGGGTGCGCGTTCTGCGGATCAGTATGAATCCCTCATGGTCGCGTCCTATGATGAAACGGCCACTTACTACGGTCTGCTGGCAGAAAGCCTTGAATACCCGGAAAGCCAGGATTGGGTCATCTTCAACATGCGACCTGAGGCGCGGTTTTCCGATGGAACCCCGGTGACTGCCGAAGATGTTGTGTTTTCGCATAATCTGCTGCTGGAACAGGGGTTAAAATCCTATGCCGACGCCGTCCGCGAGATGATTCCGCGTGCCGAAGCGCTGGATGATCATCGGGTTAAATTCTACTTCGCACCGGATATCCCGCGCCGTGGCCTAATAAGTCAGGTTGCCGGGACATCTGTGTTTTCCAAGGCCTGGTTTGAGGCAGACCCCGAAAACCGGCGGCTCGACAAATCCCGGCTTGAGCCCGGTATCGGATCCGGACCTTATGTTTTGGACAGCTATGACATCAACCGGCGCATCGTCTACAAGCGCAACCCGGACTATTGGGGCGACCACGTTAATGTGAATGTTGGCCGCAACAACTATGACTCCATCCGGATCGAATATTTCGCGGACTCGATTGCTGCGATGGAAGGGTTCAAGGCGGGCACGTTCACACTGCGCCAGGAAAACAATTCAAAAAGCTGGGCAACGGCCTATGATTTTCCTGCCATAGCAAACGGAACAGTGGTTCGGGTAGAGCTGGAAGACGGGGATGTCCCCAACGCTTCGGGCTTTGTCATGAACCTGGACCGACCGCAATTTCAGGATCCCAAGGTGCGCGAAGCCGTCCAGTTAGGATTCAACTTCGAATGGACGAATGAAAGCTTGCAATATGGCCTGTTTCAGCAGCGCGACTCATTCTGGCAGGGAACTCACCTAGAGGCGACGGGGCTGCCCGAGGGGCGAGAACTGGAGGTTCTGCAAAGCCTCGGCGATGCGCTGGACCCTGCGGTACTGACCGACCTACCGGTCGTTGCCCATGAATCCCGCGCCGAGCGTCAGAATGATCGTCGCAATCTGCGCGCCGCGATGAAGCTGCTGGATGAGGCCGGTTGGCAGGTGGGCGAAGACGGTATCCGCCGCAATCAAAACGGTGAAGTACTGGCCATAGAATTTCTGTCAGACCAGCCGACTCTTGATCGTATCATCCAGCCATTTGTCGCTAACCTTAGGACGATGGGCATAGATGCGACCTACAATCGTGTGGACAATGCGCAATTCACCCTGCGCCGCCGTGACCGGGATTTCGACATGATTTTCGGCGGGTACCCAAGTTCGCTGCAACCTTCGACGGGACTATACCAGCAATTCGGAACCGAGGCGGCCTCGTATTCCGTATTCAACCCGTCCGGTGCGTATGGCCCGGATATTGAACCGTTGATCGACAACATCGTAGCAGCGACCAACAGCGAAGAGTTGTTTGCCAATGTTCGCGCCCTGGACCGTGTTTTGCGGGCCAAGCGGATCATGGTGCCCACTTGGTATTTGGGCAAATACTGGGTTGCCTATTGGGACATGTATGAATACCCGGAAAACCTGCCGCCTTATTCATTGGGTGTCGAAGACCTGTGGTGGATCAACGCCGAGCAGGAAGCCCAGTTGAAATCCTCCGGCGCCTTGAGGTAATCCGCCCAAATGGGAGCATATATTCTAAGACGCCTGCTGCTGGTCATTCCCACACTGCTGGGAATCATGATCGTCAACTTCACACTTGTGCAGTTTGTGCCAGGCGGCCCGATTGAACAGATCATCGCCCAGATGGAGGGTGGTGGAGATGTATTTGAAGGTATCGCTGGCGGTGGTGGCGATATCGAACAGCAGACCGGCGGCACAAATGACCGCTATATCGGCGGGCGTGGCTTGCCGCCTGAATTCATCGAAGAACTGGAAAAAGAATTCGGGTTCGACAAACCGCCCTTGGAACGGTTTCTGAATATGATGGGTAATTACCTGACTCTGGATTTTGGCGAGAGCTATTTCCGGTCGATCAGTGTGACCGATCTGGTGCTGGAAAAGATGCCGGTGTCTATTTCGCTGGGGCTTTGGTCGACGCTGATTGCCTATCTGGTGTCGATCCCTCTGGGTATTCGCAAGGCGATCAGGGACGGATCAAGCTTTGACACCTGGACCAGTGGTGCCATCATCGTGGCCTACGCCATCCCGGGATTTCTGTTCGCCATTTTGCTGCTGGTGCTATTTGCCGGTGGGTCCTATTGGCAGATCTTTCCGCTGCGGGGGCTTACCTCGGACAACTGGGACAGCCTGAGTGTATTTGGCAAGATTGCCGATTACTTCTGGCATATCGCGTTGCCGATCCTGGCGCTGACCATCTCTGCCTTCGCAACGCTCACCTTGCTGACCAAAAACTCGTTTCTGGACGAGATTAAAAAGCAATATGTCATGACCGCCCGCGCCAAGGGCCTGAGCGAAAGCCGGGTGCTGTACGGCCACGTATTCCGCAATGCGATGCTGATCGTAATCGCGGGTTTTCCGGCCGTCTTCATCGGTGTGTTTTTCGGTGGGTCAATCATCATCGAAACCATCTTTTCGCTGGATGGATTGGGCCGGTTGGGCTTCGAGGCCGCCGTGGCGCGGGATTACCCGGTTATTTTCGGGACCCTGTTCATCTTTGGCCTAATGGGTCTGGTGGTCGGCATCATCAGTGATCTGATGTATGTGTTGGTTGATCCGCGCATCGACTTTGAAAAGCGGGAGGGGTAAATGGCGCTTTCCCCCCTGAATCAGCGCCGGTGGCGCAACTTCCGTCGCAATGGCCGGGCGTTCTGGTCGCTGATCATCTTCTCGATCCTGTTCGGCCTGTCGCTATTTGCTGAATTTATCGCAAATGACAAACCGATCCTGGTGAAATACCGCGGTGAGCTTTATACGCCGATCTTCAATTTCTACCCAGAGACCGAGTTTGGCGGTGATTTCCAAACCGAAGCAATCTATCGCGACCCCGAAGTGCGTTGTCTGATAGACAGTGGCGGTTTGGATCAGTGCTTTGACGATCCTGACGGCATTATCGAACAGATCGAGGCCGGATCCTTTGCCGCCGACGGGTTCGAGCGCGGCTGGACCATCTGGCCGCTGATCCCATACTCTTTCAAAACCAGCGTTGATCGGCCGGGCGCCGCCCCGCTGCCGCCCAATGGTCAGAACCTGTTGGGCACCGATGACACCAAGCGCGATGTGCTTGCACGGGTGATCTATGGGTTCCGTCTGTCCATTCTGTTCACGCTGATGGTCACAGGTGTTGCCAGCCTGATCGGTATCTTCGCAGGCGCCATTCAGGGCTTTTTTGGCGGCTGGCTGGATTTGATCTTTCAACGGATCATCGAGATTTGGTCGGCCACCCCATCGCTTTATGTGATCATCATCATGTTCGCTATTCTAGGGCGCAGTTTCTGGTTGCTGGTGTTGCTTATGATCCTGTTCAGCTGGACCGGATTGGTTGGCGTTGTCCGAGCTGAGTTCCTGCGGGCGCGAAACCTTGAATATGTCCGGGCCGCGCGGGCGTTGGGCGTCAGCAACAGGACGATCATGTTCCGCCACATGCTGCCCAATGCAATGGTCGCCACGCTGACCTTCATGCCCTTCATCGTCACCGGCACGATTGGCGGACTTGCCTCGCTGGATTTTCTGGGCTTCGGCCTGCCGTCCTCGGCCCCGTCACTTGGCGAGCTGACCTTGCAGGCAAAACAGAACTTGCAGGCCCCTTGGCTGGCCTTTACCGCCTTTTTCACCTTTGCCATCATGCTGTCGCTTCTGGTCTTCATTTTCGAAGGCGTCCGCGATGCGTTTGATCCCAGAAAGACCTTCTCATGAGCCTGCTGGATGTAAACAACCTCAAGGTTTCGTTCCGGCAGGACGGGCAGGTCAGTGCGGCGGTCAAGGGCGTGTCCTTCACCGTGGATCGTGGGGAAACCGTGGCTTTGGTAGGGGAATCCGGGTCCGGAAAATCTGTGACCGCCTTGTCGACCGTCTCGCTGTTGGGAGACAGCGCGATTGTCGAAGGTTCGGTGAAATATGACGGGCAAGAGATGATCGGGACGTCCGAGCAACATCTGATGGATGTGCGCGGCAACGACATCAGTTTCATCTTTCAAGAACCGATGACATCGTTGAACCCGTTGCACACGATCCAGAAGCAGATGGCAGAGTCGCTGGCGCTGCATCAGGGGGTGGTGGGCGACGCGGCCCGTGATCGGATTGTCGAGTTGCTGACGAAGGTTGGTATCCGGGACCCGAAGGATCGGTTGGACAGCTATCCGCACCAACTTTCGGGCGGACAACGGCAGCGCGTCATGATCGCCATGGCGCTTGCCAATAAGCCGGACATACTGATCGCAGATGAACCGACCACGGCGCTGGACGTGACCATTCAGGCACAGATACTCGAGTTGCTGGCAGACCTGCAGAAAGCCGAAAACATGGGGATGCTGTTCATCACCCATGACCTTGGCATCGTGCGCCGGATCGCCGATCGAGTTTGCGTCATGAAGGACGGAGAGATTGTCGAAGCCGGTGCAACCGCGGACATCTTCGAGAACCCTCAGCATCCCTATACCCGGAAATTGCTGGCGGCCGAACCGTCGGGCCAACCCGATCCGGTCGCCGCGGATGCAGAAGAGGTCGCCCGCACTGATCATCTGAAAGTCTGGTTCCCGATCCAGCGCGGCTTTCTCAAGCGAACTGTCGGCCATGTTAAGGCGGTGAATGACGCCAGCCTCAGCGTGCGCGCCGGCGAAACCGTGGGGATCGTGGGCGAAAGCGGGTCGGGCAAGACCACGTTGGCGCTGGCCATCATGCGGCTGATCGCGTCCGAGGGTGGTATCACCTTTCGCGACCAGGATGTGCGCCGTTGGTCCACACGCGAATTGCGCCGTTTGCGCAAGGATATGCAGATTGTGTTTCAGGACCCGTTTGGCAGCCTGAGCCCGCGCATGACCTGTATGCAAATCATCGCCGAGGGTCTGGCAATCCACAAGGTTGATCCACACCGCTCCCCGCGTGATCTGGTGGCGGATGTGATGACCGAAGTGGGGTTGGACCCGGCGTCGATGGACCGGTATCCGCACGAGTTCTCGGGCGGGCAGCGGCAGCGTATCGCCATCGCACGGGCGATGGTGCTACGTCCCAAACTTCTGGTGCTGGATGAGCCGACAAGCGCGCTGGACATGACGGTTCAGGTGCAGATCGTAGACTTGCTGCGAGATCTGCAGCGGAAATACGGGTTGGCATATCTGTTCATCAGCCATGACCTAAAAGTGGTCCGGGCGATGTCACATAATGTCATCGTTATGCGGAACGGTGACGTGATTGAAATGGGCGCTGCCGAAGACCTGTTCGAAAACGCGCAGACAGATTACACCCGCGAATTGATTGCGGCAGCGGGCTGAAGCCCGCTCTCCGTGTTTTTCACGCGTTTGCGGTTTCCCGTGTTGCCGCTTTCGGTATCGGGCCGCGCAGTTCTTCATAGTGATCAAAGCTTAACTTTACCCAACCGGTGCCGCGCGTGGCGCTGGCCAGGGTGCGATGCAACTCATCCTCGGCCACGGCAGGGAGTTGGGCATTGAAAATCTCCCAGCCCGAAGCGTTGGGGTTGCCTTCGAATCCCAGCACTTGACCCTGTAAGGAACTGATCGTGGGGACAAGGTCGCCGACAAAATCGGATGGCAGGTGAATCTCTGCGTTCAGAATGGGTTGCAGGACCACCGGTTTGGCCTGAGGCAGCGCCTCGCGTACGGCGTTCTTGCCTGCGGTGCGGAAAGCATAATCGGAACTGTCCACATTGTGGTGTTTGCCGTCACTCAGCGTGATTTTGACATCAACAACAGGGAAGCCCTCGGGCCCCTGCTCCAGCGCGTCCTTGGCCCCGTGTTCAACTGAGGGAATATAGTTGCGCGGCACCGAACCGCCTTTCACGATCTCTTCGAACTGAAACCCTGATCCGCGCGGCATGGGCGTGACCGAGATCACGACATCTGCAAACTGACCCGCACCACCGGATTGCTTGCGGTGACGGTGGCGGTGTTCGATGGGCGCACGGATGGTTTCGCGATAGGCGGTCTCGATCGGGTCGGCCACGATTTCAATCCCGAAATCTTCGGCCAGTTTGGCGGTGATCCGGCGCATGTGCTGCGGGCCTTGAGAGCCCAGCACCGCATGGCCGGTCAGCTCATCCTGTTCCAGATGGAGACCGGGGTCGATCTCGACCAGACGGGTCAGAGCGTTCGACAGGCGCACGTCATCTCGCTCATGCGCGGGTGATACGATCTGACGTTGGGCGACTGGATGTGATGATGCCCATTCCGGCAACGGAGATTCGGATTTGCTGTCGTAAATATTGCCTGGGATCAGGTGATCGGATTTCACGGCCAGCCCGATCTGACCTGCCTCCAGCCCGGAAATCTGGGTCTTGGCGTCAAGTGTCGTCAGATTGCCGACTGTCTCACCTCCCAAAGCTTCATGCGCACGCACGCCATCTCCCAGGCCACGAAGGACGATGATCTTGCCGATATGTTTCTTCACGTCCGCGAATCCCGCAATGGCGCGGGCAGTCTCGGTGGCCTCATCGCGGTTGGCGGCAATGTTGAACTCAGGGGCTTCGTGCCGCAGGGCTTTCATCAGGCGGGTCAGGCCATTGCCATGGCTGGCCGCGCCCAGACAGGCGGGGATCAACTGGTGGTTCTGCAAAACCTGCGCGGCCAGATCGTAGATCTCGGCACTTGCGGGCTGTTTGTCTTCGATCAGCTGCTCCAACAGGTGATCGTCAAAATCCGACAGCGTCTCTAGCAGCTCGGTGCGGGCTTCTTGTTCGCGGTCCTCGACCGAGTGCGGCAGTTCGATCAGGGCCGAGGGCTGGCCTTCCTGATATTTCCAAGCCCGCTCCGAGATCAGATCGACCGCGCCGACTATTGTCTCGCCGTCGCGAATAGGGACCTGACGTAGGGCGATGTGGTGGGTGCAGTAGGTCTGTAGCGCGGCGATGATATCCCGGATACGGCCATTTGGGGCATCCATCCGATTGATGAACAGGAAACAGGGAATGCCCGCCTCTTCAACCAGCCGCAGATAGGGCGCGCACAAGACAGCCGCGTCTGGGTCCGGCGGGACAACAACAACCGCCGCATCCGAAATCGCCATGGCTGGTCCGACATAACCCAGATTGTCGCTGCCCCCGTCCACATCGATCGCGCACCAGGGCTCGTCCAAGTAAGAAAAACCGTGCAAGTGCACGGTTCCGGAGACATCGAATGTGGTGGGTCGGTTGTCGAGGCGGCTTATGGCCTCGACTAGGGTTGTCTTGCCAGATTGGCTGGGGCCGAGGACGGTGAATACGCGCATGAGTGATGTCCCTCTTTTCAGGTTGCAGTAATACCTGCACGAAAAGGGCCGACCCACACGGCTGCGTGGGCGAGGACTGACTGCGAATTCACCTGCCTCAGGGTTCGGATCGTTCCGCCCAAGTGTGAAGACAACCAGAGGCTCGCGTCAAGCCCCTGTACTGGTATCTAAGCGGCGGGCCGCACAACCGGGCCCACCTGTAAGCGATCAGATCGCCGAGCTGTGGCCT
Source organism: Ruegeria sp. CDSA193 (assembly GCF_059611885.1). Classification (NCBI taxonomy): domain Bacteria; kingdom Pseudomonadati; phylum Pseudomonadota; class Alphaproteobacteria; order Rhodobacterales; family Roseobacteraceae; genus Ruegeria; species Ruegeria sp. CDSA193. The sequence goes on along the minus strand of NZ_JBXWPN010000007.1, from coordinate 34,209 downwards.
GCCTTGCTCAGGTCATAGGCGTCAAAGCTGCGGGCAATCATTCGGGTCAGCGGCCGGGCCTCGGGTGGAATGAAGAGGCCATCCTTGGTGACGTGTAGCAGATTGTTGAAGTCGGCATTGGCCCTCTGGTACATCTCGTTCAGCTCTTGGGCGGATATGTTGTGGTCACGCAGAATCTCAGCCGAATTGATCTGAAAATCACACATCAGCGCTTCGATCAGACGTGCGCGTAAAATGTCCTGCCCTTTGAACAAATGTCCGCGCGAGGTTGCAAAGCGCCCCTCGCGGATGGCTTTCGTATAGGCCGATGTTGCCGGTGCGTTCTGGGCGTAGCCCTGAGGAAATCGCGAGATCGAGCTTGCGCCCACACCGATCAGCACCTCGGCCTGATCATCCGTATAACCCTGAAAGTTCCGTTTCAGTCGCCCGGCCCTGAGCGCATGTGTCAGGCCATCATCCTGCGTGGCAAAGTGGTCAATTCCGATCTCGGCGTAATCATCCCAGAGGAACAGTCGACGCGCCGTCTCGAACAGCTCCAGACGTTGCTCGGGCGTGGGCAATGCGTCCGAAGGAATCAACTGTTGCCGCTTGGCCATCCACGGCACGTGGGCGTATCCGTACAGCGCAACGCGGTCGGGGTTCAGTGACAGCAGTTTCTGTACGCTTTCTGTCATCCTTGATTTGGTCTGATGCGGCAGACCGTACAGGATATCAGCGTTCAGGCTGGTAATGCCGCGGGCACGGATCATGTCCACAGCTGCGCGCGTGGTGTCATAGCTTTGGACGCGACCGATAGTTTTCTGAATCTCATCGTCGAAATCCTGCACGCCGATCGAGGCACGGTTCATGCCCGCTTCGGCCAACGCGTCCAGTCGGGCTTGGTCAATCTCGTTCGGGTCGATTTCGACCGAGAATTCAGCACCCGGGCCTAGCGGTACAACATCCAGAATGCGTGTGGCCAGATCCCGCATCAGATCGGGATTCAACAGCGTTGGTGTGCCGCCGCCCCAGTGCAGACGCGAGAGGGTGACGCCTTGAGGCAGGCACGCGGCTAGCAGATCAAGCTCGGCCTTGAGGACGTCGACATAGGCGATGACCGGGTTGTCAGTTTGAGTCCCCTGTGTTCGGCAGGCACAAAACCAACACAGCCTGCGGCAGAAGGGCACGTGTATGTACAACGAGACGGAGCTGCCGGGTTTAATGCTGGTAATCCAGTCTTCGTAAAGGTTTACCCCCACATCATTGTTGAAGTGAGGGGCTGTTGGATAGCTTGTGTAGCGCGGTACTTTCGCGTCAAATAGTCCAAGCTTTGCAAGTTGTGGTTTAACTATCATGGCGATACCGTTAGAGGACGGCACGCCTAGCAACCTTGATAGAGATCAAGTGGGAACGCGCATGACACAGATTTTCAAAATCGATCATACAAACTGTGAAGATTGTCCAATCCGCCACAGAGCAGTCTGCGCGCATTGCGATGTTCATGAGCTGGAGCTTCTTGAAGGTATTAAATATTATCGCAGCTTCGAGGCTGGGCAGACAATCATCTGGTCCGGTGATCAGATGAATTTCGTGGGCTCGGTCGTGTCGGGGATCGCTTCTTTGACTCAGACCATGGAAGATGGGCGCACGCAGATGGTTGGCCTTTTGCTGCCCAGCGATTTCGTCGGTCGTCCCGGTCGAGATTCAGCGCCTTACGACGTCGTGGCAACGACTGACATTGTCATGTGCTGTTTCCGTAAGAAGCCGTTCGAAGAACTGATGGGTGCTACTCCGCATATCGCGCATCGTTTGCTTCAGATGACACTGGATGAGCTGGACGCTGCCCGTGAATGGATGCTGGTGCTGGGGCGCAAGACTGCGCGCGAAAAAATCGCAAGCCTGTTGTCCATCATCGCGCGCCGGGATGCGTCGATTGGGCAGAACGGGAATTCCAGCCCAATCGTTTTTGATCTTCCGCTGACGCGCGAGGCGATGGCAGACTACCTTGGCCTTACACTGGAAACCGTCAGCCGTCAGATATCCGCCTTGAAGAAAGACGAGATCATCTTGCTAGAAGGAAAGCGCCGTGTATCTGTTCCGGATATGGGCCGGTTGATGGAAGAGGCAGGCGACGATTCCGATGGCGGATATCTGGTGTGATTCACATACGGCGTGACCCGTTGTCTTAACCGTGGTTTAGTGGGACCAGTGAAACTGCGTCAGGAGTAAGTCATGGGATTCAGCAGCCTTTTGGCCATGCTGCTTATTGGTGCCATCGCGGGATGGTTGTCCGGAAAGATCATGGAAGGCCGGGGATTCGGCTTGATTGGTAACATCATCGTTGGCGTTGTCGGGGCATTTCTGGCCGGGCTGATTTTCCCAGCCCTTGGTTTTGCCGTCGGCGGCGGTCTGGTCTCGTCAATTATTTTCGCCACCATTGGGGCAATCATTCTGCTTTTCCTGATCGGCCTTGTGAAACGCGGATAAAAGCCGCCCGCTGGGCGGCTCTGCCGTTTCAATGTGCCATGAACACCGGAACAGTCGATTGTTCCAGCATATTGCGTGTCGCGCCGCCCAGGATGGCTTCTCGGAATCGGGAATGCCCATAGGCGCCCATGACGATCATATCTGTTTCGGTATCCGTCGCATGGCGGTTCAGGATGTCCGATACACGCGACATTGTTTTGCTGAGCACGTCGATTTCGCACTTAACTCCGTGGCGCGACAGCATCTGGGACAACAACCCACCGGGGTCCGAGCGATCCGGCCCATGCGTTGGTGGGTCGATCACCACGATCCGCACCTGATCGGCCCCGATCAGGAAGGGTAGGGCGCAGCGAATTGCGCGCATGGCTTCGACGCTTTCGTTCCAGCCGACCAAGACAGTACCGGGCTTGTCAAAAGGCGTCGTGTTTTCGGGAATGACCAGAACCGGAGCGTGACCTTCGAACATGGCTGCCTCGACGATAGGCTCTGCTTCGACGCTGCGGTCTTTTCCGTAAGGTTGCGGCAAAATAACAAGGTCCGAGAACCGCGCCCGATGGGCAACGTGGCGACCAATATCGGCAATCTGGGCCACGCCGCTTTCCGCAGACCAGCGTACGCCGGAACTGTTCAGATAGGTCTCTGCATAGTGCAGGGTGTCCTCGGCCTCTGCTTTGGCGCGGGACAGGGTCTCCTGCAGAATCAGCGCGTTGGCGCCAGCATAGTAATAACCGGTCTGACTGCGATCGACCCCCAGGCACAGGGCTTCGGCATGCGCATCCTGGGCTGTGGCCAGGGCTGCCATCTGTGCAAGCGCCGGGGCCGATTGTTCCGTTTCCGTTAGAACTGTGAGAAGGGACTTATACGCCATCTTGACCTCTTGCCTCCAGGGCCGTTCCGTCCGCGACATTCCGGCCAAATCATTTCTGTAGCCTTGTCATAATATTCGCTATTCTGTCTTGATACAGATCAAAGCAGTTTGGGCTGTCCTCGGACAAAACAACGACCAGTCAAATGGGTTCCGCGACAAAAAAGAATCGCGCGGAGCATGGCAAAGGGACGCAATATGTCAAATTACATCAAGCTGATCGTGCTTGGTCTGATCGTGCTGTTTGCAGCGATCGGGACCAATTATGCACGCGATTTGGCGTATCAGGTGCATGCAATTCTGGTGATGTTGATCGCCGCGGGATTGTTCATCTGGACGCTTAGAAACACGGATGAGCCAGATATCCTCATAGATCGTTCAGGCGAATACATGGACGATGTGGTCCGTTACGGCGTAATCGCGACGGCCTTTTGGGGCGTGGTTGGTTTTCTTGCCGGGACATTCATCGCCTTTCAGCTGGCCTATCCGGTGCTGAACTTTGAATGGGCACAAGGATATCTGAATTTTGGCCGATTGCGTCCGCTACATACATCGGCGGTTATCTTTGCCTTTGGCGGCAACGCACTAATCGCAACGTCCTTCTACGTCGTCCAGCGGACCAGCGCCGCGCGCCTGTGGGGCGGCAATCTGGCATGGTTCGTTTTCTGGGGCTACCAGCTGTTCATTGTGCTGGCTGCGACCGGGTATGTGCTGGGCGGAACCCAGTCCAAGGAATACGCCGAGCCGGAATGGTATGTTGACCTGTGGTTGACCATCGTCTGGGTGGCCTATCTGGCTGTGTTCCTTGGGACGATTGTCAGGCGGAAAGAGCCTCATATCTATGTGGCGAACTGGTTCTACCTGGCCTTTATCGTTACCGTCGCCATGCTGCATCTGGTCAACAACATGACTATCCCTGTCAGCATCTGGGGTTCGAAATCTGTCATCGTCTGGTCAGGCGTTCAGGACGCAATGATCCAGTGGTGGTACGGCCACAACGCTGTGGGCTTTTTCCTGACAGCCGGCTTTCTGGGTATGATGTACTACTTCATCCCGAAACAGGCCGAGCGACCGGTGTTCAGCTACAAGCTGTCGATCATCCACTTCTGGGCGCTCATCTTCCTGTATATCTGGGCCGGACCGCACCACTTGCACTATACCGCGCTGCCTGACTGGGCCTCGACACTGGGCATGGTGTTCTCGATCGTGCTGTGGATGCCGTCCTGGGGTGGTATGATCAACGGGCTGATGACCCTATCGGGTGCGTGGGACAAGCTGCGTACGGACCCGGTGATCCGGATGATGGTGATTTCGGTCGGCTTCTATGGCATGTCCACTTTTGAGGGCCCGATGATGTCGATCCGAGCGGTTAACTCTTTGAGCCACTATACCGACTGGACCATTGGTCACGTGCATTCGGGTGCGCTGGGTTGGAACGGCATGATCACCTTTGGTGCGCTGTACTTCCTGGTTCCTGTCTTGTGGAAGCGTGAGCGTCTGTATTCGTTGCAAATGGTCAGCTGGCACTTCTGGCTCGCCACTATCGGCATCGTGCTCTACGCCGCGTCGATGTGGGTGACAGGTATCATGGAAGGCCTGATGTGGCGCGAAGTGGATGCCAACGGTTTCCTTGTGAACTCGTTCGCCGACACCGTGGCTGCCAAGTTCCCGATGTATGTGGTGCGAGCTCTGGGTGGGGTCATGTTCCTCGCTGGGGCGCTGATCATGTGCTACAACCTGTGGATGACTGTGCGGAAAGCGCCGGCCAAAGAGGCCAGCCTGACCGTCGCGGTCCCGGCTGAATAAGGAGGGCCGGAGCAATGGCAATTCTCGACAAACATAAGATCCTCGAGACCAACGCGACCCTCCTGCTGATCTTCAGCTTTCTGGTCGTGACCATCGGTGGCATCGTGCAGATCACCCCGCTGTTCTATCTTGAGAACACCATCGAAAAAGTGGAGGGCATGCGCCCTTACACCCCCTTGGAAATGGCGGGCCGTGACATCTATATCCGCGAAGGCTGCTATGTCTGCCACAGTCAGATGATCCGCCCGATGCGGGATGAGGTCGAGCGCTATGGCCACTACTCGCTGGCGGCTGAATCAATGTATGATCATCCCTTCCAGTGGGGGTCCAAACGCACCGGGCCTGATCTGGCCCGTGTCGGTGGTCGTTATTCTGACCAGTGGCATGTGGATCACCTGCGCAACCCGCAGTCGGTGGTACCTGAATCTGTAATGCCGAAATACGGCTTCCTCGAGCATCGCAAGATTGACGGTAAGTACATCGGTGATGTCATGAAGGCGAATGCGCTGGTAGGCACGCCCTATACCGAAGAGATGCTGGAGAACGCCGTGGCGGATTTCCGGGCGCAGGCCGATCCCGACAGTGACTATGACGGCCTGCTGGAACGCTATGGTGACAAGGTCAGCGTGCGGAACTTCGATGGTCAGCCCGAGCTGACTGAAGCGGATGCGATGGTCGCTTATCTGCAGATGCTGGGAACGCTGGTCGATTTCTCGACCTTCACCCCAGACGCGAACCGGTAAAGGAGGGTGTGATGGAAGAATATACACTCTTACGGCAATTCGCGGATAGCTGGATGTTGCTGCTGCTCTTTGTTTTCTTTGTTGGGATCATAATCTGGGTTTTTCGCCCGGGTTCCAGCAAGGAATACAAGGACACCGCGAATATCCCGTTTCGGCATGATGATGCACCAGCGCCCCTGCGGGGCGACGACAATCCCGCCACATCCAAGGAGGCGCGGCAATGAGCAAGACACCTGAAAAACAGCCGGGTGATCCGAGTACAACCGGCCACAGCTGGGATGGTATCGAAGAATTCGAAAACCCGATGCCGCGCTGGTGGTTGTGGACATTCTACGCCACCATCTTCTGGGCGGTAATCTATACGATCATGTATCCCGCATGGCCCTTGGTTCAATCCGCCACTGCTGGCGTTTTGGGCTGGTCCTCTCGCGCTCTGGTACAAGAAGAGATGATTGCGTTTGAGGAGGCGAATGCCCCTTGGAACGCCAAGCTTGTGGAAACATCGCTTGAAGATATCTCGGCAGATCCCGAACTGCAGCAATACGCGGCGAATGCCGGGGGCGCGGTGTTCCGTACCTGGTGTGCGCAATGCCACGGCTCAGGCGCGCAGGGTGCACCAGGATTCCCGAACCTGCTGGATGACGCCTGGCTGTGGGGTGGTTCGCTTGAGGATATCGAGACCACAATCGCCTATGGCATTCGCAACGAGGAAAGCGACGATGCGCGCTATTCCGAAATGCCTGCATTTGGCGAAATCCTGGAACATGACGAGATCACCCAAGTGGTTCAATACGTGATGTCCCTGACCAATGCGCAGACTGATGACGTAGCTGCGCAGGCAGGCAAGGTTGTCTTCGAAGATAACTGTTCGTCCTGTCATGGCGAGGATGGCACTGGTGACGTCTTTCAGGGCGCACCCAACCTGACCGATGCGATCTGGCTCTATGGTGGCGACGCAGAGGCATTGACTGAGACCGTGACCAATAGCCGTTTCGGTGTAATGCCTGCTTGGGAAAACCGCCTTACGGACGCGCAGATCCGCGCTGTGACGGCCTATGTCCACCAGTTGGGTGGCGGTCAGTAAGGCCAAAAGAATACCTTCGGACGGTTCGCCGCCCGAAGGTTAAGGCACCGGCTGTTCTCTCTGTTCGCGCGTTTCCTGAACAGCCGGTGCTACTATTATCAGACTACAGGCCCCCATTGGTGCAGTCCAGATGCGCCTTTTCGCGCGGGCCAGACTTTTCAATCCACCAGTGATGGTCCGGCAGCCAGCTGCTGCGCGCAAGGTCGCGGCTATCTGTGCCAGTGCCTTTGCCGTTAGCCTCTGTTTTGGTGGCTACCATGAAACTTCGTGCCAGTATCGCAAGCATCTGATCCCTCCTGGATTGTGTTGCCGCTGTTATCAGGATTGATCTTTAGCCTGATAAATGCGACTCAATTACCATTCCAATATGTAAGTAGGACTTACAGATGAACTGGATGGATATGCCGCCGCTTGCGGCTTTGCGCGCCTTTTCTGCCTTTGCTGAGACTGGAAATGTTGTTCAGGCAGGGGCGTCGCTGAATGTCAGTCACGCAGCGATCAGCCAACAACTGCGTGCGCTTGAAAAACACCTGGATCTGGCCCTTCTGGACCGATCCGGTAAATCCATGACCCTGACGGCCGAGGGCAAGGTTCTGGCGCGTGCCCTGTATTTGGGATTTGGGGCCATAGGTGCGGCGGTCACTGACCTGAAGCGTACAACCGAGGATCGCCCGGTCCACGTATCGCTGACGGCCTCTTTCGCAGCTTCGTGGCTTATGCCGCGCTTGCCCGCATTTCAGGCCGAGCATCCAGGCATTCACCTTGCGCTGGATCCTTCGCCCCGGTTGGTCGATCTGCGCCCGGGCGGCGTGGATCTGGCGATCAGATATGGGGCAGGGGACTGGCCCGATGTGACGGCCGAACTGCTGTTGCAAAGTCCGATCGTGATTGTCGCTGCGCCATCCCTGTTGACTGGGCGGGCACCTGTGACACCTAAAGCACTCAGCCGTCTGCCCTGGCTTGAGGAGTTCGGCACAACGGAGGCAACGCAATGGCTGGCCCGTCACGGCGTGGACCACAGCCCCGGCGCTGGCCGCATCGCCTTGCCGGGAAACCTGCTGCTTGAGGGAGTGCGCGCCGGGCAGGGTGTAACAGCCACCGTGCGGCATTTTGTCGAAGCGGATATCATTGCGGGTCGATTGGTCGAACTGTTCCGCGAACCCGACGGGCGCGGATACCATATTGTCACCGGTAATATGCCGCTTCGTCCAGGGGTGAAGATATTTATCAGGTGGCTCAGGCGGCAAGCTGGTAAGATGTGACAAAAGGTGTCTTTACGATGCGCTTTTGACCCATGTCAAAGTGGCTGCCCGTATGATCTGGAAGAAGACGCCGTAGAACAGCTACATCTGGAGCCAGCCCGTGAGCGATTCCGACCCCGCCCCCAGCCTATACGCAGCGCGCGAACCGATCTTTCCCCGCCGCGTGTCCGGCCCGTTTCGCAACCTGAAATGGTTCATCATGGCGGTAACGCTGGGGATCTATTACGTCACACCCTGGATCAGATGGGATCGTGGTCCCAGCCTTCCGGACCAGGCGGTGCTGCTGGATCTGGCCAACCGGCGCTTTTACTTTTTCTGGATCGAGATCTGGCCGCACGAGTTCTATTTCGTGGCCGGGTTGCTGATCATGGCCGGTCTGGGCCTGTTTCTGTTTACATCGGCGCTGGGGCGCGTGTGGTGCGGCTATGCCTGCCCGCAGACCGTCTGGACTGACTTGTATATTCTGGTCGAGCGCTGGATCGAAGGTGATCGAAACGCCCGCCTGCGCCTGCATCGTCAGAAAAAGATGGATTTCCACAAAGCAAGGCTGCGTGTGACCAAATGGGTCGCTTGGCTGTTTATTGGTCTGGCAACGGGTGGTGCGTGGGTGTTCTATTTCGCGGATGCGCCAACGCTGGTCCGTGATCTAGTGACCGGAAATGCACATCCGGTCGCCTATACAACCATATTGATCCTGACGGGGACGACCTTTTTGTTCGGTGGGTTCGCACGCGAGCAGATCTGTATTTACGCCTGTCCCTGGCCGCGCATTCAGGCCGCGATGATGGACGAGGATACTCTGGTGGTTGGGTATCGCGAATGGCGCGGTGAACCGCGCGGCAAAGGCAAGCGGACCGCGGATTCCGATCTTGGGGACTGCATTGATTGCATGGCCTGTGTGAATGTCTGCCCTGTCGGTATCGACATCCGCGACGGTCAGCAGCTTGAATGTATCACCTGTGCGCTGTGCATCGACGCCTGCGATGACATGATGGCCAAAATTGGCAAGCCGCGTGGCTTGATCGACTACATGGCGTTGAGCGACGAATCGAGTGAACGCGCCGGTGATCCGCCCAAGAATGTCTGGAAACACATCCTGCGGCCTCGGACCATCATGTATACGGGTATGTGGTCTGCGGTTGGCTTCGCGCTTTTGTTCGCCCTGTTCATCCGGTCTGACATTGATCTGACCGTAGCGCCGGTGCGAAACCCGACATTTGTAACCCTTTCTGACGGCACTATTCGTAACACTTATGATGTACGACTGCGGAACAAACATGGCGAGGACCGCCCATTCCAACTGACCCTGTCCGGTGATCCGGCCCTGAAGATACAGATCGAGGGGGTTGAAGGTGAGACTGTCAATGTGACGGCGGACACGGCACAGTTGACCCGTGTTTACATCGTCGCATCGGGCGACACCGGGCCAGCAACTTTGGATACGACGCCGGTCCGCATCTGGGTCGAAGACCTGCAGAGCGGTGAGCGCGCCTATAAGGACACCACGTTTAACGGACGAGGGAACTGAACATGGCTGAACGTAAATTCACCGGCAAACATGCGCTGGCTGTGTTCGTTGCATCCTTTGGCGTGATCATCACGGTGAACCTGGTTCTGGCCTATAGCGCGGTGAAGACCTTTCCGGGGCTCGAGGTCAAGAATTCCTATGTCGCCAGCCAGGAATTCAACGAACGCCTGAAGGAACATCAGGCGCTGGGCTGGTTTATCCGCGCCGAGATGTCGGGCGGCTTGCTGATCCTGCATATAACCGATCAGACGGGCGCACCGGTCAAGGTGGCTGACCTGCAGGCCGTTGTGGGCCGCGCGACCCATGTCAAAGATGATTTTGCTCCTGATTTCACATTCGACGGGACTGCATATGCGACTCCGGCATCGCTGGGTCCGGGCAACTGGAACATTCGGCTGGTTGCCAAAGATCACAGCGGGGCCGAGTTTGCACAGCGCGTGCCGCTTTATGTGAAGGGCTAGGGGATGTCTGCGCAGATGTCCTCTGGCACCGCAGCTTGCCCCGGCTGTATCGCCGCCCCGGCAGAGCCCGCAAGGCCGATCCCGCAGGATGTGCAGATCGCGCTGTCATTGCCGGGAATTCACTGCTCGGCCTGTATTGCCACGGTCGAGCGTGAATTGAATGCCCAGCCCGGGGTCGAGGACGCGCGCGTGAACCTGACCTTGAAACGCGCGATGGTCAAAGCCGCGCCCGATCTGCGGGCCGCCGATCTGATCCCGGTGCTTGAACGCGTAGGCTTTGAGGCGCACGAGCTGGACCCTGGATCCCTGTCTGCCACGCAGTCCGACAAAGCTGGTCGCGACCTGTTGATGCGGTTGGCGGTGGCTGGTTTTGCCTCGATGAATGTAATGTTGCTGTCTGTCTCTGTCTGGTCAGGGGCAACCGATGCAACGCGCGACATGTTCCACTGGATTTCGGCAGCGATTGCTTTGCCTGCGATCGCGTTTTCGGCGCAGCCCTTCTTTGCCAATGCCTGGAGCGCCTTGCGCGTCGGTCGCCTGAATATGGATGTGCCGATCGTGTTGGCAATCCTGTTGGCATTGGCCACATCGCTGTGGGAAACCGCGCTGAGTGGTGAGCACGCCTATTTTGACGCCGCCCTGACCCTGACGTTCTTTCTGCTGGCCGGTCGCTATCTGGATTACCGTACCCGCGCCGCCGCCCGATCCGCAGCCGAGGAGTTGACCGCGTTGGAAGTTCCGCGCGCGATCAGGCTGGCCGATGGTCAAGAAGTTGAGGTGCCCGTCGCAACGCTGAGCGTGGGTGATCTGATCCTGGTACGTCCCGGAGGCCGAATGCCGGTGGATGGCGAAATCGTTTCCGGGCAATCCGAGCTCGACCGATCGCTGCTGACGGGTGAAACCTTGCCGGTATTTGCGGAAACCGGTCTGACGGTCAGTGCTGGCGAGGTAAATTTAACGGGTCCATTGACCGTACGGGCGACAGCCGTGGGTGAGGATACCTCGCTGCACCGCATGGCCGATCTTGTGGCCATCGCGGAATCTGGGCGGTCGCGTTATACTTCGCTGGCGGATAAGGCAGCCAAGCTTTATGCACCGGGCGTGCATATCCTGTCGGCGCTGAGCTTTCTGGGCTGGTATATCTATTCCGGCGATATCCGCACCGCGCTGAATATCGCAGCAGCGGTGCTGATCATCACCTGCCCCTGTGCGCTGGGTCTGGCCGTACCGGCGGTGACGACGGCGGCCTCGGGCCGGTTGTTCCGCAAGGGGATGCTGATCAAACACGCCACAGCGCTGGAACGCCTCGCCGAGGTGGATACGGTTGTGTTCGACAAGACGGGAACACTGACCTCGGGAACGCCGGAGCTGACCAATCTTGCGGATCATGCGCCCGGCGATCTGGAAATTGCACTGGCACTGGCCGAGGCCTCGTCGCACCCGCTCTCTGTTGCGCTGGCGCAGGCTGCCCGTCAAGCGGGGGTCACGCCCGCAAATGTCGAGGGGATCTATGAGGTTCCGGGGTACGGCACCGAAGGCATCTTTCAGGACCATCCCGTGCGTCTGGGACGCGCCGAATGGACCGGTGGGCAAGAGGCTGAACAAACTGCGGCCTGGCTGTCGTTAGCAGGGCGGGCGCCTTCAGTGTTCTTGTTCTCGGACACATTGCGTGCTGGTGCGGCTGAGGCGGTTCAGGCGTTTCGCGATGAGGGGAAAAAGGTCATTTTGATCTCGGGCGATACGCAAGGCGCGGTTGAGACGCTGGCCGGTAAGCTGGGGATTGAGACATGGATTGCGCAGGCCCTGCCGCAGGACAAGGCAACCCATGTGCAAAGCCTGCGGGATCAAGGCTGCCACGTCCTGATGGTTGGTGACGGGCTGAACGACACGGCGGCGCTGGCCGCGGCGCATGTGTCGATTTCACCGGCCTCGGCGCTAGATGCTGCGCGCGTGGCATCCGATATCGTGCTGTTGGGTAACGACCTGTCGCCGATTGCGGGTGCCTGCGATACCGCGGTTAAGGCAACGAAACGGATTCGCGAGAACTTCCGTATTGCAACCATCTATAATATCATTGCAGTGCCACTGGCGGTTGCGGGCCTAGCCACGCCGCTGATCGCGGCATTGGCAATGTCGACCTCGTCCATTACCGTTTCTCTGAACGCGCTGCGGCTAAGGTGATCTGAATGGAAGTTCTGGCCTATCTCATACCGATTTCCCTGCTATTGGGAGGGGTTGGCCTGTTTGCGTTCATCTATACCGTTCGGTCGAACCAGTATGACGACCCCGAAGGCGATGCGCGCCGCATTCTAAGCGACGAATGGGACGATAAGCCCAAGCCCTGACGGCCCCCTTGAAATTGCCTCAATGCCCGGTTATGTCCGGCCCATCCGCTAGCAGAGAGAACAAAGCCAAATGGCAACTATGAATCCGATCCAGTTCATTCAGCAGGTCCGTGCCGAGGTTTCAAAGGTCGTCTGGCCAACCCGCCGCGAGGTGTTGCTGACCACGGTCATGGTGTTCATCATGGCAGCACTGACGGCTGTGTTCTTTGCGCTGGTCGATCTTGGTATTCGTGGTGGCCTGCAGCTGATTCTGGGCATGTTCGGTTAAACCGGGCCAGGCAGGGCGGAAACGTCGCTGCCCCCTTGCACAGCTTGCGATGTCAGAGTAGGTGACGCGGTACTATTCGGAATGGGCGTGCGGCGATTCGGGCTGTGCGCCGCTTTTTATTCCGGGTGACGCGACAGATTTTCAATAACGGCTTTTCCGGTAGATGGAATACAGCCGAAGGCAAACAAGGACGACAGGTTCATGGCGAAACGGTGGTACTCGGTCAGCGTTCTTTCGAATTTCGAAAAGAAGATCGCAGAGCAGATCCGCACGTCGGTGGCCGAGCAGGGCCTTGAGGATGACATTGACGAAGTTCTGGTGCCCACCGAAGAGGTGATCGAAGTTCGCCGGGGCAAGAAAGTCACAACCGAACGTCGCTTTATGCCAGGTTACGTGCTGGTGCATATGGAAATGTCGGATCAAGGGTATCACCTGGTCAACTCGATCAACCGGGTCACTGGTTTTCTGGGCCCGCAAGGCCGCCCGATGCCGATGCGCGATGCCGAGGTGAACCAGATCCTCAACCGTGTCCAGGAAGGCGAAGAAGCGCCCAAGCTGATGATCTCGTTCGAAATTGGCGAGAAGGTCAAGGTGAATGACGGTCCGTTCGAGGATTTCGACGGCATGGTCGAAGGTGTGGATGACGATAACCAGAAGCTGAAGGTCTCGGTCTCGATCTTTGGTCGGGAAACCCCGGTCGAGCTGGACTTCACTCAGGTCACCAAACAAAGCTAATTTCCAATTAGCGAAATTTGACAACGCCGCGTTGCCTTGGGCACTGCGGCGTTTCTTGTTTTGTAGCCTTCAGCCCGTTATCAGACCTGGGCAATTCAGGGCGGAACTGATCTGTCGAAATCGGGATAATCTTTGTCGTAACCAATCGGGATGGAACCCGGCCGCCTGGCATATTTGGACAACCATGCAAGGCAAGTGGGCAGGTAGATGAAATTCATACATATCACAGATATCCACCTTGTTGACCAAGACGGGCACCTGAATGGCGGCGTTCCTTCGACCCAATTTGCCCGTTGCCTTGAGGATATCGCCAAATGGCATTCGGATGCAGCGTTTTGCGTGATATCCGGCGACCTGGCCGAGTTTGGAAGGGCTGAAGCCTATCAGGTGCTCAAGTCACATCTGGACGGTTTCCAGCTTCCTTGTCACCTGATGATCGGCAACCATGATGATCGTAAGGTTTTCAGAACGGTCTTTACGGATGACCCTGTGGATTCAAATGGCTTTGTTCAGCACAGCATCGAGACCGACGCGGGAAAGTTTATCTTTCTGGATACGACAAAAGACGGTGCGGATATGCATGAAGGCCAGCTGTGCACCTTGCGCTTGAATTGGCTGAAAGAACAGCTGATCTCGGCGGGGGATAAGCCCTGCTATTTGTTCATGCACCACCCGCCTTTTGACATCGGCATTCCCTATGTGGACGACATCCGCCTGGTCGAAGCCGAAGTGTTTTTTGAAACACTCGGTCACGGGCGTAACATTCGCCACGTCTTCTATGGGCATGTCCATCGCATGACCTATGTGAACTGGCGTGGCATCCCGTTCACCAGCCTGCCCAGCCTCAATCACCAAATCCCTCTGACTGCCGACAGTGTTGACGGGGAATTCTGTGATGAACCGCCAGCCTATGGTGTTGTGCAGATCGCGGACGACCAGATGACTGTGCACTATAACACCTTTCTGCAGCGCAATCCGCTTCATCAGACCTGAGATATGGAACTTGGCCTGATTGTTCTTGTTCTGATTTCGGCGGCGACACATCCGCTGCGGGATCTGTTGTTGAAAGACACGGCGCATCCGGTGTCCTGTTATGTCGGTGTAGCGCTGACCTGGGTCATTCTTGCGGCGCTTCACGCTCGACTGGTCGGCCAACCCCTGACCGTCAGCCGCGAGGTCTGGCCTCTGGTGCTGGTTTCTTCCCTGGGGTTGAGTTTTTATTACTATGGCACGCTTTCAGCCCTGCGCCGGGGCAACCTTTCGGTGTATTATCCGATCATCCGGTCCTCGCCGATTGCCATCGTTGCATTTAGCTGGCTTGCGCTGGATCAGCAGTATTCGTGGCTCATCCTTGTGGGGATTTCGCTGGTCCTGATGGGCAGCCTGATGATCCAGAAATCGCCGGGCGGATTGCTGCATGATCACAAGGCTTTTGCGCTGGCTGTCATGGCGATGCTGGGCTCGGCCGCCTATTCGCTGAGCGACGCAAACGCTATGCAAAAAACAACGCCCGCGCCTTTCCTGTTCTACTGCTATATCCTGGTGACAGCGACCCTTGCCGGCATCCGGGCCTGGGAAGATCGCCATATGTTGACCCCATTTCTAGGCGTGGTACGAGGCTGGACACTCGCCCCGTGGCGGATCGTATTCGCGGGGGTTGCGTCCTATCTATCCTATCTTTTTATCCTGAAAGCTTTCCAGTTAGGCGCCGAGGCCGCACCTGTCAGCGCGGTCCGGCAGGCCTCGATTCCGGTATCCGTAGTCCTTGCCGCGCTCGTCCTGAAAGAGCCGCGCTTTCTCCACCGCATCGGCTGGGCCAGCCTGATCGCGCTTGGGATATTGGCAATCACACAGTCCTGATTTGCCTTTGCGCGACAACTGGCAAGCAAGGCAGAGGTGCACCAGGTTTTCTACATCACTCAGCGAGGTGGCGAAGCGCCCAAGCTGATGATCTCGTTCGAAATCGGCGAGAAGGTCACGGCCTACTCTGGTCCATTCGTGGATTTCGACGGGATTGTCGAGGGCGTGGATGACCAGAGGCAGGAGGCAAAATTTATTCGGTGGATTTTGAGGGGCCGCATTGCCCTAGTCAGTGCGGCATCTTGGATGGCTGAACGTTTACATTGATGATCTGGGTTGGTACAAAACTGCCCTATTGATTTGACCGAATGTTTTTTTCAAAAAAGTGACCACAAGGCGTTTTTCATGCGTGCGTTCATCTATTTTGTTTTCTTGATTTTAGCTGCGTGTACCGCTGATGTTTTGTCACCCGAAGTGTTGTCCTCGAAAGTAGCGCGCGCATCGTCCGCAGAGCTGTGTTCCGCATATCGGCTCCCAAGTACGACATTGCGGGGGAAACTGATGATCGAAGCAGAGCTGGCTGCTCGAAAAGTAGACCAATGTGGTTATAGCAATTATGGTCAGTACAGCCTGTCTACAGCTGGGACCAAATCCTACGAGCGACCGTTTTCATCCGAGGCAGCAGGGGTTGACTATGATTGTGATGGCTTTCCGAATGGCGCAGCAGCGCAGAGGTTCTTCTTAGCGTCTGGTGGACCTGTATCTGATCCACATAATTTGGATCTTGATGGCGATGGTCTCGCGTGTGAGTGGGGTGCTCAGATCAGGAAAGTATCTTCGTACCGCCGACCGGTTGCCAGCATTAGGCGTGTGACCTCACGATGCTACACGGGTCCAAGAGGCGGAACCTACACAATCACGGCGAGTGGAAACAAGAACTATGGCGGCTGCTAAGTTGCTCTGATAGCCCGCAAGGTTGTGCATGTAGCCTGTGCAATATCATTGGGCGATGACAGATGCTGTTTTGCTGTTGCTTAGCTTTGGAGCGAGGGTCAGTTTGGGTTCGATGTGGCTGCTTCAGGCCGTGATTCAAACCCTTGCCAATACTTCCGTTCCCCTGTACATGCCGCCTCTATCGTCTTTGGGCGAGATTCTCTCGTGGGAGATTACCGGGATCGCGATCCCGGATCGGACCACGCAACATAAACCGGGTGGAACGCGTTTCACCTACGTTGAAAGGAAAACCAAATGGCCAAGAAGCTTGCTGGTACAATGAAACTGCAGGTTCCTGCAGGTCAGGCGAACCCGTCGCCGCCAGTTGGTCCGGCGCTGGGTCAGCGCGGCATCAACATCATGGAATTCTGCAAGGCGTTCAACGCCAAGACCGCAGACATGGAGCAAGGCGCGCCTTGCCCGACCGTGATCACCTATTATCAGGACAAGTCCTTCACCATGGACATCAAGACGCCACCAGCGTCTTATTACCTGAAGAAAGCAGCTGGTCTGAAGCCGGTTGGCAAGCGTAATCGCCCCCGTGGTGCGGAAAACCCAGGTCGTGAGACCGTGGCATCCGTGACCTCGAAGCAGGTTCGCGAAATCGCCGAAGCCAAAATGAAAGATCTGAACGCCAACGACGTCGAAGGCGCAATGCAGATCATCCTGGGCTCGGCCCGCTCTATGGGCATCGAGGTGAAGTAAGATGGCAAAACTCGGTAAACGTACCCGCGCTGCGCGCGAAGCTGTCGCTGGCAAGGAAAACCTGTCGGTCGAAGAAGCAGTTGCCCTGGTCAAAGCCAACGCAACTTCGAAATTCGATGAGACCATCGAAATCGCTCTGAACCTGGGCGTTGACACCCGTCACGCGGACCAGATGGTTCGTGGCGTTGTTGGCCTGCCGAATGGCACCGGTAAAACAATGCGCGTTGCTGTATTCGCTCGTGGCCCCAAGGCTGACGAAGCGAAAGAAGCAGGGGCGGATATCATTGGTGCAGAAGATCTGATGGAAACCATTCAGGGCGGCACCATTGAATTCGATCGTTGCATAGCAACCCCGGACATGATGCCCATCGTTGGTCGTCTTGGTAAAGTTCTGGGCCCCCGCAACCTGATGCCGAACCCCAAGGTTGGCACTGTGACCATGGACGTGAAAGCGGCCGTAGAAGCAGCCAAAGGCGGCGAAGTTCAGTTCAAAGCTGAAAAAGGCGGCGTTGTGCACGCTGGCGTTGGCAAAGCGTCCTTCGACGAAGCCAAACTGGCAGAAAACGTTCGTGCATTTGTGACCGCTGTTGCCAAAGCCAAGCCAACAGGCGCCAAAGGCACTTACATGAAGAAAATCGCGCTGAGCTCGACCATGGGCCCAGGCGTGACTCTGGATGTGGCTGCTGCTGCGGGCGAATAAGTCCCTAGCTTACAGCTAAAATGATTGGACCCGAACGGTGAAGGCTGTTCGGGTCTTTCTTTTTCAGCCTCACTCATACACGGCTTGCAGGCGCAGGTTCAGGCGGTCTCTGCGAAAGCTCTCGTATTCGCTGCAGGATCTGTCCAATCGCCATAAGTCCAGCCAATCCATCACTAGACGTGCGCGCATGCACATATCCAGAACGTCCATCTGAATTGGATGGCGATATTTGCGAAAGAACATGTCTTTGTTTGTTTTCAGGATGCCGCTTTGATCAACCTGATCATCAGTGCCATCGCGAAAGATATCGGACTTTAGAAAGTCGACAATATCATACAAAGCTAGCTTTTCCCGCGTTTCGGTAAAATCCAGGCCGATCATTTCGCCATGCCCGACGATCAGATTTTGACTGTGACAATCTCCGTGTGCAAGGACCAGCAGTTCAGGGGTGCCTTTTAGCTGTAATGCCTCGTCGGTCAGATGCTGGACCATATTCCGCCCCCGGAGCTGTGCTGTGTCCGGGGCAAGACGTAGCAAAGCCTGAAGCCTGTCGATCATCCAGCTAGGGCGGAAATCATAGGTCTTGACGGGCTGAAAGCTGTGCAAATCGTTCAGCCACGATCCGGCGCGCCGATAGATGCGGCCGATCTGGTCGTCATCCGGGCTGTTATGGATAAGATCCGCAGCGGTGGGGCGGTCAATAAACTGCGTCACAAAAAACGCATCACCCGGTGATATGTAAACCGGGTCGACAACCCCCGCAGATTCGTATCGTGCAAAATGGGCGGTCAGCTTTCCGAGCATGTCAAACTCATCGCGCAAACGTCCCGTCCCGGGCGATTCCGTATCGACCTTTAGGGCATAGTCCCGGCGCGCACCCCGGACCCTGAGCACTATACGCGAGCCCGCAAAATCATGAGAACGATAGACGCATTCGAAACCCGCCGGTCCATCCTCGGGCGTTTGATCCAGGAACTCCTGAACAAAGCCGCGCGCGCGTTCGTATTCGTCTGTGGTGAGGGTCAGCATTCAGGGATGGATACCTAAGAAGAAAGGGGCTTAGCCAGACTGGACCTCAGCGCATGGAACATGTCAATCTAGGACACTGTTCCGGTGCCAGCTGCGCTGCTCGATCATTTCCGGTTTCTGCCCAATTTACCCCTTGGAAACCCGGCGTAACTGCCATAAAGAGAGCTGCGAAGTAAAGCGTGCGATTCGTCGTGCGCTTTATTTTGTTTCGTCCAAGACGGTGGGTGGTGTCATCTGGCCCCTTAATTCCCTGCCTGAGACGGGTAAGACCAAAGAATTCTGAGGGCTTCGATCCTCGGGCGAATTTTGGCTAATCCCGTAGCAACGGACCTGAACGCCGGAGCGTAAGCTGCGGCAAATATGAGCCGGGGTGAGATATCACCCCTAACTTGGAGAAAACTGTGGATAGAGCCCAGAAAGAGAAAGTGGTCGACGAGCTCGGCCAAATCTTCGAAAGCTCTGGCGTCGTAGTGGTTGCACACTACGCCGGTCTGACAGTTGCCGAGATGCAGGACCTTCGCGCACGTGCTCGTGACGCGGGTGGTGCCGTGCGTGTTGCCAAGAACAGGCTCGCCAAAATCGCCCTCGACGGAAAGCCATGTGAAAGCATTGCCGACCTGCTGACGGGGATGACCGTTCTGACCTATTCTGAGGACCCTGTGGCAGCAGCCAAAGTGGCCCAGGACTACGCCAAAGAGAACCAAAAGTTCGAAATTCTTGGCGGTGCAATGGGTGAGAACGCTCTGGATCGTGCCGGCGTTGAAGCCGTGTCCAAAATGCCTTCGCGCGAGGAGCTTATTGCTACTATCGCGGGCATGCTGGGCGCACCTGCTTCGAACATCGCTGGCGCAATTGGCGCACCTGCAAGCAACATCGCAAGCATCCTTTCCACCATCGAAGAGAAGGCGGAAGCTGCGTAAGCGGTTGGCACTGAATGATCTGCGTAGGGTAGCCACCCTGACGTTGGAACACACACTGTAAACGGAAAGAGCTGATAAAATGGCTGATCTGAAAGCACTCGCAGAAAGCATCGTGGGTCTGACCCTGCTGGAAGCACAAGAACTGAAAACCATCCTCAAAGACGAATATGGCATCGAGCCCGCAGCTGGCGGCGCGGTTGTCATGGCAGCCGGTGGCGACGCCGGTGGCGCAGCTGAGGAAGAAAAAACCGAATTCGACGTCGTTCTGAAGAACGCCGGCGCTTCGAAAATCAACGTGATCAAAGAAGTTCGCGGCATTACCGGTCTGGGCCTGAAAGAAGCCAAAGAACTGGTCGAGGCTGGCGGCAAGATCAAAGAAGCTGTGTCGAAAGACGAAGCCGAAGACATCAAAGGCAAGCTGGAAGCAGCTGGCGCCGAGGTCGAACTGGCCTAAGTCAGTCTTTTGGTGCATCGCAGATGCGCCGGAAATTTGGCTGGTCCCGGAGAAATCCGGGTCCAGCCGAACCTGTCTTAGAAAGGACCTCATGGATTGGGGTGTTTTCTAAGACGCGGTTCATGGATCGGGAGGCTGCCATTCGGGACGGTGGCCACGAATTGATCCGGACGTGTTGTCTCTAATGTGCAAGGCACCGGGGCCCGACGGTGTCTTTGTCCGCTGAGAACATCGAAAGGTGACATCTGACATGGCTCAATCGTTCCTTGGCCAGAAACGTCTTCGGAAATATTACGGCAAAATCCGCGAAGTGCTGGAGATGCCGAACCTCATTGAGGTGCAAAAATCTTCTTATGATCTATTCCTGCGCTCCGGCGATGCAGATGTGCCGACAGACGGCGAAGGCATCAAAGGCGTGTTCCAGTCGGTTTTCCCGATCAAGGATTTCAACGAAACCTCCGTTCTGGAGTTCGTGAAATACGATTTGGAAAAACCCAAATACGACGTCGAAGAGTGCATGCAGCGCGACATGACCTACAGCGCGCCGCTGAAAGTCACTCTGCGTCTGATCGTGTTTGATGTCGACGAGGACACTGGCGCCAAGTCGGTCAAAGACATCAAGGAACAGGACGTGTTCATGGGGGATATGCCCCTGATGACACCAAACGGGACGTTCATTGTGAACGGTACCGAGCGTGTGATCGTGTCCCAGATGCACCGTTCGCCCGGTGTGTTCTTTGACCACGACAAGGGCAAGACCCATTCCTCGGGCAAGCTGTTGTTCGCCTGCCGCATCATCCCGTATCGCGGCAGCTGGCTGGACTTTGAGTTCGACGCCAAGGACATCGTGTTCGCCCGTATCGACCGTCGCCGCAAACTGCCTGTGACAACCCTGCTGTATGCGCTGGGTCTGGATCAAGAAGCGATCATGGACGCCTATTACAACACGGTGTCGTACAAGCTGGACAAGAAGAAGGGCTGGATTGCACCGTTCTTCCCCGAGCGTGCACGCGGTACGCGTCCGACCTATGACCTGATCGACGCCAAATCCGGTGAAGTGATTGCCGAAGCGGGCAAGAAAGTCACCCCGCGCGCGGTCAAGAAGCTGATCGATGAAGGCAACGTCACCGAGCTGTTGGTTCCGTTCGATCACATCGTCGGGAAGTTTGTCGCCAAGGACATCATCAACGAAGAAACCGGCGCGATCTATGTCGAAGCTGGTGATGAGCTGACGCTGGAATACGACAAAGACGGCGAGCTGATCGGAGGCACCGCGAAAGAGCTGATCGACGCGGGCGTCACCGATATTCCGGTTCTGGATATCGACAACATCAATGTCGGCCCCTACATGCGCAACACCATGGCTGCAGACAAGAACATGGGCCGCGACACAGCGCTGATGGATATCTATCGCGTCATGCGCCCGGGTGAGCCGCCCACCGTCGAAGCGGCCTCGGCGCTGTTCGAAACGCTGTTCTTTGACAGCGAGCGCTATGACCTGTCCGCCGTTGGCCGTGTAAAGATGAACATGCGTCTGGCTCTGGATGCGCCCGATACACTGCGCACCCTGCGCCGCGAAGACATCGTGGCCTGCATCAAGGCGCTGGTTGAACTGCGCGACGGCAAAGGGGACATCGACGATATCGACCACCTCGGCAACCGTCGTGTGCGTTCGGTCGGCGAACTGATGGAAAACCAGTACCGCGTTGGCCTGCTGCGCATGGAGCGCGCGATCAAAGAGCGTATGTCGTCGGTCGAGATCGACACCGTCATGCCGCAGGACCTGATCAATGCGAAACCGGCTGCTGCTGCTGTCCGCGAATTCTTCGGCTCGTCGCAGCTGTCGCAGTTCATGGACCAGACCAACCCGCTGTCGGAAGTCACCCACAAACGCCGTCTCTCGGCGCTTGGCCCCGGTGGTCTGACACGCGAGCGTGCGGGCTTTGAGGTGCGCGACGTTCATCCGACACACTATGGCCGGATGTGCCCGATTGAAACGCCGGAAGGCCCGAACATCGGTCTGATCAACTCGCTGGCGACCTTTGCCCGTGTGAACAAGTATGGCTTCATCGAAACACCGTACCGTGTCGTCAAAGACGCCGAGGTGACTGATGAGGTTCACTACATGTCCGCGACCGAGGAAATGCGTCACACAGTGGCACAGGCGAACGCGACACTGGATACGGATGGCAAGTTCATCAACGATCTGGTTTCGACCCGCCAGTCAGGTGACTACACTCTGGCCCCGCGCGAGAATGTGGACCTGATCGACGTCAGCCCAAAACAGCTGGTATCGGTTGCTGCATCGCTGATCCCGTTCCTTGAAAATGACGATGCTAACCGCGCTCTAATGGGCTCGAACATGCAACGTCAGGCGGTTCCGCTGCTGCGGGCCGAGGCACCGCTGATTGGTACCGGAATCGAGGAAAAGGTTGCGATTGACTCAGGTGCTGCGATTCAGGCGAAACGCGCCGGTATCATCGACCAGGTCGATGCCCAGCGTATCGTTATCCGCGCGACTGAGGATCTGGAACTGGGCGACGCTGGCGTTGACATCTATCGTCTGCGCAAATTCCAGCGTTCGAACCAGAACACCTGCATCAACCAGCGTCCGCTGATCAAAGTGGGTGACACCGTCCAGAAGGGCGAAGTCATTGCTGATGGTCCGTCGACCGATATGGGTGAACTGGCCTTGGGTAAGAACGTGGTCGTCGCGTTCATGCCCTGGAACGGTTACAACTACGAAGACTCGATCCTGATCTCGGAACGTATTGCGCGTGACGACGTCTTTACCTCGGTCCATATCGAGGAATTTGAAGTCGCCGCCCGTGACACCAAGCTGGGTCCGGAAGAGATCACCCGCGATATTCCGAATGTCGGTGAAGAAGCGCTGCGTAACCTCGACGAGGCGGGCATCGTTTACATCGGCGCGGATGTTGAACCGGGCGATATCCTGGTCGGCAAGATCACTCCGAAGGGCGAAAGCCCGATGACCCCGGAAGAAAAGCTGCTGCGCGCCATCTTTGGCGAAAAAGCATCTGACGTGCGCGACACTTCGCTGCGCGTGAAGCCAGGCGATTACGGTACGGTCGTTGAGGTCCGCGTCTTCAACCGTCACGGCGTCGAGAAAGACGAGCGTGCGCTGCAGATCGAGCGGGAAGAAGTCGAACGTCTGGCCCGTGACCGGGACGATGAGCTGGCGATCCTGGACCGCAACATCTATGCGCGCCTGCAAGGCCTGATCATGGGTAAAACCGCGGTCAAAGGCCCGAAAGGCGTCAAGCCAGGGTCGGTGATCACCGAGGACCTGTTGGAAACCCTGACCCGTGGTCAGTGGTGGCAGCTGGCGCTGGAAGATGAGCAGGACGCACAGATCGTTGAGGCTCTGAATGAGCAGTACGAAGTGCAAAAGCGTGCTCTGGACGCCCGTTTCGAAGACAAGGTCGAGAAGGTTCGTCGCGGCGACGACCTGCCGCCGGGTGTGATGAAGATGGTCAAAGTCTTCATCGCCGTGAAGCGCAAGCTGCAACCGGGCGATAAGATGGCCGGTCGTCACGGGAACAAAGGTGTGATTTCCAAGGTTGTTCCGATGGAAGACATGCCGTTCCTGGCCGATGGTACGCCGGTTGACTTCTGTCTGAACCCGCTGGGTGTTCCTTCGCGTATGAACGTTGGTCAGATCCTTGAAACCCACATGGGTTGGGCCGCGCGCGGTCTGGGTCTGAACATCGACGACGCGCTGGGTGAATATCGCCGCTCTGGCGACCTGACCCCGGTTCGCGAAGCAATGAAGCTGGCCTATGGCGACGATGTCTATGAAGAAGGCATCACTGGCATGGACGAGGGTCACCTGATCGAGGCTGCGGGCAACGTGACCCGTGGTGTTCCGATCGCGACTCCGGTCTTTGATGGCGCCAAAGAGGCAGACGTCAATGACGCTCTGGTGCGCGCGGGCTTCTCGCAAAGCGGTCAGTCGGTTCTGTTCGACGGTCGTACGGGTGAGCAGTTTGCACGTCCGGTGACCGTGGGCATCAAGTACCTGCTGAAACTGCACCACCTTGTGGATGACAAAATCCACGCGCGTTCAACCGGGCCGTACAGCCTGGTTACCCAGCAGCCGCTGGGTGGTAAGGCGCAGTTCGGTGGTCAGCGCTTTGGTGAGATGGAAGTCTGGGCTCTGGAAGCTTACGGCGCCGCCTACACCCTGCAGGAGATGCTCACCGTTAAATCGGATGACGTCGCCGGCCGGACCAAGGTCTATGAGTCGATCGTCAAGGGCGAGGATAACTTTGAAGCGGGCGTACCGGAATCGTTTAACGTTCTGGTGAAAGAAGTCCGTGGCCTCGGCCTGAATATGGAACTCCTGGATGCGGAGGAAGAGTAGGGGCGGTAACGCCCCAAACTCATCCCATCCCAATTTGTAAGGACGCAAAATGAACCAGGAAATTACCAATAACCCGTTCAACCCGCTGACGCCGCCTAAGGTCTTTGACGAGATCAAGGTCTCATTGGCCAGCCCGGAACGGATCCTCTCTTGGTCTTATGGCGAGATCAAGAAACCCGAAACCATCAACTACCGGACGTTCAAACCCGAACGTGACGGTCTGTTCTGCGCGCGTATCTTTGGCCCGATCAAAGATTACGAATGTCTGTGCGGTAAATATAAGCGGATGAAATATCGCGGCGTTGTCTGCGAGAAATGCGGTGTGGAAGTCACCCTGCAGAAAGTCCGCCGCGAGCGTATGGGTCATATCGAGCTGGCCGCGCCCGTCGCACACATTTGGTTCCTGAAATCGCTGCCGTCCCGCATCGGTCTGATGCTGGACATGACGCTGCGCGATCTGGAACGCGTTCTGTACTTTGAAAACTATGTCGTCATCGAGCCCGGTCTGACCGACCTCTCCTATGGTCAGATGCTGACCGAAGAAGAGTTCATGGACGCGCAGGATGCCTATGGCATGGACGCGTTCACCGCGAACATCGGTGCCGAAGCTATCCGTGAGATGCTGGCCCAGATCGATCTAGAAGCCGAAGCCGAACAGCTGCGTGCTGATCTGGCCGAAGCAACCGGTGAACTGAAGCCCAAGAAGATCATCAAGCGTCTGAAGGTTGTTGAATCCTTCCTCGAGTCGGGCAACCGGCCTGAGTGGATGGTGATGACTGTAATTCCGGTCATTCCGCCGGAACTGCGTCCTCTGGTTCCGCTGGATGGTGGCCGTTTTGCGACTTCGGATCTGAACGATCTGTATCGCCGCGTCATCAATCGGAACAACCGTCTGAAGCGTCTGATCGAACTGCGCGCACCTGACATCATCGTCCGCAACGAAAA
This sequence comes from Ruegeria sp. CDSA193, assembly GCF_059611885.1. Lineage (NCBI taxonomy): Bacteria > Pseudomonadati > Pseudomonadota > Alphaproteobacteria > Rhodobacterales > Roseobacteraceae > Ruegeria > Ruegeria sp. CDSA193. The sequence goes on along the minus strand of NZ_JBXWPN010000007.1, from coordinate 8,716 downwards.
GCGGATGCTGCAGGAATCCGTCGATGCTCTGTTCGACAATGGCCGTCGTGGCCGCGTGATCACCGGCGCCAATAAGCGTCCGCTGAAATCGCTTTCGGACATGCTGAAGGGTAAGCAGGGTCGCTTTCGTCAAAACCTTCTGGGTAAGCGCGTCGACTTCTCGGGCCGTTCGGTCATCGTGACCGGTCCGGAACTCAAGCTGCACCAGTGTGGTCTGCCCAAAAAGATGGCGCTGGAACTATTCAAGCCGTTCATCTATTCGCGCCTTGAAGCCAAGGGTCTGTCTTCGACCGTGAAGCAGGCGAAGAAACTGGTCGAGAAAGAGCGTCCCGAAGTGTGGGATATCCTCGACGAGGTGATCCGCGAACACCCTGTCATGCTGAACCGTGCGCCGACACTGCACCGTCTTGGCATTCAGGCGTTTGAACCGGTTCTGATCGAAGGTAAAGCCATCCAGCTGCACCCGTTGGTCTGTTCGGCCTTTAACGCCGACTTCGACGGTGACCAGATGGCCGTACACGTCCCGCTGAGCCTTGAGGCCCAGCTGGAAGCCCGCGTTCTGATGATGTCGACGAACAACGTTCTGTCGCCAGCAAACGGCGCGCCGATCATCGTTCCGTCGCAGGATATGATCCTGGGTCTGTACTATGTGACCCTGGAACGCGAAGGTATGCCAGGCGAAGGCAAGGTCTTTGGCTCGATCGACGAAGTTCAGCACGCGCTGGACGCCGGTGAAGTGCATCTGCACACTAAGATCACTGCGCGGATTACTCAGATCGACAGTGAAGGCAATGAAGTTCAACAGCGGTTTGAAACCACTCCGGGCCGAGTGCGCCTGGGTGCTCTGCTGCCGATGAACAACAAGGCGCCGTTCGAACTGGTCAACCGTTTGCTGCGGAAGAAAGAAGTGCAGCAAGTGATCGACACCGTCTACCGTTACTGCGGTCAGAAAGAGTCGGTCATCTTCTGTGACCAGATCATGTCGATGGGCTTCAAGGAAGCGTTCCGCGCCGGTATCTCGTTCGGTAAGGACGACATGGTGATCCCGGATGACAAATGGGGCATCGTCGATGAAACCCGTAGTCAGGTGAAGGATTTTGAACAGCAGTACATGGACGGCCTGATCACTCAGGGTGAAAAGTACAACAAAGTTGTTGATGCCTGGTCGAAGTGTAACGATCGTGTAACCGAAGCGATGATGAGCACGATCTCATCTTCGGATCGGGCAGAGGACGGGTCTGAAAAGGAACCGAACTCGGTCTACATGATGGCCCACTCGGGCGCGCGTGGCTCGGTCACTCAGATGAAACAGCTGGGCGGTATGCGCGGCCTGATGGCCAAACCAAACGGTGACATCATCGAGACGCCGATCATCTCGAACTTCAAGGAAGGTCTGACCGTTCTTGAATACTTCAACTCGACTCACGGCGCCCGTAAGGGTCTGTCGGATACCGCTCTGAAAACGGCGAACTCGGGTTACCTGACCCGTCGTCTGGTGGACGTGGCACAGGACTGCATCGTGCGTGAGCTCGATTGTGGAACCGAGCGCGCGATCACTGCGGAAGCCGCGGTAAACGACGGTGAAGTTGTTGCTTCGCTAGCCGAACGTGTGCTGGGCCGTGTCTCTGCCGATGACGTTCTGCGTCCCGGCACCGATGAGGTTCTGGTCGCAGCAGGTCAGTTGATCGACGAACGTATGGCCGACATCATTGATGAGGCCGCTGTTGCGTCTATGCGCATCCGTTCGCCTCTGACCTGTGAGTCCGAGGAAGGCGTCTGTGCAACCTGCTACGGTCGTGACCTTGCACGCGGTACTATGGTCAACACGGGTGAGGCTGTCGGCATCATCGCCGCCCAGTCCATCGGTGAACCCGGTACGCAGTTGACAATGCGGACCTTCCACATCGGTGGTGTTGCGCAAGGTGGTCAGCAGTCGTTCCAGGAAGCCAGCCACGACGGTGTCGTTTCGTTTGAGAACCCGCAGATCCTGGTCAATTCCGCGGGCGAAAGCCTGGTCATGGGCCGGAACATGAAGATGGTGATCAAAGACGAACATGGCGAAGAGCGTGCCAACCACAAGTTGGGTTATGGCTCGAAGCTGTTCGTCAAGGATGGCACCAAGGTGAACCGTGGCGACAAGCTGTTCGAATGGGATCCTTACACCCTGCCGATCATCGCCGAAAAGTCCGGTACCGCGAAATATGTTGATCTGGTTTCGGGCATTGCTGTCCGCGACGTGACCGACGATGCAACCGGTATGACCCAGAAGATCGTGATCGACTGGCGCGCGGCCCCCAAAGGCAGCGACCTCAAGCCTGAGATCATTCTGGTTGGCGAAGATGGCGAACCAGTCCGTAACGATGCGGGCAACCCGGTTCACTATCCGATGTCGGTGGACGCGATCCTGTCGATCGAAGACGGTCAGCAGATCGAAGCTGGTGAAGTTGTCGCGCGTATCCCGCGTGAAGGTGCCAAGACCAAGGACATCACCGGTGGTCTGCCGCGTGTTGCCGAACTGTTCGAAGCCCGTCGCCCGAAAGATCACGCGATCATCGCAGAAGCCGATGGTTACGTGCGCTTTGGTCGCGACTACAAGAACAAGCGTCGCATCAGCATCGAACCGGCTGACGAGTCCATGGAGACCATCGAGTATATGGTGCCCAAGGGTAAGCACATCCCGGTTGCAGAAGGTGACTTCATCCAGAAGGGTGAATACCTGATGGACGGTAACCCGGCCCCGCATGACATCCTGTCCATCATGGGTGTCGAAGCGCTGGCGGATTACATGATCGACGAAGTGCAGGATGTTTATCGTCTGCAGGGCGTGAAGATCAACGACAAGCACATCGAAGTGATCGTGCGCCAGATGCTGCAGAAGTGGGAGATCCTGGATTCAGGTGACACCACCCTGCTGAAAGGCGAACATGTCGACAAGCAGGAGTTCGACGCGGCCAACGAGAAGACCCTCGCCCGCGGTGGACGTCCGGCTCAGGGCGAGCCGATCCTCTTGGGGATCACCAAAGCCTCGCTGCAGACGCGTTCGTTCATCTCGGCGGCGTCGTTCCAGGAAACCACACGGGTTCTGACCGAGGCTTCGGTTCAGGGCAAGAAAGACAAGCTGGTTGGCCTGAAAGAGAACGTCATCGTCGGTCGTCTAATCCCTGCCGGTACCGGTGGCGCAACGCAAAGCGTACAGCGCGTCGCGCAGTCGCGTGACAACGTTGTCATCGAAGCCCGCCGGGAAGAGGCCGAAGCCGCCGCTGCTCTGGCTGCGCCGATGATGGATGACGATATGGTCGGGGATGAGCTGGATGTTCTGGTGGAAACACCGGAAAGCCGCGAATAAGCGATCCTACATTCCAAAGATCAGGCCCCGCGATTTCGCGGGGCCTTTTCATTTCAGGCTCGGGTGGGGCGCTGCATGAAGCGCCATTGAAAATGCCATGCTAGCAGAGCATTGGCGGGCGGAGCCATATTGACATCTCTTTCTTGAACGTCGCCAAATGCACCTCGTGGCCAAATGCGGAGTTCAAAAAGAGTGACGCCGAATTTCAGGGGTGCTTTGCTGATGATGGGCAGCATGGCTGCCTTCACCATCAATGACACTTTGATCAAGGCCGCCGGAGCCCAGATGCCGCTGTTTCAGATGGTTGCCATCCGCGGGGTTTTGGCGACCATTCTGGTGTATCTTCTGGCACGGTATTATGGGGCGTTGCATCTGAACTTTCCGCGTCATGACAAGTGGTTGGTCGCGGCACGTTGTCTCGCCGAATTGTTGGCGACAATTTTCTTTTTGGTCGCGCTGCTTCATATGCCGTTGGCAAACGTGACGGCCATTCTGCTGGCCTTGCCATTGACCGTAACACTTGGAGCCGCGTTGTTTTTTCAAGAGTATATCGGTTGGCGTCGGATTCTTGCCATCGTTTTCGGGTTCGCCGGTATGTTGCTGATCGTTCGCCCGGGCACGGACGGTTTCAGCATCTACGCGATATATGCTTTGATCGCAGTTGCTTCGGTAACTGCCCGGGATTTGATTACGCGACGCATGTCGGTGCGTGTGCCATCACTTGCAGTAACGCTGGCAACAACCGCGACGATTACATTGACGGCGGTTCTTGTCACCTCTGTCTCGGGCTGGGTTCCGGTTCCGGCAGCCGCCGGTTCGATGGTAGCGTGTGCTGCGGTCTTTGTTCTGACGGGATATTTGTTCAGCGTCATTGTCATGCGCGCTGGTGAGATCGGCTTTATCGCGCCGTTTCGTTATTCCAGTCTGATCTGGGCGTTGGGTTTGGGCTGGGCCGTATTTGGGGACTGGCCCGACAGGATTACGATGGCGGGGGCGGCCTTAGTGGTTGGGGCAGGAATGTTCATGCTGTTCCGTGAAAGGACTCGTCAATCTGCCGAATGAATGCGGCGAACGGCGTCCTGGTCGATGGCGAACCGTGCGATGAATTCGCCTTCCTGTTCAGAGGTTAGGGGGGACAGCTCGGTCCTACTGTTTCGCGCATGCGGAGAATCGTTGAACTGGTTAAGCGTGCGGACCCACATAGGTGCATCCGGATAGCTGATAACGGGCATGAAATTCCCGATCCGATGGTGGCCGAAGTTCATGATCGTCAGCTCACACCCCCCGGCGGAATACATCGCAAAGCCGATCCCGAGCAAAGGTTGATACACCTGTGCGGCCCGGATGCCGTCTGCATCGAAACGGGCCAGGAACCCCTGGTTGTAATCAATCGCAACGGTTCTGTGGTTCTGCATTAAGCCCTGACCCTCATCTGCGGCGATGCGCAGGCGTTCCACGAAATCGACCGAGACCGCATCGTCATCATCATGGCGGAACTGGATGCAGGGGGCGGCCGGGTCAGTGCGCGCCGAATTCAGAACCTCTTTCATAAGCCTGCGATGCCGCTTCGGTTCGCGTGCGATGATCTGGACCTGAGGCATGCCGGCCGTTAAGTCATGAAGACGCTCGCGCGCCTCGTTTGGAAGGCATGTCCCGGTCACGATGAGAAACTGAAAATCCTCGTCGGTTTGTTCTTTTATGCAGGGCAGAGAGGTGGTTTCGAACAGGCGGAACCGCTCTTCCAGCCGGTCAGGTTGATACAGATAGGAGCGCCGGTCCTCGATCGTTTCGTGTTCGATCTGAAAGCCGCCATGGGCGGGATAGGAAAAACGACACAGGCCAAGTATTTGCATGATTCATCCGTGGTCCAGACCAATGGGCTGACTATGCCTGCACGGACCTGTTCCTGCAACGGGCGGTAAGACTGGATGAGCTTTGGTTCCAGCGCGAAACGGCCTGATGTGGAACGGATCAGCTGTACTGTTGACACTGGGTCCGACTCCCCCTATTACGCGCCACATCTCGGTACCGGGGGCCGCCCCAAAACCGATTTCAGTAATGAACTGGTCAAGGCCCGAACTCTTTTATCGTTCGCGCCCTCTGATAACAAACCGCGACGTTCACCTCGGAATGGGAACGCTCGCGGGTTTTGCGCTTGTGGACGCACGAACGCAGCGAATTTAACCGCACGCATCGCGCGTGCATGTCATGTGTGTTGCAAAACGGGGATATAACCGGAATGCCAACGATCCAACAGCTGATCCGCAAGCCGCGGCAGCCGAAAGTAAAACGCTCGAAGTCCATGCACCTGGAGCAGTGCCCGCAGAAACGCGGCGTCTGCACACGTGTTTACACAACCACACCGAAAAAGCCGAACTCGGCGATGCGTAAGGTTGCCAAGGTGCGCCTGACCAACGGGTTCGAGGTGATCTCGTACATCCCCGGTGAAAGCCACAACCTGCAGGAACACTCGGTTGTTCTGATCCGTGGCGGCCGTGTAAAAGACCTTCCCGGTGTCCGTTATCACATCCTGCGTGGTGTTTTGGATACCCAAGGCGTCAAAGACCGTAAGCAACGTCGTTCGAAGTACGGCGCGAAGCGTCCCAAATAAGAAGGAGAGGCTGATATGTCACGTCGTCACGCCGCCGAAAAACGCGAAGTCCTGCCTGACGCCAAATTTGGCGACAAGGTACTGACCAAATTCATGAACAACCTGATGATCGACGGTAAAAAGTCGGTTGCAGAGCGCATCGTCTACAACGCATTTGACCGCGTTGAAGGCAAGATCAAGCGCGCACCTGTCGAAGTGTTCCACGAAGCACTCGACAACATCAAACCGTCGGTCGAGGTTCGCTCGCGCCGGGTTGGTGGTGCAACTTATCAGGTTCCGGTCGAAGTGCGCCCCGAGCGCCGCGAAGCACTGGCCATCCGCTGGCTGATCACTGCTGCGCGTGGCCGTAACGAAAACACCATGGAAGAACGCCTCGCCGGTGAACTGCTGGACGCTGTACAGTCCCGCGGTACCGCTGTGAAGAAGCGTGAAGACACCCACAAGATGGCCGAGGCGAACAAAGCCTTCAGCCACTACCGTTGGTAATTCCAGAGGCTTATTGAAATGGCACGCGAATATACACTCAACCATTACCGTAACTTCGGTATTATGGCGCATATTGATGCGGGTAAAACGACCTGCTCGGAACGCATCCTGTACTACACCGGCAAATCCCACAACATCGGTGAGGTGCACGACGGTGCAGCCACCATGGACTGGATGGAGCAGGAGCAGGAACGCGGGATCACCATCACCTCGGCTGCGACGACCACTTTCTGGGAACGCACCGAAGACGGTGTAACTGCTGACTCGCCCAAGCACCGCCTGAACATCATCGACACCCCCGGCCACGTTGACTTCACCATCGAAGTTGAACGCTCGCTGGCGGTTCTCGACGGTGCCGTCTGCGTTCTGGACGCAAACGCCGGTGTTGAACCTCAGACCGAAACCGTGTGGCGTCAGGCTGACCGCTATAAGGTTCCACGGATGGTGTTCGTCAACAAGATGGACAAGATCGGCGCGGACTTCTTCAACTGCGTTGCAATGATCGAAGACCGTACCGGCGCACGCGCTGTTCCGGTTGGTATTCCGATCGGCGCAGAGACCGAGTTGGAAGGCCTGATCGACCTGGTCACCATGGAAGAATGGCTGTGGCAGGGCGAAGACCTGGGCGCAAGCTGGGTCAAAGCACCGATCCGCGACAGCCTGAAGGACATGGCTGACGAATGGCGCGGTAAAATGGTCGAAGCGGCCGTCGAAATGGACGACGACGCGATGATGGAATACCTGGAAGGCAATGAGCCCGACGTTCCGACCCTGCGCGCCCTGTTGCGCAAAGGTACTCTGGAAATCGCGTTTGTTCCGGTTCTGGGTGGTTCGGCGTTCAAAAACAAAGGTGTTCAGCCACTGCTGAACGCTGTGATCGACTATCTGCCCAGCCCGCTGGACGTTGTCGATTACATGGGCTTCAAACCCGGTGACGAAGAAGAAACCCGTAACATCGCCCGCCGTGCGGATGATGATATGGCGTTCTCTGGTCTGGCGTTCAAAATCATGAACGACCCCTTTGTTGGCTCGCTGACCTTTACCCGCATCTACTCGGGCACTCTGTCCAAGGGCGACACGCTTCTGAACTCGACCAAGGGTAAGAAAGAGCGTATCGGCCGGATGATGATGATGCACTCGAACGAACGTGAGGAAATCACCGAAGCGTTCGCGGGCGACATCATTGCGCTGGCAGGTCTGAAAGACACCACCACGGGCGACACTCTGTGTTCGACCGGCGATCCGGTGGTTCTGGAAACCATGACCTTCCCCGATCCGGTGATCGAGATCGCGGTTGAGCCGAAGACCAAGGCTGACCAGGAAAAAATGAGCCAGGGTCTGGGCCGTTTGGCCGCCGAAGACCCGTCCTTCCGTGTGGAAACTGATCTGGAATCGGGTCAGACCATCATGAAGGGCATGGGCGAACTTCACCTGGACATCCTGATTGACCGTCTCAAGCGTGAATTCAAGGTTGAAGCGAATATTGGTGCGCCGCAGGTGGCCTATCGCGAAACCATCGGTCACGAAGCCGAGATCGTTTACACCCACAAGAAACAGTCGGGTGGTTCGGGTCAGTTCGCCGAGGTGAAGATGATCATCACCCCAACAGAGCCGGGCGAAGGTTATTCGTTCGAATCTCGTGTTGTTGGTGGTTCGGTGCCCAAGGAATACATCCCGGGCGTTGAAAAAGGCATCAGATCCGTCATGGATAGCGGCCCGCTGGCTGGCTTCCCCGTGATCGACTTCAAGGTTGCCCTGATCGAAGGTAAATACCACGACGTGGACTCTTCGGTTCTCGCCTTTGAGATCGCGGCGCGTATGGGTATGCGTGAAGGCATGCGCAAAGCGGGTGCGAAACTGCTTGAGCCGATCATGAAGGTCGAAGTGATCACTCCGGAAGAATATACCGGCGGTATCATTGGTGACCTGACATCGCGTCGGGGACAGGTTTCCGGGCAGGAAAACCGTGGCAACGCCATCGCGATTGACGCGTTTGTGCCGCTGGCCAACATGTTCGGCTACATCAACACCTTGCGTTCGATGTCGTCGGGCCGTGCCCAGTTCACCATGCAGTTCGACCACTACGATCCGGTTCCGCAGAACATCTCGGACGAGATCCAGGCGAAATACGCATAAGCGAAAATTTGAGGGAGCTCGATTAGCGGGCTCCCTTCATTACCGATAAAGGAGGCCATCATGGCAAAGGAAAAGTTTGAGCGTAATAAGCCGCACGTCAACATTGGCACGATTGGGCACGTTGACCACGGCAAGAC